>JAJYVU010000130.1 GCA_021791875.1 Acidobacteriota bacterium | reverse complement strand
ATATGGCAGCCGGGAGGAAGATTCCCGGCCTCCATGAGGATGAGCGCCACGGTGCGCATCAGGCCACCTCCGCGACGGCCCCGCTTTCGGTGGCCGGAGCCTCTTCCCGGATTGCGCCGAGAATCACGGCGGAGGTGCGCTGGATGACTTCAAGACTTTCAGTCAACAGCGCCGCGTTGCCGTGGTAAAGCTGGATGTAGTCGGCGCTGCTGTTGCCGATCTCCAGCCCGATGGCCTGACCCACGATAAAGGCCACGGCTTCGGCTTCCGTCTCGCGGACGGTTGCGGTGGTGATGGTGCGGCGCTCGGCTTTATGTAACAGTTCGTGCGCCGTTTCATGCACCAGCGTGGTGAATTCCTCGGCCTTGGACTGGCCGGGCAGAAGAGCGATCTTGCCGCCGTAGCTGACGCCAAGCGCCGGGGCAATCTTCTCGTTGAACTCCAGCGCGATGTTCTGCTGGTTGAGGAAATCCATCAGGTGGTCGCGGTGGCCGCCCACTTCGCCGCTGATGTTGTGGTCAAACTCCGGCAGCGCCACGCCTTCGGTCTGGCTCACGTCAAACACATACACGGCGCGAAAGCCGATCAACACAGGTTGAGGCTTGACGTTGTTTTCTGTTTCCGCGTCCTGCTCGGGTTCGGTCTTCTTCCGCCGATGGCCCACCACGGGAGCGAGAATCTGGATGCCTTTCTCGCCTTTCTTCACGAACCGGCCCAGTTCGTTCCATGCTCGAATGCCCGCAACACGGGTTGCGTCCGGCTTCTGGCGGGCAATGGCGAGAACATTGCCAAAGCTGTAGTTATGGAATCGCGCCATCGCCGAAAGATAGGCGGTGAGGGCTTCGCTCTTTCCTGCCTCAAGCTGCTGGATGAGGTGGTCCACGGCCTGCTTGATGAGCATTTGCGTGGGGTTGTCGCGCTGCGTGGTGCGCTGCTGGTAGGGCGAATCACTGCGATACTTGCGCTGCGATTCGTTGCGGCTGCGGGCTGCGCTATTGTTGGCGGTTGCGGCTGTGCTGTTGACTGTAGAGGTTGCCATGATGTGCTCCAAGTGTGGATTTGCCTCTTTTCGGCCCTATGGGGCCAAAAAAAGACATTCGTTTCATGGCTGGCGAAAAAAGGCGAAGTGAGGCGCTGTCCATCCCCGAAGCCCGCAGGGGCGCGGAAGCGAGCACGGCGCGCACGTCTGCGCCGCGCGGAGCTGCACAAGCGGGATTGACAGAAGGAGCCGAGCGAAGCCTATAGTTCGCCCGGAAACGAATGTCAAAAGACTGAATCAGCCGAAGGCTGCGTTAGACCACTATTGATTACCTGGAGGCAAAAGCAAGGAATCAGCGAAGGCTTACTGATTCAGTGCGACAAACAGAGCGCTGCTGCTAAAGCCCGCATGGGAGTCGATATTCAACAAAGCGATCCAGAACTTGTCTTTCCTGCTCTGCAGGAGGGGATCGACTTTACCGGCCAAACGGCCAGAAAGCGATGATCCGCGCAGACTGTAAAGAGATGCTGTTCAGCAAAACTGGTGAAATGGCTTGTCGCACTGTGCGTCAGGTGATTACACTTCTTTGAGAATTCGAGGTCCAGACCGAAATTGAGAAGGACGGCTAATATCAAAGCCTAAAGAACCCCGGCAAGGGCTGGTATAGAGAGGAGTGGGATCATCGGGCTGTGAAGCTTGATGACAAATGAATGGATCTTAATTTTTCGGAGCCGGGATTCCTTGAACGATTGAAGAGTCGCGAGCGCAATACGGTACGAGCAGTGGTTGACGCTTATCTGCCGCAGCTTTTGCGCGCTGCGCGCGGTATGGGGTTTTCCCTCGAAGCAGCCGAAGATCTCGCTCAATCCACGTTTCTTGGACTCATTGAATCGGCGCCAAATTTTGAGGGGCGGGCACATATCCGCACTTATCTGTTTAGCATTTTCTACAACAAGGTGAAAGAGCATCTCCGGGAGGTGATCAAGATCGAAAAGAATGACCCGATCGACGAAGTGGTGGAGTCACGGTTTGATCAGAGAGGACGATGGCGCCGGCCACCTGCCGACATTGAACGGGAGATTTATGGGATGGAAGCCGGGAAGTCGATTCGGGATTGTCTTGGAAAATTGCCGGATACTCAGAGGATCGTTTTCTACCTGCGGGAGGTTGAAGAAATGAGCACGCAAGAAATTTGTAAGAAGATGGATTTGAGCAGCACTAACATTGGTGTGATTCTTTTTAGGGCTCGCCACCATTTGCGGGAATGTCTGGAGCGGAAGGGATTCAGAAAGGAATGAGGGATGCTTAGCTGCGCCGAAGTAGTCCGACAAATAGCGAGCGATGAGGCGGTGAACGCCAGCTTTGCAGAGAAGTTGCGGTTACGTATCCATCTTGCAATCTGCAAGCATTGCTCAGAGTTTGCGTGGCAGTTGCGAGGAATGGGGAAAGCCGTGAAAGATGCGAGCACAGCTGTGTCCGATTTGGAAGTCGTCCAGGCGCGGACCCGGATTATGGACGGCATTTTCGGGCGGTAATCTGGAATCGAAGGCATTTCTGCTTCGATTGCGGGACTTCATTTTGTTGCTCGCGGATATTCCGAGGGCTGCTGTTCGTCGCTAGTCTTTTAGTCTTTCTGAATATCAAACGGGCAGCCTGCCAAACCGCGCTGGGCTGGGCTTGAAGAAGTCGCCGAGACAGCCATCCGAGTATGGAACCGAAGACCAGGTGGGCAAGATAAACGACTATCAGGAAGCCCACGGAAAACTGAAGACCGAAATAGCCGATGCCCATGGCGCGGACTACCGGGCTGAGCATAAAGATCGTTCCGATGACTAATGCGTACGGGATAGCCACCCAGCGACGACGCGTGCCGAGAAAGAGGACATAGACAATCCCGAAACACGCGCCATTCCAGAAATGATAAGCCCAGCCGGCAATGTTGGACAGGACGGTGGGGCCGGTCATGAATTGATCAAGGAGCAGGACGCCCATGAGTTTGGGCATACTGCCGGGCATGTATCCAAGGTGGAAGCCGGAGATGCGAATGCATTCGAGGCCAACGGTGGCGACCATCCCAGCGAGTGCTCCCCAGAAGATGGAGTGGCTGATTAGGGGCAGGCGCTTGCGCGTTGCGATGGCGATAATGGCAAGCAGCACGATCGCCGGGACCATCCAGTGCAGTGCCAGGGCGCTCAGACTGCTTGTGCCCGACTCGGCAATAGGAAAGATGAGCGGTCCGACTGACGCCAGCGCCAGCGATATGCCCGCAAGAATAAGAGTTGGCCAACCTTTTCTCATGTTCTCCTCGCTTTCTGCTGTAGGTGCGTCAGCCAGACGCTTGTCGATCAGTGGGTTGCGGATTGTGCGATGCTATCGAGCTTCTTATCGAGCATCTTCGCCATCATACTGATCTTGGGATTGTTGAATTGATCCAACTCCGCTGACGGCCTGTCATAACTGACGTACGTGCGCCCGTTCTTTCCCTGATACACAAAAATACGTGCGGGGATGAAGAGCCCAACAGCGTGATCGACACTGAAGAGTTTCTTGCCGACGTTGGGGTTGCCTACAAGGAAGGCCTCGCCATTCATGTGAAGGCCGGTCATGGAAAGGACATGCCCTTGGTTGATATGTCCCATCACCATCAGGCCATTCTGGCTGGTCGCGGACTTGAGCTTGGAAATTGTCTGATTGAAGTTGTGTTGGCTTTCGACTTTGACGATAGAGCTTTGAGCCACTGCCATTCCGCTGAAGGCAAGAGTGGTCGCGGCAACAACAATGAGCATCAATAACTTACGTTTCATAGGAGTCCTCCGGTAGACTTTGTGAGTTTTGGGTTCCACTATCGCGTATTCCGTCGTCCAAGGGGATAAGGTATGCGCAGAGAAGCCTGAATATAGATGTTGCAACAATATGCCGACGTTTATAGGACGCTCCCCCTGAAGGGGCGTTCTATTGGGTTAGTTTCAGGAGCGAGAGATTCATTACAGGAAAATCAAGCATTCTGACGCAGAAAGGTGCTTTGGAGAGCTTGATCCGTTCCGTTTCAGGAAATTGATTTTTGGGCTCCAATTCCCGGAGCCCAAAAACTTAGTGTCCCCATCGGGGATGGTGGAAACCCCTCGGCTTCAGGCGAAGAACGTTGGTCGAAGTCTCCGAAGGAGAGGAGACTGCCGACTGAAAGTCGGCGGCTTTGTTAAGATCGGGCGCGTTCATCGAATTCATTCGATGCGCCCGATCAACCCCTCGACTTAAAGTCGAGGGTCGTTCAGTTATTCAGAAGTTGTCGAGTAATCGTCAACTACGTTTCATGCAAATGGGCGAAGCTGAAAGAAGAAGAGAAGGGGTGAGGTTGACATGGTAGTAGCCGCTTCACGCGAATTGTCTCCTCGTTAACGCGAGGCATGCTGCAGGTTGTACTATATCCGTTGCGTTGGCTCGTTGCACCTATTCATATCGACCGGCACCGTAGGTCCAATGTGTGCCTCTTTCTGTAAACCTGTGGAGCCTTTTGAGTTAATTTCGGACTTGGAGCCTGTCGCCTTGTCGGTTGCTCACCCGACCGGCACTGCTTATAATCCGTTGTATGCTGCGAAAGACCGCATTCTGGATCTTGTTGGCTGTGATTGTAAGCGTGCAAGCGCTCACGGTTACGTGCGACGCCCGTTGCGAGAGCATGGCTTTTGCCAGTCCTTCCGTGGCAATCAGCAGCGATTCCTCAAACAGCATCTCCGCTCGCACAGCGGCGTATCTTCCGCCTGCAATGAGCCTTTGCAAAGACCTTCTCTGCAAAGACGACTCTGCATCCATCACTAATCCACCCGCTGTCACTGCTGCTGGGACCACGCAGTTACTGGTGCAAACCTACCTTCTTCCGATCTCTCATAATCCGCCACTATGCGCGCGACTCGCCACCCACCGGCGAAGTAGTACCTACAACCCGCCGTACGATCCCCTTGTAACAATTCTCCGAATCTAGTCGCCTGGCGCCGCCGCGTCACTGCAAAGCCGGAATGCTTGCGCAAAGTCTCTTCGTTGGTCGCAACTTTCCAGCTTGTTCCTCGCGGCAGTGTCTCCTGCCTGACTTGCGCTGTTCTGCGCCGCCGCACGCTCAATGCGTTCCGCGGAACGAGCACTCCCATAAGCGCCAACTGATTCAGGAGCAACTATGCATCGTCACAAGAATGATGAAACTCCCTCGTTTCCCCCAATCACCCGCCGCCGCTTCGTACAGGGTGTCACGGCGGGAGCGGCCATGGCGGCCGTCGGCTGGCGTGGTGTGCCCGCGTTCGGCGAAACGTCTCCGCACATGCCCAAAACGCTTTCGGGCAAGAACTTTCATCTCACCATTGACTATCTCCCCGTCAATTTTACCGGCAAGCGGGTGACGGCGATGGCGGTCAACGGTTCCGTGCCTGGGCCGATACTGCGCTGGCGCGAAGGCGATGAGGTGTCGATTCACGTTACCAATCGACTGAAAGTGCCGACATCCGTTCACTGGCACTCGCTGCGCATTCCGGCTGATATGGACGGAGTGCCAGGTCTGAGTTATCCCGGTATTGCTCCCGGCGAGACTTTTCACTATCACTTCAAGGTTGAACAGAATGGCACCGCCTGGTACCACAGCCACACGCGTTTTCAGGAGCAGTCAGGGATTAACGGCCCGCTCATCATCGATCCACAGGGCGAAGACCCCATTCAGTCTGACCGCGAACACGTGATCTTTCTCTCCGATTGGACGGACACGAACCCTGAAACAGTTTTCAGCAATCTCAAGGAGGAAAGCGACTACTACAACTACCACAAGCACACCCTCCCGGAATTCTTCTCTGCCATCCGGCGTCACGGGTTCCGATCTACTCTCAGACAGCGCCTCATGTGGGCAAAAATGAACATGAGCGACAACGACATCTCTGACATTTCCGCCGCAACCTACACTTATCTGCTCAACGGCAACCCACCCAACGCCAATTGGACCGGACTTTTCTCACGCGGCGAGAAAGTGCGCCTCCGCTTCATCAACGGCTCAGCCATGACTTTTTTCGACGTCCGCATCCCCGGCCTCAAAATGACAGTCGTGCAGGCTGACGGCAACGATGTGGAACCAGTTCCCGTCGACGAATTTCGTATCGGCGTCGCCGAAAGATACGACGTCATCGTGGAGCCGTCGGACGACAAGGCCTACACCATCTTTGCCCAGTCAGAGGACAGAACCGGATTCGCACGCGGCACGCTTGCCCCGCGCATGGGCATGACCGCACCCATTCCTCCCATGGATCCTCGCCCCAGG
>JAJYVU010000129.1 GCA_021791875.1 Acidobacteriota bacterium | reverse complement strand
CCGAGAACTGGATCTCGACAGCCATCGTTCGACCGCGGTCGAACGATGGCTACCGGAGGAAAGTTCAGAACCAAAAACTGTAAAGGATGTCCCGAGACAAACTGTAAAGGATCTATAGGGACTGGACACATCTTTTGCTTGAGTGGGGCTGTAGCGGCAGCTTGGGGCAATCCCCAGCGGGAAGTAAGGGTAGGCCTTCGCCACAATCGAAAACAGTTAAGTCAACCTTACCAACCCAGCCAGAACCGGAATGGCGCCGAAGGCGCGACCGCCCGTGCGGCCAGCACAGTTGGCGTCCGCCCCCGGCTGCGTTACGCTCACCAAGAGAGATAAAGTAGGGGGGAGCATTCCATGAAGGTGCTGGTCATCGGTTCCGGAGGCCGCGAACACGCGCTCTGCTGGGCAATTGCCCGCTCGCCCCGCGTCAACGAAGTCGTCTGCGCGCCCGGCAACGGCGGCATCGCCCAGGCCGCCCGCTGCGTTCCCGTCGACCAGCGCAACCTCAGCGACCTCCTCCGCGTTGTCTCCGCCGAATCGCCCGATCTCGTCGTCATCGGCCCCGAACTGCCGCTTTCCCTCGGCCTTGCCGACGAACTCCAGCGCCGCAGCATTCCCGTCTTCGGGCCCACCCGCGCCGCGGCCATGCTCGAAACCAGCAAGAGCTTCGCCAAGCGCTTCATGCAGCGCCACCAGATTCCCACCGCGCACTTCGCCGCCTGCAACAGCCAGGAAGAAGCCCTCGCCGCCCTCGATCTCTTCCACCTCCCCGTCGTCATCAAGGCCGACGGCCTCGCCGCCGGCAAGGGCGTCCTCATCTGCGAATCCAAGGCTGAAGCCCGCGACGCCATCGCCGGCCTCTTCAGCGGAAAGCTCCTCGGCGCCGCTGAATCCACCCTCGTCATGGAAGAATTCCTCACCGGCGACGAACTATCCTTTCTCGTCATCTGCGACGGCAAGCACGCCAGCCCGCTCGTCCCCGCCCAGGACCACAAGCGCATCGGCGAAGGCGACACCGGCCTCAACACCGGCGGCATGGGCGCTTACTCTACTGACGCTATGCTCGACCCCCAGATGCGCGACTGGATCCTCCACCGCATCGTCTACCCCACCCTTGACGGCATGGCCGCCGAAGACATGCCCTTCTGCGGCGTCCTCTATCTCGGCCTCATGATGACCGCACGCGGCCCCATGGTCCTCGAATACAACGCCCGCTTCGGCGACCCCGAAACCCAGGCCATCCTCATGCGCCTGGAGAGTGATCTCGTCGACGCCCTGCAGGCCGCCGTCGAAGGCCGCCTCAGCGCCGCCGAACTCCGCTGGACCCCCGGCGCATCCGCCTGCGTCGTCGCCGCCTCCGCCGGATACCCTGGCAGCTACAAAACCGGCTTCCCCATCACTGGCCTCGATCAGGCCGCCAAGGTCCCCGGCGTTCAGATCTTCCACGCCGGCACCTCGCTCTCTAACGGAGAAATCGTCACCAGCGGAGGCCGCGTCCTCGGCGTCACCGCCGTCGCCACCACCCTGGAAGACGCACTCCATCAGGCCTACAAGGCCCTCGCCCACATCCACTTTGAAGGCATCACCTACCGCCGCGACATCGGCCACCGCGCCCTCAAACAGCAACCCTGAGCAGCTTCTGCCCACTCTCAGCGATGGAAGGAGCCATCATGCCCCATTGCGCCGTCACCCTCGAAGAACTCCTCGCCGACTTCAACCTCACCGCCGCCCGCTGGCAGGCCTTCTTCGCCGAGCACCCACAGGCCGCCGACGCCACCACAGACATCGCACACTCCACCAGAGTCTCTGACCTCGTCTGGCACATCTGCGCTGTTTCCTACCGGCACAGCGAACGCCTCCTCGGTCTGCCCGTCACCGATCTCGAGGCCCTCCACCCGCAAAAAACCCTTGACTCTGCCTGGAAGCTCCACGCCACCGCCGCCGAAAATCTCGCCCAGTTCCTCGCCCAGGCCGAAGACGAAACCTTCGACCGCGTCGCCACCTTCAATACACGCACCGCCGGAGAAATCTCAGGCACCTACCGCAAGCTCTGCCTGCACCTCTTCATCCACGCCATCCGCCACTGGGCGCAAATCGGCCCCATCGTCCGGCAGAACGGCTTCACCCCCAACTGGCTCCAGGACATCTTCTTCAGTACCGCCATCCCGTAAGTAGACCACCCGGTTTACCCAGCCTCTGGATTCGTTCTATCCTTGGGAGTTTTAAGAACCTCCCCGGAAAAGAGACGATTCCTATGAAGCCTCTGCTACGTGCGCTCTCCGTGCTGGCTGTCGCGGCTCCCTTTGTCCTTACAGGTTGCAAGTCGTCGACGCAGAAACTCAACTACCCCGTTGCCCACCGCGACAACACCGTCGACACCTACTTCGGCACCAGGGTCCCCGCGCCCTACCAGTGGATGGAAAACCTTAGCAGCCCTCAGCTCCACCAGTGGGTCGACGCCGAAAACAAGCTCACCGACAACTACCTCTCCAGGATCCCCATCCGCGGCTGGATCGACGATCGTCTCACGGAACTCTGGAATTTTCCCAAGGAGGACACCCCCTACCAGCTGAAGAACGGCGTGCTCTTCTTCCGCAAAAATTCCGGCCTGCAGAACCAGAGCGTCGTCTACGTCCAGCAATCCGCCACCGCCCCGCCGCGTGAACTGCTCGACCCCAACCAGCTCTCCCCTGATGGCTCCATTGCCTTGGCCCACATCGCGCCATCTCCGCAGGGCAAGTACATGGCCTACGCGCTCTCCAAGGGCGGATCAGACTGGCAGACCATCCACGTCCTCGACGTCGCCACCGGCAAGCCTCTGCCAGACGTTGTCCGCTGGGTCAAATTCTCCGGCATCTCCTGGACCAACGACGGCAAAGGCTTCTTCTACTCGCGTTATCCCGAGCCTCCCAGCGGCGAAAAAGCCATCAGCCACGCCGTCGTCGACCAGAAGCTCTACTACCACGCGCTCGGTACCCCCCAGTCCGAGGACAAGCTCATCTATTCCCGCCCCGACCTTCCCCAGGCGGCCATCGAGGGATCCGTCAGCGAGGACGGCCACTATCTTTATCTCTTTCTCATGAACAACTCCATCAGCAACAACGAGTTGTATTACGCGAATCTCGGCAATCCCGGCAAGCCCAACCTCAGCGCCAAAATCGAACCGCTCTACACAAAGAACGATGCGATGTATGCGCCCATCGGCCACATCGGCAACACGCTCTACCTGCAAACCACGCTCGACGCGCCCCGTGGCCGCATCGTCGCCGCCAGCTTCACTAACCCCAGCCCAGCCCACTGGAGAACCGTCGTTCCCCAGGCCGCCGGCGTCCTCTCCAGCGCGTCCCTCGCCAATGGAGACATCCTTGCCAGCTACCAGGATGTCGCCGTCAGCCACCTCGACCTCTTCAGCACCGCCGGCAAGCTCCTGCACACCCTGCCGCTTCCCGCGCTCGGCGCCGTCAACACCATCTCCTCCAGAAACGATTCGCCCACCGTCTATTACGACTTCACTTCCTTCCTCTATCCCAAAACCATCTATCGCTACGACGTCGCCACCGGCAAAACAACCGTCACCTTCAAGCCCAACGTCAAGTTCGATCCCTCCCTCTACCAGACCAGGCAGGTCTTCTACACTTCGAAGGACGGCACCAGGGTGCCGATGTTCATCGTCGCCCCAAAAGGCATCAAGCTCGACGGCTCAAACCCCACCGTCATGTACGGCTACGGCGGTTTCAACATCACCATCACCCCGCGCTTCAGCCCCACCATCCCCGTATGGCTTGAGCTGGGCGGCGTCTACGCCGTTCCCAACCTCCGCGGCGGCGGCGTCTACGGCGAGGCCTGGCACCACGCCGGCATGCTCGGCAAAAAGCAGAACGTCTTTGACGATTTCGCCTGGGCCGCCAAGTATTTGTACAAACACGGTTACACTTCCCCCAAACACCTCGCCATCCAGGGATACTCCAACGGCGGCCTGCTCACCGGCGCGTCCATCACCGAGCGGCCTCAGCTCTTCGGCGCGGCCTACATCGGCCACGGCGTCCTCGACATGCTCCGCTACCAGAAGTTCTCCGGCGGAGCATTCTGGGTTCCCGAGTACGGCAGCTCTGACAACAAGCAGGCCTTCCAGTGGCTCATCAAGTACTCACCCCTGAATAACATCCACAAGGGAACCTGCTATCCGCCCACCCTGATCACGACCTCATGGGACGATGACCGCGTGGTCCCCAGCCACGAATTCAAATTCACGGCAACTATCCAGCATGCGCAGGGCTGCAACAATCCCATCCTGCTCCGCACCACCGGCAGCACCAGCCACATCTACATGCCCACCGACAAGGAAATCCAGCAGGACGCCGACGTCTGGGCCTTCGAGGGCTGGAACATCGGCGTCAAGAAAACACCCTCCAACCCATAGCCCATAACAAATTCCCGACACGTCCATCCCAGGTCTCGCCGTTGAGACCTGGGATTGCACTTACGACGCAATCTCTAAACCTATGACGCTCGCCGAAACATTCACACCGGCAAACCAATCCACCCCACCCCGGCCCACCACAAATCCGCACAGCCTCGACATCGACCCCACCAACTATCGGGCCAGATACTACTCCGAAAATGATGCTCGCTTCATGAGCCCGGACTGGTCCGCGAAGGTCGAGCCTGTGCCCTATGCCAAGCTCGATGATCCGCAGAGTCTCAATCTCTACGGTTACATGCTTGACAGTCCGCTCGATGGCGTCGATCAGGATGGGCATTCGACGCTGGTATTTGATGGGAAGACCCACACCATTACGCTCTACAGCAAGAGCGGCGCGAAACTCGGCACCTATCCCGCCTATAACAATGTGGACAGCCATGCCAGCATCGGCAAGCTCGTCAACGGGACCTATCCCATGCTGGACACCACCAGCCCGCATTTGCATCCGGGGCCTGAGGGAAAAGAGAACGGTGCAATTGGTCCTGGTGGGATATACAGGATGAAGAGATTCAAAGGTGCAGATGGGAAGCCGCATTCCGGAGTGGGAGTGCATGCCGGAAGAGCAACAAAACCGGACCTGGCTGGTCGCTCCGGTCCTGCACATGCAACTGAAGGCTGCATTCGTACCAATGATGCAGGGATAGCAAAGATCACAGCTACGGTGAAGACGGATCCCTTGACGTCAACCACTGTCGAAAACAACAGGACCCCGAAACCTCCACGTAACCTAACGAGCAACCGTTAAGGGGATCACTGAAATGTGCAGATTCGTTTCGCGCTCTCTTCTAATCGCAAAGTACTTGCCTCTGTTCCTGCTTCTGCTCGGTTCGGTCCGGGCTTGCTGCGCAGATCATCCAGACCGCAACCACCGGCCATCTGGCACTCCTGAGGGCGTGCTCTCCGGGGTGTACATCAATGTTCCCGGTCACCACTCTATCCGCAATGCCGACGGGGTCTTTATCGAGCCGATTTCTGAAGTGCTCCGCACGTTAGGAAAGCCCGATAAGGTAATCAATAAAAACAAGTGCGAAGACACATACATTTGGGAAACAGGAGATGTACTGCTTCAGGTGGGAACGGGATGCATCTATCAAACGGTGCAAGGTCGCAACATCATGCGTGCCAAGGGCGCCTATTCTGTGGAAGTGTGGGGCAAGCGCTCGCATGGAAGCATCGGAAAGACTGGCCGGGGCTTAGGTTTAGGCGACTCACTGGCGAAGATGAGGCACCTTTACGGGCTGCGGTGCGAATGCGGACCCTATTCCTCCGGAACAGGCACGCAAGACGCTCACGGAGAGCGCTACGCGTACTACGCAGATTATCAGTGGGGCGAAACAGTTGAACTAGACGTTGACGCCGATGCGCAGGGGCATATCGTTCACATCTTGCTCCGAGGAGATCTTGAGTAAGGCTGGCTCGGTATTATCTACGGACGTCCATGAAGCCGCCTTCCGGGGGTCCTGCTGTCTCCGGCGGCACTGAAATCGTCGTCTCAGCCGGCTCCCAAAGAGCAACGCTGCTAAAGCATCGGCAGTAGCAGCGACACGTCACCCCCGGCGGGTTGCTGCGGAGATACCGTGCGGTAACCGTGCGGGAACGTGAATGCAATCAGCGTGATGCAGCGCAGACCCGACGGGTGGCCCACTCAAGCTTCTTTTGTGTTCAGTCTCATGACATTCTTTACAAAGTGTCCGGGACATCCTTTACACTCCTCGCGCGTAGCGTAGCGCAGCGCGAGGAGCGTAAACGGAGATGGCTTGGAAGACGATGGACCTACGAGAGCAGCGAGTGCGATTTGTGGTGGCAGCCAGCCGTCGC
>JAJYVU010000128.1 GCA_021791875.1 Acidobacteriota bacterium | reverse complement strand
CGTTCGGGACGTAGGTGTCGCAGGTTCAAATCCTGTCACCCCGACCAAATAGATCAATGCGTTACACGGATTCAGGCACATCTGATTCTGACGTAGCGCACTGTGCAAGCGCACAGCAAGTGCACCGCGCGCAGAGGACAGACAAAGGACGCATTCCAGCGGGGGTTACTGGAAATGCGCGGTTTATCCCAGTCTGCTAGCATCCTTGGTCCATAATCCGCTGCACGGCCTCCTCAAGCCGGAGAGAGACTGATAACGATGCGCTCCACTGCAGTAAAGCGTTCGCCCGAAGACCGTGCCACCGATTACCAGAAGATAATCGAGAACGCGCAGAGCCAACCGGGGCTGAACGAAATTCTCCGACTCGTGCATCACTTGAATGATGCGCGCCGTGCGCTCAACGATTCGGGATCGAGCAGTACTTACGTTGGCTGCGCAAGCGTGAGTTCGACGCCCGATATCGCGATTACCGCCGAGTGACGCCCCCGCGGTACTAGCCTACCTTTGGCACAACCTTAGCTGTTCCGCAGAGGAGTCGCGGTGCCGGGGTTCAACCAGATATTGGCTGAGATCCAAACCGCGCAGGGCAACCCAGCGCTCGGCAATCCATTCGACCACGTTCGCCGCAAGTACATTGGCCTGCTGGCCGCAAAGACCGGGAGGCACACCATCATCTATGCTTCCCGGTTCCTCCAGGGCGGACCGCCGGGTCTTGAGCAACTGGTACCGATCACCGACGAGGATATTCAGGGCCTGATGTCGACGGTGCAGGGCCGAACCAGCGACAAACTTGACCTACTGCTCCACAGCCCGGGCGGCTCGCCAGAGGCGGCGGAAGGCATCGTCAGCTACCTGCGCGCAAAGTTCACTGACATACGGGTGATCGTTCCCCACCTCGCAATGTCAGCTGCAACCATGATTGCGTGTTCTGCTAATCGCATTTTAATGGGACGGCATTCATTCTTGGGGCCAACCGACCCACAGATCATGATCCAAAGTCCGCTGGGCTTCCGGTACGTTGCCGCCCAGGCAATCCTGGAACAATTCGACCGAGCGAGAAAGGACTGCACCACGCCATCAGGGCTTCGGGCATGGGCACCGATTCTTCCGCAGTACGGGCCGGAATTATTGGTTACCTGCGAGAACGCCAGCGAGCTGACCCGGCGCCTCGTTCATCAATGGCTTCGCGAGTACATGCTGGCGGACATCAAACCGGCGAAGCGACGCGGCCAGATGGTCAGGCGGCTTGCGGATTTCTTGACGGATCACCAGCAACACAAGACCCATGGCCGGCATCTTGACCGGGCCACATTACGCAGTCATGGCATGGTAATCGACGATCTCGAGAACGATCCCGACGAGCAGGATTTGGTCTTATCGATTTACCACGCCGTCACCATCGGCTTTTCATTCATCCCATTTCTCGGCAAGATCATCGAGAATCACTTGGGATGCATGTTCGCAAAGGCCGGCATTGTGAGCCCCCCGCCGGGCGGGGTCGCCAACCAACCTCCGGAGCAACCATCGACTGCGCAGCCGGAACCCGCGGCACAGTGACCATCAGGCGACTACTGTTGGCGGGGACGAGAAACCGCCTGATTTTGGGGGCGAAGCGCGCTTCTTCGGAGCGCCGTAAGGCGATCGACTGCGACCCCGTCTGGGTCGGCACGCCGAGGCACCCGCGCGCAGCCCCAGAGGATTCAAGAAGTTGTTTCGCGAGGGGAAGAGCCTCACGGAGCAAGCAAGCGGCATGCCAGAAAATGCGGAAAACGCGTCGATCACCGGAAACAGGCGGATTTCAATCCCCATCAACATGCTATTTCGGAAATGCTCATGGGCGATGCAATCCTTCGCAACCTGACGCTGCTGCGGGCCATTCCCCGCCATCCGGTCAAGCGCGATGTCGCAAGCCTGCACCGCGTCCTTGAGACCGAGGGCTACCGGATCACACGCCGACAGCTCCAGCGCGATCTCGAGCGCTTATCCGGCATCGTCGCGATCCGACCCGATGTGGAGGAGCGGGGCCATGCCCGCGGGTGGTCCTGGGACCCAGGCGCCGCGCTGCTCGATCTGCCCGCCATGGATTCCAAGACGGCGCTGATGCTGAAACTCGTGCAGCGGTTCGTGCCGCAACTGCTGCCGCCGACTGTGAGCGATGCGCTCAAGCCCTATTTCCGGAAGGCCGAAGAGACGTTGAAGAGTGGTGTGAGCACAGGACTTGGCCGATGGAGCGATCGCGTGCGCGTCGTGCCGCGCGAGATGCCCCTCCTTGCCCCGAAGCTCGATACCGCGGTGGCGAGAGTGGTGTACGACGCCCTGCTCCAAGGCAGACGCTTCAGCGCCAGTTACGCAAGTCGCAGTGCCACCGGAAAGGAACGGGAGGGCGTCGAGCGCAATCCACTTGGCCTCGTGGTGCGCGGAAACCTGTTCAAAGCATGCTCAGAACGAGGAGCGTGGCGAAAGGCGCGCCGGATCGCAGTCGAGCGGCGATGCAGCGGCCTTGTTAGGCTTCTTCATGATGGCGCGATCCCGGCCGCAGTCCCTGTCACGAAATGGGGGCCGCGAGTAGCATGGGCCGAGACTGTCCAGGCCCCGTTGGCCGCGGGATGATGTGCACGTCCACAGCTGCCGCTCTGTGCACTGACGTACGCTCTGCAACGGCTGCAAGCGGCAACGGGATTCTGGATCGAATCGTGGAACGCGGCCCGCAACGCCCGAAGCGGGCTTTTCAGTCCAATGCCAAACCGCCCGCCGGGCTTCCGTTTGATCGGCCATCCTGTGTGCACTGCCGCACCGAGGCAGTCGGCACGGGCAGGCATGATGCGACGACGCATGGATCGATGTGCACTCTCTCCATGGCGTGGCGATCGCGCTCTGCGTACCAGGAATACAAGCATGTATGCCCCATGGGTCACCAGTTCCGCGGCATTGCTGCGGGAAGGCCAACCGGCCGAATTTGTCCCGGATGGGAAGGAAGTAGCAATGGATGGTACTTACGTCCAGCGGACGTTCCGCTCGCGCTGGGCTTGCTACGAGGTCAAGCGCGTAAAACTTTGGCGCTCAGCGGACTGGAGCAACGAGGTCAGGGGATTAGCACAGCACGCCGCCGATTGATCTGAAATGCCATTCTGGATCGTTGCCGCCACAGTGCTGGCGACTCTGTTCGTCGTCGTCGTGGCGATGAATTTGCATACGCCGGAAAAGAAGATCCAGCACAAAGTGAAGCACCTTTACGGCATTGCCGATCCCCAGTTCAAACGAGAGATGGGCGCATTGCTCGGACCCGCCATCGTGGCGGGCAACCGGATCACTGCCCTCCAGAACGGAGACGAACTCTTTCCGGCGATGCTGGAGGCCATTCGCCGGGCGCAGCGGACGATCACCTTCGAGACGTACATCTATTGGTCTGGGACCGTTGGCGAGCAGTTCGCCGATGCGCTGATCGAGCGAGCGCGCGCAGGGATCAGGACGCACGTGATGCTGGACTGGCTGGGCAGCAAAAAGATGGAATCGCAGCTCCTCGGCAAAATGAGGGACTCAGACATCGAGGTGGAACGCTATCACGCGCTGCGTTGGTACAGCCTCGGAAGACTGAACAATCGCACGCATCGCAAGGTGCTAATCGTCGACGGAACGACGGGCTTCACCGGCGGCGTGGGCATCGCCGATCAATGGACCGGCCACGCGCAGGACCCGAAGCACTGGCGCGATATGTATTTTCGGGTTGAAGGGCTCGTCGTCGCGCAAATGCAGGCAGCCTTCCTAGACAACTGGATCAAGACCACGGGCAGCGTTCTGCACGGCGACGCCTACTTCCCCGTATTGACCACCTGCGGTGAGCAGGACATGCACCTGTTCACGAGCTCCCCTGCGAGCGGCAGCGCGAGCATGCGCCTGATGTATTTGACCGCGATCTCCGCCGCCGAGCAAACGATCGACATCGAGTCTGCCTATTTCGTTCCCGATACGCTGATGAGCGAGGAGCTCATCAGGGCTCGTGCGCGTGGTGTGCGGATACGCATCCTGCTGCCCGGCCCGCACATCGATTCCGAAATGGTCCGTATCGCGTCCAAGCGTGCCTGGGGTCCCCTGCTCGATAGCGGCGTGGAGTTCCACGAATACAAACCCACCATGCTCCACTGCAAGGTGCTGATCTTCGATCAGCACCTGGTGTCCGTGGGCTCGACAAACTTCGACATGCGCTCGCTCGAACTCAACGACGAGGCCAGCCTGAATGTCTATGACTCGAACTTTGCGCGGCAGATGACCGCGGTATTCGAACAGGATCTCAGGCTGTCGACGCCCTACACCCTCCAGCGGTGGCGGAATCGGTCCTGGACGCAGAGAGCGGCCGAGGTCGTCGTGGTTCCGATCGCGTCGCAGCTATAGCGTGATGTCGCAAACGCCATGAAATTTGCAGGAGATCTGTATGTCACACCGTTCCTAGCAACCTGTCGGACTGAGGTGCCGTTTGAGCGGGAAAGCGGATATAGAACGCAGATGCATGTCCATTTCGGTCGATATTGAGAGGCCGAGAGATCGCGATGCTGACTCAGCAGGCCTGCGTCGCGAACATCCGCTTGATGTTCCAGTTCATCGGTCCGGGCTTCCGTCGTCACTCAACGGTATAGCTGCCGGGCAGAGAACTCGGAAGTATCTGATTTTATGGCGCGCCCGGAGGGATTCGAATCCCCGACCCTCGGTTTCCGAAGTGACGCGTTCTACCCCGGCCCAGTGGTTCATGGCTCTTTATTCAGTCGTTTCGTTCTTTCTTCGCACCGGACACTCCTCGAGCCCTCACTCTGGCCGAAGCTGGACTGGTCACTGCATTTACGGCCTTAGACTCAATACTACCCCGGAAGGTATGGAGGTCACCGAGTCTTCGGTCAATCGCAATACCGAGCATTCCAGGGAAACGGACATCAACGAAGACAGAGAACTTCTCCGACACCTTATCGACGATATTCTATTGGAGCCACCAAGTTAGCTGGAAAACCCATTTTTAATTAGTCGGGACCTGGAACTATGGCAAAGTTATGGAGCCTGCGCGGACTTTCCTGGCGCGAGTTGACCAAACGCACGTGCCGCAGCAGCTGGGACGATGAGATATTCGGACAATCAGCACGGATGGCGTTTTATTTTTTCTTTGCCCTCTTCCCCGCGCTGTTGTTGCTGCTCATTCTGCTCGGCAAGACCGTAGGCGGCGCGCCTGGCTGGCGCCAAGCCCTCCTCGATTCCTTTAAGCATGTTCTTCCTCCAGATGCGTCAGCGCTGATGATGCGGACCATACTGCAGATAAGCAGGGAAGCTGTCTTCGGTACTGGAGCCATAGTCGCGGGCATGTATGCGGCTTGGGCCGCTATGAACGGAAGCTGGGCCATGATGACCGGCCTAAACAAGGCCTACCAGGTCGAAGAGACTCGTCCGTGGTGGAAGGTTTTGTATGTCATGTTCGGGCTGACGATTTCTCTGGCGATTCTGGGCCCGATCGCGCTCGCCGCTATCGTCTACGGAAATCGAGTCTGGGCAATTATCGGCCACCCTCTTGGGGTCCCTGCTCACTTCGAGTTTCTCTGGCGCACCATACCGTGGGCGGTTATTGTCATTCTGCTGCTCTTCTCATTTGCCGCCTTCTATCGGTTCGGGCCAAACTTAAAAGATCGACGCTGGCAATGGAGTATTCCCGGCGCGGTTGTCGCTGTCACATTATGGGTTCCCTTGACACTGCTGCTTCGGGTGTACCAGGAGCACTTCGGTTCTTCAAGGATCTATGGAAGATTGACCGCAGTGGCCACACTTCTCCTGTGGCTCTATCTCACGAGTGCTGTTGTTTTTATCGGCGGTGAAGTTAACTCCGAGATTGAGAAGGCCGCTGCGGAAGGCGGTCACTCCGACGTGAGGGACGCCGGCGAACGACGCAGCGGGGGCGAGAGCGGTTCGGACCAGTAGTATGGGCGGCCGGTGAAACTCTCACCTGAGCAAACTCTTGCTCTTTCAGGCGACGAGCACACTCATTGAATGTGCCGGCCGTTGAAATGCCGAGCATATTTAGTGTCTAGATCCGGATTTCCCAAAGAGCGACTCGCAGAGATGTAGCTGATGTTCGGGGCCTTTCATACTTCTCACCGTGAGCAGGAACTGTACGGAATATGCACCGTGATGGGAGAGGTCACCATGTGTTTCCCGTCATCCCCGTGGGTCCACAGCCGGTCGCCGCGCTCGCCCGGCCGCTTGGCGCGTTGCGCTTTCAGCGCCGCGCCGTCGGCCGGCACAGGCTGTGGACTACGGGGATGGCCGCCCCACTCCCCCTTTGAAAACCAAC
>JAJYVU010000127.1 GCA_021791875.1 Acidobacteriota bacterium | reverse complement strand
TGTCGGATCCTGGGGTGGAAGACGCGCTGTATGAATCACCGGTGCTGCGCCGCTTCGCCGGCATCGATCTGGGCGGCGCGCCGGTGCTGGATGAGACCACGATCCTGAACTTCCGCCATTTGCTGGAAGCACACGAATTGTGTGGCCAGATGCTGGACGCGGTGAACCTGTATTTGGCGAGCAAGGGTATGCCGAAAGGTATGCCAGCCGATGCTTCCGAAACCCATTTCCGTAGCGAGCCGGCGACGAGCGTCGTGAACCGGAATGGTGTGCGCCTTGCCCTGACTGCGTTCCGCATTTTTGCAGGCGACTCCAGAAGCGGCGCCGCATTCTGGACAGGCAAGCAGACACCAGCCGCCGCGGCGAATGTAGTCCTGCTGGATCGGGGACGCATGGTAAGGACGTCCGGTGACGGGACTCGGAAAGACGAGGTCGGACCCATTCGACTGGAGTTTCAGATCGAGCAGCATGCCGGCAAAATCCGGATCCAGGGGCAGTTCGTCCTCTGAATATTCGGTTTTGACCGGACCGATGCGGCCGCTGACGACTCCCTCTTTCACCCTCATACAGAGCCTCTCGAAGTCGATGGCCGACCACGCCAGCGCACAAAATCCTTCGTGTCTTAGGCCTTGTCGGCACCCACGGTAATGCGGCGCGAGCTGATCGTCTTGCGCTCCAGAGGAGAAAAACTCCCGACGGGCAAGTTCCGCTCAGCGTCCCAGAGTTGCGCCACCTACTTGCTCATCTGCTGTGGCGCGGGGGCACGGCATTGAACACCTGCACGATCGGTATCGATGGCGACGACGGCACCAATTCCATGCTCTCTGCTGCCACTATCGAAGGCGCTACTCACCGCTGCCAACCTTCTATCTACAACTGTAGTGCTAATGCAATATCAGCAAATTCTCGGTGAGTGTCGCATCTTCTTCGACGGCATTGCGTTCCTGGTGCATCATTGTCACGACTTGGTCAAAGTCGGGTGTTGTATGCGGAGTGAGCATGCTAACGATGATATGAACAACAATACCCACCAGCGTTGGAATAACTGCATTGCTCAAAAAGCTTACTTTCGCAGGGGCGAACATCACGGCCAGTGACGCAAGAGGAGTAGCGACGAGAGCTGCCAGAGCGCCTTGCCAGGTGCTGCGTTGCCAGAAGCGCCCAACCATAATGATGACTGCCAGGCCGCTGAGCGTAATGGGAAGGAACTTTACGACAAATCCAACGATGGTACCAGCATGAAGAGCTACCAACGTGGAAACCGCAAAGCAGCACACAAGCGCGATTCGAACAGCGAGCAGAGGCCGTTTGGCATACCGCCCGGTTGCCAGCGGATAGATGTGGCGCACAAAGAATGTTCCTGCAGCAATGGCATTCCAGTTGGCGCAGGAAATAATTCCGGAGACGACGGAAACCACAACCAGGGCCGCGAGCCATGAAGGCAGGACATTCATGATGAGCCAGATAAGAGACTCATCGGGATTGGGCAAGTGCTGGTTTAGGTGAAACGCATACATACCGGTGATGCCGACCACCGCTGAGAATACGATCACGATGATTCCGGCTAATATCAAGGCCCACTTAGCGCCAGCTCCGCTTCTTGCACTGTACATGCTGAGCCTTCGTCCCGGATCCGCAATAGCGGAAACCATCAGCGCCACGATCAACCCCGCTATTTTCCATTTGCCGTAGGAGGCCACTCCGAGAAATGACAAGTAAGCAGGTGGAACGGAATGACGAAGCCCCGCCCATCCGCCGCTGTGGTGTAACGCAGAATAGGTAAGAACTGCGAAGCCTGTGAGCAGGATTGCTGTCTGCAAAAAATCCGTGTAGACCACGCTCTTCAAGCCGCCTGGTATGGCGATTCCACCAGTGATCAAGGCCGCAGCCACAATGCACAGGTGCGTAGGCCACCCCGTAACCGCGGCGAGCAGTGCTGCTCCACCCATAATCTGCACTGTCAGCCAACACAGCTGAGCAAAGAACAGAGTGATATTTGAAAACTCAACGACGATGCGCTTCTTGCCGTAATAGGAAGCTACCTCCTCACTGAGGGTCATGAAGCGATAGCGCCGCATGGTTGAGAAGATGAGGCCCACAAGAACGGTGCCGAGCCCCAGTCCGATTGGATAGGCTGCGCCAGCCCAGCCGTGCTTGTAAGCCAGGCCCGACGCGCCGACGATTACACCTGTTCCTATATTGGCTGCGGTAACGCTTCCGATGAGGATCCAGAATGGAAAATTGCGACCACCCATCAGGTAATCCGTGGTCTTTGAAATCCTCCTGGTCACTATTGCAGAAAACGTCAGCATCAGAATGGCGTAAACAATCAAGCCGACGATAATTGCTACTTTTGTTTCCATTCAGACCCTCAAACGGAGCTGTAAAAATGTAGAAGCGAGGAATCCATTGCTGCTCGCATGTCCTCGTGCTGTGAATCAACCGTTTGTACCCAAGATGAGCCTTATTATGCTTCGTGCTTTTGCATGCTTCCGGCGTGCTTTGGCAAGTCAGAGAAATGATTCAGGCGATAGGAGGTCCAGTAGCCTCCCCAGCGGGGATCAGCCTGCAGCAGTGCGCCGAGGCGATCGATCATCTGCCGCCGCAGCTTTGCATATTTGGAATCCTGAACCAAGTTTTCTGCCTCCACGGCGTTCAGATCATACAGTTCATCCACGCGGGAAGAAGCGTTATGCGCATAGAGATGGTGGTTGCCTTTCCCGTCCCACTGCTGAATACCGCAGGCGAAGTTCACCCCCACATGCCAGCCGCAGGTGAAAATCATGTCGCGGTCCGCAGGGGCTGACTTTTCTTGCATGAGAGGAATCAGTGACTCGCCATCCAACCATGCATCCGGCTCGATGCCTGCTGTCTCCAAAAGTGTTGGAGCTATATCGAGAAGCGAAACCGGCGCATCCATACTGCGTGACCGTATGCCCGCCGAAGAAGGCATCTTTATGATCAACGGTGTGCGGAGAACATCGGGATAGAGATAGACACCTTTATCGACTAATCCCCACCGCCCATTCATTTCTCCATGATCGCCCATCAAGATGATCACGGAATCGTCGTAAAGGTTCTTATCCTTCAAAGCCTGGATGAACTTGCCCAGCGCGCGGTCCACCACTTCCATTTGCAACGCGTGAGCGACACGGTAGTCAATCATCGACTGCGGATCGTACAGTCCCCAATAACGCCGATAGAGATCGTAGATCTCCGGCTGGTTTGGCAACGAATTCCAATTGCATGCCTGAACTTTCTTGTATGTTTCAGGCAGTGTCATCACGGCCCTGAGTTCCTTTTCGCGATCGGCATATCCGTCGGGCACGGTGAACGGCTGATGAGGATCAAAGATGTCGAGTTGCAGATAGATCGGTTGTCCTGTTGTCGATGGGCCGGCCATGGCATGTTCGAGCTTCTCGATGGCGCGCTGCACCAGAAAGTGGCTATATTGCGCTTCCTCAGGAAATGGCTTGCCGTCCTCCTGAACGATCCAGCCGCCGACCGAGTTACCCGGTGTCACGCGGTCCTGCTGCAACAGCACAATCTCTTTCGAATACTTTTGCGGCTTCACGCCCAGTCGTCGCTGATATTCGAGATAGGCTTCATCCTGGTAAACAGGCGGATACCACTGGTCCCAGGCATTATCGTTCTCGCCAAAAGCATCGATGAATTTACTGGATCCCACATGGCACTTTCCGCTGTGCTTTGTGACGTAGCCGATCCGCTTCAGGTATTCCGGGAAAATGACGTCATCGGGGCGGAGATGAGTTTCAAGGCCAACAGGAGAATGCTCGCCGTTGCCCAGCACATAAGTGTAGCGCCCCGTCAGCGTAGCTGCGCGGGATGGTCCGCAAAGAGGAACGGGAGCAAACGCGTTTTGGAACTCTATGCCGTTTCCGGCCAGTTCCCGGAACGCTGGTAAGCTCATCTTCCTGGAAAGCGGACGGGACGGATTGTAGAAGTCCGGGCTGATCATGTCGATCGTGATGAGGAAAATATTTGGCGGCTTGCCCGCTCCCCAGTGGTGCCGAAAGGAGTTTCGTCTGGTCTTCTCATTCAGATATTCAGGCGAGATATTTTCTGCTTTGGTGTTGTTGTCCTTCTTCATTTCAGCTCCCTTCCTGCAGAACAGCCTGCCGGGCGTTTAAGGAATCTCGCCCGTCAACAATGGCATGGCAACGTATCGCACATCCATTCCATTCCAGTTTCGCCATGTCGTTTAGCTACCCTCAAAACCGTTCATGATCAATAGCAAGCAAGACGTTGACATTTTGCGATACCGTCGTGGCTCTGACAGTGTAATCCATTACATCGTGCACTCGTCAACCTAATCGGCCAGAGACACCCCGGGCCAGACTGCCAGAGGTTCCGCGACACATAACTTGCACGATACAAGGCGGACTACAAAGATTTACGGGCAGCAGAGCTGGCAGTTGGGAAGTAGCGTCGAAAAACTGATGTCGAAAATCCTTTGTGGATGGTTGCCGTGTTGGCTTATGGTTGGGCGATGAGGGCAACTGCCGGGGTGAATTGGGAGAGACAAGGGCTCAGAGCAGACTTGTTTTTCAGTCGATGCAAATGATTACATCGACTGAATGCTATTCAATAAACACGCTGTCTTTGGAGGTCGTCAAGGCCTCTGGATTCGCTGAAAGAACCTGTTGGCTGCGTGGGTAGCAAGTGCGGCGAGGAGACGATTTGTGGCAGGCGAGGAGATGACCAAAGGCGGATCGTGTGAGAGCGCTTGTGCGGGTGCTGTGTTGAAAGTGTGGATGGGGCTGGGGAGGGTGAGCCCGATCCGGTGGTGTGTGGCTGGAGATTCGGCTCAGAGAGAGTTGTAGATCTCGCCGAGTGGAGTGAGGTTGCCTTTGGCGTCGAAGAGCACGGAAGTAGCTAATGCGCGAGAGCCTGCTGCTATCTCCTTTTTGTCGCCGGCGACTGGGAACCATGCATAGCCTTTGATCCAGGGAAGCTTGTCCATCTCAGTGCAGACGGCCTTCATGAATTCGGCGGTCTGGCGGACGGTGTAGCGGTTGGCGGCTCCGTGTTTGGCGTGCCAGTCTGCAACGGCGAACTCGGTGACCCAGATGGGGCGCTCATACATTTGATATAGGGAGTAAAGGCTGTGGAGGAAACCTTCTGGATCGGGGCCCGGGTAGCTGTGGAATGCGATGGAGTCTATGCGAAGCTTGCGCTTGTGGACGCCGTTCATGAACTCCTGCATCCACGGGCCGTGGGCGTTGGCGGCGGCGGGGCTGACGAGCTCGGTGGCGACGCCTTCGAACTGTGGCCATGCATCGAGCGCAACCTTGACGGGAATGTTGGACTGGTTACGGCGATCAGGCTCGTTGAATCCGAGGAGGATGGATGGATGCTGTGCGCGTAGGGCGTTAAGTACTGCTGGAGTTTTGTTGGGGCTCCAGCCCCAGACCATGGGCAAGAACCGCATGGACGGATGAGCGGCCGGTATGCCTTTGGTGGCAGGGCTGGTACCCCAGTCGTAGTACCAGGCGGTGACGAGGCCGGAGTTGAGTGGTGCTGCTCCGCCGAGGCCTTTTTTCGGATTGAGGGGGTGAGTGGTGCCTGCGAAGGTGCGTGAACCCGCTGCAGCGGCCAGGAGGGCGGAAGCGCCAGAGAGGAAGGATCGACGGGAGATGGGCATGGGAGTTACCTCGAAGGGCGATTGGTGGATGAGTTGGGCGCGTGCATCGGGCTGTATGTAAAGGATTACATACAGTGTTCAAATAGTAATACACATGGCGACCAGTGGGATTGTCAAGGGACAATTCGGAAGAGTGGTGAGGCGACGGCGATGCCATCCGTGGGAAATTGAAAGGCTGAGTTCTGAAGGCCCTGACAGCAGTTGTAGTTTGTATGTTGAACGATTTGTTGCAGAGTTGTATGGTTGCGGGTCGGGCGCAGATACACAGGCCCGACCCGTTTGCGTTAAGCGAACCTGTGCTCTAGTGCGGTGGCTGCGGCAGGTGACAGAACGCCGTACAGTTTGCCAAGGTCATTGAGGGTTCCGTCAGAGTTAAAGAGGACCGAGGTGGCGAGCGCGTTGGAATTTTTGGACGGCCAGGGGAACCATGCGTAGCCTTTTATCCAGGACAATTTGTCCATTGCGGGGCAGACGGTGCCCATGAATTCGGCTACCTGCTCGACCGTGTAGCGATTCGGCTTTCCGTTGACAGCCTGCCAGTCTGCAACGGCGAATTCGGTGACATAGATGGGGCGCTGATAGAGGTCGTGCACCTTGTTGAGCATATTAAGAAAGGCAGTGGCGTTAATCCCTCCATAACTGTGCACGGCGACGGCATC
>JAJYVU010000126.1 GCA_021791875.1 Acidobacteriota bacterium | reverse complement strand
GTGCAGTACCATGCGAGAGCCTCTCACCGGACAGCCGCCCATGAACCAGAAATTCCTCGCCGCCGCGTGTGCCCTCTTCCTGCTTGCGCTGAGTGGTGCTGCCGCCCGCGCCACGACGCCGAATCCCGCGACTGAGCCGCTGGTCGAACCGGCAAACCTCGTTTACGAGGGCTCGTTCCAGCTTCCCAACATCCCCTGCCAGTCACCGACCTACGCCTGCTTTCCATATGGCGGCACCGCGCTCGCCTATGATCCGACCAACAATGGACTTTTTATCGTCGGTCACATTTACGGGCAGCTCACCGCCGAAGTTTCGATTCCCACGCCAGCAATAAACTCAAACCCCTCTTCATTGCCAACCGCGACGCTGATCCAGCCCTTCACCAATGCACTCGAGGGCAACATCAATGCCGTTAACCCAACGAATTCTACCCCCCATTACATTGGCGGTCAGCTCGTCTACGATGGCCGCTTGATCATATCCGTCTATTCCTACTACGACGGCGCCGGCACCCAGTCCACCTCCCATTTCGCCCGTCCGCTCAACTTGGCGACAGCGACGCCTTTCGTCGGCCCCGTCAAAGTCGGCAACCTCTATCCCGGCTTCGTCTCGGGCTACATGACGCCGGTGCCCCCGGAATGGCAATCACTCCTCGGGGGACCCGCGCTGACGGGCAATTGCTGCCTTGCAATTGCCGGGATTCAGTCCAACGGACCATCAGTCTCCGTCTTCAATCCGGATGACATTGGAACTGCTAATCCTGTCCCAGCCACCGTCCTGGTGGGCTATCCGAACTCCAACCCTCTCGGTACTGGATGGGGAACACAGAGCAACCTATATAATGGCACCACCAACATCAATGGCATAGCTTTTCCAAATGGAACTCGAAGCGTTCTTTTCTTTGGCTCTCAGGGCACCGGGCCTTTCTGTTACGGACCGGGAACCAGCAACGCTTCCCTCGCGGGCACAACGTCACCCGATGGCGGCCCATGGTGCTATGACCCTTCAGACTCCGCAAAAGGAACTCACGCGTACCCCTACGTCGATCAAGTCTGGGCCTATGATGCCAATGATCTTCTCCAGGTCAAAAACGGCAGCGAGCAGGATTACCAGGTCACTCCCTACAAAGTATGGACACTCACTCTGCCCTACAACAACCCTACTGGCAGCAACCGCATCGGCGGAGTCGCGTATGATCCTGCAAATAATTCCCTGTATATTTCCGAGAGCTGCGTTTACAACAGTTGCACGCCTGTTATCGACGTTTACCAGGTCGAAATGGGCCCTCAGGCCGGATCCACGACATCCGGAAATAACACGCCAAGCGCACCTACTGATGTCACAGCACAATAATTGAAAGCGGCTCAATCCACGATTCCCAATAACGTCACTCACTACTTCTGCTTGATTACGCTGAAACGCAAGAAGATCACGGACTTACGATGAGTGTGATGAGGTTGGGTATCCGACCTACGATACCCGCGCCGACCTGCTTCTCAAGGCCCCGCCCAGCGCACTCAGCTGTGCCGCCCAGCCATACTAACAACGAACAGACCATTCACCGACTCGAGGCTAGGCGATTCCCTCCACGATCAGGTCATAGCGATTCTCGACCGCTTGTATATCGTCGATTCTGCTTTCGTGGAGTCTTCTGCGATCAACCTCCCGAAACCCGATCTTCTCCAGCAACAGGATCAACGAGACGTCATCGTAGCCGAATTTGTGGTAGTGACCCATTGACCTCCAAGGCTTCGGGCGCGTGGTGCATACCTCTTGGAAATGCATCCGCGTCCAGCGCGTGTGATCGCTGGACCATTGGGTGCGTGGTAGCCGCCTGGTTGCTTCATACTCGCGAACGTAATTACCCCAGAAGGCGGCATCATCTGGCACGCGAACCCTGATCACGCCGCCCAACTCTAGCACTCGATGACACTCGCGCAAGAGCCCTTCGCCTTCTTCCCGAGTGAAATGTTCGAGTATCTCGCCCAAATATACGGCCTGCACGCTGCGATCGTCCCACGGGAATCGCTTTAGGAGATTGGCCCATACAGTGGATGGGTTGAAGTCGGTTGGCGCGAAGAGTTTACAGGAGACACAGATCCTGTCGATCCAGGGCAGGCGGGATGCGAGCCACGCTCGATTTGAGCCATCGACATTAACCCATCCTTCAGGCTGTACCGGGCCGCACCCGAGGTTCAGTTTCATTACGTCCTCTTGTTTCTAATTAATTACATCGTAACTCGCGGGGTTTTCGAAATCCGCCCAGTAATCCGCATTCTCCCTGACCCGTGATCCTACCTCAGATTGTAAGAGCGCGCCCGCCAGCCGGGTGGTTTCCGGGTGAACACTTCCCAAACAGGGCAATACCAACGTATGCTGCCTACTCGTCGAGGTCGCCCATCACGCCGGCAGGCACCCAAGATCGCTCGGCCACCAGTTCCAGATCATCGCACGCAAGATAGGGAGTAAACCTAGTGAGCATGGCCATCATATCTGATGGAAATTTCCAGCTTATTGATCGACTTCATTGATGGAATGGCCAAAATGTCCATCGCGGATCTTAACCGCGAATTTCCCTTCGTAAAACAATCTGTTATGACGCTGATGCACCGGGCACACAGGCATGGATTTTGCGTTGACAACGCATTGCATGACGACTGGGGCCCGTTTAGCGGCAGATTTGGCGAATAGCGGCTGTTATAGCTGTTTCGGTCCATCATCTATCTTGGAAATCGCGCCATCAAATATTGCGGCGCGTCTCACCTAGTCCGGGTCACAATCGCCCGCAAGCTCGCCGTTCTGGCCTGGCATCTGCTCACTGTAAGCAATGGGATGGATACCCCACACCTCATTACTCGGATACTTGTCACCCAACGAGTATGTATACAGACTGAATATTGTCGCTCAAGACCCACCTACAAGGTCCGCTGCGTATGGGCAAATGCATTACAACTTTTCTGCCCACCCGATAGTCACACCTGGTTAACCTCCGCATCGCTGCCATCCGCTTATTTAAAACTACCTACCGCACGCTCTGCCATGCCGTCGGTGCTCTCCATACATATTCTCAGGAACTCCCTGGCCTTACTGCTCCACGACTCCGCCTGGAGTCGCTTACGGATCTCCGAATTACGCTTGAGCGTCGTACTCTTCGCTACTCCCCGCAAGACTCTCTGCCACTCATCCAGCGTACTGCCGATCTCCAAGACGTCTTCCCATTCCCGAACAGCCTCTATCGACGAGCACATGACAGGCTTTCCCGTCGCCACGTATTCCTTTAGTTTTAGCGGTGACAGCACCTTCGCCAGTGCTCCGGTTTTGTAGGGTAGAATCAGCGCATTCATTCCACTGATGAATTCCGGAAGTTCCCGATACCCAACCGGTCCTATAAAATGAATATTATTGTTCACTGGTAATTCACCGGCCGATGCGTCTACAGGGCCCGCAAAGACAAACGAGGTGTCGGGCATTTGTCTCGCCAACGGCAACAACAACTCCCAGTCCAAACGGCCGTCGATCAGTCCGAAGAAACCTACGCGCGGCTTTTGAATATGCTGTATACGTTGATGTTCTCGCGAAACGGCTGTCGCAAACAGATCAATGTCGACGCCATGCGTAATGACATCTAGGCTTTTATCCATTTCTTTGAAACGCTGCGCCAAGATATCAGATGCTGCGATGATTCGATCTGCGCGCGCAATCAGTCGAGCTTCCATTTCCTGCACACTTTGCGCGTCCAGACCCGGCCAGAGGGAGAAATCATCGACACAATAATAGATAACTCTTCGGTCTATGATGAGATCTCGATAATCAACTGCATTCGGAACCGTCGTTACGACAATCGGGCGGGCGAACTGCCGCTCTCGCATCAACGCCCGCACCCTTTTCGTGACCGAATGCGCATTGAATCTCCGTACCCACTGCGAGCGCACTCCAGGCAACATCACGGGCTGACACACAGAGATATTTACGTCGCGCTCCACCCCATGTTCCGTACGTTTTGAAATGCACAGCATCTTCCCAACTTTTCCTATTGCTTTTCCTGCATCACGAAGCGTCCACGTTGGATTCCGCATGCCTATCGTATTGACCCACAACACACGATGTTCGCGTGCAATGAGGCGAAAAATATGCTGGCAACTCGACGGATGCTCGCCCCAATCGTCAGAAAACACGAGAAATTCTAATTTTTGCGGTCTAATCTGCATATACCTCTACATCGCTCAGGCAATTCGATAACACTCAGATAAGCCGCTGCGCGGGAGCGGCAGAACTGCAAGGTGGTGCGGCTTAAGAAAGAATGGTGACTCAATGCGGTAAGATGTTGTAGCAATATATCGACTCCACAACCCGGAGGCCACCTTAATTAGGAACAAACGCGGAGCGAGAAGTGCCCGACAGCAACGGCATGTGCGTAGACAAGTTCAGAAAGTAGCCCGGCAGGTCGATTCGATGAGTTTTTTCAATCGGGTGACCGGTCCGGATCTTCTCGGGGATCTGGAATCTCTGCTGCCCGAATACCGGGAGCGCAAATACTCGCCTACGGTGACTCTGGCGATGTTCCTGGGACAGGTTTTGAGTGCCGACGGATCGTGCCAGAACGCGGTGAGCGAGGCGATGGTCAATCGGTTGTTGCGCGGCGTGGAGCCGGGCAGCGCGAACACCGGATCCTATAGCGATGCCCGGAAACGCTTGCCGCGAGAACTGGTGCAGGAATTGGCCCGCTCGGTGGCGAGACAAATGGGCGCGCGTACCCCTGCACGGTGGAGGTGGCGCGGCCGGCATATCAAATTGATGGACGGCACGACGATTGTGATGTCCGACACCCCGGGAAACCAGGCGCTTTATCCGCAGCACGGCAGCCAGAAGGCCGGGGCAGGCTTTCCGATTGCGTGCCGGGTGGGCGTGATCTCGCACGCCCACGGTGCGCTGCTCGATGTGGCGATGGGGCCGTACCAAGGCAAGGAGACCGGGGAGCATGCGCTGTTTCGCGAGCGTCTGCAGTGCTTTGCCGAGGGCGACATCATGCTGGTCGACAGTTACTACGCCAGCTACTTTCTGCTCGCCGCCCTGATGGCGATGGGAGTGGACTTTGTCTTTGAACAGCACGGAGCGCGCCACACGCACTTCCGCACCGGTGCGAAGCTTGGCCGGCGCGATCATCTGGCACAGTTGGGTCGTCCGGCGCGGCCGCAGTGGATGAGCTTGGAGGAGTACGACAGCTTCCCGGCCGTGCTGACGGTGCGTGAGCCAAAGGTCGGCAAGAAGGTGCTCGTCACCTCGTTCTTGAACCAGCGCGTCGTGGGCTCGCTGTCTGTGCAAAGGTGGAATGTTGAGCTCGGCATGCGCTGCATCAACACAACGCTGCGTATGAAGACGCTCAGCAGCAAGCACTCCGCGATGATCCACAAGGCGCTTGCGGTATAGCTTCTCGTCTACACTCTCATCCGTCTTTTGGTGGCGCACGCGGCGCGCAATACCATTATTCAATCGCACCAGGTGAGTTTCCGACATACAGTACAGATGTGGCTGGCATGGACCTCGCACAACTTCCCTGCCCTGGACGCAACCACGCGCGTGAAACTGTTCCGGCTGATCGCTCAGCATAGATTCGGCGACCGACCCAGGCGCGTCGAGCCACGGGCACACAAAGGGCGGCCCAGGCCATTTCCGTGGCTCAAAATACCTCGGGCCCGATCCCACCGCCGGATACGCAGACGTCGTCATCGGCTATATGCCTAATTCAGTGCCGTTAGCTCTCGGATGACCATATGCAGACACCGATAATCTCCTGGTGAACTTGACGTTATGGATATCTATCTCACTGGAGGAAACGTGCTAAGACGCCAGTCTGCTAGTCGAGCGCAGCAAGCGTCGTGGATAGAACGACGCTCCACTCATGTTGCCGCGCCCATGTGCGCCCCACCTGCCCCATCTTGGCACGACGGTCATGACTAATGGCCAGTTCTTCGATCGCGTGCGCTATGGACTCGACATTCGTTCCATCGATCACGCGTCCGGTGATACCATCCTGAACCGCTTCGGGCTGTCCGCCGCTATTGCCGCAAATGACCGGAAGGCCGGCTGCTGCGGCTTCCAGGAAAACGATGCCGAATCCCTCAATCATCGCACCGACGCGAACCGAAGGCATTGCGAAGATATCTGCGGCTGCGAACAAATGTCGCTTTTTACTATCGTCAACTGCACCGGGAAATCGGACCCAAGGTGCAATTCCCTCCGATTCCGCGAGTGACATGATCGCTGGACGCTCCGGCCCATCGCCGGCGCAGACAAAGCCAATTTTAAGTCCCTTTTTATGCAGGCGACCGATCGCACGCATGACGCCCGCGTGATTTTTTCGTGGCTCCATGCGCCCCAGCGTCAAGACAATAACCGTCTCTGCCGGCCATCCGAAGTCGGCGCGCCATTGCTGCCCGGCACCCACAGGGG
>JAJYVU010000125.1 GCA_021791875.1 Acidobacteriota bacterium | reverse complement strand
GACGGGAATTTATTGGCGGCGGCTCGGCGACGCTGATGGGCGCAGCCGCGGGAGTTCGGGGAATGACGCAGACAGCAGCAGAAAAGACGCCGGGAGCACCTCCGGCGTTTGCGACAGCGCCGCCGGTGGGTCCTGCCGTGAACGCAGGCACGTTTGCCGAGGCGGAAAAGCTGGAGCGCGTGATGCTGAGCGAGGCGCATCGCGCGGAGGCGGCAGAGAGCTGGCAGCAGGCGATGGCTCCGCTTTACGAACGGCGGACAGGGCCGCGGAAGGTGGAGTTGCCGGAGACGCTGTTCCCTGCCTCGGGGTGGGATCCTGTGATTCCGGGCGCACCAACAGGGCCGCAGCGGAACGTGTTTGTGCCGGCGCTGCCGGATGCGGGTAAAGTTCCGGCGAGCGAGGAAGAGATTGCGTTTGCGGCGGTGTGGCAACTGGCGCACTGGATCAAAACAAAGCAGATTACGTCGACGCGGCTGACGGAGATTTACCTGACGCGGCTGAAGAAGTATGACAGCGAGCTGCGGTGCGTGATCACGCTGACCGAGGAGCCGGCGCGAGAACAGGCGAAGCAGGCCGATGCGGAGATTGCGGCGGGCAAGTATCGCGGGCCGCTGCATGGGATTCCATGGGGCGCAAAGGATTTGCTGGACACGGCGAATATTCGCACGACGTGGGGCGCGGCGCCATTTCGTAACCGAGTTCCGGACAAAAACGCGGTGGTAGTGGACCGGCTGGAAAAAGCCGGAGCCGTGCTGGTGGCGAAACTGAGCCTGGGCGCGCTGGCACTGAACGATATCTGGTTTGGCGGGCAGACGATGAATCCGTGGCTGCTGGAGGAGGGTTCATCTGGTTCGAGCGCGGGACCGGGCGCAGCGGTTGGCGCGGGGCTGGTAGGGTTTGCGATTGGGAGCGAGACGGAGGGCAGCATCGTAAGCCCGAGCATGCGCTGCGGTGTAACGGGACTGCGGCCTACGTTTGGGCGCGTGGCGCGGACGGGGGCGATGACGCTGTGCTGGTCACTGGACAAGCTGGGGCCGATGGCGCGGACGGTGGAAGACACGATGCTGGTGCTGCACGCGATCAGCGGGCCGGATGCGGGCGATCTGGATTCGCGGCCAAGCCACCTGTATTACGACGCGACGGTTCCAGTGAAAGGGCTGCGCGTGGGGTATTTTCCGGAGTGGATGAAGGAAGCTACGGATGTCGACCGGAATGCGCTGGAAACGCTCAAAGAACTGGGCCTGGAGCCGGTGGAAGTAAGCCTGCCGAATTGGCCGTACGACTCGCTGAACGTGATTCTGTTTGCCGAGGCGGCGGCATCGTTCGAGAAGATTACGCTGGATGGTCAGGTGGACGAGATGCGGATGCAGACGCCGGATGCGTGGCCGAACATCTTTCGTCAGTCGCGGTTTCTCTCGGCGGTGGATTACGTGCAGACGGACCGGTTGCGGAGGTTGATGGCCGAGGAGATGGTGAAGATCTTCAACGAGGTGGATGTGTTGCAGGTGCCTTCGCTGAAGGATGCCACGCTGACGCTGACGAACTTTACGGGTCATCCGTCGCTGACGCTGAGGGTGGGATTTGTGGAGGTGAGCCAGGCGCGGAGCGACTGGGCGCCGAATCCGGCGATGCCGCTGCCGACGTTCCACCCTCCGAGGCGGGTGCCATACGGCGTGACGCTGATTGGAAAGCTGTTTGACGAGGGCACGATTGCGCGGACGGGGGCGGCGCTGGAGCACAGGCTGAACGTATGGCAGGAGCGACCGAAAGGCTTTTAGAAACTATGAGTTCTGAATTGGAACGGCTCGGCGGAGGCCGGGATTCCGCGGCGAAGTTTTTCAAGATGTCTGGCGGAATCGTGGTAATCTGAAGATGATCGTTGAATCTGATCTGGTGTTATTGCCTGTTCTGCTCCTGCTCTACTCGCAACACTGCCGCATTGAGATTGGCGATACATTTGAGTAGTTCAAGGAAACACGTGCAATGGAACAAGGAACAGTGAAATGGTTTAACGATGCGAAGGGATTTGGATTTTTGAGCCGCCCGGGTGGGGAGGACGTATTCGTCCACTACACCGCGATCAAGTCCAATGGATTTCGCTCGCTGCAGGAAGGCCAGGCAGTACAGTTTGACGTCGTGAAGGGCCCCAAGGGCTGGCAGGCTGAGAACGTACACGTCCTGTAAGCAAGACTTCACGCAGAGAAAGTTGAAAAGCGAAAGGCTGAGGCCTTTCGCTTTTTTCATTTTGGAATGGCCTGAGCGTCAGGTAAGGCTCTTTTGGATGTGGCGGCCGGAGATGTAGTAATTGACGGCCGGAGTGATGATGAGCGAGAGGGCCATGGAGATGGCAATGCCGCCGATGACGGCAATGGCCAGCGGCTGCAGCATTTGGGAACCGGCGCCGAGAGCAAGGGCGAGCGGGAACATGCCGGCCATGGCGGCGACGGCGGTCATCATGATGGGGCGAAGACGGCGGCGGCCGGCCTGAATCATGGCATCGCGCGGCGAGAGACCGGCCTGTCGGAATTTAGCGTCGGCGTCGAGCAGCAGGATGCCATTTTTGGAGACGATGCCGACGACCATGATGAGTCCCATGAAGGACGAGATGTTGAAGTCGGTTCCGGTGATGAGCAGGGCGAAAAAGACGCCCGAGGTCGAGAGCACGGCAGAAGCAAGAATGGAAATGGGCGCGGCAAAGGTGCGGAACTCGAAAATGAGGACCAGAAAAACGAGCAGCAGGCCGGCGAAGAGAACCATGAGCAGGTCATTGAAGGCCTTCCGCATGGAGGCGTAAGTGCCGCCGTACTCGACGCGGATTTGCGGTGGAAGATTGAGCGATGCGACTGCCTTTTTGACGCCGGTGATGGCCTGACCGAGGCTGGTTCCCTCCAGGCGGGCTGAGACTTCGACGAGGCGCTGGAGGTTTTCCTGGAGGATTTCCGTCTGGCCGGGAAGGTTCCGCACACTGACGAGCGAGCCGAAGGATGCGGTGGTGCCGGCGGCGCTGCCGAAGACGGTGTTGGCCATGGCCTGGGGCGATGTCCGGTATTGATCTGGGAAGCGGATGCGGATGTTGTAGGGGCGGTTGTTGACGATCATGGGCGTAGGAATGACCTCGCCCTGCAGGAGCGCGTTGGCATCCATGACGACTTCGGCGGGTGTAAAGCCGCTCTGCGCGGTCACGTCGGGATGGATTCGGTAGATGGTTTCGGGGCTACTGATGGTGTCGTCAATGCCGTTGAGGACGCCGACGACGCCGGGGACTTTCTTGATGCGGTTGGCGACGATGGGCGCCCAGTGGCGCAGCAGCGCGGGATTCTCAGAGAAAAGCTTGATGTCGACGGGCTGAGGAGCGTTTTCCAGGTCGCCGATCATGTCTTCGAGCGTCTGGTGCAGATCGATGTCGAGCATCGGTTCCTGCCTGGAGATTTTGTCCTGGAGTTCGTCCATGATCTGGAAGATGGACCGGCTGCGGTGGTTGGTGAGACGGACGGAGATGTCGCCGGTATTGGCTTCTGTAACTGCGGCGGGGCCTAACTGCAGGCCGGTTCGGCGGGAAGTGGCCACTACCTCGGGAACGGAGTGGATGATGTGGATGACATGGTTGATGACACGGTTGGTGGCCTGGAGGGAGCTGCCGGGCGGCATGATGTAGTCGACGGTGAATTCGCCTTCATCGAGCCTGGGAAGCAGGTTGCTGCCGAGGGCGCCGTAGGAAAAGTACGAGAGGATGATGAGCAAGGCGGCGAAGCCCGCGAGATACCAGGGACGGTCGAGGATGAGGTGCAGGAGCTTTTCGTAACCGCCAATGATACGTTTCATGAATCCGCCGACAGTGGCGTCTTCGGCCTCCATGATGCGGAGGGTCTGCTCCGTGGGTGACTCTGTTTCATTGACATTCCGCGCGGGCAGGAATTTGTCTTTGCGGCGCACGAGAAACTGGCTGAGGGTGGGCGTCCAGGTGAGCGCCAGCACGAGCGAGGTGATGAGCGCGGAGGCCATGGTGACGGCGAGAGCGCGGAAGAACGTGCCGGTGACCCCGGTGATGAGGACGAGCGGGAGAAAGATGACGACAGGTGTGGTGGTGGAACCGAGCAGCGGGATTTTGAGCTCGTGCAGGGCGTTCTGAATGGCCTGCGCTCTTCCCTGCCCGGCATCGCGATGGATCACGATGTTTTCGACGACGACGATGGCGTCGTCAATGACCAGGCCGACAGCGGCAGCAAGGCCACCGAGGGTCATGAGATTGAAGGTCTGGCCCAGAAGCAGAAGGACGAGGCAGGTGATGGCGACGGTGAATGGAATCACGAGTCCGGCAACGAGAGAGCTGCCCCAGTCGCGCAGAAAGATGACAAGGACGATGCTGGCGAGAAAGATGCCGATGAGGATGGCATCGCGCACGCTGCTGATGGCTTCTTTGACGAGCGCACCCTGGTCGTAATAGACGGAGAAATGTATCCCGGGCGGGAGGGTTTTGCGAATCCTGTTGAGCTCTTTATAGACGCCGTCGGCAACCGTCACGGTATTGGTTCCGGGCTGGCGGTTAATGCTGAAGAGCACACCGGGCTTCCCGTTGGAAGTGACGATGTAATAGCGGGGCTTGATGCCGGGCTTGACGGTTGCGACGTCGTCGATGTGGATGGGTACACCGGACGGAGTGTTCCTGATGACGATGTTGCCGATCTGGCTGGGGTCGTGGACCTGTCCGTCGATGAGGTCGAGGACGAGCTTGTGGCGGGTGGTGATGAGGCCGGGCGACTGGATGAGATTGGTGCGCTGCACGGCGGTGAGGATGTCCTGCACGGTGATGTGCGTGCGGAGGAGCTTGACGGGGTCGGGGATGATGTCAAATTCGGGCACATCGCCGCCCTGGATGAGCACGCTGGAGACGCCGTTGACGCGATTGAGCTGGGGTTTGATGTCGTAGGTGGCAAGCTGCCAGAGCCGGGTGAGCGGCATGGTATCTGAAGTCATGCCGAAGGAGAGAATGGGAAAGCTGGAGAAACGGAGCCGTTCGACATCGACCTTAGCGCCCGGCGGCAAGGAAGTCTGCACGCGCGCCATGGCGTTGTGAACCCGCTGCAGAGTCTTGAACATGTTGACGTGCCAACTGAAGAAGAGATCGATTTCCGCGGTGCCGCGGCTGGTGATGGAACGAACCGTCTTGAGGCCCTTTACAGTGTTGACAGCCTCTTCGATGGGCCGCGTGATGGTGACCATCATCTGGTCAATGGGCATGACGCCGTTGCTGATGCCAATTTCAACGCGGGGAAAGTTGGTGGTGGGAAAGACCGCGAGCGGGATGGCAAAGGCCGCATAGACACCGACGGCGGCGAGGGTGACCAGAAGAACGATGATGGCCTTGGAGAAGGTAGAAAACCAGAAGGCTCCGGCGGGCGGCTCGGGTGCCGGCTGCGGCCGGGTATCAGGGTTTTCTTCCGGATGAACAGGCGTCATTGAGTGGATTCCGAAGATTGCGAGTTGTCGCCGGGTTGGATGGGCATGGGGTTGACTTTGGTCTTGTCGGGGAGCCCGTAGCCTCCGCTGACGATGACCTGCTCGCCGGGGTTGAGCCCGCTGAGAATCTGGATGAGATTGCCCTGCTGAACACCAGTGGTGACGGGCTGCGAGTTGGCGAAGGAGTTTGCATCGACCACCATGACGCGGCTTTTGCCAGCGGCATCGGTGAGAATCGCGGAGTCAGGCACGACGACAGCGCCGGGAATCGTCTGTGCGGTGATGGAGACACTGACGGAGGTTCCGGGCTGGAGGATGTCGTGGGGATTGCCGGCTTCCACCCAGACTTCCAGCGTGGTGCTGTTGGGGTCGAGCGCGGGACTGATGACGGTGACCTTGCCGTTCAGCTGGGTATTAGCGCCGGGGACGTGAATGACGGCTGGATCGCCAAGCTTGAGCTGCATGGCCTGTGTTTGCGGAATGTGGATACGGACGATGATCTTCGCGGTGTCCATGACGATGAGCAGCGGGACGCCGGCGGGCGCGATGTCGCCGGGATAGACGGCGCGGTCGGCGACGACTCCGTTGATGGGGCTGCGAATTTCCGTGTAGGCGAGCTGGGCCCTGGCGTTGAGGTAGCGGCCGTGTGCGGCTTCGAGCTGGCCCCTGGCGGCGCGCTGCTGCGCGGTTTCTCCGGTGACCTGAAGGTCGTGCAGGCGCTTCTCGGCGGTCTGATAGGCGGATCTGGCATTGGTGAGCGCGACGCCGGTGGCGTCAAGGATGTTGCGGGCGATTGCGCCCTGCTGGTAGAGGCGGCTTTCGCTGTCATAGAGCCGCTGCTGCGCCTGCAGGTTCGACCTGGCGTTTTCGAGATTGGTTTCTGCCACCTGAATTTCCTCGGGCAGCGCGGATGCGGTGGTGGACTCGTAGTTGGCGAGGGCCTGATCGTATGCGCCACGGGCGGAGACGAGACTGGCCGCGAGATCCTGGTTAGCGAGAACCGCGAGCAGTTGTCCGGTGCGGACGTGG
>JAJYVU010000124.1 GCA_021791875.1 Acidobacteriota bacterium | reverse complement strand
TCTTGCGCTTCTCTTCCTCATCCACCTCACCGCGGTTATTCTTCACGCGCCGGTTCGTCATGTCCTGCGCTGCGGGCGCGACTTCATGAATCCTCGCCGTCTGCCCTTGATAACCGCCATCGCCCCATACCTTCTTCTCGTTGCCGTGCAGCAGGTCCGGCAGCATATGCACATCCGAAACCGACGCCGCCGAGGTACATGCCGAATGCACGACGCCTTCCTTGCTATCCACCCCGATGTGCGCCTTGGCTCCGAAGTAATACTGCTTGCCTTTCCTGGTCCGATGCATCTCCGGGTCGCGCTCCTTCTTCGCGTTCTTGGTCGAGGATGGGGCGGCAATGATGGTTGCGTCCACGATGGTGCCGTTAGTGATGCGGATGCCCTTGCTGTCCAAATAGAGGTTCACCGCATCCAGAATCCTGCCGTTCAACTCATGCTCTTCGAGCAGGTGGCGAAAGCGCAGGATGCCGGTTTCGTCCGGCGCCGCCGCACGCCCCAGGCCCACGCCCGCGAAGCGCCGCAGCACAGGCGACTCGTACAGCGCATCCTCCGCGCCCGGATCGGACAGATTGAACCAATGCTGGAGAAAGTACACCCGCAACATGATCGACAACCCAATCGGTTCTCGCCCATGGCCCGCCTTGGGATAGTACGGCTCGATGAACTCTTGTAACTCCTGCCATGGAATGATGCCGTCCATGGACTCCAAAAACTGTTCCCGCCGGCTCTCCCGGCCATACTTCTCAAAGTTCGCTTGATGGGCAAATGTTGTCTGGCGCATCGTGCTCTCCATCCACTTACAACTTTATCCAAGCTGGCTGTGGATTTGAGACTTGTGCAGAGGTTCCATTATGATTATGGTGACTAGCGCACAATGATGAAAACTTCCCATTCCTTTCTTTTCACGCTTGCGGTGTTTCTAGCTGTTTTCGTATGTACGGCGGTCGCGCAGCAGCCGGTCACGCCCGCGGTTGCAGTGTCCCAAGGACCAGCGGATCAACAAAAGACTCACAGACTCTTCGAACTGCATGCACTGACGCCAGAATTCTGGGAGGTGTTCGACAAGAACGCAACACTTACGACGATGGGAACGGGCTTCGGATTTACTGAGGGTCCTGTGTGGGACCCGGCCGGATTCCTGTGGGTGAGCGACGAGTCGAAGAATCAAATCGACAAGCTCTACGAGGACGGTCGTGTCGAAAACATGGTGTCTCTGGTGGATCCCGACGGCAGCACCTATGACCGGGAGCATCGCCTGTTGAGTACCGCGAGCGGGTTGCGCGCGATCATTCGGCTCTCGGCAGACGGCAAAAGCTTCGAGACGGTCGCCGATCACTACCAAGGCAAGAAGCTGAACACTCCCAATGACATCGTCATCGGTCCTGATGGCGCGATCTATTTCACGGATCCGACCATCGACATGACTCACGACCAACAACAGGAGTTGCCTCCGTCGGTCTACTGCATTGGGGCCGGCAATAGCATGTCACTGCTGACCACGGACCTGAAAGCACCGAATGGCCTGGCATTCTCACCGAATGGGAAATATCTTTACATCGATGACGACGACAGCATGAAAATCCGGCGCTATAAGTTCCACAAAGATGGAACCATCTCCGACGGAATGGATTTCGCCGACATGACCGACCCCCTGAAACGCGGCGTTCCGGACGGAATGAAAGTCGATGTCAATGGCCGTTTGTTTGTCTCGGGGCCCACCGGCATCTGGGTATGGAATCGCGAAGGCGTGCATATCGGCACCGTGCAAATGCCCAAAGGCATGGCCAACCTGACGTGGGGTGGACCGGATAATTCGAAGCTCTACATCACTGCCAGCGATACCGTATACATCCTGCAAACGAAGACGCACGGAATTCTGGGTTACAGCAAGAGATAGCGCGATGCGATAACTGTTATCCGATGAGAAATTGCCCTACGGCAAGGCGAAGGCAAACACGTCGTCTCCCGCCGCTACCGCAAAATACTGCTGACGGTCGATCGCGTACGACATGGGTGAGGCGTGCATAGGCTGTCCGAGCTTAAACGCCCATAACGGCTTGCCAGTGCGGGCGTCGTCGATCTCGAATTCGCTGGCGTCATTGCCGAAGGCCACCAACCCGCCCGCCGTCGTCATGACACCCGCCCAGGCCTGTCTTTCCCCAATCTGCATGTCTCGCCAGGCAAAATCAAGCCTGGTCAGGTCGAAGGCATTGATATAGCTCTCGTTTGCAACATTGCCCGGAGGCGTTCGCGAGCCGGTTGAATAATATGGACGACCTGGCTTGAAGGGTTCGTGCTTCGCCTGCAGCACGTCGCATCCCTCGAATGAACGGAAATAGAACATGTTTGTCTGCGGATCGTAGCTGGGCGAATACCAGTTGGTCGCACCTGCGAAGCCAGGACAAACCAGAACGCCCTTTGCGTCGGGGATCAGGTTATTGGAGATGGGCCGTCCGTTTTTGTCGATGCCTTTGGCCCAGTTCATACGTTTCATAAACCGCTTCGAGTAGAGGTACTTTCCCGTCGTGCGATCCAGGATGTAGAGAAAGCCGTTGCGATTTGCCGTCACGATCAATTTGCGCGACTTGTTCTTGAACTTCGCGTCCACCAGGACCGGCGTCTGCACTGAGTCATAGTCGTAGAGATCGTGCGGATTGAACTGGAAATACCATTTCATTTTCCCGTTGTCTGGATCCAGCGCGACCAAGGAACTTGTATAGAGGTTGTCGCCCGGCCGCATGCTTCCATCGAAATCCGGCGCGGGATTACTCGTTCCCCAATAGATCGTGTTCAGTTCAGGATCATAGGTTCCCGGCATCCACGCGGTGCCGCCTCCAAGCAAATAAGCATTGCCGACCGGCCAGGTTTCCGATCCTTTCTCACCCGGAGCGGGGATCGTCCAGAAGCGCCACACCTCTTTGCCCGTCTGCGCGTCGAAGGCGGCCACAAAGCCGCGCACGCCGTCGTCGCCGCCGGAGGTACCGACCAATACTTTGTTCTTCACAATCAAGGGAGCGCTCGTGGCGCCGTAGTTCTGGGTATTGTCCGCGTAAGCCACATCCCAGATCAGGTTGCCCGAGCGCGCATCCAGGCACAGCAGATGCGCGTTATCGGTCTCCATATAGACGCGGGTTCCAAGCATTGCAACACCGCGATTAATATGCCCGGAGGCATCGTCGATCAGACCCGACGAAACGCCGCGGGCATGGTGCCACAGCAGAGCACCCGTCCTAGCATCCAGGGCATAGGCGTCATTGGAGCCAGTAATGAACATCACCCCGGCCACCACTACCGGAGTTACCTCCAGCACACCAGCATTTCGAGTATGAAAGACCCACTTGGCAGCCAGATGACTTACGTTTTGCGGCGTAACTTGGGACAGGCTGCTGTAGCGCCGTCCCGTATAGTCCCCGTTGTAGGACACCCAATTGTTTTTGATGGTCTTCTGCAACAGATCGCTCTGTTGCACGTCGATCAGCCCCAGTTTGTTTCCCTCACGGAATGCATGTCCTCCCGACCCGTTGACTCCGACGCGGGCCTTCGTCGAAGAATGCGCCGCAGACTGCCCCTGTGTCGCGACGGCCGTCATCATCATCGCGACAGCGGCAAGTCCGACCACGCTCCTGCAGCTTCTCGTCATCGTCAAATTCCTTCCGTCGCGTTGGAATCCTGCCAGCATCTAGTCGTCGTGGTGCCCCCGGGGTTTTGCGGGCGCTGGCTCCGTCGGAGCCTGCCTGCTAGTGACGATCAGATAGGCCACGAGATTATCCAGTTCCCTGGACGTCAACCGGCTTCCATAATCACGCGGCATCAGAGAATGATCGGTATAGCTCACCGCAGCCAGATTGCTCCTCGACAGGAAGTGATACCGCCCATCCTCAGTCTGCAGGGCCATGCTCAGGTTGTCTTCCGCGCGCACAACGCCCGCCAGGCTTTCTCCTTCCATGGTGCGCACATGTACCACACGGGATGTCGGCTCTAAATTCGCATCCGGATTCACAATCGTCTGCAGAATTTCCTGCGCCGTTCGATTCCTTGCGTAGGAGGTGAGCTCCGTCGCCATAAAACCGCCTTTGCCAAGAATCATGTGGCAGGTTGAGCATTGCCCCTTGCCGTAGAAAATCTGCCGGCCCGCATCGGGATCGCCTGTCAGCCTGGCGGAAGGACCATCCGCAGTCACTCCTTGCAACGTGCGCAAATACTGAACCACAGCCTTTGTACTCTCATCGCCCAGGTCAGGAAATCCCGGCATGCCCTGGTCGGCTTCGCCTTTATGCACGATGCCCATCAAATCCTGGTTCGACATTGCAATCACTTTAGGCAGCGTCGCAATCGCCGGGCCCCGGCCGCCTCTGCCGTCCGCACCGTGGCAGTAAGCGCAATGTGACTGATATAGCTGTGCGCCCCGATCCTGACTGGAATCGCTCATCGGTTGGTCTTGTCCCAGGGCTGATATCCAGCCACTCAACAACAAAAAGGAGCCTACCAATATCATCGCAAGCCAGTTAAACATCATCGCTTCAAATCTCTGAATCAAGATCGGCAAAGACATCGATGATAACGTCTCGTATTTTCTCTCTGAACAATATCTTCTACCTGGCATTTGCCCCATCAGTCGAAGGAGTTTGAAGCACCTGAACTTCTCCCAGCGGCCCGCGATCCAAACCGTGAGAATCCACCAGATGCACCGAGACCCGCGTTGTGTTGGTCGGCGCCTGTAGTATCGTGTGCAAGTGTACCGGCTCGGTGGGAACGACAGACATAAGCTTCGCCGTGCTTCCACCGTCCCCTCCGTAGTATAAGTGGGCCACCAGATCTCCGGCATAAAACACCCCAAAGCTGCCGGCGAGTACCAAGCCCCCAGGAGTCGCAGTAGCGGTCAGCGGAGTCCCGACCGCACCACTGTAAGTTGTCGTCTTGAAATCTTTTCCCATGCGCGTTGGATACCACTCACTATCCATCGCGTAGCTTTCGCCGGGTGCAAGCTCGACCATGGGACTGTTCATCTCCGCTTCCACGAACGGTCCCTCGCGGGGTTCCGTCGTCTGCCCCTTCGCAGGGGGCGGTGTCGGTTCACCCGTCGAATAAAAAATGACCGAGGCCTTTCCGGGATAGACCGCCTTGGGATCGACACGGTGACGCTCCACCATCGTATATCCGTTCGAACCATCTACCGCCGCCAGCCATCCCGATTGGGAATCTATCCATACCTCCTGCATGATGTTGTTCCAATGCACGCGGAACGAACCATCCTGCACGGTGAAAGCCGGGTTGTCCGCCGGGCCGGTGCGTACGTGATAGCCGTTCAGATACGCGCTGGCCGGGTTCACTTCTGTTACTCCCCAGAACTTGGTGTTGAAATTATCCGAGCCCGCAGGATGGGAGGTCGGGTACTCCGTGATTGTCTGTTCTGACCATGTTCGCGGATAGCCGCTCATATTCTGCATCACTACGTGGAATGAAATTACTGGAGTGTCCGCTCCGATGCTGATGTCGCGAATATATCGCTGCCCGATCTCGGGATCAACCGGACCGGTCAACCGCACCGCACACCTCGGTCCGATGGATAGCACCTGCAGGGTAAAAGGGGCATCATCCAGATTTCCACCGCCGGACCAATGCTGCTCATCCTGATTGCCCTCAGGCAGCGGCCAGATCTTATCTCCACCGTAATTGCGATCGCCGTAGCCTTTGCTTGCCAGCGGGATTACCTGTCCTTGCAGCAAAGGGTTGATGTACAGAAAATCATGGCCGCCAAAAGCGACCTGGATCAGCCGTCCCCCGATCTGTGGAACAATCTCCAGCCTCACCCAAGGATTGGATAACTCCTCGGCCTTCCATCCCAGGTAGTTTGTTGCATGTACCTGACAGGCTGGCGAGGATTTCGCCTGACACTGCACCGGTAAACTTAGCAGAGCCGGCAGCGCCATTGAGGACAACAATGCTGAAAACCATGGTTTGGTTCTGGCGAAAGCGAATTGCACATTCACTCCTCAGTGAAGCGGCTGTCGTACCGCGATAAATGAAATCTGCTCGACGTCTTCCGACTTCATATCGAAATTCTGCTGCAATGTCGTGCGTGCCGGAAAGTTGTTTTTGAAAAACGTGCCATAGAGTGATACGACCGAGCCTTCATCTTTCACGTCACGAAGATAAATCGTGGAAAAAACGACGTTGGGAAAATCCATATCAGCCTTCTGCTAGCCATCCAGCAGGCTGCGTATCGACATCCGCACCTGAATGCCCAGTTCCGGCGAAAAGAGGCCCAGAGCCGGGACATACGCGTCCTTTGCAGAAAGATACAGGGTATCTCCGTAAAGAATACCCTGGCTGGCCGTTGGGCTGGGCTTCTCATTTCTGGGGCGAATTGATATGCGTTTCGACAGGTCGGCGCCAGCGATGCAACTGAACACAATACGGGCCTGATTCGGAAGCGCCACCACCTGGATCGTTCCTCGCCCAGGCGTATTTCCAAACTAACGAGCCACTTGCAAAATTCCCAGCAGCGGCATCGGCTTGGGTTGCGGGGTTGATTTCACTCGATTCGAGAGGCAAGAAATCGCTGCTCCAT
>JAJYVU010000123.1 GCA_021791875.1 Acidobacteriota bacterium | reverse complement strand
CTAGCCCGAGGTGGCACAGAGAACCGGCTGGCCTGCCAAAGGCGCCGAGAGAATGACAGGAGACGCCGAGAAGTGACGACGCAGCGAGGCAAAGAGCGGCTGACGGAGCGCATGATCGTGGCGATTCTGACTTCGCCCACGCTGCGAGAGGCTGCGGCGCAGTGCGGCTGTTCCGTGCGGACGCTGATCCGCTGGCGGAAGCATGAATCATTCGCGCGGCAATTCGAGGCTGCCAAGGCGGCGATGGTGAGCCAGGCGACCAGCAAGCTGCGGGCGGAGGGCGGGAAGGCCGTGGATGTGTTGGCGAGGGTTGCCAGCGATGCCGAAGCGCCGCCGGGAACGCGGGCTATTGCTGCACGCGGCTTGCTGGAACTGATGCTGAAGGCACACGAAACCGAAACACTCGAAGCGCGGATTGCGGCGCTGGAGCAAACACTAGGGGGAGACGATGCGATTACGAAATTTAGGTGAGCGCGTGGCCCGGCTGGAGGGCAACGGTGGGAGCGATGCGGTATTGACCTTTTCCGATGGAACCAGGGCGGGTCTGAAGGTTGGCAATGCGCTGGGGCTGATCTGTGACGCGATGCGCCGCGAGTATTACGCGATGGAAGGCCGGGAAGATCCGCGCGGACCATCGCGCTACGCTTCCACGCTCTCCGCAATGAGCCGCGCCGAATGCTGCGAGGGCGACCAGCTACTTAAAACTGCGCATTCTGTACTGCATCCGCAGGGGGTGAGCAATGGCAGCAACTAAACCCGCAGCGGATGCAACGGAGGCAGGCCGGAACGTCTACCTGAATTTTGGCGAGCCGATCATATCCGTCGAGCAGACCAACTGGGGAGACTGGGCAGTGCATTCAAAAGACGCGCGCGGAAAAGACAATCTGCGCATTGTTGAACACGCAAATACAGCAGTAGCGAGGGACACCATGAACACGCAGACGTTTCCACAAAGATCGATGATTTCCGAGATGCGCGGCGGCCAGGGACCGCTGGCGCTTGACGTTCCAACCACCATTACCGTGCGCGACGTTCCCGCCCGGAAGCGCACGAAACCTGAGCCCCAGCGCGAACCAGAGGACCAAATTCTTGATGCCCTCGACAGTCTTGGCGCGGGACTACTCGCCGAGTTTCCCGAGGTCGCAGCCCGGATGGTTGAATTTGACCGAGAGGTGCGGCAACTGGTGCAGGGCCGCCGCAAATCGACGCTGAGCGAGGCACGGGATGAGTTCGATGCATTGACCGAACAGGGCCGCGATGCGCTGGAAAAACTGCAAAGGCTCGAACGTGAGCGCGAAGAGCTACGGGAGGATCGCAACCGGGCAATCACGGCGAGCAATGCCGCAAAAGCCAGACTCAGGGCCGTAGAGCGAGCAAAGCCGAGCGATGACGAATTCCCGAGCCGCGAGGAAATCGCAGCGTGGCAACAGAAACTCACCACTGCCCGTGCCGAGGCCGCAGACGCTGCGAAGCCGGAGGATGAGCTGCAGGGTGCTATCAGGGCCAAGAGTGCGGAAATCGCCATCCTCAAATCTGAGTTGCGGTCGATCCGCGCCAAACGGAACGCAGCGCGGGAACGGGCAGGCATCACGGCGCCCGGACCAAATCAGGCCGATTCCGAGGCCGAGAGCTTGCGGATCGGCTGACTTCTCCGCAGCCGATAGCGCACCCGGGGGCGGCCCCCTGCTAAAACCGCCCCCGGTCTTTTATTCGCTCATAGCAGATTCGCGGAGAACGTATCATTCTATGAGTCCGAATCCTTCCAAATTGCCAATTTCATTCTTGACCGCTTCGATCTTCCGATCAATCGATGCGCTTATCACTTCAAAATCCGCATCGGCCTTCTTGGCTGCATCTTCCCACTTCTTCACATCTTGAGGGTTCCATCTCATATGCCGGAAATCGGAATCGTCCTTAGCACCCATGTAATTCAGGTACTCCCTTTTCTCAAAATCTCGCTTACGTTCCGCTTGTTTTTTCTCCCACATCTGGGCTGCTATCAACTCGTTCAATTCCGCAATCCTCTGCTTCGCTTTTTCGTCCATGTGCGCTGTTCTCCCGGTGACGCTGTGGTGACGAAGGAGCCGATAAATGATGCCAAACGGCTCCTAAGCAGAGCAAGTGTAGAACATGCGTCAGAGCCGCGTAAACACTGGAGTTTTACGCATTCTTGCCACCCCTGCCAAACCTGTCCAAAGTGGCCTGTTTTGCCCTCTCAAGGCGGAGAGTTCGGGTTCGATCCCCGATAGCGCTACCAAAATTTAAAGACAATTTGCTACGACCCTTGCTGCTGGATTTATTGCGGCGAAGCTGTTTTTTGCTTAACCGTTGACCATGCGGATGAGATCGCCAACGGTGCGTGCGGCCTCGACGGGGTGGCGGAGATGAGGTTCGCCACGGACTTCGTAGAGGTTGCGGCGGCCCTGCCGGGTGATGGTGAGATAGCCGCCTTCGCGGAGTTCGTCGATGATGCGCTGTACGGCGCGCTCGGTGATGCCAACGCGGTCGGCGAGGTCCCGCATACGGGTTTCCGGATCACGGGCGATGAGCAGTAATACGTGCGAGTGGTTGGTGAGGAATGTCCAGGTGGTTTTTTGCTGGACGGGCTGGGAAGATTGCGGCGCAGCTGCCGGGGGATTAGCCGCAGGTGCGTGGGCGCGGGGCTGGGTGGCGGATTTGCGGGCGGGATTCTGCGGGCGGGATGGCATGGGAGGTTTCACCTCGTCAAATGCGATGTAGGAAACGCGACTTTCTATATACGAAATATATGTCGTATATTTGAATTCGGTGATTGACATCAGTTTAGCTCCTGGAGGAAACAGTCGATGAGTTCGCAGACCCTTGATTTTGTAAATGAGAGTGGGATTAGCAGCGTTGAGAAGCCGCGGGCGATTCCGATCACGGTCGCGGCCGGGGATGGGATTGGGCCGGAGATTATGGCGGCGGTGCTTTCGATTTTGACCGCGGCGGGCGCGCATCTGGATGCGGAGTTTGTGGAGGTGGGCGAGCAGGTTTATCTGCGCGGGAATACCTCGGGGATTCCGAAGGAGGCCTGGGACTCGATTGCGCGGACGCGGGTGATGCTGAAGGCGCCGATTACGACGCCGCAGGGCGGCGGATACAAGTCACTGAACGTGACGATGCGGAAGACGCTGGGCCTGTATGCGAATGTGCGGCCCTGCCGGACGTACAAGCCGGTGGTGGAGACGCAGCATCCTGACATGGATGTAGTGATTGTGCGCGAGAACGAGGAAGACCTGTACGCGGGTATCGAGCACCGGCAGACGCAGGATGTGGCGCAGTGCCTGAAGCTGATTACGCGGCGCGGGTCGGAGCGGATTGCGCGTTATGCGTTTGAGTACGCGCGGAAGCAGGGACGGCGGAAGGTGACCTGCATGGTGAAAGACAACATCATGAAGGTGACCGACGGGCTGTTTCACAAGGTGTTTGACGAGATCGCGCAGGAGTATCCGGAGATTGAGGCGAAGAGCCAGATTGTAGACTTCGGGATGGCGAACTTTGTGCACCGGCCCTCGGACTACGATGTGGTGCTGCTGCCGAATCTGTACGGCGACATTCTGTCTGACATTGCAGCGCAGATGACCGGCTCGGTGGGGCTGGGTGGCTCGGTGAATATTGGATCGGGTGGCGCGATCTTCGAGGCGATTCACGGATCAGCTCCGGATTTGCCGGCGGATGTGGCGAACCCCTCCGGGCTGTTGCTGGCCGGTGTAGAGATGCTGCGTCACCTGGGACGCGGCGCGGTTGCGGCGAAGGTGATGAATGCCTGGCTGAGCGCGCTCGAAGACGGCATCCATACGCGTGACATTGCCGGACAGCACACGGTGGAGCACGCCGGAACGCGGCGGTTTACCGAAGCTGTGATCGAGCGGCTTGGGTGCCGACCGGAAAAGCTGACTGCGGTGGACGAGCCGACGGTAAGCGCGGGAGCGGAAGAAGAGCCGGCCGCGATTGCGATTGAAGTGCGCAGCCTTGCACGCGAAGAGAAGGTGCTGGCGGGTGTGGATGTGTTCGTGGACTGGGACGGCATTGCTCCGGACGAGCTTGCGATACGCCTGCAGGCGGCAGCTGGCACACTGTTTGAGTTGAAAATGATTACGAATCGCGGCGTGAAGGTGTGGCCGAACGGACGCGAGGAGACGCTGTGCACGGATCACTGGCGCTGCCGGTTCGAGGCCGATGGCAGGAAGAATGAAGATGTTGCGGATCTTCTGCTGAAGCTGGCGAACTCGGGGATTGAGTTCATCAAAACGGAGCATCTGTACCGGTTTAACGGAAAGCCTGGTTATTCGCTGGGACAGGGTCAGTAATCAACAGGGAAGTACGATCGGAAGCGGCGCAGGGGAGGATTTCTCTGCGCCGTTTTTTTTTGAGCGCACATGGAATTTTCATGGTGGTACGGCCTATTATGATTGTTTGCTATTCACCAGGAGTACATACAAACCCATGATAAAAACAGCTGGCCTTGTCCTGGCTTCTTCTTTTTTGCTGGCCACTGGCGCATTTGCGCAGAAGCAGCCTCAGCCTCAACCGCAGCCGGTGCCGTGGCCTCCGGCGATTCCGCAGCCGGTGGATAAGCCCTATGTGGGGCCGATTCAACTGACGGTGAACGTCACCAATACGACGGATCGCGTGGAGCATGTGCATGAAGTGATTCCGGTGGCGCCGGGGTCGAAGCAGATGATTCTGCTGTATCCGGAGTGGCTGCCGGGAGATCATGAGCCGGATGGGCCGATCAAGATGCTGGGCGGAATTGTGACCACGGTAGATGGGCATCGGGTGCAATGGGTGCGCGACCGCGTGAATATGTATGCCTTCCACGTGCCGCTGACGCCGGGCGCGAAGACGGTGGGTGTGGATTTCGACTACCTTTCGCCAATCAAGCCGAGCGCGGGGCGCATTGAGATGTCGAATGCGCTGATGGACCTGGAGTGGAACGAGGTGCTGATGTATCCGGCGGGGTATTTCTCGCGGGATATTCCGTTCGATACGACGCTGATTCTGCCGGACGGATGGAAGTTTGCGACGGCGCTGGAGACGGCCTCGGACGAGGGCAATACAGTGAAGTTCCAGCAGACGCCGCTGAACACACTGGTGGATTCGCCGCTGTATGCGGGGCTTTACTATGCGCGGTTTAACCTGTCGCCGACGAAGACCGATATTGTGCACCTGAATATCTTTGCGGACAAGCCGGCGGACCTGAAGATGACGCCGGAAGAGCTGCAACTGCACAAGAACCTGGCGATCCAGGCGGACAAGCTTTACGGCTCGCACCACTACAAGCATTATGATTTCCTGCTGCTTCTGAGCAGCAAGGTGGGCGGCATCGGGCTGGAGCATCACCAGTCGAGCGAAGACGGTACCGGCGAGAAGTATCTGACGGACTGGAAAGGCGGCGTGTTTGAGCGCGATCTGCTGGCGCACGAGTACACGCACTCGTGGAACGGGAAGTTCCGGCGGCCGGATGATTTGTGGACTCCGAACTTCAACGTGCCGATGCGCGATGATCTGCTTTGGGTGTACGAAGGCATGACGCAGTACTGGGGCAACGTGCTGACGGCGCGCGCCGGTATGCGCACGAAAGCGCAGACACGCGATATTTTTGCGCGTGTGGCCGCGGGCTTTGAGGCTGCGAAGGGCCGCGACTGGCGTCCGCTGATTGATACGACGAACCAACCGATTATTTCGCAGCGTACGCCGGTGAGCTGGGTGAGCTGGCAGCGCGCGGAGGACTACTACCAGGAAGGCGAGCTGGTGTGGCTGGCGGTGGACACGAAGATCATGCAACTGACCGACGGCAAAAAATCGCTGGACGATTTCTGCAAGAAGTTTCTGGGCGTGTACAACGGCAGCATGATTACGGACCAGTACGACTTCCAAGACATTGTGAACGACCTGAATGCGGTGACGCCATATGACTGGGCGAAGTTTTTGCGGACGCGTATATATGATCTGCATCCGCAGGTGCCCGAGAGCGGCTTTACGCGCGGCGGTTACAAGCTGGTGTACAACGACACTCCTGTGAAGTGGGAGCAGGAAGAGTTCGCGAAGTTTGGCATTGCGGACTTCTCGACTTCTCTTGGTATTGCCGTGGGCCAGTTCCGCGGGCATGGTGCCCCGGGCATGATTGGCAGTGTGTGGTGGGACAGCCCGGCGTTCAAGGCGGGGATGGTTCCGAATACGCAGCTTGTCTCAGTGAACGGGGAGGCGTACACGGCGGAAGTGCTGCAGGATGCGATTCTGGCTGCCGAAAAGGATAAGAAACCGATCGAGATACAGTTCCGTCGCGGGAAGATGTACAAGACCGTGGCGATCCCGTACTACGGCGGTTTGCGGATTCCGCATCTGGAGAGGATTCCGGGCACGCCGGATTATCTGGATCAGATTCTGTCACCGAGCAAGAGTCCACTGCCTGCTTTCTAGCAGCATTTCCCCTATTCTTGTGAACTTTCTGAATTCCACCAAGCGCAGCTTTTCTTAACGGAAAAGCTGCGTTGAGATTCTCTCTTCGGTCTATACCAACAGGGGAAATGCTCTAGCCCTCATTTCTCACAGGCAAGTTGTCGAGAGCGGCGGGTGGAATGAAGAAAAGTGATTGGAAAGGCC
>JAJYVU010000007.1 GCA_021791875.1 Acidobacteriota bacterium | reverse complement strand
CCGCCCTTCTTTGGCTCCAACTACGCTTTGACAACGCAGTTATGCCATGAAATGACGGCCTTTCCAATCACTTTTCTTCATTCCACCCGCCGCTCTCGACAACTTGCCTGTGAGAAATGAGGGCTAGAGTCTTCCGGGGATTTTCTGCGGAAATCTCCGGTTTTTGGCGCAGTGGGACGGAAAAAGGCGGCTCCGGTGAGGGAGCCGCCTTTTTGCATGTCCTTACTTTCAGGATATCAATTCAGGGCGTGATTCCCGGCAGAATTCCGGGGGACTGGGCGTCCGGGGTGGCGGCAAAGGCGAACGGGCCTTCGGCGCGAGGGTGCGAATCTCTGGCTCGCGCAGTTCGGCGGGCGCGAGGGCGGGGCGCCGTCAGCCGGCGGCTTCATCGATGATGGCGATGAGCTCGCGTTCGACGTCGGCGGGGAGGGTTGAGTCGATGTGGAGGCCGCTGGCGGCGAAGAGGTCGGTGGGGTGGACCATGGCGAGGGTGCTTCCGGCGGCGGTGCTGTAGACGGCGATGCGGCAGGGGAGCAAGGTGGCGACGGCGGGGTCGTGGGCGAGGGCCTGCGAGGCGGCCTGGGGATTGCAGATGTCATAGACGCGGGCTTCGCTGCCGAGGTCGATGCCCTTGTTCCTGAGGGTGGCGCGGAGATCGAGGACGTTGAGGACGCCGAACCTGTGGCGCTGGGCCGCGTCGCGAATGGGCTGGTCGAGTTCGTCGGGCGAAAATCTTGATTGCTTCTGGTAGATCATGGGTGCCTCTTACAGAGGTAGGATGCGGGGGGTGGCAATCACAGGGGGCGCGAGGATATTTTGCCAAGAAGACGGACTCACATTCTTAAATCGCCCTAAATCATTCGATCAAGCGGGTGTATAGCCCCCGACGGGGAAGGAGCAGCCGCATCCGTCGAGATGCGCACCGGTGAGATGACCGACTCAGGTGTTCTTTGGGCAACCGGGGCGATGAGCATAGGGGCAGTTATCGCGTCCCCTCTGATTGCTCTTTGGGTACAGCGGAGGATTGAGGCGGGAAACTCTCAGAGGGGACGCCGGGAAGCAATCTTCAGAGCGCTCTGGGTCAATCGTCGCCGACCGTTTTACATAGCCCGCGTTGATGCCTTGAATATGATCGACGTTGAGTTCGCGGGACAGAGGAAGGTAGAAGATGCATGGGAGGTGAGCTTGCTTCGCTCAGGATGACAATTTTTGGGGGATTCAGAAGTTGTGCAGGCACGACGCGGGTTCGTGGGTGAGCCTTGCGTCAGGGTTTCGCGCACGCAGAAACGGCCAGCCGGGTGGCTGGCCGTTTCTTTGGGTGAGGGATGGGAGTTAGTTGGCGGCGACGGGTTCGGCGCTGAGTTCTTCGAGGCGCTTGGCGAGCATCTGTTCGAGGTTTTCGAGGGCGTCGCTGAAGCCCTTGATGCCTTCGCTGAGCTTGTCGTTGGCCATCTTGTCTTCGGCGTGCATCTTGTCGAAGGTGGCCTTGTCGATGTGGAGGCGTTCGATCTGCATGCCTTTTGCGGCTTCGGGGTCGAGCTTGCGGGGCAGTTCGGCGGGCTTGGCTTCGAGCTCCTCGAGGAGCTTGGGCGAGATGGTGAGCAGGTCGCAGCCGGCGAGCTGTTCAATTTCGCCGATGTTGCGGAAGCTGGCACCCATGACGACGGTCTTGTAGCCGAATTTCTTGAAGTAGTTGTAAATGCGGGTGACGCTCTGGACGCCGGGGTCGTCGGCGCCGGTGTAGTCCTTGCCGGTGTTCTTCTTGTACCAGTCGAGGATGCGGCCGACGAAGGGCGAGATGAGGGTGACGCCGGCGTCGGCGCAGGCAATGGCCTGATGGAGACCGAAGAGGAGGGTGAGGTTGCAGTGGATGCCTTCCTTTTCGAGCTGCTCGGCGGCGCGGATGCCTTCCCAGGTGGAGGCGATCTTGATGAGGATGCGCTCCCTGGAGATGCCCGCGTCGGCGTACTTCTGGATGATGGAGCGGGCCTGCTTCATGGTGGCCTCGGTGTCATAGGAGAGACGCGCGTCGACCTCGGTGGAGACGCGGCCTGGAATGATGGCGAGGATCTTTTTGCCGAAGGCGACGGCGAGGTTTTCAAAGGCGAGTTTGGCGACGTCCTTGTGGGTGGCGGCGTTGCCGAGCTGCTTTTTGGCGTCGAGCAGGGTGTCGTCGACGATCTTCTGGTAGGCGGGCATCTGCGCGGCGGCGGTGATGAGCGACGGATTGGTGGTCGCGTCCTGCGGCTTCACCTTTTCGATGGCTTCGATGTCTCCGGTGTCGGCGACGACGGTGGTCATTTTGCGTAGCTGAGCGAGCTCACTCTGTCCCATGCTTCCTCCTGAACCTATGTGTTTATTGTAACGAGATCGCGGGGAGCTCCGCGCAGGGAAGGCCCGGCGCGATCCGGTTACGGTTGTGAGAGATCCCCAACATTATTAGATGCGCGCATCATCCCTGGGCGACCGGATTGCGGAGCGAGCCGATGCCTTCGACGGTAACCTCAACGACATCACCGGCATGCATGGGTCCGACGCCGGAGGGCGTGCCGGTTGGGATGAGGTCGCCGGGCATGAGGGTCATGGCGGCGGAGATGTGGCGAAGGAGGGTGTCGATGGGGAAGATGAGGTCGCGGGTGGTGCCCTCCTGATGGATTTCGCCGTTGAGGCGGGTGACGACGGCGATTCCGGCGACGGGGTCGAGGTCGTCAGTGACGACAGGGCCGGTGGGGCAGAAGGTGTCGAATCCCTTGGCGCGGGACCACTGTCCGTCGGACTTCTGGAGGTCGCGGGCGGTGACGTCGTTGACGATGGTGTAGCCGCGGATGTAGGGGCGGACGTCTTCGGCGGGGCCGATTTTAGAGGCGCGTTTGCCGATGACGACGGCGAGTTCGCCTTCGAAGTCGACGCGCTGGGATTGCGTGGGCAGCAGGATGGTTGCGCCGGGGGCGAGCAGCGAGGAGGGCGCCTTGAGAAAGAGCAGCGGCTCTTTGGGGACATCGTTGCCGAGTTCGGCGGCGTGCGCGCCGTAGTTGCGGCCGATACAGACGATTTTGGAGGGGACGACCGGCGGGAGCAACTGGGCCTGGTCGAGTGGCAGCGGGGAAAACTTGCCTTCATAGGGGGCGACGCACTTGTCTTCGTCAAAGGGCGGGAGCAGGCGCTCGATCCACCAGCCACCGGATGGATTGCCCGGGCGATATTCGACGGCCCCGTACTGCGGCCCAAACTCGGTCATGAACCGGCAATAACGCATGATTTGTATCTACCCTTTCATTTTCTTTCCGGAGGCTGCGCCCGGCTGCGAGCGGAATTACTGTTGCCGGGGGAGTTCCTCCTGTACAGACGCGGAGCGCGCGCTTTGGTTGCCGTCGCGGTCGACGGCGGAGACGGAATATTGGTAGTGCACGCCGGGCAGGACGGTGGTGTCGTTCCAGGCCGGGGCGGTGACGAGCTGGTTTGCGGGTGAGATGCGCCGCCATGCGCCGATGGCGGCGCGGCGATAGACGATGTAGCCGGCGGTGTCCGGCTGGGGGCTTGGCTCCCAGGAGAGATCGATGGAGCGGGCCTGGGCGTCAGCAACGGCGACGAGGCCCTGCGGGACGGAGGGCGGGAAAACGTCCTTGGCGTCCACGGTGACGGCGGGGCTTTTTGCGCCGGCGAGTTCGGCGCTGGCGCCGTCGACCTTGAGCTGGATGACGCGCTGGAGGACGTAAGTATAGGTGTGGTCGAGGGTGGCGTCGCGATCGAGAGCCTGTCCGGGGTCGTGCGCGGCGAGGCTGACTTCAAGGACCTGGCGCTGGACCGGTCCCGCGCCCAGCATTGGATTGGGCTGAGGCGGTTTTGCGTGCGGGGCGAGCTTTGGCTCGACGAGGGTGCGGACCATGCGCATCTGCATGCCGTGCTCGGGCGGCCGCGGCTGCCAGTGGAGGACGATTCCGTCGGGACGGGTCTGGGCGGTGACGTCGCCTACGGGCGGCGGAGCGGCGCCTGCGATCACGGTGGCGCGGTTGGAGTATCCGGCGAGGCGCTTGTAGGGGCCATAGACGCGGACGGCGTAAGTGAGCAGCCGAGGCGCGCCGGTGTCGAGCGCGGGCGGGAGGGTATCCACAAACCTGCCGGCCACGCCGGGCAGAATCATGATGTTTCCCGCCGGCTGGCAGGGAGCCTGGCTGGGTTTGGAATTTGGGGCGCCGGAGGGTTGCGGAAGACGGCAAATCTCGACCCGCTGACGGCCCTTGAGCGCGACCTTATCGGTGGCGCGCTCGGGCATGGTCCAGGCGAGTGTGACGGCGTTGCCCGCGCGCCTGGCCGTGAGGTTGGTGACGGGAACAGGGATGTGCAGGCTTGGGGGCATGGGCGCAGCCTCGAGCGCGCAGCCGCTCACGAGCGCCGCCAGCGCCAGACCCAATCCCATTGCCGCAACCCTGCGCGAGACCCCGGCCGTCATCATCTAGAGGCTAAAGCATTTTCGGAAATGCCGCAGTGCAAGGATGGGCGGCCATGGCCGGAAATCGCTGGCGGCAGTGCGGAGTGGGCAGCGTTTCGCCGGCCTACGGGTTTTCTGAATGCGCGATGGCCGAACGGAGGGCGCCGGCGAGGGTGGCGTCCTCGAAGCGGAAGCCCATTTGCTGGAGCCGGCGGGGAAGGACGCGAGCGGAGGCGAGCAGGGCGGCGTCGGCCATTTCGCCGAAGGCGAGCCGGAGTGCAAAGGCCGGAGCCGGCAAGAATGCAGGCCGATGGAGCGCCCGGCCCAGGGCGCGGGTGAACGCGGCATTGGTTACCGGGTCGGGGGCCACGACGTTGACCGCTTCGACCGCGGGGCCTTCGGCCTGGGCTGGATCGGCCAGAAAGGCCAGCGCCCGGGCGGTATCCCGCGCGCTGATCCAGCTCATCCACTGGCGGCCGCTGCCCAGCGGGCCTCCAAGGCCGAGCCGGAAGAGCGGCAGCATTTTCGCCAGTGCTCCACCTTGTTTTGCGAGAACGACTCCAAAACGCGCCGAGACGACGCGGATTCCGGAGTTTGCCGCCTCGGCGGCGGCGGCCTCCCATTGCTCGCAGGTGTGGGGCAGAAAGCCGGTTCCATGGGTGGAGGTTTCGTCGAGGACTTCGTCGCTGCGGTCGCCGTAAATGCCGATGGCAGAGGCACATATGAGCAGCCGGGGTTTGGGGTCGAGGGCGCAGAGAGCGGTCACCAGGGCGCGGGTGCTCTGGATGCGGCTGTCGACGATGAGCTGCTTGCGGGCCTCGGTCCAGCGTTTGTCGGCAATGCCGGCGCCGGAAAGGTGAATGGCGACGGCGGGGTTTCCGAGCGCAGCCGCGTCCGGGCCGGCCCCCTGGCCGGGATTCCATTGGACCTCGCCCGGATTTTGGGGCTTGTGGCGGACGAGTTGGCGAGATTCCCAGCCCGCGGCGGTGAGTTGCTGGCGCAGGGCGGTGCCGATGAGCCCGGAGGCTCCACTCAAAAGCACATGATTTTTCATGGTGTCGACATCCTTTCGGAGATCTTCCGGCGTACTAAAACGTTCGGGAAAATTGCGAGATTTAATCTCATCAAAAGTTTTTGAAGCGAGAGAATAACGATATGAGCCTTCGAGGAGAAGCATCCACGATGAAAACTGCCGTGAAAGATCCTGCCGCCGTAAGGGAGGAAGCCGCAGCCGTTGAGATCGACCCTGAAACCGCCGAAGCCTTTATTGCGGAAAAGCGCATCGGCGAACGCATCAAGCGCCTTCGCCTGAAGAAATCGATGGGGCTGGTGGAGCTTGGCCGGCACACGGGCCTTTCGGCGAGTTTTCTGTCGCAACTGGAGACGGGCCGGGTGGTGCCGACACTGCGCAACCTGGCGCGCATCGCCATGGTGTTCAGCAAGGACCTCTCGTACTTTTTCGAAACCGAGCCACATACCCTGTTCCGCGTGCATAGGAAGAAGGAGCGGGTTCGTTTACCGCAGACCGGCGTCGACGACCCCACCTACTATTTTGAGAGTCTCGGCTACATGGTGCCGGACCGGACGCTCGATCCTTACTATGCCGAATTCATTCCATTAAAAAAAGGAACCGAAGTTCGTGCTCACGTCCATCCGGGGTTCGAGTTCCTGTATGTGGTGGAAGGGGAACTGGAAATCAAGCATGGCGAGCGGACGCAGGTGCTCGCGGCGGGCGACAGCGTCTACTTTGATGCGAGCACGCCGCACGCATACCAGTGCGCCGGGAAGACGCCGGCGGTGGTGATTATTGTGACGATGCACCAGCAGGGGATACAGCACGGGACGGGAATGCGCAGCCTGAGCGCGTCGCTGGGTGCGCGGCAGAGCGTGGCGCAGGCGTCTACCGGAGTCGCAGTCGGGCGAGGCATTTCACCGGGCGGTGCGCCGCTGCGGACGCCGCGGGTGTGAGGCGGCGATAGCCCGGGAGGGCGTGTACACGAGCTTGTGATTACGGAGTTTTGCGGCCGGAGCGGAGGGTCCCGTTCCGGCGACTTTTTTGAGCGTGATTTCTGCTCATTCTTGGCTTCGTATTCGAGCGAAGATCGCAAATTGGTAAACTAATAGGTAATCCCACCTGAAGTTTCGGCACAGTGCCGGCGCCGCTGGCGCAATTTCAGAGACATCCAAAGAAGCAACTGCAACCACGAAGGGAAGCTGTGCCTGTGAGCACGATTCGCAACATCGCCATCATCGCCCATGTCGACCACGGGAAGACCACGCTGGTCGACGCCATGCTCCGCCAGGCCGGTACTTTCCGCGCCAATGAAGCCGTTGCCGAGCGGGTCATGGACTCGAACGAACTGGAGCGCGAGCGGGGCATCACGATCCTGGCCAAGAACACGGCCATTGAATACCACGGCGGGAAGATCAATATTGTCGACACGCCGGGCCACGCCGATTTTGGCGGTGAAGTGGAGCGTGCGCTCAAGATGGTGGACGGCGTGATGCTGCTGGTCGACGCGTCAGAAGGTCCGCTGCCGCAGACGCGCTACGTGCTTTCGAAGGCGCTTGCGGGGCGCCTGCCGGTCATCCTGGTGGTGAACAAGATCGATCGCCCGGACGCGCGGCCGCAAGAAGTGCTGAACGAGGTTTACGACCTGTTTATCGATCTGGACGCGACGGAAGACCAGCTGGAATTCCCCGTGCTCTACACGAACGGCAAGCTGGGCCTGGCGAGCCACGACGCGGCCGTGCTGGGTACGGATCTGCAACCGCTCTTCGAGCAGATTGTGGAGACGATTCCGCCGGCGACCGGCGACGCCGAGGGCGCGCTGCAGGTGCTGGTGACCAACCTTGACTACTCGGACTACCTGGGGCGGCTGGCGATTGCGCGCGTTTTCAACGGCACGCTGAAGACGGGCGACGAGGTGTACATCTCGAAGCGCGACGGCTCGCTGCAGAAGACCCGCATCACGAAGCTTTTCAGCTTCAGCGGGCTGAAGCGCGTGGACATTGAGAAGACCGAGATCGGGGACATCGTGGCCGTGGCGGGCGTGGAGGGCATTACGATCGGCGAGACGATCACGGGCATTGAGAATCCGGCTCCGCTGCCGCTGATCGTCATTGACGAGCCGACGATTGCGATGCAGTTCATGGTGAACAACTCGCCGATGGCGGGCCGGGAGGGCCAGTTTGTGACGTCGCGGAACCTGCGCGAGCGCCTGGACAAGGAGCTGCTGACGAATGTGTCGATCCGGGTGGAAGAAACAGGCAGCCCGGATTCGTTCAAGGTGCTGGGGCGGGGCGAGTTGCAGCTTGCGATTTTGATCGAGATGATGCGCCGCGAGGGTTTCGAGCTGATGGTGGGCCGGCCGGAGATTGTGACCCGCGAGGTGGAAGGCAAAACGATGGAGCCGGTCGAGTACCTGACGATCGATATTCCGGAGAATTTTGTGGGCACGGTGATCGAGCGTCTTGGTCCCCGCAAGGGCGAAATGGTGAAGATGCACAATCACGGATCGGGGCGCGTGCGGCTGGAGTTCCGCGTGCCGTCGCGCGGGATTATCGGCCTGCGCAGCGAGCTGCTGACCGAGACGCGCGGCACGATCATCATGAATTCGCTGTTCGACGGATACATGCCGTACCAGGGCGAGATTCCGCAGCGGCCCACGGGGGCGCTGATTGCCGACCGCCCGGGCACGACCACGGCCTACGCGCTGGACGGACTGCAGGATCGCGGCGTGCTTTTTGTGCCGCCCGGCGTGGAGGTTTACGAGGGGATGGTCATCGGCGAGCACTCGCGCGACAACGACCTGGACGTGAACGTGGTGCGGGAGAAGAAGCTGACGAACATGCGCGCGTCGACGGCAGACGACGCGATTCGGCTTGCGCCGCCTCGTTTGTTGAACCTGGAGCAGTCGATCGAGTTCATCGCCGACGACGAGATGGTTGAGGTAACACCCAAGTCGTTGCGGCTGCGCAAGAAGGTGCTGCAGGCGAACCGGCGGCCCAAGCGGAACGCGCCGCAAGCGTGACGAGACGCGGGGCGGTCATCGCCTGCAAGGTGTGCGCCGCGACGGTTTCCGGCACGCGCGAAAAGTGAATACAGAAAGGCGCTGTCACCGCACGGGATCAGCGCCTTTTGTCCCGTTTCCGTCGAGCGAGGGGTGCTATTCCGTGGCTGCCCGCACGTCGTCGACGTCCTTGTAGACAATCGACCTCGTGATCCTGCATTGCTTGTCGAACTGGGCCATGGCATCGGCGGGCTTCACATTGGGGTGAACTTTGTCCCAGGTGTCCATCCATTCGGATCCCGTGTTGAAGATGGAGTCCCAGGTTGGATAGATGTCGACGGTGCCTGCGCTGTCTTTGACCATTGATCCGCGGGGATAGGTGGTGACCCAGATGCGCCATCCGCTTTGCTTGCCCGCGCTGATGCGGGCTTCGGCAAAGGGCTCCCAGAGCTTCTGCTCGGTGGCGATGCACTCGCTCACATCGGGCATTTTCATGGAGTTGTCGACGACGTAGTCTCCGACCTTGATGCCGCCGATGCGGGTGACTTCTTCGGCGACGGTATTGGAGACGAGGTAGCTGTCTTCCAGGATCGGCTGCCAGAACTGCGCGGGCGTCATGTCGAGGCCAGCCTTGTGCAGCTCGGCGGTGAAGGCTTCATCGCTCATCGGTTCGGCGGGGAGGCCGGGGAAAAAGGTGACGAAGAGATAATCGCAGCGCGCTTGTTTTCCCATGGGAATCTCGGCGCGCAGAGCGAGCCACTCCGTGATGAGGCCGGAATCGGCGAGCGATTGCTGGAGCTTGCGGATGTTGCCATGCAGAAGCCCGGCAAAGTCTGCTTCGCGTCCTGGATTGACCTTGACGCAGATGCTGCTGTAGTGCGTTATGGCTTGTTGAGCAGCGAGCGGTGCGCAGCAGGCGACCGCAAGCGCGGCTGCGGAGAGAAAACGGCAGACGGATGAAAGACGCATCTCAGGACCCTCCCGGGTGTTGGTTTCAGCGACACGGCCAGATTTCCATGGGCTGCCCGAACGACCGTTGCCGGATCACTGCTGTGGAACAACCTCCGGTCACGGTTTCGGGCAGGGCAAGGGGCGAAGCGCGTGAAGGAGTCAGGACCAATTCTTGCCAAGGCCGGCGAGGTTGGCGCGGCCGAGGTCTTCCGGAGTCATGGCGATTTTGAAATCGACTTCCGCGTTGAAAAGGAGAAACCAGGGCTCGGCAAGACGGGGAATGTCAGCCGGGTCGCTCACATCGACCACGAGAATGCCGCCGCGATGACCCTCGTGCGAGGTGAAGAATGCGGATTCAGGCTTGGACTCATCGAGGATGCGCTTGATCGTGGCGCTCACGGTTCCTTGGCGAACGGCGGTGTTGAAGGGTTCAATGGGGAATTTGACGGACATCAGCATGCGCATGGGATCCTCCAGCGGGAAGGTGCATTGCGGGGGGAGGATGTCGCTGTCTTCTGGGGAGCGCAGCGGGTAGAACTGCAATATGCGCCTGTTGCCCAGCAAGATGCAAGTGCGCGGGCGGCTTTCTTTCCGGGACGGTTTTTGAACCTGATACCGCTCCTGCGCGGCAAATTACCACTGCATACATAGGCAGTTGCGCACTCCGGCGCTTCAGGATCAAAGCGGCAGGGACGATGTCTGGAGGGATCTGCCGCCCGCTGTGGATTTGTTCTATTGCTGGTTACAAATGGGTCCTTGCCGCCGGAGTGGCGCCCTGTCGCCGCGCCTGGTTCGCGGCAGAACCCTGTGGTTGCTCAATTGATCACGGATAGGCGCTGGGGAACCGGCCGCTGCTTGCGGCGCCTAGACCTTCAAGCCATGAAATCTGGTGGTAGGGTATCTGCTGCTCGTCGCGCCCGCCGCTCCCATCGTAGAGACTGAGACGGAAGTTGTCGCCGTTGCGGGAGAATTCACTGATGTACCAGGGCTCGGGCGGGCGGCAATGGCGGCAGAGAAGCGTGTGCGGATCGACTTCCAGAATCAGACAGGCGTCGTAAAGGAATACGCGGTCTGTGGAAGCGTCGTAGAATGCCCAGCCGTTGGTGGTGCGGAATCGATGCACGCCGTGGAGCGGTGCAGACGGAACGAGTTCCACCGTCTCGGCGCCCATGTGGTGCTCATGGTGGTGCTCCAGCACGATAGAGAAGCCCGAAAGGGATTCGAGGGTGATCGTTTTGTACGGGCGATCCATGAGAGGCGAGTGGTGATGTTTCTGGCAAGACGGTCAGGGTCTTGCTTCCGGTGTTGAGCTGCGGGCTTGCGGCACGGGAGGCGCCTCTGCCGTGCGCTCAGTACTGACGGCTTGTTGAGGGTATGCGTGGAGGGCGCGTCCGCGTGGACGCGCCCGTTTTTTACCAGCCCTTGCGTTCGCGCAGCGACTCGATCTGCGCGAGATGGTGGCGCGAGTGCCAGTCGTAGAGCGCGACCATCTGCGCCACGGTGTGCTTGCCGCTCTCGGGGTGCAAGTAGCCGCATTCCCATTGGTCGGGCGTGATGCTCTGGAGCAGCATGACCCAGCGGGCGTGGAGCGCCTGCAGCAGATCAAGGGATAGGCTTACCGGAGCGGTTTTGGCGTCGTGCAGTTCGGCCCAGGCCGCCTGGTCATAAGGTTTGATGGTGGGCCAGTCTTCGGTGAGGGCGAGCCGCAGCCGACTGTAGGCCTGCGAGTGGCTGTCTGCCACGTGATGCACGACCTGGCGCAATGTCCAGCCGCCTTCACGGTAGGGTGTGTCTAGCTGGGAGTCATCGAGTCCGCTGACGGCGGAACGCATGTTCTCGGGCAGAGCAGCAAGGATGGCGATAGCCGCCTTGCGGTTCAATACGGCAACCACAGAAACGTCAAAGCGGCCAATGGGATAGCGAACAGCAAAGAGCGGATCAGAACCGGGAGTAGCCATGCCCTGCAAGGTACCCAAACCACGGTACTTCGCGCAAGCGCGCGCGGCACAGAGAGGGGAAAATAGCGGGAAAGCGGTCTGCCGAAGGGTGCGCTCGTGCAGGGTGCGCACCCCTGAGCAGCGTAGCCCACTACATCTTCGGATGCTTCTTGTGGTGCTTCCTCCAATGGTGTTTGGTGTGGTGATGCGTCTTGGTCTTGTGATGCATGCTCGCCGCAAATGCGCCGGTCGACATCAGCATCACCAAAGAAAGGAAGAATGCTTTTTTCATCGTCTCTATCGTCTCTAATGAAAATGGGCACGGTTCTTCGAATTTGCGATCGAGCTGCACAACCGGCCCCGGTGATCACTTGGACGCGCCTGTGGTGAATTGGTAAGTGCCCTGCGGGGTTCGAAACCGAGGGGCGCGCAAGTTACTCTAATGAAACAGGAGCAATTCCGGGAGACGCGGCAGAGTGAAATCCAGGCCGCCCGGGCAGCGCCGGCGAGGCACATATGGACCATAAACAGTATTTTTTTGAGAAGTTTGGCATCACCGACCGATTGCTGGAACGCTGCCTGGGGGAAGCCCTGTCCGCCGGCGGAGATTATGCCGATCTTTATTTTGAATCAGTTACAGCCTCGTCGCTGGGTATTGATGAATCGATCGTGAAATCTGCCTCGCATGGGGTGAGCGCGGGCTGCGGCATTCGCGTGCTGAGCGGCGAGCGCACCGGGTATGCGTATACGGACGATCTTTCTGCCGAGCGGCTGCTGAAGGCGGCACGCACCGCCGCGCTGATCGCGAGCGGTCCGGCCAGGCAGCCCGTGCAGGGGTTCACGGAGACGCATGCGCCGAGCCTTTATCCGGTTCCGGCGGCGGATGCCGACATCGACATCACCGCGCGGCTGGACCTGCTGCGGCGCGCCGACCGCGCTGCACGGGCGGCCGACTCGCGGATCACGCAGGTGAGGGCCGGCTATGCGGAGGAGCTGCGCCGCATCCTGATCGCGGCCTCAGACGGCACGTTTGCCAGCGACACGCAGCCGCTGGCGCGCATGAGCCTGTTTGTGCTGGCACAGGATGGGGAGCGCACGGCGCGCGGCACCTCAGGCGGCGGCGGCCGCATCGAGCTGGAGTACTTTCTGACGGAAAAGACGCCGGAGCACTTTGCCGCGGAAGCGACGCGGCAGGCCCTGCTGCAGCTTGGGGCGATTCCCGCGCCTGCCGGGGAGATGCAGGTGGTTCTGGGCCCGGGCTGGCCGGGTGTGCTGCTGCACGAGGCCGTGGGGCACGGGCTGGAAGCGGATTTCAACCGGAAAAAGACCTCTGCTTTCGCGGGGCTGATCGGGCGGCAGGTGGCCAGCTCAAAGGTGACGGTGGTGGACAATGGCACGCTGGCCAACCGGCGCGGCTCGCTGAATGTGGACGACGAAGGTTCGGCGACGCAGGAGACGGTGCTGATCGAAAACGGCATTCTCAAGGGCTACCTGAGCGACAAGCTGTCGGCGCGGCTGATGAAGATGCCGCACACCGGCAACGGGCGGCGCGAGAGCTACCAGCAGATTCCGATGCCGCGCATGACGAACACCTACATGCTCTCGGGCGAGGACGCGCCGGAAGATATTCTGCGCAGCGTGAAACGGGGCCTCTACGCGGTGAATTTTGGCGGAGGGCAGGTGGATATCACGACCGGTAAATTCGTCTTCAGTGCGAGCGAAGCGTACCTGATCGAAGACGGCAAGGTGACGGCGCCGGTGCGCGACGCGACGCTGATCGGCAACGGCCCCGAGGCGCTCAAGTACGTTTCGATGGTGGGCAACGACCTCGCACTGGACGAGGGCATCGGCACCTGCGGCAAAGACGGACAAAGCGTTCCGGTCGGGGTTGGCATGCCGACGGTCAAGCTGGACAAAATGACGGTGGGGGGCACCGGACGATGAGCATTTCTGCCATTCCCCAATCTGATCTCCTCACGCTAGCTACGGATATGGTGCAGCGCGCGCTGCGCGCGGGCGCAGACGACGCTGAAGTCACGATCCGGGAAGGCGATGAGTTTTCAACGACCGTCCGGATGGGCGAAGTGGAGACGCTGAAGGAGTCTGGATCGCGCGGGATCGGACTGCGGGTTCTGCTGGCCGGGGAAAACGGGTACCGCGTCGCCAGCAGCTCTTCGAGCGACTTCACCGCCGACGGGCTCGAACATCTGGTGCGCGGAGCGATGGCGCTGGCTGCCGTTACGTCGGAAGATCCGTTTACCGGGCTACCGGAAGCGGGTTCGTTTGGGCAGCGAACGGAAGATCTGCAACTGTACTTCGACGATGTGTATTCGCTGCCCGCGGCGGAGCGGATTGGGCTTGCGCGCCGCGCCGAAGAGGCATCGCTCAGGGGCGACAGCCGGCTGATCAACAGCGATGGAGCGAGCTTTGACGCCGCCACGGGCAGCATCGCCTTCGCGAACTCGCGCGGATTCGCCGGCGCGTATCGCTCGTCCTACTGCTCCCTGGTCGCGAGCCCCATCGCACAGGGTGCGAATGGAGAGATGCAGCGCGATTACTGGTATTCGAATGCGCGCTCGCTGACGCGGCTGGAGTCGCCGGAGTCGGTTGGCGAAGAAGCGGCACGGCGCACGCTGCGGATGCTGGACGCCAAGCGTGTTCCGACGCAGCAGGCGCCGATTGTGTTTTCTCCGGAGATGGCGCGGGGCATTATTGGCGCGCTGTTTGACGCGGCGAGCGGCGACGCAGTGTGGCGCGGGGCATCGTTTCTGGCGGGCAAGCTGGGCGAAAGCGTTGCCGTGCCGCAGCTTACGCTGATTGACGACGGCACGCTGCCGGGCGGCTTCGGTTCGTGCCCGTTTGACGGCGAGGGGCTGGCGACGCGCCGCAACACGCTGGTTCACAAGGGAGTGCTGGAGAGCTACGTCCTGCACACATACACGGGGCGGAAGCTGAAGATGGCGAGCACGGCCAATGCCGGACGGGGGCTGGCCGGCAACCCTTACACGCGTTCCTACAACCTATTTATTGAGGCCGGCAGCCAGACGCCGGAGGACATCCTCAGCTCCACAGGCACGGGGCTTTACGTCACGCGCCTGATGGGCCAAGGCGTCAACCTCGTGACCGGGGATTATTCCCGCGGCGCGGCCGGCCTCTGGATCGAAAACGGGCAGCTCGCGTACCCCGTGCAGGAAGTCACCATCGCGGGCAACCTCAAAGAGATGCTGCGCAATATCACGGCCATCGGGAGCGACCTGGTCTTTCGGAGTTCGACGGCCGCGCCGACGCTGCGCATCGACGGGATGACGATTGCGGGCGGGGATTGATGGATTCAAAACGCTGACGATGCTCGATTTTTGGGGTCCCGAAGCACGGGGTTTCGTGTTTTTGCGGTCATAGCCAAAAGAATAACTGGCTGTAAAGCCGCGGTCGCATGGTCAGCATCCGGCCGCTTTTGGATATACGACTCCCGTAACTGCATCGCCGCCAAACATCCCATCCAGCCTTGGGTAGATATTTTTCGGACCTCCGATTTTAAGTCTTGCCAGAAATGAGTCCGCGTGGCATTCTTGCCGATGAATCTTACTTGAATATCTTTACTGGGACATAACTCTGGTTCGTCTGCAGGGCTTGTTGAAAAACAAGATTGCGACCGGGGCACTGTGCACGCAAGTGCATGGGTTCATTCCGTTATTCGCAATCTGCTGCGCCTTGATTGTTGCTTTGGTGCATTTTTCAGCAAATTCCTTGTGGCGCAGTCAGCCGAAGGGGTTTTGGAATGCATCGCTCGAACTTATCCACCTGCTCTCGTCCACTGGTATCGGCGGTTCATCGCATTCGGCAAAGCTCGGAGCGACGCTGCTTCAAAGCCCTCCCCTTGGCTGCTTATCTGGTTCTATCGCTATTCGTATCTGGTTTGCTGGCTGGGGCGGTGCCGGCAGAGGCGCAGACCGCCGCGCTCGCCGGCTTTCAAAGTACAGTCCCAACAAGCGGCTTGGGCACGCCCAGTGATGTTGCAATCGACTCCAAGGGAGATATCTTCATCGTCGATAAGACGAATAATGAGGTTCTAGAAGAATCACCGAATGCCGGCAGTTATACGCAGAGCACGGTTGTCACCGGTCTGGATCAGCCAGCCGGGATAGCCATCGACGCAAGCGGCAACCTCTACATTTCCGATTACGGCAGCAATCGCATCCTCAAAGAAACGCCTGGCACCAGCGGCTACACGCAGTCCGTGGTAGACAGCAACAATGTATCCGGCCCCATGGGCATCGCCGTCGACGTCAACGGCAACGTCTATGTCGCTTGTTCGCTCGGAGATGAAATTATCGAAGATAGCTGGAACGGGTCTGTGTACACGCAAAGAGTTATTCCGACCAGCACACTGAATGCCCCCAGCGGCGTCGCAGTGGACAGCAGCGGTAACATCTATGTCGCCGACACGCACAATAGCAGGGTTCTCAAGGAAACACCTTCCGGGAGCAGTTACATAGAAACCACCATCGGTTCCAGCCTCTCGTATCCCTGGGGGGTGGCACTGGACGCAGCCGGGAATCTATACATCGCCGAGAACGGCACAAACCAGATTGTGAGTGAAGTATATTCCGGGGGGAGCTACACACAGGGATCTATAGCATCCTCCGGCCTCAACTTCCCCACTGGTATCGCGGTGGACAGCGCGGGTGACGTTTATGTGGCGGATCAGGATAATGGCCGCGTCGTAGAAGAAACACAGACTGCAAAGTTCGAAACCACGCAGGTTGGCAATCCGTCCCAGCCAGTCACAGCAATTTTCAACTTTGCTACGACCGTCACTTCTGTCCAGCCTCAGGTCGTCGCCGACGGGATCACCGGCCTGGATTTCAGCGCAGCCGGCACCGGTACCTGTACCACCAACGGGACCAGCTACGATTACTCCGCCGGCGATACCTGCACCATCGATATCATCTTTGACCCCAAATTTCCTGGCGTCCGGTATGGGGCCGCTGAGCTTCTAAACTCCTCCGGGAGCCCAATTGCGACGGCCTATGTGCAGGGGACGGGAACAGGCCCCATGGTCAACTTCCCACCAGGAAATGTCGCTCCTCTGTCGCTGCCGGGAGTAACAAGCCCATACGCCATAGCTGTCGATGAAGCGGGCGATCTCTATATCACCGAAGCAAGCTCCGCCTACGCTACCGGCAATAATCTCGTCAAAGAAACCTGGAACGGCAGCAGTTGGACGGAGGACATAATTGCCACTGGGTTCATCTACCCGGTCGGCGTGGCTGTGGACCCGGCCGGAGACGTTTATGTCGCCGATGAGATGGGTACCGTGTACAAGGAAGCCCCCTCAGGCGGAACGTATACGCAGTCGACGGTAGATACGAACCTCGGCACGCTTACGGCACTCACCGCGGATAGCGTCGGCAACGTCTATGTTTCGAGCAACGCCTATGGGCTTGTCAAAGAAGCTCTCACTTCCGGCGGAACATACGTGCGCAGTGTATTTCCGAATCGTATCTACTCAGATGGACTTGCGGTAGACGCCAACGGCGACATCTTCGCCACGTCCAGCGTTACCAATACTGTTCTCTATGAGGAAGTTTATTCGGGCGGGACTTACACGCAAGAAACGCTACTTACGCTATCCTCCGGGGTGCTCACCGTGGCCTTGGATGGTTTTGGAGATATCTACCTGAATACGGGTCAAGCCATCTACAAAGAAACGCCTTCGTCCGGCAGTTATATTCAAACTCAGGTCGCAAGTGGAATGAATGGGACCTTGGGGATCACGGTAGATAGCCTCGGGAATCTCTACGTCACGAACGACAGTGGCAACACCGTGTGGAGGGTCGATGTTTCCGATCCCCCGAGCCTCACATTTGAATCCACACCCTTCGGCTCAACCAGTTTGGACAGCCCTAAGTCGGTCGTCCTTCAGAATGCCGGAAATGGGACCCTCGACTTTCCCGTTCAGAGCGTGAACAACAACCCGTACACCTCTCAAAGCTTCAGCCTGGCGAGCAATTCGGCATCCGATTGTCCGGTTGCCATCGTGAGTTCCGCCAATCCAACTTCCCTGGCTGCTGGAAGTACGTGCGAATTATCGGTAAGTTTTACGCCACAACAGCTGGGAACTGTAAGCGGCTCGCTGGTATTGACGGACAACGCCCCCAACCAGACAAGCCCTTCTTATGCCCAGCAGATCGTCAATCTCAGCGGAACCAGCACCCAGGCTATCCCACCGGTGACATGGAACACGCCCGCCCCGATTCCCTACGGCACGGTTCTGAGCGCAACGCAACTGGATGCGAGCTCCACTGTATCAGGGACATTCGTATACTCGCCCGCCGCCGGGACCATTCTCAGCATCGGTACGCATACATTGACAGCAACATTCACGCCGACCGACACTGCGGACTACACGACGGCGACCGTATCCGTTACGCTCACGGTTAATCAGGCCACGCCATCTATCGTCTGGAGCACGCCTGCTCCCATAACCTATGGGGCGGCCCTTGGTGCAACGCAGCTGGATGCCTCTAGCGCGGTGGCAGGGACATTTGCCTACTCGCCCGCCGCCGGTACTGTTCTCAGCGCCGGCACGCATACATTGACAGCAACATTCACGCCGACCGACACTGCGGACTACACGACGTCCACGGCATCGGTCACTCTGACCGTGAATCAAGCCACCCCCACCATTACGTGGCCGACTCCCGCGGCCATTGCTGTAGGTACTGCGCTCAGTTCCACCCAGCTGGACGCCACGGCATCGGTTGCAGGCAGCTTTGCTTACCAGCCCGCGGCGGGAACCGTTTTGCCTGTCGGGTCTCAGACCCTGACGACGAAGTTTACGCCAACCAACAGCGCCGACTATACGACGGCGACCGCCAGCGTCGCCCTCGCGGTGGTGAACCCCGCCCCGGCAATCTCAAGCATCTCGCCTGCAGTCGCCGACATGGGAGGTTCAGCTTTCACCATCACGGTCAACGGCTCGGGCTTCGAGCCTGGATCGACGATATTTCTTGGCAAGTCTTCTCTCACCACAACGCTTGTCAGCGGATCGCAGCTAACCGCTCCAGTTCCTGCATCCGCCATTTCTTCAGCCGGAACCCTCGCCGTGACGGTGCAGACGCCATCGCCGGGAGGTGGCGCGTCTAATTCTTTCGAACTGGAGGTGGATTCGGCCGGATCATTCGTCACTCCACCGACAGCCTCGCCCATTTCCGTCACCGTCAATCCGGGATCGTCGGCTGTCTATACCGTCCAATTGCCTTCCAATGCGACAAAGGTATCCGCAACGTGCCTGAACCTGCCGGCAGGAGCCACCTGTACGTATTCGGCATCGGCAAACACGGTCACTATCAAGACGTCAGCAACAACTCCGCCGGGAACGTATTCAGTTACCATCGTCTTCACTGAGACGATCCCCGTATCCACAACGGTCGCCTTGTCCCTGCCATTCTTCCTGCTGCCATTCGCGGGAGGAATCCGGAATCGGTTTAGCAGGACAAGGGTATTGTCGACGATATGCTTTGTCTTCATACTGACGGCGGCAAGCATATTTATCTCGGGATGCGGCGGCAATGGACCCAGCAGTTCCGGGTCACAATCCACGGTTCCAACCCAGACAGTAACCAGCTCTGTCGTCGTCACGCTGAAGATCCAATGATGGCCGCGACCTTTGCGGGCGCGAATTTCGCCGCAAGGGTGCCGTGCTGCGTGCTCATTTACATCTCCTTGATGGAGTGAAGGGATGGGGGATTCGTTGCTTCTGGATGCGGGGGATGCGGAAGAGCGGCGGTTGGCAGCAGAGTGATTATGAGCGGCTACGGATTTATAATCGCCGTTGCGAACTATGGACATTATCCAAGCGATACATGAAGGCCGCCAGGAACTGAATGTGCAGGAGATCATGGAGATCCTGCCGCATCGTTATCCGTTCCTGCTGATCGACCGCATTGTGGAGATCGAGCGGAAGAAGCGCATTGTGGCGCTGAAGAACGTCACCATGAATGAGCCATTTTTTCAGGGGCATTTTCCGGGGGTTCCGGTGATGCCGGGGGTGCTGATCGTGGAGGCGATTGCTCAGGCGGGCGGGACGCTGCTGCTGCCGGAGGTTCCGGACCGGGACAAGTTGCTGATCATGTTCACCAGTATTGAGCGTGCGAAGTTTCGCCGGCCGGTGGTTCCGGGGGACCAGTTGCGGATTGAGATCGACGTGCGGAACTGGAAGCCGCGGCGGGCGAAGATGGACGGCCGGGCGCTGGTGGACGGGAAGCTGGCGTGCGAGGCGACGGTGATGTGCCAGCTGATTCCCAAGGCGGGGCAGGAGAAGGCGTCCGAGGAGGCCGAGGCCACGACTGAGGCAACTGAGGCAGCCGGAGCGGTGAGCGGCGAGTGAGTATTCATCCCACGGCGATTGTGGCTGAGGGTGCGGTGGTTCCCGCGTCGTGCACGGTGGGGCCGTACTGCACGGTGGGGCCGCATGTGGTGCTGGGCGAGGCGTGCGAGCTGGTGTCGCATGTGGTGCTGGACGGGCATTTGAGGGCGGGCGCGCGGAACAGGTTCTATTCGTTTGCGTGCGTGGGCGTGGCTCCGCAGGACTTGAAGTACAAGGGCGAGCCGACGGGCGTGACGCTGGGCGACGACAACGTGATTCGCGAGTACGTGACGGTATCGCGGGGGACGACGGGCGGCGGCGGGACGACACGGATTGGTTCGGGCTGCCTGATCATGGCCTACGCGCACATAGGACACGACAGCGTGATCGGCGACCAGTGCATATTGGCAAACGCGGCGACGCTGGCCGGACATGTGATTGTGGAGGACTATGCGACGGTGGGTGCGCTGTGCCCGGTGCACCAGTTCTGCACGATCGGGCGGTACGCGTACGTGGGCGGCGGAACGACGATTACGCAGGATGTACTGCCGTTCTCGCTGACTTCGGCCAAGCGCGAGACGCATGCGTACGGGCTGAACAAAGTGGGCTTGCAGCGCAGAGGCTTTGAGGGCGTGCGGCTGAAGGCGATTCAGCATGCATACCGGCTGCTGCTGGCGGCAAAGATGAACACGACGCAGGCGATTGCGAAGCTGAAGGAAGAAGGCATCGCGACGGAAGATGTGGCATACCTGGTGGAGTTCATTGAGCGGTCAGAGCGTGGAGTGCTGAAGTAGGGCGCGGTGTGCTGCCGTAGCGGCGCAGAATTTGGAATTTCAGCGGGCGGATTTTCTTATGGACAGGTTGGGACTGATTGCCGGGAACGGGAGGTTTCCGTTTTTGCTGCTGGAGGCGGCGCGTGCGAGCGGCGTGGAGGTGGTGGTGGCGGCGATCCAGGAAGAGACCGACGAGGAGATGAATGCGCGCGCGGAGGCCGACGCCGGGGTGCGCGTGCACTGGCTTTCGCTGGGCGAGTTGTCGCGGCTGATTGAGACGTTCCGGAAAGAGGGCGTGAGGCGCGCGGTGATGGCGGGACAGGTGCGGCACAAGCAGATCTTCTCGAGCATCCGGCCGGACTGGCGGCTGGCGAAGCTGCTGATGAATTTGCGGACGCGGAACACGGACATGCTGCTGGGCGCGGTGGCGAAGGTGCTGGCCGATGAGGGGATCGAGCTGATTTCTTCGACGACGTACCTGGAGCCGCTGCTGGCCGAGGCGGGCGTGCTGACGGAGCGTGCTCCGGATGAAGAGGAAGAGAAGGACATTGCCTACGGGCGCGAAGTGGGCAAGGCGATCGCGGGCTACGACCTGGGGCAGACCGTGGTGGTGGCGGCGCAGGCGTGCGTGGCGATTGAGGCGATGGAAGGCACGGATGCGACGATTGAACGCGCGGGCGCACTGATGCGGACGCTGGAGGATGAGGCTTCGACGCTGTCGCGCGAACTGACGGTGGTGAAGGTGGCGAAGCCTAAGCAGGACATGCGGTTCGACGTACCGGTGATCGGCGTGCGCACGATCGAAACGATGGCGGCGGCGGGAGCGACATGCCTGGCGATCGAGGCAAAGCGAACGTTGATTTTTGACCGCGATGGAGTGGTGGCGCGAGCGAATGCCGCGCGGATTGCGATGGTTGCGGTGGAGTGCGAATCCTGCTGATTGTCTCGCGCCGCACGCGAGGGCGATCTGGCTGAAGGAGGTGTAAGCGTGACGGAATTTCAGGTGATGGATACCGTGGCTGCCTTTGCTGTTTTGCTGATGGGCGGTCTTGCGCTGCGCATTTACGCGGCGGGCACTTCGACGATGTTCAAGGCCGGGCAGACGGCGCCCACGTTTACGCTGCCGAAGGAAGACGGCGCGCCGGTGAGCCTGGAGAGCTATCGCGGCAAATGGGTGGTGCTGTATTTCTATCCGAAAGACATGACGACGGGCTGCACGATCGAGGCGCGCAACTTTGAGCGCGACCTGGAGAAGTACGAGGCGCTCGATGCGGAGATCGTGGGCGTGAGCCTGGATTCGGTGAAGAGCCACGAGAAGTTCTGCGCGAAGAGCAAGCTGCACTTCACGCTGCTGAGCGATCGTGACGGGATGAAGGTGTCAAAGGAGTACGGGGTGCTGAGCAGCGTCCTGGGCTTCAAGATGGATAAGCGGATCACGTTTTTGATCGACCCGGAAGGAAAGATCGTGAAGGTATGGGCGAAGGTGAACCCGATGATCCACAGCCAGCAGGTGCTGGAGGAGTTGCAGAGGCAGAAAGGTTGAGTCGAGGGCGGATTTTGGACGCAAAAAAGCCCGGCGCATTGCCGGGCTCTTTTGCTTGCCTCGTTTTACTGCGTTGCCTGTAAGACTACTTGGTCTTCTTTGCGGCAGCCTTCTTCGCCGGAGCCTTCTTGGCTGCCGCCTTCTTGGCAGGGGCCTTCTTCGCGGCAGCTTTCTTCGCGGGAGCCTTCTTCGCTGCTGCCTTCTTGGCCGGAGCCTTCTTCACTGCGGTTTTCTTCGCTGCGGCCTTCTTGGCCGGAGCCTTCTTCTTTGCGGTTTTGACTGCCAAAGTAGTACCTCGTCTGGTTGATTTTTTACTGCCGGTGCTCTTTTTGGCCGCCGCTTTCGCGGGAGCCTTGCTGCCGCTGCGAGCACCCTTACTGCTGGACTTCGCGGCAGACTTCTTTGCGGCTTTTTTGGCCGGCGCTTTTTTAGCGGCGGTCTTCTTTGCCGGAACTTTTTTGGCAGCCTTCTTTGCTGCTTTCTTTGCGGGAGCCTTTTTTGCAGCTTTCTTTGCGGGAGCCTTCTTGCGGGCCGGAGCTTTCTTTGGAGGAGCCGCTGCCGCGGGCTGTTCGATAAAGGAAGGAAGCGATTCGGGAACAGGCTCAACTACGATTACCGGTTCCTCGTTCATCGCTTCGTCCTCAAGCTCGTCGTCGGAGACGATGGAGATGCAGATTTCTTCTTCCTCTTCCTCGTCGACGAAGCCTTGTTCGAGTTCTTCTTCCGAGTCGTCGAATTCGGGTTCGAATTCGTTTTCGTTGTACGCGTACAACTTGCGATGGTCCTGCATCGGTGTGCCCTCCCGGGCTTCCCTTCAGATTTGTATCCGCGACTGCATCTGTACCTGCGCGCGGATTATAGCAACAGCATGCAACGGCTCGCCATAACACGCAAGTGTTTCGTTATGTACTGTGCGAGGTTGTGAAGATTTTCTTTTCGCAGCGGGAAGGTGTTTGCGCGAGAAATGAAGCGCGAGCGATACCGAAACGGGGCGCGCGGCGCAGAGAAGAAGAAGCGGATGGGTGCATGAAACCTGCATGAATAAAGAGTTTGATGCATGTGGTAAGAAGATCGAGGACGTCCGGATTGAGAGGCGCTCGAGCGAACTTCCAGTTGCTTGAGCGTGCCGAGCTTTTCCTGGCGCGGCTTTTCTTTATGGGAAAGCCACGCAGATTTTTTCGCTTCAGGATACAGCCGCGGCAAATTCGCTAGAGTATTTTCACTGCGGCTATGAGGTGTTCCGGATCGATTCGGTGTGGCCGTTCCTTGATGGAACGTCCATGGCAACTTTCTTGTTCTCCCCTGCACTCTCAGTGAAGGTGCCCTAGAACCGGTCTCATAAATAGCGTAGCGGCTTCGACGAAAAGCATGAGCCCCGCTTCGATGGCGGGTCTCATACGAGGCCTCACCAGGCGCGGAGGGTTTACGAGACCAGTTCTAGCGGGAAACGTGCAGAAGCTGGCCGACGTGAATGAGATTTCCGCGAATGTGATTCCAGCGGCGGAGGTCTGAGACGGAAACGCCGAAACGATCGGCGATGCCACCGAGCGTGTCGCCGGGATGCACGCGATAGACGGATGCGTGCGCTCGCGCGGAGTGGTGCGCGTGACCATGCGGATCGCGCAGCGTCTGTCGGGATGAGCGGGAGCTGGGATCGGTGACGTACAAACGCTGACCGACGTGAATGAGGTTTCCGCGGATGTGATTCCAGCGGCGGAGGTTGGCCACAGAGACGTGGAAGCGATCGGCGATGCCGCCGAGGTTGTCTCCGGAGCGAATGCTGTAGACCGACGCGTGTGCGCTGCTGGAGTAGTGAACGCGGCCGCGCGCGTCGTAGCGGTAGGCGCGGCGCATGGGCGCGGCGATGCGCAGCAGGTGTCCGGCGTTGATGATGTTGCCGCGGATGTGATTCCAGATGCGGAGGTCGTAGACGCTGACGCCGAAGCGGTCGGCGATGCCGATGAGCGTATCGCCGGGGCGCACGCGATAGAGAACGGCGCGGCCGGGCATGAACCGCGGAGCACGCTCGGGAATGACGACGGCGTCGAGATCGGAGAGGTCGGAGGGTGAGTCGATCTGGTTGACTTCGGCGAGCTCGTCCTTGGAGACGTGGTACTGGCGCGCGATGGATGCGAGGGTGTCGCCGGGCTGGAGGAAGTGGAATCGCCAGGAGGCGCGCTTGTCGGCGGGAACCATGGCGATGTCGTGCTCGAAGGATTCCTTGGTGCCGACGGGGATGCGGAGGTCGAATGTTTCGCCGGGAGGGGTGACGCCGCGCAGCAGGCTTGGATTCAGGGCTTCGAGCTTCTGGATGGGCGCCCCGGTGATGTCAGAGACGAGGCGAAGGCTGATCTCGGTGTGCGTGGCGACGGTGTCGTATTCCATGGGCGGATCGGGCTTGAGATCCGCGAGGCCATACTGCTGCGGGTTCTTTGCCATGATGGCGATGGCAAGAATGATGGGGACGTAGTTACGGGTTTCCGCCGGGAGGACGTCGCGCCTGTAGAGCTGCCAGAAGCTGGCGTAGCCGGTGCGCTGCACAGCGCGCTGGACGTTGCCCGCGCCCCAGTCATAGGCGGCCATGGCGAGGTACCAGTCGTCGAACTGATCGTAGTCTTTTTTGATGAGGCGAGTGTAGGCCTCGGTGGCGAGCACGGGGTCGAAGCGTTCGTCGACCCATGCGTTGTGCTTGAGGCCATAAGGGCCATAGGGCATGAACTGCCACATGCCGCCGGCGCCGGAGTATGGATTGAGCGCGGTGGTGCGGAAGCCGGATTCGGCGACGGCCTGGTAGATGAGGTCCTGGGGCAGATGGGCCTTTTTGAGGACGCCCTCGATCATGGCTTTGTAGCGGCCTTCCCGTTGGAGGGAGGCGACGAGGGTGTCATGCCCGCGCTGGGTGTTCTCAAAGAAGTTAATGTAGCTGGCGACGTAGTCGTTGAGCTGTAGGGGAAGGTCGGACTTGGTGGTTTTGAGTTCGGCCTCGGCCTGTGCGGTGACTCTGGGATTGACGGGGAAGGTGACGCCGTTGGCGATGTCGACGGGAGCCTCGGCGTTCTGGGCGGATTCGAGGCCCTGCTTGAGTGCGTCCATTTCGAGGGTGTCGACGGAGCCGACGACGCGGTCAAATTCTTCTCGGAGGGGCTTGTCGGTCTGCAGGTTGACGCCGCACATGAGGAGTTGGTCGACGGCGGCGTTGAAGTCTTTCTTGGCGCTGGTGAAATTGCCCTGCTGGTACCGTGCCAGGCCGGAGTGATATTTCTCTTCGACGCCGGAAATGATTTCCTGATCGCGCTGGCTGACGTTGGATCCGACAAAGCTGGGAAGGGTTTCCGCAGGCTGGGCGGCGGAAACCGGTGCGGCGGCGGACTGTGGCGCACCAAGGGCCGGGGCAGATGCCCGTGACGGCACGGAGGTACGCGCGTGCTGCGGGCCGCAACCGGTGACGGTGATGAAAAGGATGCCCGCCAGAGTCGCGGAAACCAGAGTTTTGTTTACTGCCATTGCGATGGTGAGTGGCGTGTGCCCCTTTTATTGTAGGCTGCGAGCCGGAGAAATGCCGATGGTAAGATCAGCTTTTAGGGAAGTTTCCCGGAAAAGGCGTATTTTCCTGCCTGTAAAGATCCCTCATGGACAGCAAGTACATCCGTAATTTCGCGATTATCGCGCACATCGACCATGGCAAATCCACGCTTTCTGACCGTCTGCTGGAGCTGACGGGCTCGCTGACGGAGCGGGAGATGCAGGCGCAGGTGCTGGATGCGATGGACCTGGAGCGGGAGCGGGGCATCACGATCAAGGCGCATGCGGTGCGGATGCTGTACGCGGCCAAGGATGGGAACAGGTATCAGCTGAACCTGATCGACACGCCGGGGCACGTGGATTTCTCATACGAGGTGTCGCGGTCGCTGGCTTCGTGCGAGGGCGCGCTGCTGGTGGTGGATGCGTCGCAAGGCGTGGAAGCGCAGACGCTGGCGAATGCGTACCTGGCGATCAGCCATGGGCTTGAGATTATCCCGGTGATCAACAAGATCGACCTGCCGAGCGCGGACATCACGCGGACGCAGGAGATGATTGAGCAGGCCGTGGGGCTGGATGCGACGGACGCGATTGCGGTGAGCGCGAAGACGGGGTTGGGTGTGCCGGAACTGCTGGAAGCGGTGGTGAATCGGCTGCCGCCGCCGAAGGGCGACCCGAATGCGCCGCTGCAGGCGCTGATTTTCGACTCGTGGTTCGATGCGTATCGCGGGGTGATCGTGCTGGCGCGCGTGGTGAACGGAACGCTGCGCAAGGGGATGCGCATCCGGCTGATGTCGAACGGCAAGGTTTTTGATGTGGAGTCGATGGGCGTGCTGACGCCGAAGCCGGTGGAGATTGAAGAGCTTTCCGCCGGCGAAGTGGGATTTTTTGTGGCGACGATCAAGACGGTATCGGACACGAAGATCGGCGACACGGTGACCGAGGACGCGCGGCCGGCGAGCGAGCCGCTGCCGGGGTTTGAAGACATCAAGTCAATGGTGTTCGCGGGGATCTACACGGTGGATTCGCATGAGCACACGCTGCTGCGGGATGCGCTGGAAAAGCTGCGGCTGAACGACTCGTCGTTTTTCTTTGAGCCGGAGAGTTCGGCGGCGCTGGGGTTCGGTTTTCGCTGCGGATTCCTGGGGCTGCTGCACATGGAGATCATCCAGGAGCGGCTGGAGCGCGAGTTCGGGCTGGACCTGATTACGACGGCTCCGGGTGTGCGGTACAAGATCACGCTGACGGATGGAACGGTTGTCGAGGTGGACAATCCGTCGCGGTGGCCGGACCCGAGCGAGATCGAGCAGGTAGAAGAGCCTGTGATCCTGGCGACGATTCTGACGAATGAAGAGTATGTGGGCGGGATTCTGAAGCTGGTGGAAGAGAAACGCGGGCGGCAGAAGAATTTTGAGTACGTGACGCCGACGCGCGTGATGCTGACCTACGAGCTTCCGCTGAATGAGATTGTGCTGGACTTTTACGACCGTCTGAAGTCGGTGTCGCGCGGCTATGCATCGCTGGATTACCAGCTTGCGGGGACGTGGGTTTCGCCGATGGTGAAGATGGACATCCTGGTGTCGGGCGAGCCGGTGGATGCGCTGTCGATTATCGTGCACCGCGATTTTGCGTACGAGCGCGGGCGGGCTCTGGTGTCGAAGATGCGGGAGCTGATTCCTCGGCAGCAGTTTGAGGTGGCGATCCAAGCGGCGATCGGGTCGAAGATCATCGCGCGCGAATCGGTTTCAGCGCTGCGCAAGAACGTGATTGCGAAGTGCTACGGCGGGGATATTTCCCGAAAGCGCAAGCTGCTGGAAAAGCAGAAGGAAGGCAAGAAGCGCATGAAGCGGATCGGGAAGGTGGATATTCCGCAGGAGGCTTTTCTTGCCGTGCTGAAGGTGGGCGAGGACAACGCGCAGAAGAGCTAGAGCATTTCCCCTATTCCTGTGAGCTTTCTGAATTCAATCAGGCGCAGCTTTTCTTAACGAAAAAGCTGCGTTGAGATTCTCTCTTCGGTCTATACCAACAGGGGAAATGCTCTAAGCGCGCCCAGAGCCTGTTATTCACTTTCCCATGAGCGGCGCTGGGAGCCGGCTTTTCTCAGTCCACGGAGCGACGAGGGACACAGAAACGAGGAAAACCGGCCGCAGCCCTTCGGGTTACGGCGAAAGCCGCGCCATACCGCGTGATCGTCCTTGATAGTAGCCCCGCCATAATCTTCGTCCTCGGCCTTATCCGGCCCGGCTTTCGCCGGCAACGCCGCCCGCGCGAAAGTGAATGACAGGCTCTAGATGTGAAGAGCGACGGCGGCGTGCGTGGTCTGGGCCAGCAGGATGAGGCCGATGGCGATGAGAAGCAGGTAGACGTAGTTGAGGAAGCGGCCTGGATGGAGCCGGCGATTGATCCATCGGCCGAGCAGGATGACCGGCACCATCACAGGAAGCGAAAACAGGTAGTAGTGGGTGACGGTAGCGGTCCAAAGGCCGGCGCGCCAGTAGCCCAGCATACAGAGCGCGCTGGCGGGCAGGAAATAGCCCTGGAGCGTGGCCCGGAATTGCGGTGCGGGCCAGCGGCGCAAGGCTCCGTAGATGACGACCGGGGGTCCGTTCATGCCGAAGGCCGCGCCGAGCACGCCGGCGAAGAAGCCGCAGCCGAGCAGCCAGCCGCGATGGTCGCTGTGCAGATGCCAGCGTTTGAGGCCGGTCAAAGAGAGTATGGCGAAAGTGATGAGCAGGAGAGCGAGCAGGGCTTTGACGATGTGCTCTTCTGCGGCGGTGAGCAGCAGAAGGCCGAGCGGGATTCCGCAGCAGGTGGCGAGGAGCAGCGAGACGGCGCTGCGGAAGTGAATCTTCTTCCAGTCCTGCGCGATGATGATGGCGGCAGTGGTGACGGAGAGCAGCACCGCAAGCGGCGTGGCGACGCGGATGGGGATGCACAGGGCAAGAAGCGGAACCGCAACGAGGGCTTCCCCAAAGCCGAAAGTGGAGCGAATGCCGGTGGCCAGCAAAACGATGAGGATGACGAATAAGAGATGAGTCGGCATGGAGTCAGGATCGCGTCGACGCGGGTTGAGGGTGGGCAAAGCAGGCGGCCAGGAAGCGCTCTATTGCTGCTTCATGACGGGCTTGTTTTTTTCATTTAACACGATGTGGCCGAAGGGCGTGTGGTGGTCGTGGGTGAAGAGCACGAGCCATTGCTCGGGGATGGCGCGCTGGTAGAAGCGCTTGCGTTGCTCGATGCAGGTGACGGGATCGAGGTCGTAGCCCATGACCCAGGTGATGTCGAGGTGGGCGCTGGTGGGAAGCAGGTCGGAGATGTAGCAGCCGCGCCGTCCGGCGGAGTCGATGTTGACGGCGAGGAGTTGCGCGGTGTGGCCGGGGTAGCACTCGACGGAGATGCCGGGGACGATTTCCGTCACTTCGTTGGGTTTGGTATCGAGGAGGGTCATCTGGCCGGATTCGACGAGGGGGTCGTAGTTGGGGCTGTTGTAGCTGACGGCGTCGCGCTCGAGCTGGAGGTGGCCGTGCTCGACTTCTCCGCGATGCGCGAAGTAGCGCGCGTTGGGGAAGGTGGGCACGATGCGGCCGTCGGGGAGTCTGGTGGTGTTCCAGCCACAATGGTCGAAGTGGAGATGGGTGTTGATGACGACGTCGATTTCTTCGGGCCGGATGCCGGCGGCGGCAAAGGAGTGGGGAAGCTGTTCCTTGGTTTCGAAGATGGCGCGCATCTTCTCGTTCATCTTGTTGCCGATGCCGGTTTCGACGGCGACGGTGTGCCTGCCGGTGCGAATGATGAGCGTGTTGGTGCCGAGCAGGATGCGGTTGCGTTCGTCCGCGGGAGCGCGCTTTTCCCACATGGGCTTGGGGACGACGCCGAACATGGCGCCGCCGTCGAGGAAGTAAGTGCCGTCGGTGAGGACGGTGATTTCGAAATCACCGACGGAGGTGCGGCCACGGATGGGCTCGCTGGTGTTGGCCCGTTCAGAGGGATGGCTCATGATGCATTCCTCCCTGATTCCACTTTACGCATACCATCGGCTAATCCCATTTGACCGGCACGGGCTGGGCGGGTTCTAGGTACATCTCGAATTCGGCGAGGATGCGCTGGAAGAGCTCAGTGCGCGCGGTGGGGCCGGCGATGGAGTGGGTTTTGCGCGGGAAGAGGTTGTAGTCGTAGGGAATGCCGGCGTCGATGAGCTTCTGGATGTACTGGATGGTGTTTTCGAGATGGACATTGTCGTCGCCGGTGCCGCCGGCGATGAGCAGATGGCCGTGGATGTCGGCGGCGGAGTTCTGCACGGAGTCGGTTTTGTAGGCGGCAGCGTCTTCAGAGGGCAGGCCCATGTAGCGCTCGGTGTAGATGCTGTCGTAGTCCTGCCAACTGGTGACGGGAGCGACGGAGACGCCGACGCGGAAGCGGTCAGAGTGCGAGAGCGCGTAGAGGGTGAAAGTACCGCCCCAGCTCCAGCCCCACCAGCCAAGGCGATGGGGATCGAGCTCAGGATACCTGGCGAGCACCTGATCGATGGAGGCGAGCTGGTCGGCGAGTTCGGGCGGGCCGAAGTTGTGATAGCAGACCTGCTCGAAGGCGCGTCCGCGTCCGCCCATGCCACGATTGTCGACATGGAGCACGGCGAAACCGTGTTCGGTGAGGAGTTCATCCCAGAAGAAGCCTTTGCCGCCCCAGCTATCGGTGGCAGTGCCGACGGCAGGGCCGCCATAGGGGTTGACGATGAGCGGAACGCTGTGGTCGGGCTGATGGCCCTGGGGCAGCATGAGCGTGCCGTAGAGGGTGGTGTGTCCGTCAGCGGCGGTGAGGGTGAGCAGCACGGGCGGGTGGAGGTCGCGGCCGGTGATAGGTGTGGATTTCCAGAAGGGATGGCAGGCGCCCTGCGGATTGCAGAAGGCGACGGCGGGCGGCGTGCTGCGGTTGGAGTACTTGTCGATATAAGAGGAGCCGTGGGGCGGGAACTTTGGATGGTGGACGCCGGTGAATTTTGAGACGAGGTGCTTGTGGCTGCCGTCGAGGTTGACGGCCCAGATCTGACGCAGGGCCGGGTTGCCCTGGTTGGAGATGTAGTAGATGTTTCCGGTGGCGTCGTCGACGGACTGGATGGATTCGACCTCGTAATCGCCTTGCTCGACTTCGTTGAGCAGATGGGCGGGCGCGGCCATGGGGTCGACCATGTCGTAGCTGTAGCGGTAGATGTGGGTGTGGCCGTCGCGCCAGCTCAGCACGAGAAACTGGCCATTTTTGAGGAAGGTGACGGTGTAGACGTCGTTGAAGTATTTGGGTTCGGTCTGGGCGAGCGCGAGCTTGACGGCTCCGGTGTTGACGTTGGCGAAGTAAATGTTCTCGTGCTTCTGGGCGCGGTCGAGGGTTTCGACCCAGACGACGTTTGAGTTGACCCAGCCGAAGCGCGGGATGTAGTCGTTGCCTTCGCTGATGGGAATGTTGAGCCAGCGGGTGGGGCCTCCGGCGACGCGGACGACGCCGACGCGGACTTCAGGGTTGGGGTCGCCGGGCTGCGGATAGCGCTGCCACCACTGGATGTGGGCGTGGACGGGGATCCAGTCTTCAATGGGGTAGAGCGGGACGTGCTGCTCGTTCATCTGCATGTAGGCGATTTTTTGGGAGTCTGGCGACCAGAAGTAGTTGCTGCGGACGTTGAGCTCTTCGAGATAGACCCAGTCAATATCGCCGTTGAGGACGGTGGGTGAGCCGGTGTGGGTGAGCGCGCGGGCATGGGAGCCGTCGTGCGCGGGCTGCACGAAAACGTCGTTGTCGCGGATGTAGGAGATGTAGTTGCCGTTGGGCGAGAACTGGGGATTGTCGCCGCTCTCCATGCCGGTGTTGCCGACCTGTTGGCCTTTTGCGTCTTTGAGATTGAAGAGCCAGAGCTTGCCGTTGGTGTCAAAGAGGATCTGCTTTGAGTCCGGCGCCCAGATGTAGTCGGGCTCGCCGTAGCGGTTGCGGTGGTCGCGGTCCTGCTCGGTGATGTGGACGTTGAGGATGGGATTGAGCGTTGAGGCGGGAATGACGATGCGGGCGGTAGCCCCGCCAACGACGAATTCACGGAGATTGTTTTTACCGTCGAGGTAGGTGACCTGTTTTGAGTCCGGAGCCCAGTAGATCTGCGAGGGGGCCGAGCCGGTAGGGCTGCCGCTGCCCCAGATGGCTCTGACGGTCCATGGCTTGATCTTTTGGAGTTTGGCCTGTTGCGCGTACAGTGAGGGCGAACAGCCGGCGGCGAGCGTAAGAGCCAGGGCGAGAGAAGCAGCTTTGCGGATCAAGGCGAGCTCCAGAAAGAGAAGTTTCGCGTGGGGAGGCGAAAGAAGATTCTAGAGCAAAGCTGATAGAAATGGCGCGGGTAAGGCTACTCGTACTTGAGGGATTCGACGGGATCGAGATGGGCGGCGCGGTTGGCGGGGAGGGTACCGAAGATGATGCCGACGAGGGTGGAGGTACCCATGGCGATGACGACGGACCACCCCGAGATGGGGATATGAAACGAGGTGAAGAAGCGGGCGGAAAGCGGCAGAGCAATGCCGATGGCCGACCCGACGGCTCCGCCGGCGAGCGAAATCATGATGGCCTCAAGAAGGAATTGCAGGCGGATTTCGTGGGCAGTTGCGCCGAGGGCCTTGCGGATGCCAATTTCGCGAATGCGGGAGCGCACGGTGGCCAGCATGATGTTCATGATGCCGACGCCGCCGACGGCCAGTGTTATGGCGGAGATGAGCAGCAGGATGACGGTGAGGGCGTTGGCAATGACTCCGGCGACGGTGATGAGCTGGGTGAGCGTGGAGGCCGTGTAGACGGAGTTGGGCTGGTGGCGGGCTTTGACGATCTTGACGATCTGCTTGGCGGTGGCTTCGACATCAGCACGGTCGCGGGTGGAGAAGAAGATGTCCTGCACGTAGTCCGTGCCGGTGAAGTAGCGTGCGACGGAGTAGGGGATGAGGATGGTCTTGTCGCGAATTTCCGACTGTCCGAAGGTATTTACGCTCTCCTCGAAGGTTCCGACGATGGTGAAGGGGATGCCGCTGATCTGGAAGGTCTGATTGATGGCGGCGTCGGCGCTGCCATACATCTGTTTGGCGAGCGGAATGGTGATGTCGGCGACCTTCTCGTGGGTGTTTTCGTCTTCGTCGTCGAAGAATCGCCCGGTGGTGATCTTGAGGTTGCGGATCTGGCGGTAGGGCGGCATGACACCGAGGACGAGGACGTCCTGCTGGACGCCGCTGCCGATGTTGATGCGATCGTGCATCTGCAGGATGGGCGAGGAGGCGGCGATTTCCGGGAGGGCCTCATCGACGGCGCGCATGTCGCCGAGGCGGAGGTAGTCGGTGTGGTAATTACTGACGGTGCCGCCGCCGCCGCCGGCGTATTCGAGATCGATCCAGTTGGTGCCGATGCTTTCGATTTCGTGCAGGATGTACTGCTTGCCGGTGAGGGCGATGGTGACGACGAGGATCAGCGACATGGAGCCGATGACCATACCGAGAGCGGTGAGAGCGAAACGCACCTTGCTGGCGCGGAAGCTGTCCACCGCGATGTGCATGATTTCGCTCATGCCCATGGTGCGCTTCGCGCTGGCCAAGGTTTTCTCGAAACTTCTCTGGGTCGGGGCTGCCATGTATTTGTATCTATGCTCGGAATGCGCCGCAGGGTGCAAATTTGCGGCTAAACCAAGGTAAATGCGCGCTCCTAAACATTTTGATGCCCGGGAGCGCGCGCAAGATGAGCGTTATTCGGCGACCCATTCGCCCTTGCGCATGAGCGGCTCGGTTTTGCCGTCGGCATGCAGGCCGTCGATGTCGATTTCGCCGGAGCCGATCATCCAGTCGACGTGGATGAGGCTTTCGTTGGCACCGCGTGCGGCGAGCTCTTCGGGCTTCATGTTTTCGCCGTTTTCGATGCAGGTGCTGTAAGCCTGGCCGAGAGCGATGTGGCAGGCGGCGTTTTCGTCGAAAAGCGTGTTGTAGAAAAGGATGCCGCTGGCGGAGATGGGCGAGGAGTGGGGCACGAGGGCGACCTCGCCGAGGCGGCGGCCACCTTCGTCGGTGTCGATCATCTTCTGCAGGACGGATTCTCCGGCGGAGGCGTGGGCTTCGACGATGCGGCCATTCTCGAAGCGGACCTCGATGTCCTTGATGAGCGTGCCCTGATGGGAAAGGGGCTTGGTGCTGCGGACGGTGCCCTCGGTGCGGTTCTTGTGGGGCGTGGTGAAGATTTCCTCGGTGGGCATGTTGGGGATGCAGTAGACGCCGTTATGGGCGAAGCTGCCGCCGCCGAGCCACTTGTGATCGTCGGCGAGGCCGACTTTGAGGTTGGTGCCGGGGCCGTGGTATTGCAGGGCATGGAAGCGCCTTGCGTTCATGAAGTCGGCGCGTTTGTGCAGGTTGGCGTCGTGGGCCTTCCATGCGGCGACGGGGTCGGGCTGGTCGATGCGGCAGGCGGTAAAGATGGCGTTCCAGAGCTTTTCGACAGCCTGATCGACGGGAATGCCGGGGAAGACGAGCTGTGCCCAGTCGGGCGTGGCGGCGGCGATGATGTTCCAGTTGATGTTGAACTTGGTGATCTGTTCCATGGCGGGGCGGTAGGCCCTGGACATGGCGCGATTGGCGCGGCTGACTTTTTCGGGGTCCTCTTTGGCCAGCAGCGCGGGATTGGAGCAGTAGATGGCCTGACGGGCGGCGCCGTTGCGGTAGGCCTGTGCCATCCCCTCATAGAGCCAGTCGGCGGCGGCGTCAAAGCTTTCATTGCGGGCGTGCTGGTAGCGCAGCAGCGAGGAGGGCTCATCGGCGAGGAGCGTGGTGACGAGGTTCGCGCCAGCCTGGTAGGCGTGGGCGGTGACGCGGCGCACCAGCGGCAGGGCGTCCACGGTGGAGGTGAGGACCATCTCCTGGCCTTCCTGGAGGCCAAGCCCGACCTCAACCGCGACTTTGGCGAGGCGGTCGAGTTTTTCTTCAAACGTGAGCGTGGTCTGGGGCGCTGTGGCAACAGAACTCATGGAAATACTCCTTTTGTCATTATTCACCATTGTGCGGAGGGGCGAGTGTGGCATCGTCCGGCGGGGCACCGAGCATTTTACGGCTTTTGCGCGATGACAATGCGAGGGATGCCCTGAAGGTCTGGCAGGAAGGCAAGGTTTCGCCAGCCGGAGAGGAGCGTTGCGAGGGGTTGCTGCTGGCCGTGGCCGATTTCCATGAGGAGCCAGCCGCCGGGGACGAGGGCAATTTGGGCTTGCGGAATGAGGCGGCGGTAGATTTCGAGGCCCGATTCACCGGCGAAGAGAGCGGAGTGGGGTTCGAAGTCGCGGACCTGGGGCTCCAGGGATTCGCCGGCGGAGACATAGGGCGGGTTGGAGACGATGAGGTCAAAATTTTCGTTGGGCAGGGCCGAGAGCAGGTCGGACTCGACGAAGCGGATGGCGACGTGGTGCGCGGCGGCGTTTTCGCGGGCGACAGCGAGCGCGGCGGGGGATGAGTCGACGGCGGTGAGGATGGCGTGGGGCCGATGCGCGGCCAGCGCGATGGCGATGGCGCCGGAGCCGGTGCCGACATCGAGGATGCGGGTGGGGACATCGGCAGGGATGCGGGCGAGCGCGGCTTCGACGAGGTGTTCGGTTTCAGGGCGGGGGATGAGGACGGCGGGCGTGACGCGGAGGGTGAGGCCGTAGAATTCCTGCCGGCCGGTGATGTACTGGATGGGCTCGTGGCGGGCGCGGCGGGCGAGGAGGGTTTCGTAGTGGGTGAGCTGGGCGGGGGTGATTTCGGCTTCGGGGTGCGTGAGGAGCCAGGCGCGGGTGTGTTTTTCTGGATCGCCGAGGGTGTGGAGAAGCAGGAGTTCGGCGTCGCGGCGGGCTGTGGGCAGGCTGGCGAGGCGCTGGGTGGCGAGGGTGAGCGCCTCACCAGCGGTTGCGGGTGACATAGGGTTAGACCGTGGCTTCGGCGTCGGCCTTGAGGCGCTCGGCGTTGAAGTGCGCGGTGAGCGCATCGATGACCGGCTGGAGGCGGCCCTGCATGACCTCAGTGAGCTGGTGGAGGGTGAGGCCGATGCGGTGGTCGGTGAGGCGGTTCTGCGGGAAGTTGTAGGTGCGGATTTTCTCGCTGCGGTCGCCGGAGCCGACCTGCGATTTGCGCTCCTTGGCGAGTTCCTGCTGCTGGCGCTCCATTTCCATTTCATAGAGGCGCGAGCGGAGGACGCGCATGGCCTTTTCGCGGTTTTTGATCTGGGATTTTTCGTCCTGGCAGCTGACCACGGTGTTGGTGGGCAGGTGGGTGATGCGGACGGCCGAGTAGGTGGTGTTGACGGACTGGCCGCCGGGGCCGGAGGAGCAGAAGGTGTCGATGCGGATGTCCTTGGCTTCGATCTTGATGTCGACGTCTTCGGCCTCGGGCAGCACGGCTACGGTGACTGCGGAGGTGTGGACGCGGCCCTGGGTTTCCGTGGCGGGGACGCGCTGGACGCGATGGACGCCGCTCTCGTATTTGAGCTGCGAGTAGACGCGGTCGCCCTCGATGATGGCGATGACTTCCTTCATGCCGCCGACGGAGGATTCGGATTCGGAGAGGATTTCGACCTTCCAGCGGCGTTGTTCGGCGTAGCGGGCGTACATGCGGAAGATTTCCGCGGCGAAGAGCGAGGCTTCGTCGCCGCCGGTGCCGGCGCGGATTTCGAGGACGACGTTTTTCTCGTCGTTGGGGTCCTTGGGCAGCAGGAGGATCTTGAGTTCTTCTTCGATCCTGGGCTGGCGCTCTTCGAGCGTGGCGAGCTCTTCTTCGGCCATGGCGCGGATGTCGGGGTCGCTTTCGGTGAGCATGGCGCGGGCGTCGGCGATACCCTCGTGGATCTGGCGGTACTCGCGGAATTTTTCCACGACCGCTTCCAGATCGCGGTGCTGCTTGGCGGTCTTCTGGTATTTCTGCTGGTCGGCGATGATTTCGGGCTCGGCCAGCTGGCGGCCCAGTTCTTCATAGCGGGTTTCGATTTGTTCCAGGCGTTCAAACATGGGATTCAGGCGCTCCAGCCGCGGAAATGAATGATTTGAAGGAGAAAAGGCGGACGGGTGTGCGGGCGGCTGAGGGCCGCTAAAGTAGGGCGCCGTGCTGGCGGGTCCGCTGCATGGTTCTATTTTACCGCGCGTCGCGCTTCTATCGGATCGCGTTGGAGCCGGGAGGGGTTCACGGCTGGCCACGCATCAGGCGCGGGAGCAGGAAATGAAAGAAGTCGCTGGAGTTGGAGTGGAGGCAGACGTTGGCGTTGGGTTTGCCGGGGGTGACGCGGGTGAAGCCCTTGCCGGTGACGACGATGTGGAGCGGGGTGGTGGGGCAGAGCGAGGGCTGGATGACGTAGGCCATGGCCATGGCGTCGTAGAGCGTGGGGGTGGACTGCTGGGTGGAGTTCTTCCACTCATTGGTGAGCGTGGCGAGGGCGTTGGTGATGGGTGTGCCGGCGCCGAAGAGGATGGGGCGCATGACTTCATCGAGCTTCAACTGCGTGGAGTCGAGCGGCATCATGTAGATGGGCACGCCGGAGGTAAAGAGCGCCTGCGAGGCGGGGATGTCCATGGCGACGTTGTATTCGGCGGATGGGCCGCGGCTGGGACGGTAGCCGAGGTCGCCGTATCCGCGACGGATGGAGCCGCCCATGAGCACCACGCGTTTGAGCTGGCGGAAGGCCGTGGGGTCGCGGCGGATGAGCGCTCCGATGTTGCTGTAGGGCGCGATGGCGACGAGCGTGATCTGGTGCGGATAGCGATGGATTTGCTGGATAAGGAAGCTGATGGCGTCGTGGAATCCGTCGACCGGCAGAGGCTGCGCCTGAGCCCAGTGCGCCTGCGAGAAGGTTGCGGTGGGGTGCGTTTGCGGGCCGGCGGTGACGGGGATGCCGCGATGGCCGGTGACGTCAAGGAAGCGCTGGACGAGCCGCCCACGGAGGGCGGTGTTTCCCCAGGCGGTGGTGATGCCGAGAAGGTCGACCTGCCGGGGGGACTGGAGCGCGAGCGCGAGGGCGTAAGCGTCGTCGATGTCGTCACCGATGTCGGTGTCGAGGATGATTTTCTGGGGCGCGGTGGCCTTTGCCGTTGAGGATGCCGGCGCGCTCGTCATTCCGGGTTGGGCGAGGAGCGGGATGGGCGCGAAGACGAGTGAAAACAGGAGCGGAATCAGCGGAGCCTTTGAGAACAAGGCGGGCCTCCCATTAGTGAACGTGGCCGTGGGCGTGAGTGTGCTCGTGAGCTTCGTCGGCTTCGAGCAGGGCCGCACAGGTGTCCGCGATGTCGCAGACAGCATTTTCGAACTGCACGGTGGTGTGCTGGATGTGGAATTTTTTGCGGAGCAGATCGCGAATGTTGTCGAGGATGATGCAGCTTTCCGAAGGCGGGATATCGGGAATGGTGACGTGCATGGCAAGCGCGCGGCTGTTGGAGCCGAGGCTCCAGACGTGAAGATCGTGCACGTCGACGACGCCTTCGATGTCTGACAGGTTTTTGCGGATTTGATCGAGGGAGATGCCGCGGGGCGCGCCTTCGAGGAGGATGTTGAGGGTTTCGCGGACGATGCCGAAGGAGGACCAGAAGATCATGGCGGCGATGACGATGGAGAGTGCGGGATCGATCCAGGTCATGCCGGTGTAGAGAATGGCGAGGCCGCCGAGGATGACGGCGGCAGTGGAGAGCGTGTCGCCGAGCATGTGGATGAAGACGCTGCGAATGTTGACGTCGTGGCTGACGCCCCAGAGCATGGCCGCGATGACGCCGTTCATGAGGACGCCGGCGGCGGCGACGATCATCATGATGTTGGCTTCGATGGCATGCGGATGATCGAAGCGGTAGATGGCTTCACCGGTGATCCAGAAGGCGATGGCGATGAGGGCGAGGGCGTTGAGGAATGCGGCGAGGACGCCGGCGCGCTGGTAGCCGAAGGTTTTCTGGTCGTTTGGCGGGCGGCCCTGAAAGTAGACGGCGACGAAGGAGAGGATGAGGGCGAGCGCGTCGGAGGCGTTGTGGCCAGCCTCTGAAATGAGCGCCAGGGAGTGGGCGTGCCAGCCGGCGAGGAAGGTCAGGACGGTGTAACAGAGTGTGGCTACGAAGGAGATTCGCAGCACGCGTTGCATCTTTGCCGTAGGTGCGCCATGCACATGCATCTGCTACCAGTTTAGATGCTGCATTGATGGCTGGAAATGGTTGTTTTTATGGGGATAACGGGGAATTCAAGCCGAGGTGGTGCCGGTGGGGCGCGGGGTCTGGTGGGGAGAAATTCCGCGGCGCATGGGGACGCCGGAAGCCAGATCGCGCAGGCCGGACCAGGTTTCCGCGACGACGATGCTGTTGGCGGGCTGGTGGGGGTTGTAGCGCACCGAGCAGGGATAATCGAGGCGCATGGCGTGAATGTCGAGGTAGTCGCCGAGGGTGGAGACATCCTGCGAGCACTCGTAGACGACGCCGGAGACCTCGTACTTGTACATGATGAGGCGCATGCCGCCTTTGCGTCCGCTATCTTCTTCGCTGAGGTCGGAGGTATCGAGCACGGTGCCGTCGATGATGCGGCCGGTGAGGACGAGGGATTCGCGGCGGCGGCGTTCGAGCTCGTCGGCGTCAGGGCGCTTGCGGAAGACCAGGTAAAGGATGGCGCCGGCGCCGAGGGCAAGGGCTGCGGCTGTTCCGTAAACCTGGGGGTCACGCAAGGAAAGTGGTTGCATTCGGCGCTCCGCGGGAGGCTGACTGCAAGGGCCCGCTAGAGGCAAGGATACCGCAGGAGCGGGTGGATTGGCGGGTGCTTTGGGAGATGCGGATGGTGTGCGTGCCGCACTTTGGTTTTCCGGCGCGGGAAGAGCGATCCAGAGACGACTCTGGAGGGTGTTTTGAGCGGCGCGCGGCGAGGTGGGGCGCGCCGCTGGCGATATACTTGAAGCAGAATGGTGAAACGCAAGTCGTCTTTTTCCGCCGGCTCCGGCGGTGTTTTTTCCCTCGACAGCCGGGAGTCATCCGGTGCGCCACGCATCCGGTCGACGACCGTGCTTTGCGTGAAGCGCGGGAACAGCGTGGTGATGGCGGCGGACGGCCAGGTGACGATGGGCGATGCCGTGATGAAGCATACGGCGCGCAAGATCCGGAGGCTGTACCAGGACAAGGTTCTGGCGGGGTTTGCGGGGTCGACGGCGGATGCCTTTTCGCTCTTCAGCCGTTTTGAAGGGAAGCTGGAGCAGTATGCGGGGAACCTGGGCCGGGCAGCCGTGGAACTGGCGAAGGATTGGCGCACGGACAAGATGCTGCGCAACCTGGAGGCGCTGCTGGTGGTGGCCGACGTGAACCAGATGTTCCTGGTGGGCGGCGCGGGCGATGTGATTGAGCCGGACGAATCGATTTTGGCGATCGGCAGCGGCGGCTCGTACGCGACGGCCGCGGCACGGGCGCTGATGCAGAACACCGAGCTGGGGGCTCGCGAGATAGCCGAGAAGTCCCTGCGCATTGCCGGGGACATCTGCATCTACACGAACAGCCAGCTGACGATTGAAGAACTGCACGCCGAGTAAGCCGGGCGTCACGAAGGATTGAGCACCATGGCGATTTATTTACCCGGAGCGGCGGAGGACCAGGAGCTTTCGCTCGACCAGCTGACTCCGCGCGAAATTGTAATTGAGCTGGACAAGTATGTTGTGGGGCAGAAGGCGGCCAAGCGCGCGGTGGCAATCGCGCTGCGCAACCGGATGCGGCGGCAGAAGCTGACGCCGGATCTGGCGGACGAGATCATGCCGAAGAACATCATCATGATCGGGCCGACGGGCGTGGGCAAGACCGAGATTGCGCGGAGGCTGGCAAAGCTGACGGGGTCGCCGTTTCTGAAGGTGGAAGCCTCGAAGTTCACGGAAGTGGGCTACGTGGGGCGCGACGTGGAGTCGATGGTGCGCGACCTGGTGGAGATTGCCATCGACATGGTGCGCGAGGAAAAGCTGGAAGAGGTGGAAGACAAGGCGGAGCTGAATGCCGAGGAACGGCTGCTGGATCTGCTGCTGCCTCCGCCGACGCCGCAGCCTGCGCCGGCGGGAGCGGGGAACGAGACGCCGGATGCGCACGGAGCGATTATTCTGCCGCCGCCGGCGGGGAGCACGCCGCCGGCGAGCGAGTCGCACCAGCGGACGCGGGAGAAGCTGCGGCAGCAGTTCCGCGAGGGCAAGCTGGATGACCGCATGGTGGAGATGGATGTGCGGGAACGCGGTACGCCGTCGTTTGAGATCATCTCGAACCAGGGCGTCGAGGAGATGGATATCAACCTGAAGGATATCCTGCCGAACATCTTTGGCCAGCGGACGAAGAAGCGCAAGATGAAGGTCGGCGAGGCGTTCGAATATCTGGTGCAGGAAGAAGAAAGCCGGCTGATTGACATGGACCAGGTGACGCGGACGGCCGTGGAGCGCGTGGAGACTTCGGGCATTGTCTTTCTGGATGAGATCGACAAGATTGCCGGGCGCGAAGGCGGGCACGGACCGGATGTTTCGCGCGAGGGCGTGCAGCGGGACATTCTGCCGATTGTGGAAGGCACGACGGTGAACACGCGTTACGGAATGGTGCGCACGGATTACATCCTGTTCATCGCGGCGGGCGCGTTCCACGTGTCGAAGCCGAGCGATCTGATTCCGGAGCTGCAGGGGCGGTTTCCGATTCGCGTGGAGTTGAAGTCGCTGACGGTGGAGGACTTCATCCGGATTCTTACGGAGCCGAAGTCGTCGCTGGTGAAGCAGGCGACGGCGCTGCTGGAAACCGAGGGGCTGAAGCTGGAGTTCACGCCTGAGGCGATTGCCGAGATGGCGCAGTTCGCCTTCCGCGTGAATGAGACGACGGAGAACATTGGCGCGCGGCGGCTGCACACGATCATGGAGAAGGTGCTGGACGATATCAGCTTTCTCGCGCCGGACCTGATCAAGCACATGAAGACGCAGCCGGAGAGCGGCGTGGTGGATCTGGCCGCGGCCGGGAAGGGCGAATGGGAACCGCTGGCGCCGCTGCCGATCGTGGAGCGCGAAACGGCGACGGGCCGCGAGAAGGTGGCAGTGGTGGATCCGGAATATGTGAAGCAGATGGTGGCTTCGATTGTGAAGGACCAGGATCTGTCGCGCTACATTCTGTAATCGCAAGAGGTACAAAAGCGAGAAACGGCCCGGAACGCGGGCCGTTTCGCTTGTTGCGCGCTACATGAGGAGCCTGGGGCCGTTCATGCGGGTGAGCTCTTCGCGGACTTTCGAGAGGCCGTAGCGGCAGGTATCGAACTGCTCGGCGAGGCGGGCGAAGAGGCCGGCTTCGCGGGCGTATTCGAAGAGGTCGAACTGGGAAACGATGTAGTAGCTTTCCTTGCCGGTGGCGACCAGTTCGGCGAAGCTGGCGTCCTCAGCGTATTTGTGGGTGGATTCCGGGTACATGCCGGTGGAGAAGAGCGCGAAGTCGCCGATGTGCTTGCGGATTCGACGTTCTTCGTCGAAGGAACTGGCCAGTCCGTTGACCGGGTCGGAGGCGGCCAGCATGACGCCCAGCGCGCGGATCGGGTGGCCCTCGTGGTCGCGGAGCGGGTAGAGGCGCTCGGTTTTGGTGAAGTCGATGAGGATGCCGGCGACGTAGCCGGTGAGCACGGGGTCGTGGACGGGCGTGTAGGCAGTGAAGCAGTGTTCGACCACACCGGTGAACAATTCGTGAAGGTCGGTGGATTCGGGAACCATGAAACCTCCGGGCAGAGCGCGTGCCCCTCTGCAAGTATTTCTCCCGATGCCGGTTGAGCGATTGGACTCCTGCGGATCTGGCGGCTCGTTGAGAGAAGGGCCACGCCGGGAATTCCGCATCGCTCGCGAGAATCAGGAGATTTGCTTTATTGAGTCCCTAATTTATGGAAAAAGTCGCGAAGAGCAAGCCCCTATTTTGGTTCCGTGGCGCGATTTGTTAGCAGTCGAAACGCGCAACTGCGAGACTTTCGGATGGGGGGATGGAGATTTGCAACCGTAACTGATGCGTTTTCAGGCGGTTCTGGAGGCGCAGGCGGGATGTGGCGAGAAAAGCGGGTTTATGGTCTGCGACGGCGGGGAGTTGCGCTGGAAGCGGCGGGCCGGCGGGGTTTGGCAGGCGCTGCGGGGCGAGGCCTGGAAGATGGTCCGGGTGCGGTGGCGGGCTTTTTGCCGCGCTGGGTGGCGAGGCGGAGCTGATCGACCTCAGAGGCGGTGAGTTCGCGGACCTGGCCGGGTTCGAGGTCGAGGACGAGCGGGCCGTAGCCGACGCGGCGGATTTTCTCGACATGGTGGCCGATTTCCTCGAACATTTTGCGGATTTCGCGGTTGCGGCCCTCGATGAGGGTGAGCTCGAACCATGGGTTTTCCGCGTCGCGGACGAGACGGAGCTTGACGGGGGCGGTCATGACGCGACCTTCGCCGGGGCGGCCACGGTCGATCATGATGCCGGAGCGGATCTGGTCGAGGTTTTCCTCGGCTGGGCGGCCACTGATTTTGACGAGGTAGACCTTGGGGACCTGCGAGGCGGCGCGGGTGAGCTGGTTGGCGAGGGCGCCGTCGTTGGTCATGAGCAGGAGGCCTTCGCTGGCGTAATCCAGGCGGCCCACGGGGTAGACGCGCTCGCCGCCGCGCGCGCGGCCGTGGAAGAACTCCATGACGGTGTGGCGGCCCTGCGGATCGCTGGAGGTGGTGACGTAGCCCCTGGGCTTGTTGAGCATGAAGTAGCGATGGCGCTCGGGGCCGTGAAGGAGTTTTCCGTCGACACGGATGTGGTCGTGTGCGGGGTCGGCTTTGGTGCCGAGCTCGGTGACGACCTGGCCGTTGACCTGCACGCGCCCGGCGAGGATGAGCTCTTCGGCTTTGCGGCGCGAGGCGATGCCCGCGGAGGCGATGATCTTCTGGAGGCGCTCGCCGGTGGCGGAGTCAGGATGCGCAGCCGGTCTGGTGGATTTTTCCGGAGACGGGGGAGATTTGCGGCCGGCCATGACTAATTCCCAGTGTTTTCTTCGACGGCAGCTTCGATTTCGAGAGACTCGACATCGATTTCGATGCCGGGCAGGTCTTCTTCGATATCCGATTCCGGCTCGACGGTGATTTCGATGGCGGCGGGTGTGCTGGCGCCGGGTGAGCCGTGTTCGGCACGGGAGGCGAGTTCTTCGGCGGAGATGGCGGGTGCATGCCCGGTGGTTGTGGATTCCTCGCTGCCGGAAGCGGCTTCGGCAGCGGCTTCGCCGGATTCTTCGCCGGCGAAGGGCAGATTTTCGTTCCCGGAGGGCTCTTCGGCGTCGGCCAGCTCGCCGGCCATCTTCTCAAACTCTTCCATGGAGGGCAGCTCGCCCAGGTCCTTGAGGCCGAAGCGGAGGAGGAATTCCTTGGTGGTTTTGTAGAGGATGGGGCGACCGATGACCTGCTTGCGGCCGGCGGTATTGACGAGCTTGCGGCTGATGAGCGAGCCGATGACGCCGGAAGAGTCGACGCCGCGGATTTCACTGACTTCCGGCGCGGTGACGGGCTGCTTATAGGCGATGACGGCCAGGGTTTCGAGGGCCTGGAGCGAGAGCTTGATGGGCGGCTTGAGGCTCTTGACGAAGGCGCGGACGGAGTCGTGGTACTCAGGCTTGGTGGCGACGCGGTAGCCGCCGGCGACCTCGCGGATTTCCATGCCGCGATTGCTGGTGGCGTAGTCGGCGATGAGCTCGTCGAGGGTGGCGCGGAGTTCGTCGCGGATTTCGCGTTCGCGCTGGCGGAGGAGGCGCTTTTCTTCGGCGGCGGCGGCCTCGGCGGCAGCTTCGGGGCTGAGCTCAGCTTCGGGCTGCTCGGCAATCCCGGCAGGCGTGGCGTTTGCGAGGTCGTCGGCGGGTTGCTCGGCTTCCGGAGCCGGTTCTTCTGCTTCGAGCGGGGATTCGGGAGCGGGGATGGCGACGACTTCTTCGGCCTCCTGCGCGTCAGCTTCGGCGAGGGCGGCGGACTCGGCGGCAAGCGCCTCTTCGCGGGCCTGCTTTTGTTCGAGCGCCTCGGCGCCAAAGAGCGCCGCGAGCTGCGCGAGGGTGACGGGCTCCTCGGCCGCATAGATCACAGCTTCGATTCTTGCTTTCAGACTCATGGATGCTCTTTCGATAGTAATGAAGCAGCGCAGCCTTAGGCGAGGATCGCTCGCCCCGACAGGTCATTTTAAGGCGGATTTGCTGTTGCCATACACCGCCCGGATTCGGAAATGCGGCTTTTCCCGAGGGAAGAGCCGCGCAAGGTGCAGCCGCTTCGATGGATGCCTTGAGGAAATCCGCTCTATGTCCAGTCGTCGCGGATGAGGGCTTCGCTCTGATTGAGGATTTCCTCGAAGCGATCCTGCTTCTTGATGAGGATGTCAGTGAAGTTGGCAGGCTGGAAGAGCAGCACGGCCTGCAGGCGGACCAGCTCGAGCATGGCCAGAAACATGGCGATGAGGGTGCGCTCGGAGCGGGTGTTGCCGAGGAGACGGCGCAGGGAGACGGGCTTTTCTTCGAGGATCAGGCGGCGGCGCATGTAGTCGATCATCTGGCCGACGGTGACGGTATCTTCATCGACGTTGAGGACGGGGCGCTCGCGGACGCGCTCGAGGATTTCACGGAAGACGCGGGCGAGGTCCATGGTGTCGGCGGCGATTTCCTGCTCGGTGCCCTCGGCGTTGCGGAACTCGCGGATTTGCGGGTTGGAGAAGACGGCGGCCTCGATCTGCTGCTTCTGGGCGAGCATTTGCGCGGCCTGCTTGAAGCGCTCGTGCTCGAGGAGGCGCTCGACCAGCTCGCGGCGAGGGTCTTCCTGTTCTTCGCCGGCGATTTCGACGGGCAGGCGGGGGAGCAGCATTCGGCTCTTGATGTGGATGAGCAGCGCGGCCATGTAGATGAACTCGCCGGCGGTGTCGATGTCAGTCTGCTTGAGACGTTCGACGTAGGCGAGGAACTGCGCGGTGATTCTGGCGATGGGTATGTCGTAGATGTCGATGTCCTGCTTGCGGATGAGGTCGAGCAGGAGATCGAGGGGGCCGTCATAGACCTTGCCGACGGTGACGGAGAAGGGGAAGGCGTTTTCCTCGTCGCGGGGCTTGTCTTTGCGGGATTTGGGGGAATTGGGGTCAGGTTTCTGGCCGGGGGCGGAAGTCTCCGCTGGTGCGGGTGGTGCGACGGCAGGCGACGGCTCAGCGGCGGCAGCGGGTTCCTGCTGCGGCGGAGTGGCTTCGTCGATGGGGCGCTGCTCGTCGGTCATTCGCACACCTCGGGCGGCAGGTGGACGGCGGCGCGAACCTCGGTCATGGTCTGGCGGGCGCGTGCGGTGGCGTGCTTGCAGCCTTCGTTGAGGATGTCCTTGACAAGGTTGCCTTCCGCGAATCTGGCGCGGCGCTCCTGCATGGGGGCCAGCTCGGACACGACGGCATCTGCGAGCCAGGTTTTGCATTCAATGCAGCCGATGCCGGCGGTGGTGCAGCCTTCGCGGACCCTGGCCTGGGTTTCGGCGCCGGAAAAGACCTTGTGCAGGTCGAAGACCGGGCAAACGTCTGGGTCGCCGGGGTCGGTGCGGCGGACGCGGGCCGGGTCGGTGACCATGGGCTTGAGCTTTTTGCGGATCTCGGGCTCGGGGTCGCTGAGCAGGATGGTGTTGCCGTAGCTCTTGGACATTTTGCGGCCGTCGGTACCGGGCAACTTGGGCGAGGGCGTGAGCAGAACCTGCGGTTCGGGCAGGATTTCCGATCCGTCCGGACGCTTGTAGAACTGGTTGAAGCGGCGGGCGATTTCGCGGGTGAGTTCGACATGGGCGACCTGGTCCTGGCCGACGGGGACAAAGTCGGGCTGGTAGAGCAGAATGTCCGCCGATTGCAGGAGCGGGTAGCCGAGGAAGCCGTAGGTGGCGAGGTCCTTGCCGGCGAGGTTTTCGATCTGCTCCTTGTAGGTGGGGACGCGTTCGAGCCAGCCGAGAGGCGTAATCATGGAAAGGAGCAGGTGCAGCTCGGAGTGTTCATGCACCTGGCTCTGGATGAAGAGGGTGCATTTTTCCGGGTCGAGCCCGGCGGCCAGCCAGTCGAGGACTACGTCGCGGATGTTATCCGGAAGCTGCGAGGTATCGGCGTAGTCGGTGGTGAGGGCGTGCCAGTCGGCGATGAAGAAGTAGCACTCGTACTCGTGCTGGAGGCGCACCCAGTTGGCGAGGGCGCCCATGTAGTTGCCCAGGTGGAGTTTGCCGGTGGGGCGCATGCCGCTGAGGACGCGCTTGCGGGATTGCGGAGAGGGATTCGACACTCTGATTCCTTATGCGGGAAAAAGCTCCCCTCATTGTAAGGGAATGGGGCGGCGGTGCTGGAGGGTGGGAGCGGGTCTCTTGGCGGAGCCCGGAGAAAATCAGATATGCAGCAGGATGGTATTGACCAGGAGCAGGGCGGGGCTGAGGAAGAAGTCGATGATGGGCCAGCCGAGGAAGAGGATGAGGATGAGTCCCATGATCCCGATGGAGTCGTAGTAGCGCAGGGCCTTGTAGGGCAGCATGTGGCGGAAGACATGGGAGCCGTCGAGGGGCGGGACGGGCAGCAGGTTGAAGATGCAGAGCATGAGGTTGAGCCACACGCCGATGTAGAAGATCACGGCCAGCGGATCGAAGATGCTGGTCCCGTGGAGAATCACCTGGGCGGACAGGCCGCTGGCCAAGGCATGGACCGCGAGTTCGCCATTGGGCGCGAGCTTGGCGATGCCGATGAGGGCGGTCATACACGCGATGGCGGCGAGGATGTTGCTGCCGGGGCCAGCCAGCGTGGTGAGGATGTCGTCGCGGCGGAAATGCTTGAAATTGCGGTTGTTGACCGGGGTGGGCTTGGCCCATCCGATGAGGAAGCCGCCGAAGCTGGGTATAAAGAGCATGACCAGCGGGATGACGATGGTTCCCAGAATGTCGATGTGTTTGCTGGGATTGAGCGTGACACGGCCCAGCATCCGAGCCGTCTGGTCGCCGAGGCGGGAGGCCATCCAGGCGTGGGAGGCTTCATGCAGACTGAGGGCAAAAAGCAAGATAGCAAATTCAAAGATCTTAAGAACGATCTGTTCGTGGCTCATGGCTCTGCAGCGATCTTACCAGCCTCGTGACGGCGACTCGAACGGGAAATACGCGATGGGGGGCCAAACCAGGCCCTAGATGCCAGTTGGGAACGAGGTTTCCACCCAGGGTTAGACCCAGACGTCATTCTGAGCGGTGAGGGCACCGCCGGAGTCGCCGGTGTTGATGACGCCGCGCGGTTCGATGATGAGGGCGTGGCACTCCTGCGGGGCGCGGGTGATGTGCTCGACGCCGCGGGGGACGACGAAGAGATCGCCCTGACGGAGGGTGGCGGTGCGGTCGCGGAAGCCGATCTCCATTTGGCCGGAGAGGACGAGGAAGGCTTCGTCGGTGTGGTCGTGGGCGTGCCATACGAAGTCGCCGAGCAGCTTGACGAGCTTGAACTGGTAGTCGTTCATCTCGGCGACAACGCGCGGGGACCAGTGCTGATGGAATTGGGTGAGTTTTTCGGCGAGATGGATGGGTTCGGGCTGGGCTGGATTCGGGCTTTGGGGCATGGTGGGGTTTCCTGATGGGAATTTGCCGAGGCCCCGCGATGGGCGGCAGGGCCTCTGCGGTGCTACTGGATCGCGAAGATGGCGTGGATGGTAGCCGATTGCGAGATGCGCTGGGGATTGATGGCGAGGGGTTTGATCTCTGTCTTTGCCTCGGCCTGCATGAGCCCCCCGGCCATGATCGGGTAAATGATGCGCTGCTGGGCCTGATTGCTGGCGTAGAGGAGCGGGCCGAGGGTGACGGCGAGTCCTTTGGCCATGGCTGCGGCAATCTGCTTGCCCTTGAGGAGGGCCTTGGCAGCGGCCTGCGCTTCGAGAGCGTTGGGGTCGGAAAGCTGCCAGTCAATGGCGCCGCTGTTATTGGCTCCGGCCCCGACGGCGAGGTTGAGGATCCTGGCGGCATCCTTCGCGGGCAGGCGGACGGTCCAGGTTTGCTCGGCGCGGTATTGGCGCTGGGCTTTCTGCTCGGGGGTGAGGTTCTGGTTTTCGTAGGACTGGGTTTCGCGAACCGACTGACTGACGCTCTGGATCTGGTCCCTGGCGATGCCGGCTTTCTGGAGGGCGGCGGCGATGGCGTTGGAGGTTTCCGAGGCTTTGGCGTAGACATCCTTTGAGGTGGGGCCATAGAGGATGTAGCCGATGTGGAGGACGGCGCGGTCGGCCATCTGGCTGGCGGAGGCCGAGACGGTGACCTCGATGGTGCGGTTGGTCTGGCTGACCTGCAGGGTTTGCGCGTGAGCGGCGGCGGTGGCCGCAACGAAGATCACCAATGCCATCGATATGCGTTTGAGCATGCTTCCTCCTGTCGTGAGCGTGTGGAGTTGACTCACTTCATCTTCTACAGACAACAGGAACAGGGTAGAGGTTTCCGGAGGGGATCGGGAAGCGGTGGAAGGAATTTGGTTCTTGCGTGGGGCTACTGGATATGGCGGCCGAATTCCTGGAGCTGGGCGACGGTGTTCTTGACGGCTCCCGAGTCGATGGCGGCGGCGCATTGGGCGATGCCTTGGCGGAGGCTGGCGACGAGCCCGCTGACGAGGAGCGCGGCGGCGGCGTTGAGCAGGACAATGTCGCGGCGCGGGCCGGTTTCACCGGCAAATATGTTCTGGAGGATGGCGGCGTTGCCTGCGGCGGTGTCTGCCCCTTGAAGTTCGGCGAGGGTGCAGCGGGCGAGGCCGGTTTCTTCGGGTTGCAGTTCGGATTTGGTCACGGCGCCGTTGCGGACTTCTGCGATTTCGGAGGGGCCGGTGAGGGTGAGTTCGTCGAGCCCGCCGGCTCCGTGAACGACGAGGGCATGGCGAACGCCGAGCAGGGCGAGCGCCTGAGCGGCGCCGTCGACTTTCTGGGAGGAGTAGACGCCCATGACCTGCGCGTTGGCCCTGGCGGGGTTGGTGAGGGGTCCGGCCAGGTTGAAAATGGTGCGGCGGCCAATGGAGCGGCGGATGGGCTGCACGCGTTTCATGGCCGGGTGGAGGGCGGGCGCGTAGAGGAAAGTGAAGCCGGTGGCGCGGAGGCAGTCCACGGATTGCCGGGGGGTGAGCGCGACAGGAATGTGCATCGCCTCGAGCACATCTGCCGAGCCGCACTTGGAGGTGATGGCGCGATTGCCGTGCTTGGCGACCTTTGCGCCCGCGGCGGCGGCGACCAGCGCCGAAGCGGTGGAGATGTTGAAGGTGCCATCGCCGGAGCCGCCGGTGCCGCAAGTATCGACGAGGGTGGCGCGCTCGGCGTGAGTGAATGGGACGGGGATGGAGAGCTCGCGCATGGATTCGGCAAAGCCGGCCAGCTCGTCGGCGGTTTCGCCGCGCTCGGCCATGGAGGTGAGCAGGCGGGCGATGAGCTCGTCCTCGGTGTGACTGGCTGGCGCGTCGCCGGTGAGGATTTCGCGCAGGGCGGCGCGCGCCTCATCGCGGGTGAGGGTGCGGCCTGCGGTGACTTTGTCTGCGAGCGCCTCAAGATTGGTCATAGGTTATTTCAGGGCGTATGGGTCAGGGCTTGAGGACATGCTAAAGCATGCGCCCGAGGGGGTAAGGCGTTTGCCCCGGCTCTTGCCGGTCCGATACACTGGCATGTCTGCTGCTTGACAAGGTTTTTATGCGCGGTTGTCGCGCATTTGTGTGTCTGCAATCGGTGGTTTCATCTACATTTTTTCATCACTAACAGGAAGCGGTCTGTCGAGAATTTCCTATGAAAATTCATGAGTATCAGGCGAAGGACATCCTGGCGAAGTATGGAGTTGCCATACCGCGGGGTGAAGTGGCCAACACGCTGGACGAGGCGCTGGAAGTGGCCAAGCAGCTCTTTGCCGAGGGCGCGAAGGGCGTCGTCGTCAAGGCGCAGATTCACGCCGGGGGACGCGGCAAAGGCGGCGGCGTAAAGGTTGCAAAGACGGTGGAAGAAGCCGAGCAGTATGCCAAGCAGATTCTGGGCATGCAGCTGGTGACGCACCAGACGGGTCCGCAGGGACAGAAGGTGCAGCGGCTGCTGATTGAAGAGACGGCGGCGATCGACCGCGAGCTGTACCTGGGCATCGTGCTGGATCGGGCGGCGGCGAAGCTGGTGTTCATGGCTTCGCAGGCCGGCGGCATGGAGATTGAAGAGGTCGCGGCCAGGGATCCGAAGGCGATCCACAAGGTGTACATCGAGCCGTCCGTGGGCTTCCAGGCGTACCAGGCGCGGGAGCTGGCCTTTGCGCTGGGGCTGAAGCCGACGCAGATCGGCGATGCGGTGAAGTTCATGATGGGGCTCTACAAGGCGTATGTGGATACGGATGCGTCGCTGCTGGAGATCAACCCGTTCATCACGACGAAAGACGACGAGCTGTTCGCGCTGGACTGCAAGATCAACTTTGACGATAACGCGATGTTCCGGCACAAGGACCTGAGGGAACTGCGCGATGTGGCCGAAGAAGACCCGCTCGAAGTGGAAGCCTCGAAGTACGCGCTGAACTACATCAAGCTGGACGGCAACATTGCGTGCATGGTGAACGGCGCGGGTCTGGCGATGGCGACGATGGACATCATCCAGTACGCGGGCGGCATGCCGGCGAACTTTCTGGATGTGGGCGGCGGCGCGAACCAGCAGCAGATTGAGCACGCGTTCGAGATTCTGCTTTCGGACAAGAACGTGCAGGCCGTGTTCATCAATATCTTTGGCGGTATTCTGCGCGTGGATACGCTGGCGCAGGGCGTGGTGCAGGCCGCGAAGAATCTGAAGGTGAAGGTGCCGGTGGTGCTTCGGCTGGAGGGAACCAACGTCGAGGAAGGGCGCAGGATCCTGCAGGAGTCGGGGCTGAAGTTCCAAGTAGGTGCAACCATGAAGGAAGCCGCCGAACTGGTGGTGGCCGCAGCGAAAGGGGCAGCGTAGAGATGGCTGTTTTAGTAGATAAGAATACTCGCTTGATTGTTCAGGGCATTACCGGCAAGGAAGGCACCTTCCACGCGAAGGGCTGCGCTGAATATGGCACCACGGTGGTAGGCGGCGTGACGCCGGGCAAGGGCGGCACCACGCATGAAGGCTGGCCGGTGTTTGACACCGTTGCAAAAGCCGTCGAAGAGACGGGCGCAAATGCCACGGTGATCTTTGTACCGCCGCCGTTCGCGGCGGATGCGATTCTGGAAGCGAATGAGGCGGGGCTGCCGCTGATCATCTGCATCACCGAGGGGATTCCGGTGAATGACATGGTGAAAGTGTGGAGCGTGCTGAAGCACTCGAAGTCGCGGCTGATCGGGCCGAACTGCCCGGGTGTGATTTCGCCGGGGAAGGCGAAGATCGGCATCATGCCGGGCCGCATTCACAAGGAAGGCAGCGTGGGCATTGTGTCGCGCTCGGGCACGCTGACGTACGAGGCCGTGTACCAGTTGACGCAGCGCGGCATCGGGCAGTCGACGGCGATCGGCATTGGCGGCGACCCGATCATCGGCACGACGCACCTCGAGGCGCTGATGCTGCTGAACGAGGATCCGGAGACGGAAGCGATTGTGCTGATCGGCGAGATCGGCGGCACCGCCGAAGAGACCGCAGCGCACTACGTCAAGAAGCACGTGAAGAAGCCGGTGGTGGGCTTTATCGCCGGGCAGACAGCGCCTCCGGGACGGCGCATGGGGCACGCGGGCGCGATCATTTCCGGCGGGCAGGGAACCGCTGCCGAGAAGATGAAGGCGCTGAGCGAAGCCGGGATTCATGTGGTGCAGTCGCCGGCGCAGATCGGCGAGACGGTCGCCAAGGTGATTGGGAAAGCGTAGGCAACGGCTGTTGGCGAGGAGCTTTTGGGCTCTTCGCTAGCAGCGATGGTTCGTAATAGAAATTCACGAAAGATTGCCCCGCACGGGGCGAACGGCGAAAAGCCAGGAGTAAACAGCTAAGTTATGTCGCAGCGCACATTCAGCATCATCAAGCCAGACGCGGTCCGCAAGGGCCACACGGGCGCCATTCTTGCCGAGATTGAGAAGGCCGGATTCAAGATTGTCGCCATCAAGAAGATGTCCATCTCGAAGGCGCAGGCCGAAGGGTTCTACTACGTGCACAAGGAGCGGCCGTTTTTCGGTTCGCTGACCGACTTCATGTCGTCGGGGCCGATCTTCCCGATGGTGCTCGAAAAAGAAAACGCCATTGCCGATCTGCGGACTTTGATGGGCGCCACCAATCCGGCGAATGCCGCGGAAGGCACCATTCGCAAGAAGTTTGCGGGTTCGATTGAAGAGAATGCCATTCACGGCTCGGACGGGGAAGACACGGCCAAGTTTGAGATTGGCTACTTCTTCGCGGGCTGCGAGCTGGTATAAGTCGAGTTTTTCAGAAGCAAAACGGCGCTGTTTTCCGGATATGAGGAGCGGCGCCGTTCTTGCGTCTGGACCGTTGTGGATGATCAGTCGAGGTGGAAGACCTCAGTGAGCGGAGTCATGGCTTCATCGGCGTTGCTGCCGTCGAGATTCTCGAAGAAGGGCGCCATCTCAGCCTGCCAGCGCGCGTTGACGGGATGCCGCTGCATGCCGTCGAGGGCGGTGTGGAAGTCATCGGTTTCGAGGTAACCGACGAGCAAACCGTCCGGGCGGAGGAAGAGCGAGTAATTTCGCCAGCCGGTAGAGCGCAGAGCATCGAGCATTTCGGGCCAGACGTGGGCGTGGCGTTCGCGGTATTCGTCGAGCTTGTCCTGCTTGACCTTCAGCAAAAAACAGACGCGCATGGGTGCTCCTCGGCGGTGCGCATGGCTGCGTGGGGCGGCATCGCCGGTTTCAGGCGCGGTCGATGCGGTTCATGTAGGCGTAGTCGATTTTGAGCGCCTCCCAGATGGGCACGTCGATGTCATCCTGCTCGACGAAGACATGCTTGACGCCGGTGCGGAAGGCGGTGTCGAGAATGGGCTTGTAGTTGATGGTGCCGCGGCCCAGCTCGGTGGGGATGTATTTCCAGGGCGGCGTGCCAGGCGGCATTTTCTTCATGTCCTTGACGTGCAGCATTTGTATCCGTTTCGGGTACTTATGCAGGAGTTCGACCGGATGCTGGCCGGCAGCGATGGCCCAGCCGCAGTCGAGCTCGATGACCAGCATCTGCGTGGTGGTGTTTTTGAGCAGCACGTCAAAGCCGGTGGTGTCGCCGTGCTTCTCAAAGCCCATGGTGTGGGTGTGATAGGCAAGCTGAAGGCCGGCCTGGCGGCACTGTTCACCGATGCGCTGCATCTGTTCGGCGCTCCACTTCCAGTCGTCGAGGGTCATCACATGCTGCATGCCGGCCCAGGCGCCGCCGGGATACTTGAGCAGACGCTCGGGATGCGGCGACCATGGCGAGGAACAGACGATGTAGCTGAGGCCGAGAGTCTTCGCGTAGTGGATGGTCTGGGGTGTGGCCTTGAGCAGGTTGGGCAGGGGATAGTGCGCGCCGATGCACTTGAGTCCGGCGTGGGCCATCATGCGCCTGACGGAGGTCGCAGAATGGCCGAAGAAGCCGGCGGCTTCGACTTCTGTGTAGCCGATGGCGGCGATCCTGTCGAGGGTGCCGGCGAAATCCTTCGGCAACTGGTTGCGCACGGTAAAGAGTTGCAGCCCGATGGGCAGCGGGCGCGCAGTGGGGACGAGGGCACGGACGGATGCGCTGGATGCGGCCCATGCTCCGGCAGCCAGAGTGGATTTGAGAAAGCCGCGGCGAGTGGTATTCATCGTTGGCCAGAGTACACCCGGAAAGATGCCATGGGCTACATGGGAAGGCCGGGGGCTGCCAGCGCCGGTTGCCTTGAACTCAAACGATATTGCGCCTGGGGCGGGATCTGCTCGGCTATGCTGGCTGCATGGAATTTTTCTCACTGAACGGGACAAAGGTGTCGCGCATCGGGCTGGGCACGTGGGCGATTGGCGGCGGCGAATGGGGTGCGGTGAGCGAGGCGGACGCGGTGGCGACGTGCCTGTCGATTTTCGATCACGGCATGAATCTGATCGACACGGCGCCGATATACGGGCATGGGCGCTCGGAGGAGATTATCGGCCGGGCGATGCGCGAGCATGGGCGGCGCGAGGATTTTTACATCGCAACCAAGGCGGGCCTGGAGTGGAACGCGCGGGGGGTGTTTGCCAATTCCGACCCGGCGCGGCTGCGGCAGGAGTTTGAGGATTCGTTGCGGCGGCTGGGGACGGAATACGTGGACCTGTACCAGATTCACTGGCCGGATACGACGCTGCCGATGGAACGTGCCGCGGAGGTGATGCGGGAGCTGCTGGATGCGGGGCGGATTCGCGCGGTGGGCGTAAGCAATTTTTCGGTGAAGCAGATGGAGGCGTTTGCGCAGATTACTCCGATCGACGCAAACCAGCCGCCGTACAACATTTTCGAGCGCGAGATCGACGCAGAGATTCTGCCCTATTGCAGGCGCAAGGGGATCGCGGTGCTGACGTACAGTTCGATGTGCCGCAGCCTGCTGGCCGGGCGATTGAAGGCGGATACGGCGATTCCGGAGGGGGATATCCGGCGGGTGGATCCGAAGTTTCAGCAGCCGCGGTTCGGGCAGTATCTGCGCGCGGTGGCGGAGCTGGATGCGTTTGCACAAAAGGAGTACGGCAAGCGGGTGCTGCATCTCGCGGTGAGGTGGGTGCTGGACCGTCCGGGGATTTCGGCGGCGCTGTGGGGCGCGAAGCGACCCGCGCAACTGGATGCGGTGGAGGAGATCCTGGGCTGGCAACTGGATGCGGATGCGATGGAGGAGATCGACGGCATTGTGGCGGCATGCGTGAGGGATCCGATAGGGCCGGAATACCTGACGCCGGGTGTGCGCTCCAGCTAACTTGCGGTGCGGGCGAGGTCACTGAGGAGCGGCTCGATGCGGCGGCGCGCGCGTGTGCCGAGGCCGCGCAGAACCAGCCAATAGGCCAGGCTTGCGACTACGCCCATGGCGAGGAGGATGATCGCGGCGAGCCATGGTCCTCCGCGAGCGTATGCCACAAAGTAGGCGATGGCGCTGACTCCGCCAACGACCAGTTGCGCGAGCAGGCTGACCAGGTTATTGGCGGTTGCGCCCTGCGAGCGCTGGATGCGGGTCAGGTTCATGCGGTAGGGCACGTGCAGGGAGACCAGGTTGGCCGCAAGGAAGTTGGCCGGCACGATGAAGGTCATGGCACAGAGCGTGATCGCCATTGTTTCGGCGGAAGGCAGGCCGGCGCGCAAGACAGCGATCACCCAGAGGACCACAATCTCAATGGCCAGCAGGATCATGTGGAAGAGATTCTTGCCGAGCATGATTTTCCAGAAGGGAGCCGGCGAGGCAAAGTAGAATTGCAGGCCCGTGCCTTCGCTGCCGAGACTGTTGAAGATGAGGCGGGTGAGTCCAAGGAAGGCGTAGAGGACAGCCAGCGGCAGCAGTAGATGTTCCGGGGCAACGAGCGCGCCGGTATGGTGGTGGCGCGGGGTTCCGGTGAAAACGAGCATGAGGATCAGGGGCGCTACGAGGCCATAGAGCAACTGGTAGCTGCGCATGAGGTAGCGTGCTTCCTTGACCATGACGGCGGCGACCGGGCCGGTCACGTCGAATCGGGAGGGGCGGTTGGTTCCTTTTGCGGGTGCTGCTTCCGGCTTGCGGGCGGGGGCTTCGCTGAGGTTTTCTCCGCGGTACTGCGCGCGCAGCCGCGCTGCCAGGGTTGCGCCGGGAAGGATGGTCCAGGCGGCCAGGCCGGCGAGCGAGAGGGCGGCACGGAGCAGATGACCGTGCGTGACGGCGAGCATGCCGCCGGAAACGAGACCGGGAGGAAAGAGCGCGTCGAACGGGATCAGAATCTTGAGTAAGGCGAGCAGGTTTGCCGGAAGCCTCAGGTGGAACTCGTGCAGGGCCGGGTTCATGAGCTCTGCGGCGACCACGACGATGAAGAAAAAGACGCCCAGAATCTCACGGGAGCGGCGGCGGGCGAGCCAGCGGCTGAGCCATGCGAAGATGGCGCGGTTGAGGAGGATGTTGAAGGCCGCGAATATCGCCAGCGCCAGAAGCCCGATGGGCAACAGCGCCGGGCGCGCCAGGCTGACGCCGATGGCGATGCCGAGCAGAGAGGCCAATCCAAAGATGGTGGAGAGATCGAAGAAACCGAAGAAGATGAAGAGGATGTAGTAGGCGCCGAAGCCGAGCGGGTAGCGTGCGAGTCCGGAAAGATCGTATTCCTCGCGGAAGGAGATGGCCATGATGGGCGTGAACTGCCACATGAGCAATGCGCCCCAGATGAGCAGGCTGAAGTAGCCCAGGTGCCCGCCGTAGAGGATGTGAAACGCGCCCATGGCGAAGCCGGCGGCGAAGAGTGTTCCTAGAAAAAGATAGGTGCTCCAGGTGGCAATCTGGGCCACGATGTCAAACTTTCCGCGGCCGGTACGGGCGGAGTGCGCGAGCATTTGCATGCGCATGCGCGCGACGGCGGCATACTGCATCATGGAGCGGCGCGAGGCTATGCCAGCCATGAGAGTTCCTGTGCCTCGTCCGCGCTGTTGCCACCCACGACGTTGAGGAAGATTTGTTCGAGGGTGAGTTTCTCGTCTCCCTGCGTGCCGGGCAGGCGAGAGGCGACGCCGTGGCGCAACTCTTCGAGGGAGCCGTTCGCGACGAGCCTTCCCTTGCTGATGATGGCGACGTGGCTGCAGAGGCGCTCGACGATTTCGAGTACATGGGAGGTAAGAAAGATGGTGGCGCCGCGGGCGATCATGCCCTGCAGCATGTTCTTGAGGGTGACGGCGGCGACGGCGTCCACACCTTCGAACGGCTCGTCGAGAAACAGCACGCGCGGGGCGTGAATGACGGCAGCGGCCAGCGCCAGCTTTTTCTGCATGCCGTGGGAAAAGTCGGTGACGAGCTTTTTGGGTTCGTTGGCGAGGTGCATGAATTCGAGGAGCTCTTCGGTACGCTGGCGGGTGGTCTGGCGGTCGAGGCCGTACATGCGAGCCACAAAGCGAAGATATTCGGCGGCCGTGAGCCGGCCAAAGAGGGCCATGCCTTCAGGGACCACGCCGATCTGCTGCTTGATGGCAACGGGGTTGCGGCTCATGTCTTCGCCGAGAACGTGCACATTGCCGGAGCTGGGTGCGAGCAGGCCGGTGAGCATCTTGATGGTGGTGGACTTTCCGGCGCCGTTGGGGCCGAGAAAGCCGAAGAACTGCCCGGGCGCGACGTCGAAGGTGACCTGGTCGACAGCGACGAAATCTCCGAAGCGGCGCGTGACATTTTGAGCGGAAATGGCAGGCGAATTCATGTCAAGCCAGCATACGGGGCAGAGGGCAAAGACTCAAACTCACTTTGGTCATAAGCGACTGGCCCAAAACCGATTTGGCCACGAAGAATGTTGGATGCCAAAACCGGAATCGACGCGCGGTGCCTTTTCTCTCAGGGATGCTGCGAGAGCAGATTCGCTCTAGACACCTGTGTGCGAAGACGTGGCGGGGCTTGAGGCAAGGGAAGCAGGGGAGCTGCGCTGCAGGCGGATTCGTATCTGGATGCCGCGGGAAGGCAGGTTGGATGCTTCGATGGATCCGTTGTGTGCGCGGACGACTGCCTCGACAAAGGCGAGTCCCAGGCCTGAGCCGGCGGATTGGCTGCCCTTGGCGTACTTCTCAAAGATGTGCGCGGCGACTTCATCGGGGAATCCGGGGCCGTTGTCTTCGAGGAAGATGTTGCAGTGGCCATCCTCGGATTGAAGGCGAATGTGCACGGAGCAGCCCGGGGGCAGGTGTTTCAGCTCGTTGTCGAAGAGGTTCATCATCATGCGATGAATGAGGGAGGGGTCGGCATCGACGATGACCGGTGAGCTGCTGCGCAGAGTGAGGCTGAGGCCGCGCTCTGCCATGCTGGGCTCGTAGAGATGAGCCATGGTCTGGAGCAGTTCGTCGAGGTTGACGGGCTCTTTCTGGAGGCGGAGAGCATCGGCACCAGCTTCGGCGACGTCGAGCGATTTGGTGAGGAATTCGCAGAGACGGTCGAGCTCGTCGATGGCGGAAGCGACGGGTTCGGCCCAACCGTCTTCGTCGGTGCGCAACAGGGCGGCTTCGAGGCGGCCGCGAACGGCGGTGATGGGGCTGCGAAGGTCGTGGGCGAGCGAGTCCGTGATGGTGTGCAACTGGCGGACCGTGTTCTCCACGCGATCGAGCATGCGATTGAGGGTGAAGGCGAGCTGCGCGACTTCATCGTTGCCCTCGACCTCTGGTACGCGGCTGCGGAGGTCGTCATGTCCGATGGTGGCAGCGGTATCTGTAATACGCTGCACATGGCCAAGCATGCGCTTGGTGGTGAAAAAGATGATCAGGAAGCCGAGCAGAACAATGCCGAGGCAGATGATGAAGAAGTAGAGGCGCAGGGTGTCAAGTGTGCGGTTTTCTTCGCGTCCGGAAAGGCCGAGGTAGATGACGTCGCCGTTGTTCATGCGGGTGGAGGCGACGCGGAAGTCGCTGAACGCGTCGGGGATGTGAATATCGACCGGATGGCCGGGCAGGATGTTTTTGGCATGCACGGCCTGCAGGACGGCGTTCTTGTTCTGCTCGCCGACCCAGAGCTTGAGATGGCCGCTGCTGTTGGTTTGCAGGAAGAAGACGGAGCGATTGGGGTCTTTTGCCGGCTCGTGGCCGTGGGGCACCTCTTTGGTGGCCAGTTCGGCGACTTCGCTTACGATGCGGTCGTAGAGGACGCCCTGGGGTGTTTTTTCCGCGACGTCGCCGAGGGTGCCGACCTCGCCGGTGAGCCATGAGTCGGCGCGGCGCTGGATTTCATGAGCGACGAACTGGTGGAGGAAGAGGAAGAGGATGATGGTTCCGGCGGCGAAAGCAGCGGTGCCCCAGAGGGAGATGCGCCACGCGGCCGTCTTTACCCGCGGCCTATTTATCGCGTAGGACATAGCCGACTCCTCGGATGGTGCGGATCATGGTGGGCAGATCGGGCCGCTCCACCTTGCTGCGGAGGCGATAGATGTGGACGTCGACGACGTTGGTATCCGGCTGGATGCGCATGCCCCAGACCTGCTGGAGGATCATGGAGCGGGTGACGACACGCCCGGAGTTGCGGCAGAGAAACTCGAGCAGGGCGAACTCCTGGGTGGTGAGCTGGAGGGTTTCTCCGGCGCGGGAGGCTTCGCGGCGGAGAAGGTTCAGTTCGAGGTCGAGCACGCGCAGAACGGTGGACTGATCGGAGGGGCTGGCGTTGCGACGGAGGAGATTGCGGAGGCGGGCCAGCAATTCGGGGAGTGCATAGGGTTTCACGAGGTAGTCGTCGCCGCCCTGTTCGAGGCCGCGCACGCGGTCATCGACCGCGCGCCGGGCAGAGAGGATGAGGACGGGCGCAGAGAAGCCGCGCGCCTTGAGGCGAGTGATGAGAGTGAGGCCGTCCTCGTCGGGCAGGCCGAGGTCGAGAATGACCGCGGCGTAGTCGCCATCCATTGCGAGCCGCTCCGCCGTGGCGGCGTTGTGCGCCAGGTCAATGGTGTAACCGTTTTCGGACAGGGCGCGCTCAAGAAATTTCGAGTTTGCCAGATCGTCTTCGATGACGAGTAGCTTCATGGTTTTCGGTCTTACACCCCAGAAGGGCCGCAGAGGGCCCCTCTGGTTACTTTCCTTCCGAAAGGGTACCTTCGAACGTTACATCTATTTTTACCGTTTTGGCCTCTTTCATGAACAGCATGGTGGGGTCTTTGATGCCCCAGGACACGTAAGGGAGGGTGAAAGTACCTTTGGCGGTGCACTGGTTGCCGTTGACCTGAACGGTCATAGGAACCACGATTTCATGTGGTTTGCCGATGAGGGTGAAGAGGCCATGGACCTGGATGGTGGAGTCGCCCGAGTGGTTCAGAGTGCCAGTGAAGTGTTTGGGTTGAAAGGTGATTTCAGGGAACTTTCTGACGTGCAACTCTTTGCTCTTCATGACTTTGTCGCGCGCAGTGTCACCGCTGTTTCCGCTGGCCGCGCTGACGACGACGTCGCCGCTCATCTGCCCGGAGCTTGTGTCGAACGTAATGTTGCCGCTGGTGATCTGGAAGACGCCGTTGACCTCGTGAAAGCCGCCCAGATTGAACTGGACCTGACTCTTTGCCGCGTCAATGTGGTACTGCGACTGCGCGTGTGCGGCCGATACCGCGAAAGCGAAACATGCCAGTGCCGCCAGCGAAAGCAAGGCCTGCCGCGAAAGGTATAGCCGGGTTACGCTGCGACGAAGGGCCGGAACCCTGAAAGGGAACGAATGCATAACTTCTCCTCGGGAATTCCTCCAATGTATTGAAAAGAGGAACCTATCCTGCCCTCATCTGACGACGGAACGTGTGGATGGTCAATCGATTGGGCAGAGAATGAACATATTGTCATGTGTGCGGTGAAAAAGGGCAATTAGTCTAAAACAGACGTTCTCTGGCGTTCCGGGCGCAGATGGATGAGTTGTAAGAGAAGTGTCATCTGCGTGTCATGCTCGTGGGGTGGGGCCGTGATTCACTGGGAATCAAAGAGTTGCCTTGTGCTCGAAGCTGGGCGTCGATGAAGGGGCCAACGGCAGAGCCCCGAGGAAGTGATAGTCCTTGAGGAGCCAGTCTGACGCTACCTGCATCTCCAGGACGGATTTGTCTGCATGAATTCAGAAGTGAATATGTCTCTTCATGAGAGGCTCAGGGCGGTGTTTCAGGAGCAATTGCCGAGGCCGCATGACCTGGAGCCACATCTGGCCGGAGCGGTGGAAGAGACATTACGGCATCCCGGGAATATGATCCGGGCCGAACTGGCGTTTCGACTCGGGCGGTCTTATGACCTGCCGGACGCCAGTTCGGAATTTCTGGCCGTGGCGATCGAATATTTTCACACGGCATCTTTAATCTTCGATGATCTGCCGTGCATGGATGATGCATTGCTGCGGCGCGGATCGGAGTGCGTGCACCGCGTTTACGGCGAGGGGGCTGCGATACTGTCGGCGCTGGCCTTCATCAATCGCGCCTATGGGCTGCTGTGGAAGTCAGTGGCGGATGCGCCGGCAGAGGTGCGGAACGCGGCGCTGGAGTATGTGGAGCAGCACCTGGGCGTGGCTGGACTGCTGAACGGGCAAAGCCAGGATCTGTATCTCGAGGATCATGGCCGGCACGCACACGTGTACCGGCAGATTGCGATAGGGAAGACAGCTTCGCTGATTCGTCTGGCGCTGGTGCTACCGGCGATTGTGGGCGGGGCAAGCCGGCGCGAAATCTGCCTGCTGGAGCGGCTCTCAGTGGCATGGGGCCTTTGCTATCAGATTCTCGACGACTTGAAGGACATCCTGCACACGAACGAAGAGGGTGGCAAGACAGCGGCGCGCGACGCGGAGCGGAAACGGCCGAACCTGGCGATCGCCATTGGCATGGATGCATCGGTGCGCCGGGCTCAACGCCTGATACGGATGAGCGGCCGGGTGATTGCGACCCTGTCTGAACAGAGAAGCCGGCTGGCGTTTCTGGCCGATACGCTGGAGCGCTTTCATGGTGAGATGCAAGCTTTGACCTGTGCCGCGTAATCTGCAAGTCTATGATTTTTCTGAAGCTGATACTGACCAATCTGAGCCGTCATCGCGTTCGCACCGGGATCAGCATTGCCGGCATTGCCTTCAGCGTGGCCGCGATGCTGACGGTGGTGACGATTCTGCAGGGCGCCGTAGCGATGTTCTCTGGACTGCTCTCAGACAACAGCCAGATTGTGGTGTTTGAAAAAGACGTTTCGGATCTGTTCTTCAGCAGCGTGCCGAACTCGGCCGTACAGCAGATTCGCTCGTGGAGCATGGTGGATCATGCGAACCCGGTGCTGTTTGGCGTGGTGAGCAGCACGGACCACCCCATCATCACCTGCTTTGGCGTGACGGCGCAGGATGCGCGGCTCAACAGCGCAAAGTGGGTGGCGGGCCGAAGAGCGGATTTTGGCGCGGTGAAGGATGGCGTGATCCTGGGGCAGCGGGCCGCGGATTTTCTGAAGGCGAAGCTGGGCGAGCCGGTGGCGATTGGGTATGAGAAATTTCCGGTCATCGGCATTGTGAAGCTGAAGAACGGGTTTGAGGATGGCGGCGTGTTCATGCCGCTGCCGCTGGCGCAGCAATTCTTCCATAAGGAGGGCTCGTCGTCAGTGATCACGGTGAAGCTGAAGAATCGCGGCGATGCGGCGGTCTTCAAGCAGATGGTGGCGCAGAAGTTTCCAACACTGATTGCGCTGCGCAACCAGGAATTTGACCACAGCTATTCGCAGTTCAAAATATTAAAAGCGACGGCGTGGGCGGTGGGAATCTGCGGGCTGCTACTGGGTGGGCTTGGTGTTGCCAACACGATGATCATGTCCGTCTTCACGCGCATTCGCGAGCTCGCGATTCTGCGCGTGAATGGATTTTCGAACGGGCAGATCGCGGGGATGATATTTGGCGAATCGGGGATTGTCTCGCTGATTGGCGCGGTGGCTGGGCTGATGATTGGCGGCGTGGTGATTGTGGGATTGAAGATGATTCCGGCGCTGCATGGCTACATCGACTCGCACCTGCAGCCGTGGGTGATGATTGCAGTGGTGGTGCTGGCGCTGCTCACGGGCGTAGCCGGGGCGCTTTATCCGGCGATGTATGCGATGCGGGTTCGCGCGGTGGAGGCGCTTCGCTTTGAGTAGTTTTTTTGTGGAAGAGGCGGAGCCTGCCCGGAGCGTCGTGCGCGCCGTAGATGTGTGGAAGAGCTACGAGCAGGGTGCAATACGAGTGCTGAACGGGGTCAACTTCGAGGCGGTTGCCGGGCAGACCGTGGCGCTGTGTGGTCCTTCCGGCTGCGGCAAGAGCACGCTGCTGCATCTGCTGGGCGGGCTGGATACGCCAACGGCAGGCAGCATATATGTGCATGATGTGAAGCTGGAACCAGGGCGGTCGACGCTGCAGCTGCTGCGTCATCAGATGGGGTTTGTATTTCAACTGCATCATTTGATTCCGGGGCTTACGCTCGAAGAGAACTGCATGATTCCGGCGGTGGCCGCAGGGACGGCACGCGATGCCGCGCGCGCACGCATGTTGCAGCTGACCGAGCGCACGGGCATTGTGCACCGGCTGAAGCAGCCGATTCAAAAGCTCTCTGGCGGGGAACGCCAGCGGACCGCGCTGTGCCGTGCACTGATGAATAGGCCAAGCATTCTGCTGGCCGATGAGCCGACGGGGTCGCTGGACGAAAGCACCAGCAGGCAAATTTTTGAGTTGCTGCTGGAACTGGTGGAGACGGAACAGATCACGCTCGTCATGGCGACGCACGACCGCGGCCTGGCGGAGCGCTGCCACCGGCTGGTGGAAATGCGCGACGGGCGCGTAGTCGATGCACGCGCGCCAGAGGCCGAAGTTACGCAGGGAGTGCAATGAAGAGAGCGGCCGCATCTTCCGTGCGCGTGAGATATGTCACCGATGCTGTGACAGATTCCACTGTGGTGGCGCAGGCCACGTGGCACAGCCTGGCATGGCTGGTGTTTGCGAACATGATCGGCGTATGGATCGCCATTCTGCTGCTGTACCCCGGCGCGGGCAACTGGATTGCGCCGCTGAGCTATGGCCGCTGGATGCCGGCACACCTGGATTTGCAGCTGTACGGCTGGATCAGCCTGCCGCTGGTGGGCTGGGCGCTACGCGTCTACCGTGCGGACCGCGGCAGGATTGCGCCGTGGAGCAAGACCGCGCTGGTACTTTGGTCGCTGGCGTTGACGCTGGGTACAGTGTCATGGCTCAGCGGGCATACCACAGGCAAACTCTTCCTGGACTGGACGGGCTACGTACGGGTCTTCTTTCCAGCGACCATTCTTTATCTCTGGGGCATTCTTGTCATCGCGCTGGCGCGGGACTGGCGGGAGGCGCGGACGTCGAGGCTTGCGCTGGCAGCGAAGCTTGGCGGCCTGATGGTGCTGCTGATCGTTCCGTTTCTGATTTACGTTGCCTGCAATCCGAATATCTATCCTCCGGTGAATCCGGCGACGGGAGGGCCAACCGGTGCGAGCCAGCTGGAATCTGTACTTGTCACGGTTCTGATTCTGTTCCTGGTTCCGTACGGAGTCACGAAGCGGACCGAAGAGCCGACGCTCTGGCTGAAAATCTGCTGGATTGTGTTTGCGATGGAGGCCGTGCTTTGCATCAGCCTAGGGCGCTATGACGCCAGCAACAGCAATCCGGCGCAGTACATGGGGCTGGCGACGGTGCTGGTGTGGGCTCCACTGCTGCCGAAGTACTACCGCGCGTTTGAGTGGCGGCCGGCAGCGCGGATCTGGCTGCAGGCGACCTATGTGTGGTGGGCGATGCTGCTGGTGACGGGCTGGATCCTGTTTCTACCCGGAGTGCTGAACCGGTTCAAGTTTACGGATGGCCTTGTGGGGCATTCGCTGATGGCGATGGCCGGATTTGTGACGACCCTGCTTGTTCTGCTGCTGGTGATGTTGCTGGGCGAGGATGGGGACGTTTTTCATTCGAAGTGGGCCTTTTGGGCATGGCAACTTGGGACCTTCGGTTATGTTGTGATCATGTTTTATGCGGGCTGGATCGAGGGCGCGCATCCGACGTTTACCATGGTGCCCGGACCACTGCGGAATGCGATCTACTGGCTGAGGCTGATATTGGGCATGGCTATGACGGCGGGTTCCATCAATTGGCTCTACTGGCATACGCAGCGTATGCGGAAGCGTGCTGCCGAAGCAAATGCTGCCAATGGGCATGATGTCGCGGCGCGCATAGCGGAGGTGGTTTCGTGATGAAGGCCCGCACGGCAATCCAGCTGTATCACTACGCCGCCGGACTTTGCGATACGAGTACGGGGCTGCTGCTGCTGTTTGCTCCGGCGTTCACGCTGCGCATGATGGGAATTACCCGGAATCCGCAGCCGCTTTTCTACGCCAGCTACGTAGGGATCTTTGTGTTCTGCGTGGGATTCAGCTACCTGGTGGTTCCGGGCACGGGGCTGGCAAAGTCACTGCGCGCCGCGAGCTGGCGCACACAATGGCTGATTACGGCGCTGTTTCGAACAGCGATCGCTGTATTCGTATCCTTGCAGGTTGCATTTGGCGCCATGCAGCCTGCGTGGCTTGCGGTCGCGCTGACGGACACAACGTTTGCGGTGATCCAATGGATTGGATTACGCAGGGACTGGATCGCACTTGCCGAATAGCGGGATACAAGGGACGGCGCCGCGAACCAGCCGCTGGAGCGGCTGGCAGGGAATTGTACTTGTAGCGGGTACGTATACCTATTTTCTGATTTTTGCGCAGTTCGGCTTTCTGAAGCGGCTCAACGAGCTTGGGCTTTCCGCGGCGCATCTGAAGGTCGTGATGGGCGCGATGGCGGTGGGCGGAATCCTGGCCAGCCTTGCGGCTGCGCGCTTTAAGGTGGAATCCGATCCGGCGCGCCGGTTGCAGTGGTCGCTGCTGGGCAGCGCACTGGCCGCTGTGCTTACACTGCTGCGGCTGAATCTGGCGGGCGGCATGGCGGTGGCGGCACTGATCGGAATTTCGCTCGGCGTACTCACGGTCACGCTGGTGACGCATCTGCCGCGTTGGATTGGCGCAACGCAGGCGCTGATGAAAATTGCGCTGGGCACGGGAACGGCGTACCTGATTAGCAATATTCCCGGACTGTTCACGGCATCGCCAAAGGTGATCGCGATCACGGTAGCGATGGTGGTTGCGGCGTGTATTCCGGTTGCGCGATGCGAGTTGCAGGTCGAGAGCGGACCGGCGGAGGCTGCTCCGGCATCGAGGAATTCGTTCCTGCTGGTGCTGCTGTGGTTCACGGCGCTGGTGTGGTTCGATTCGGCGGCGTTCTACATCATTCAGCATGCGCCTGCATTGCACTCTGGCGCCTGGGTGGGCTCTGCCAATCTTTGGCGCACCGGCGGGATTCACCTGGCGGCCGCAATATTTGCCGCATGGTTGCTGGCTCGCCGCGGGCTTGCTGCGACGCTGACGGCCGCGTTTGCGCTGCTGGCGGGGGCGTGCGTCTTTTTGTTGCACCCTCTGCATGCGGGTCCGGCGGCGTGGCTCTATCCCATGGGCGTGTCGCTTTACTCAGTGGCGTTGGTTGCGTATCCGGCGTATCTGCTGGCGGCCGGAGTGAAGGAGCGGGCGCGGCAGGCGGGCTCTCTCTATGCCGTTGCCGGATGGGTTGGTTCGGCGATGGGCATCGGGATGGCGCAACATCTGCATCGCGTGCCGCCGGCATTTATTGCCGCAGCCACGCTCCTCTTTGTGGCGCCAGTTGTGTGGTTTGCCGGGCGCCGGTACTGGCGCGAGATGCTGGCGGCGGTTGTGGTGTGCTCGGTTTCCTGGGGCGTGGAGCAGGCGATCCGGGCGGATCATCCGAAGCCGGCTGCTTCAGCGGAGACCGCGGTCGAGCTGGGCCGCCATGTCTACATCAGCGAGGGCTGCATTCATTGCCATTCGCAATATGTGCGCCCAAATACGCAAGACGTACTGCTGTGGGGTCCGGCGAGCAACGTGTACCAGGTGCAACGGGAAAAGCCGCCGCTGATCGGGAATCGCCGCCAGGGTCCGGATCTGAGTAACGTGGGCAGCCGGCGCTCGCCGTTGTGGCTGAAAATTCATCTCATCGATCCGCGGGCGGTGAGTCCACACTCGATCATGCCGTCGTATGCATATTTGTTTCGTAACCAACGCGGTGACGAACTGGTGGCCTACCTTGCCAGCCTGAAAAATCCGGACAGCAAGGAGCACCTGCAAAAGGTGCTGGATACCTGGACGCCGAGCGCAAAGGCCGTGGAGGCCGCGCGTCGTCTCGACGGGAAGGCACTATGCCGGGAGTTTTGCGCGACATGCCATAGTGCGGATGGAGTGGTGCGGCAGCGCTGGGGGGCGGATTTCCGCAAGCCACCGCAGAGCCTGGCGACGGGCAAGTGGAAGGATATTCCGGCCAAGGCCACGCCCGCTGAGCAGCGGCTGGAGCTGGCGCGCATCATAAAATTTGGTATGCCGGGCACGAACATGCCGGGACATGAGTATCTTCCGGACGCGCAGATTGAGGCAATGGCCGATTGGCTTGTGCATCTGCGGGCCGCGAAAACAGGCATGAAGGCAATGCAGCGATGAGCATGACGGACAGCACAAACCCCTGGCGTGGAGCGCATTTTGCGAAGGGACGATTTTTCAATCCCGGGGTGCCACAGCATCGGTTTTCAGAGTTTTTGCGCTGGATCACCAGGCGCGAACAGGGCAGTTGGAATGGTTTCAGTGCATCGGAGCCCGGTCCTCCTCCGCCTGCGCGAGTGCATGGAACGGAGCTGCGCGTAACATTTGTCAACCACTCGACGTTTTTACTGCAGACCGAGGGGCTGAATCTGCTTACGGATCCGGTGTGGTCAGAGCGCGTGAGCCCGGTCACTTTTGCCGGACCAAGGCGCCGCCGCGCGCCGGGCCTGCGCCTGGAAGATCTGCCGCGCGTGGACGCGATCCTTATGTCGCATAACCACTACGATCATTTCGACAAGGCGACCCTGGTGCGCCTGCTTGGGCGTGACCGGCCTGTTGTATTTTGCCCGCTGGGGCTTGCGGAGCCGCTCCGCAAGCTTGGGTTCGGTGAAATCCGCGAGCTTGACTGGTGGCAGAAGGTTGCGTGGAGCGGACTGACGGTGCATTGCGTACCGGCACAGCATTTTTCGGCACGAGGCCTCTTTGACCGGAACCGCACTTTGTGGTGCGGATGGATGCTGGATGCGGACGCCGGTTCGGTCTACTTTGCGGGAGATACAGGACTGAGCAGTCTTTTTGAAGAGATTGCCGCAAGCTTCCCGCGCATTCGCCTGTCGTTGTTGCCGATCGGCGCGTACAAGCCGCAGTGGTTCATGGGGCCGATTCACATGGCGCCGTCGCAGGCCCTTTACGTGCATCGTCTGCTGGGTTCCGCGCACAGCATTGCGACGCATTTTGGCACTTTTCCGCTGGCGGACGATGGGGAGGCCGAGCCTGTGAAAGGGCTGGAGCGCGCGCTGCTTCAGAGTCCGCCGGTGCAGCCCTTCTGGGTGTTGAAAGAGGGGGAAGGCCGCGACATTCTGGAAATGGTGGAAGCCGCATGCGCCGACGTCCGGATGCTTTCCGGGGAATAGCCCAGCCATGCAGCCGGTAGTTAGACTGACAGTGAACAGGCCGTAGCATGGACACATCCTTCCACGTCATGAGCAAACCCACCGGTCCAATTTGTAACCTGGACTGTTCGTATTGTTTTTACCTGGAAAAAGAGGGTCTCTACACCGCTCATGAGCGCTGGGCGATGAGCGAGCCGGTGCTGGAGAGCTACATCGGGCAGTACATTGAAGCGCAGCCGGAAGACACGGTCAACTTTGCCTGGCAGGGCGGGGAGCCGACGCTGCTGGGAGTGGAGTTCTTCCGCAAGGCATTCGAGCTGCAGCAGAAGTATGCGAACGGCAAGAGAATCCAGAACGCACTGCAGACGAACGGGATTCTGCTGGACGACGAGTGGTGTGAGTTTCTGGCCGAGCAACACGTACTGGTGGGCGTTTCGATTGACGGACCGCGCGCGCTGCACGATGCGTACCGCGTGGATAAAGGCGGAAATGGCACGTTTGCCCGGGTGCTGCGCGGCATCGAGTGCCTGAAAAAGCATGACGTGGAATTCAATACCCTAACTACAGTCCATCGCGGGAACGAAGGCCATCCGATGGAGGTTTACCGCTTTCTGAAGGAGATTGGAAGCCGCTACCTGCAGTTTATTCCGATTGTGGAGCGAAAAGCGGCGCAGCCGGCGGTGGATGGGCTGGTGCTGATTCAACCGACATTTGAGGGGGTGGCAGAAGTCACGGCGTGGTCAGTGAATGCGCAGCAATACGGGAGATTTCTATGTGCCATCTACGACGAGTGGGTGAGCCGCGACGTGGGCAGAGTGTTTGTGCAGCACTTTGATGTTGCCCTGGAGAGCTGGCTGGGGATGAATGCGAGCATCTGCATTTTTCGCGAAACCTGCGGCGCCGCCCTGGCACTGGAGCACAACGGCGACCTTTACTCCTGCGATCATTTTGTGTACCCGGAGCATAAGCTGGGCAATGTGCTGGAGCAAAGCATGGAGGAGATGGCGGGATCCGCGCAGCAGCGGCAATTTGGCGAGCACAAAGCCGCCTCGCTGCCGAAAATGTGCCGGGAATGCCCTGTGCGATTTGCCTGCCACGGCGAGTGCCCGAAGCATCGCTTTTTGAGGACGCCGGATGGCGAGTACGGATTGAATTATCTCTGCGACGGTTACAAACTGTTTTTCCATCACATCGACGAGACGATGCGATTCATGGCGGCGGAACTGAAAGGTGGCCGTCCGCCGGCGAACGTAATGCGCTATGTGGCGGCGAAGCAGCGAGCAGCGGATGGCAAGAGTCACGCCGGCAGAAATGACCCCTGCGAGTGTGGCAGCGGGCGCAAACGAAAGCACTGCTGCGGGGCATAGAGCAATTCCCTATTCCTGTGAGCTTTCCGAATTCAACCAAGCGCAGCATTTCTTAACGGAAAAGCTGCGTTGAGATTCTCTCATCGGTCTATATCAAAAAGGGGAAATGCTCCAGCGGAGCTGCTAGTCAGAGCGTGCGCTTGAACAGGGGCGTAGCGATCAGCAGCGTGCCCGCTCCGTAGAGAAACAAAATGAGCAAATCCTGATCAATGGCGGCGAAGCCCGCGCCTTTGAGCAGGACCGACTGCAATCCGTGCACGGCGTAGGTGAAGGGATCCACGACGGCGATGGCCTGCAGCCATTTGGGGAAAGCGTCCACGGGGTAGATGGCGCCGCTGGGGAAGAAGAGCAAGGTATTGAGCACGCCGAACATGGCGCGCGGGACCAGAGGGTCCTCTACGCGCACCATAAAGAGGAACATCATGCCGTTGAAGGCGATGGAAGAAAAGACGACGAGCAGCAGGAGTTCCAGCCCGGTCTTGAAGTGGAATGGCGTTCCGAGGCCCGCCGCCAGCGAGCCCAGCACGATAAGCGCCACGCCGGAAAGTACTGCCTTGATGGCGCCAGCAAGGTTGAGTCCGGTGACGAGTTCGAGCTTGGTGATGGGTGTGACGAGATAGCCCTCGTGCACGCCGCGCGCCTTGTCGTCGATGTAGAGCATGCCGCCACCGATCATGACGGAGACATACATGGCCAGCGTGACGGAGCCGGAGAGGAGAAACTTCATGTACTCGATATAGGGGAAGAGTTCGACGATGTCGAGTTGGATCTGCTTGTTGATATGTGCCGGGATTTCTGATGCGTTGAGCGACTGGACCAGCAACTGCATTTCAGCTTCGACGGAGCTGCTGACGAACTGGTCGGAGTTGTCGACCACGAGACCGATCTTTGGATCGTCGCCGGCGAGCACACGGCGCGAATACTGCTCCGGAATGATGACGACGCCACTGATCTTGCCGCTGCGCACATCCTGAACGGCTTTCTGCTCGTTTTCGTACGGTGTAACGGTGAAGGTCTTGATGTTGGCGGCGATGGCGTCGAAGTCTTCCTTGACGCGCAGAGATTCGAAGCCGTGGTCGTGGTTGACGAAGCCGAGCTTTACGTTGCGGACTTTGCCGCCGAATGCATTGCCGAGAATCAGTAACTGAACCAGTGGCAAAAGCATGGAGGTAAGCAGCAGCGCCGGTGATCGGAAGAACTTCCGCAGCTCGCGTTCGACAATAGCCAGCATGCGATTCATGCGCGCATCCCCGGGCGTGGCGGCATCAGCGATTCAGAGCTACCCTTGACCAGTTCATCGCGCAACTGCCTGCCGGTGTAGTGCACGAAAACATCGTCGAGCGTGGTGCTCTGCACGTTCAGCGACTTGAGGGTGAGGCCCATGGAGTTGGCGATCTGCACAAGTTCCGCCGTGGTCTGCGAGCCATTGGCGGTGACGATGCGATACATGCCGCCGCTTTGGGATTGCACAGACGATACGCCCTCCAGATGTTCCAGCCGTTCCAGCAATGCGTCGGAGCTTTTTGTAAAGCCAACTTCGACGGTGTTTTCTCCGGGCACGCTTGCCTTGAGGGCCATGGGCGAGTCGAGCGCCACGAGCTTTCCGTGATCAATGATCGCGATGCGATCGCAGAGCCGGTCCGCCTCTTCCATGTAGTGCGTGGTGATGAGCATGGTGAGGTGCCGCGTTTCTTTGAGGTGGTTCAGCATCTCCCAGACGGCCACGCGCGAAACCGGATCGAGGCCGGTGGTTGGCTCATCGAGAAAGAAGATGTCGGGGTTGTGCACCAGCCCGCGCGCGATTTCGAGGCGGCGCCGCATGCCACCGGAGAGCGTTTTGGTCTGGGCTTTGCGCCACCTGGCCAGATCGACGGCTTCGAGCAGTTCGTTGATGTTCTGCTCGCGCTCTTTCTTGTGCAGCCCGTACAACTTGGCGTAAATGGAGAGATTTTCTTCGACCGTGAGATCCACGTCGCTGGTGAGGGCCTGCGGAATGACGCCGATTCTCCGGCGCACGGCATCGGGATCGTGCATGACGTCGTAGCCGGCGACGACGGCCCTGCCGCGAGTGACCGGAATGAGCGTCGTCATCATGCGAATGAGCGTGCTTTTGCCGGCGCCGTTGGGGCCGAGCAGGCCGAAGATCTCGCGGTCCTTTACGTCGAAGGTGACGTCACTGACGGCCTCAAAGTCGCCATAGCGTTTGACGATTTTTTCGACCAGCATGGCGGGCTGGGCCTGCGCGCCGCCTGAGGGCGTGCTCATGGCTTCACCAGCCGGTTGCGGGGGATGTAGACGTAGGCCGTCATGCCGGGCACGAAGCGCTCGCCGGGGTTCTGGATGAGCAGCTTGATCTGGACAGTCTTGATGTCGCGCTTGGTGCGATTGACATCGCGCTGCGTAGCAAAGTCTGCGAGCGCCGCCTTGGCGATCACTTTTCCGGTGGTGGTGGCGCCGCTCGGCATTTCGACTTTGAGGGTGTCGCCGAGTTTCACGCTATCCGCTTCTGTTTCCGGCAGGGGCGCATAGACCCATGTCTGGGAGAGATCCATTACGGTTGCGATGGGAGTGCCGGCTGCAACGACTTCGCCCTGACGCGCCGCCAGCACGTTGAGCATGCCGGTGACAGGCGAGCGGATGTCGGCATAGCCCAGTTCGATTTCCGCCTGCTGTTGCAAGGCGTCGGCGTTCTGCATGGCTGCGATGGCGGAGGCGGTGGTTTGCGCCGCGGCCTTTGCCTGATTGGTGTTTGCCAGTGCGACTTTCACGGAGGCTTCCGCGGCGGCGACGTTCTCCCTGGCGACGATTACGGCAGAGCGGAGCGCTGCGGATGCGGTGACGGCCTCATCCCGGGACTGGGCGCTGGCGACGCCGTCCTTGGCGAGCCTCACAATCCTGCGGGTATCCGCTTCCTGATGTTCGAATTGGGCGAGCGCCTGCGCGAGAGAGGCGCGGGCGGCGCGGAGCTGCGCCTCGGCGTTGCTGACCTGGCTGGATGTCTGGCCGGAAAGCTGCACCTGGGTGTCGCGCGCCTCCTGCACCTTGAAGGCGTCGCTGCGCGCGATTGCGGCGGCGGCGGCCATGGCGGCCTGCAGATCGTCGCTGTCAATGGTTGCCACCAGTTCGCCGCTGGTGATGTGCTGGCCCTCCTGCACGGGCAGGGTGGTAATGCGGCCGGGAATCTGCGAGCTGATGATGACCTCGTTGGCATCGACAGTGCCCACCAGCCGCAGGCCACTGGCCTGATGCGTCGACCAGAAATACCAGCCGATGGAGCCGGCCAACAATACCGCAAACAGAGTCAGAATTCTCCGCCGAGCCTTCATCGTGACTTGACTCCTGATGAGTGAAATTTCCATGCGAGCCCGATGGCGGGCATGGGAGTGTCGGCCAGGACGCGCTGTACGAGTTGCTCGCCGCGTCGCCGGTCAGTAAACAGGGCGGCGCCGAGAAGCTGGAGTGCGGCCTTGCGGCGGCGGCGAATCTGGCGCTCGTGCAGCGGATCAAAATCGGCGACATGGCGCATCATGGGCGCGCTGAGGAAATAGAAGACGTTCGCGCCCAGCACGGCATAGATGACCTGCAGCCAGTCAGCGCGGATCAGCTCGCCGGACTTCATCCCTTCAGCGAGTACGCGGCGCATTTTGCGCATGAGCACGCTAAAGATCTTTTCCAGCGGGGCCGGAACGGCATCGTTGCCGCTTTCCCGCAGGCGCGTCATTTCCTGGTTGATCAACTGCCGGTACTCGTGCTGCGACGCGATGCGGTCAAAGTGATTGAGGGCGGTGCGGAGCAGGCGCTCGCCGGCGCTGCCTTCGTGTTCGAGGGAGCGCAGCGCCGACTCGAGCATCTGCTGGGCGGAGGCGTCGAGAGCGGCCGCATAGAGTTCGGTCTTGCTATGGAAGTAGTAGTAGAGCAGCGCCTTGTTGACTTCGGCGCCCGCGGCGATGGCGTCAGTGCGTGCTCCGGCCAGGCCGTGCTGGCTGAATTCGGCAATGGCGGCACGCAAGATACGTTCGCGGCGGTCGTCCGAGGCTTCGATGGGGTCCTGCTGATCGAGGCGCACGGGCTGCGCCGAGCGTTGGCCGCGGATTTTTCTTTCGAGATGGGTTCTGGTGGCCAAGGGTATTTTCCGTGATGGATGCCATGTGGCGATCCCTATTAATTAACCAGTTAGTTAAAGTTTAGCATGGCGGCAAATTTCCGCACGGGGCGATGGAAATTTTGCCCGGCCCCGAGGCTTGTCGGACCCGGCGGGCGGCTGGGGACCGGGCGGCAATCAAGGTGGCCGCCACGACTGCGGACGCACTCCTCAGTTGCATGTTGCGGAAGGCGTGCCATACAACCTGTGACAGCGGTCACAGCCCGCGCCGGACCGCGGTGCCAGCTTGTAGGGGTAGGGCCTGTTCCTGGCCTCGACCCGGAGTGAACCACTCTGCTCGACGCTCCCTCATAGGCGTCCTGGCGCTCTGGTCGACTGGATGTCTTCTTTCTTCGGAGGCAGGAAAAACTCCAGCTTTCTCAACTCCATCCATGCGAGGTCAAATCAATGGACACTGCCAGTAGCCCTCTCAATCAATCCCTTCCGCGCCTTGGTCAGCCAGCACCTGTGTTTGAGGCGGAAACCACCCATGGAACGCTGCGGCTGGAAGACTTTAAGGGAAGCTGGCTGATTCTGTTTTCTCATCCAGCCGACTTTACCCCGGTTTGCACGACGGAATTTGTGGCTTTTGCCGAACTGGCTCCGGAGCTGCGCAAGCGCGGCGTGGAGCTGTGCGGCCTGAGCATCGACAGCACATTCTCGCACATCGCGTGGGTGCGTAATATCGAGAAGAATTTCGGCGTGAAGATCCCATTCCCGGTGATCGCCGATCTGAACAAGGAAGTTGCGACGCTCTACGGCATGATCATGCCGGGCGAGAGCAAGACGGAAACCAGCCGGTGTCTTTTTGTAATCGATCCGCAGGGAATTCTGCGGGCGATGATTTACTACCCGCTGAGCACGGGGCGGAACACGCAGGAGGTGCTGCGGCTGGTGGATGCCCTGCAGGCCACCGACAAGCACGGCATCGCGACGCCAGCGAACTGGAAGCCTGGCGAGAAGGTGATCGTGCCTCCGCCGAAGACGACGGAGGATGCGGAAGTACGCATGAAGGCAGGCTTTGAGACCACGGACTGGTACTTCTCGAAGAAGGCCGTCTGAATCATTCCTATCGCAGGTCATGGAGCCGGCAGCGGCTCCATGACGGAAATGGGGCCACAATGGCTTGTTTGAATCCGGATGGCGAACTCACGGAATCTGCGAAGCAGATTCTCAATGCCATGGAACGGCCGATTCTGCTATCGGAGGTTGCGGCCAGGACGGGGCTGCCGCTGTATCGCATTCGCAGCGCGAGCCGGGAGCTGGCCGAGGCAGGATTTGCGGCCGAGGCCGGAGGCGAGTGGCAGGTCACCGGCGTTGGCATGGCCGCAATTCGAAAGACAGAGAGTGCGGCCTGATCTACATGGGAATTTGCCGAACCGCGGGCGAAATCTCTATTGCACAGGCATCGGAAGGCCCGGGTGCAGGACGACGGAGGTTGCAATGAAGAAATACCTGATGGAACTGATAGGAACATTCTTTCTCGTATTCACGATCGGCATGTCAGTGCTGGCGGGCGGCGACGGAGTGATTCCTCCACTGGCTATCGGCTCTGTGCTGATGGTGATGATTTACGCAGGCGGACACATTTCGGGCGGGCATTACAACCCGGCCGTGACGCTGGGTGTGTGGCTTCGCGGGCGGTGCGCGACGAAGGACGTGATTCCTTACATGCTGTTTCAAGCGATGGGCGCGGTCCTGGCGGGTGCGGTGGTTCGGTATGTCATGCCCATCAATCATCCGCAGATTCGTCACCTTGCGGTGATGCCGGAGTTGCTGGCGGAATTCCTGTTTACGTTTGCGCTTGTCTTTGTGGTGCTCAATTCGGCCACCTCTGACGACAACAACGGGAATTCGTTCTTTGGGCTGGCGATTGGGTTTACGGTGGTGGCGGGCGCGTTTGCGGTGGGCGGAGTGGCTTCGGCTGCTTTCAATCCTGCTGTGGCCGTGGGCATCTCGTTCATGGGGATGGTGGCCTGGACGAAGATCTGGGTGTACCTGCTGGCCAACTTTGCAGGAGGCGCATTTGCGGCACTGGCATTCCATGCGCTGGCTCCTGAGACGCGTGGCGCTGCCGCAAAGGCGGGCAAGCTGCAGACCAACCCTTAGAGTTGGCTGCGTGGTCGACTGTAACGTCCTTATGGCGCGGGGATGGTGTGGGTCATCCCTGCGCTCTTTGTGATGCCATCCGAGAGACGGTCCGGTGAGCGGGATGCTCCTCCGGTCAGCTGCCGGCTCGTTTGAGCACCACGGGAAATTTCGAGTCGAGTATCGCGGAAAGATTGAGCGAAGGGTCCGTGCCGTCTGGCGGAGGGCCAATGGCGGGGCGGTTGGGCGCGGGTTTTTCCGGCTTCGACAAGAAGTGGAAGGGTAATGTTACGGAGCGCTCAAGTTTGATTTCATCTCCCTGGATGATGCCTTCATAGGTATTGCGGCCAGACTTGAAGGCGATACGGTCGCCGTTCACGGCGCCGTCTGTGATGGGGACCGGCATGCCATTGTTGCCGAAATAACCTTCGAAGCTTTCCACGCTGCCTTCCAGCCTGCCGCTTTTTTGCCGGAAGGTGAACGCCTGCGCATAACCCAGGAACGATACCAATCCTCCGGCGCCGTTGGCATTGACCGGACGCCAGAGTCCGGTGATGCCTTCGCCTTCCGGGATGGAGCGCTTCCACACGCTGACTTGTGGTTCGAGTTCCGCCGGATGGCAGGCAACGGAAGCAGTTGCGGGGGCGAGTCCGGGGGAAGTGGCTTCGACCGTGATCGTGCCGGGTGATTTGTCTGACTGGACGAGCGCCATGCAGTAACCGGAGAATGCTTTTCGCGATGTGCCCTTGTCGGGCGACTGATCCGTGGGGTCGCCGTTGCCGACGCCGATCAGCCTTGCGGGGCCTGTGATGCGGAAGGTGACGAGGTTATTGGTGATGGGCACGACGCGTCCGCTCGCATCCTGTACCGCGACGGAGAACATCGCCACGTCGACGCCATTGGCGGAGAGCGATTTGCGATCCGGGAGCAGGACGAGTTTCGCGGCAGGCCCTGTGGTGTCGCGGCGAGTGGTCATCACATGTTTGCCGTCTTTCCAGCCGCGCGCTTCAAGCGAGCCGGGAAGATACTTCACGTTCCAGGCGACGTGGGAGTTTTTCTCCACGGCTTTTATTCCAAGGCTTTTCCCGTTGTGGAAGAGCTCTACCTTGTCCAGGTTGGAGTAGACCCAGACGGCGATTTCCCTGCCTTCGTATGCGGGCCAGTTCCAGTGCGGAAACAGATGGAGCACGGGCTTCTGCGTCCACCAGGACTGGTAATAGTAGAACGTATCCTTGGGGAAGCCGCAGGTGTCGACGATGCCGTACTGCGAGCTGACGTTGGGCCATCCGTCGGGCGAAGGTTCGCCGCGATAGTCGAAACCGGTCCAGACAAAGCCGCCGGCGAGCCATGGCTGTGCATCACAGAACTGCCACCAACCTTCCGCGGAAGCACGGCCAGTGGTGGTGTATGGATCGTAGGAGCTGACGTAGCCTTTCGACGGATCTGTGATGTAAATGCCGCGCGTGCCGACGGCGCTGACATTTTCCGTTCCCATCACGGGCCGGTCAGGATGTGTCTTGTGGTAGGCCGCAGCCTGCGGGTCCATGTAGTTGTAGCCGATGACATCGCAGACGGCGAGACCGCCGGTGCCGATGGCGGCGGTGGGAGCAATGGAGACAGGGCGGCTGCCGTCGTAACGCGCAGCCAGAGCCTTCATGGCGGAGAGAATGAGCACGCCGCGCGGCGTGTTGGCGACGGGCTCCTCATTGCCCATGGACCACATGAAGACGCAGGGGCGATTGCGGTCGCGCCGGACCAGGTCGCCGAACTGATGCAGACCTTCGGGGTTGGAGGACATCATGCGCGTCTCATCGAAGACGAGCATGCCAAGCCTGTCACAGGCGTCGAGCAACGCAGGTGTAGGCGGATTGTGCGAGGTGCGGATGGCGTTGCAGCCCATTTCCTGCAGCTTACGGATGCGGTAGTACTGCACGGCATCGGGGACGGCTACGCCAACCCCGGCGTGGTCCTGGTGATTGCATGTGCCGCGCAACTTGACGTGCTTGCCGTTGAGGAAAAAGCCATGCTGCGCATCGAAACGGATGGAGCGTATTCCAAAAGTTGTTTCATAGCGGTCCACTGTTTTGCCGTTGACGCGAATCTCGGTGAGCAGTTTGTAGCGGTTGCGTTCTTCGAGGGACCAGAGGCTGGGATGGCTGATCTCGATCTTCTGGCGGTAGTTACGCTCGCTGCCGGGTTGAATTGTAGCCGCAGCGGTTACATCTTTGGCGACGGCTGAGCCCGAAGGATCCACGATGGTCGAGACAACGCGGGCGCTGCCCGGCACTTTGCCGTGATTTTCCACTTCGGTGAGCACGGAGAGCGTGGCCTGGTTGCCGCGAATTTCTGAGCGGACGAAAGTGCCCCACTTTTTGACGTGCACGGGATTGGTTTTCACCAGCCATACATGGCGGTAGATTCCAGCGCCCTCGTAAAACCAGCCGTCTCGCTGTGTGGCGTCGACACGCACCAGCAGGATGTTGCGCTGGCCGGGATTGGCGAAGTCCGTGACGTCAAAGCTGAAGGGGTCGTATCCGCCAGTGTGCTGGCCCACAAAGAAGCCGTTGAAGACGACGAGCGTGTCGCGATAGGCGCCTTCAAATTCGAGCGTGATGCGTTTGCCGACGTCCTCGGCGGGAAGGTCGAAGATGCGCCGGTACCATCCCACGCTGGTGGCGGGATATTTGCGCCCGAGGGGATGGAATCCCGCACTGAGCAGGCCAGGGTCGTCGACAAACGGCAGTTCCACGGCCCAGTCATGCGGGAGGTCGATTCCGCTCCAGTCGGAATCGTCGAAGGCCGCGGTGGCGGCGGGCAGAAAGTTGCCGGTTTTTTCAAAGTTGCCGGTCCATGAGCTTCCGTAATGAAAATCCTTTTCGGCATCGTTGGCGTTGCCGAGGTGAAAGCGCCATCCAAAGTCGAGCAGGAGGCGTTCGCGGCCGGCGCCAGGAGCCGGAGGTGTGAGGGTTTCCGGCACACTGAGCGGGCCGGAAGCATCGTCCCATGCATGTGTTGCCGAGCGAATGGGGCCGACGCCCTGCGCCATGGCGGTTGCAGCCGGTGCCAGCAGGCCGGTCTTGAGAACGTCGCGGCGTGTAATTGGTTTCACTGAGCCTCCCGTGAGATGCGGTGCTCACACTTTCATGATTCGAGGAAGCGCCTGTCAATGCAGAAATCATTTCGTCAAAGGCAGGCCGCGGTTGCGAGCCATGAAGGGTTTCAAGCGCTTTCGGCTCAACCGTGGGCGAGGTGATATTGCGGGGTGTGGCTTCTTCTGAAGGAAATAGCCACCGAGGAGCTTCGGCCTCGCAAAGACCTGAACCGAAAACGCTGCAAAACGGTCATGTTTTCGCGGTGCGTGAAACAATGCTTTTGGCAGCACCGGCAAGGCATGATTGTTGCAGGAGCATTGAACGGATGAATGAAATTTCCATGGAGCGCACAGGTTCCATTCCGGCGGTCTATCTGTTGCACGGCAAGGGCGGCTCGCCGAACGGCACGGTGAATAAGCTGGCCGAAGTGCTGACGCCGCGCTGGCCGCGGCTATCGTTTTTTCGGCCTGAGCTGGCGCACCATGATCCAGCAGCTGCCGCAGAGGCTTCTGTGGAACAGCTGATGCGGATGGAGCTTCCCCGGAATGCGCTGCTGGTAGGCATCAGCCTGGGTGGTACGGTTGCGGCCAAGCTGCAGGAGATGGGCCGCGAGGATCTCCACGTGATGGCAGTGAGTTCTCCGACCTGGGCGGATGGAGTTGTGCTGAAGCAGCGCCCTGAGCGCCGTGTGGCGCTCTATTCCTCGCGGGATGGGGTGATCGCATCGCGGGTTGCTGACTGGCCGAAGCTGGCGGCCATTTCACGCGACTTTGAATGGCTTACGCATAACACGGATCAGCACCTTGAGCCGCTGGCGAAGCTCTTTGGCTGGTATCTTGCAGGGAGCTTGCCTGAGCGGATCGATGAGGAGCCGCGGGACGATTCATCTGCGGTATGACGGCTTCGCTGGAAGGGGATTTCCTGCTGTTATGCCGTGGTCCGAGTTTGAGAGGCGCGGCTTTTCGTGAGGGGAAAGCCGCGCCTCCATTTGGATTGGGCGTGCCACTGCAAGAAATCTTGCTCAGACGTGTTGTTCCACTGTTTCCTGTTCCGTTTGCGGAAGCTTGTCGCCAGGGCGCGCCAGGGTGACGTACAGCGTTGGCAGCAGGAAGAGGCTGATCACCAGCGTCAATGTGAGTCCACCCACGATCACGATGGCAAATGGCCGCTGTGCGTCAGAGCCGATGGCGTGTGACATGGCGGCCGGCAGCAAGCCCAGGGTGGCCACGAGCATCGTCATCAGGATGGGACGAAGGCGCACGCGCGCCGCCTCCATGGCTGCATCTTCGATGGAATAGCCACGGGATCGCAACTGGTTGATGTACTCCAACATGATCATGCCGATCTGAATGGATACACCGAAGAGCGCCAACAAGCCGACACCGCTGGACACGCTGAAATACGTGTGCGTCGCCAGGAGCGCAAGCAGGCCCCCCAGAGGAGCGAGCGCCACATCGAGCAGAATGATGAGCACCCACTTGAAGGAATTGAATGCGAAGTACAGGAGCAGGGAGATACCAATGACAGCGATGGGGATAATTTCGTCGAGGCGGTGATCGGCCTGCTGTTCACTGGTGTACTCGCCGGCCCAGACGAACTGATAGCCCGGAGGCAGCTTCACCTTCTTCTGTACGACCTGCATGGCCTGCTTGACGGTCGAACCGAGGTCGCGCCCGCGCACGTCGAACTTAATGGGAATGAACCGCTCATTGTCGTCCCGGAAGATGGTGGATGGGCCCTCCTGAATACGGATATGGCAGAGCTGCCCGAGGGATACACGCGCACCGGTGGGCGATAAGATGCGGACCGAAGCAATCGCCTGCGCCGAGGTTCGGAATTGCCGCTCGTAGCGCACGGCCAGCGGGAAGCGCATGTCACCGCGCAGGATCTGACTGACTACTTTTCCGCCCACGGCGCCTTCCACCGCCTGGCGAATGGCGCTGACATTGATTCCATAACGGCTAGCGAGAGAGCGGCTGACGGTGATGTTGACGTTGGGCTGTCCCATGACGTGATAAATGCCTGTATCCACGACGCCGGGAACCGTCTTGAGCGCTGCCTGAACTTCCACCGCTTTCTTGGCGAGGATGGCCAGGTTCGGGCCGAACACCTTTACTCCGTTCTGCCCTCGGACGCCGCTAACGGCTTCATCCACGTTGTCCTGGATGGGCTGGGAAAAGTTCCAACCCGCGTAGGGGACTTCCTGGGAGAGCTTGCGATCCATGGCCGCAATCAGGAGGGCCTTGTTGGAGCGATAGGGTTCGGGCCATTCCGACTGCGGCTTGAGGCCAACATAGTACTGCGTATTGAAAAAGCCGGAAGCATCCGTGCCATCGTCGGGGCGTCCGTCCTGGCTTACGATCTTGGTGGTCTCAGGGAACGAAGCAAATATCAGGCGCACTTTATGAGTGACCTTGGCGCCCATGGTGGGTCCCGTGCTCATGGGCAGCATGCCGCGCGCCCAGATGGCGCCCTCGTCGAGATGCGGCAGAAATTCCGATCCGATAATGCCGCTTCCACCCAGAACGAGCATGATGGCTAACAAACCGCCCGCAGACCACAATACGATGCGCCGATTTTGCATGCACCAGCGCAATCCCCGCTCGTAGCGTTTCTCAAGATAGACAAGAACGGGGTTATGCCACTCATGCATGCCGGGGCGGAAAAGGAAGCTGGAGAGAACCGGTGCGATGATGAGCGCGAAGATCAGCGCGCCCAACAGGGCAAAGGACACGGTCCAGGCCATGGGCGTAAACAGCAGGCCCGAGACGCCCGGCAATGCGAAGATCGGCAGATAGGCAACGATGATGATGATGACGGCAAAGAAGACCGGACGCTGAATTTCATGAGCGGCGAAGCTGATGAGCTCGAACTTGGACAGCTTCTTGTCATCTTCCCGGCAGAGAACGCGGAAGATGTTCTCGACCATCATGACGGTTCCATCCACGACCATTCCAAAATCGAGAGCGCCCAACGAGAGCAGGTTGGCGGGGATATGGCGCAGGTTGAGGCAGGTGGCGGCAAAGAGGAGCGAGAACGGAATGGTTCCGGCAACGATGAATGCGCTGCGGGCGTTCCCGAGAAAGATGAAGAGGATCACCGTGACGAGGAGAAATCCGATGGTGAGATTCGTAAGCACGGTGTGCGTTGTGTAGTGAATGAGGGTGCTGCGGTCAAGATAGGGAACGATCTTTACGCCCTTGGGCAGGACATGCGCGTTGAGGTACTTGACCTCTTTCTCGATGCCTTTCAGTGTGGCCTCAGTGGGCGCACCCTTCTGGAGCAGGACGATGCCTTCGACAACATCGTTGTTATCGATGATGGTGCCATCGGGTTCGCGGATGGTTTCTCCGATACGTCCCAGCCGCACCACGTGGCCTTCGATCACGCGGCCCACGTCGCTCACGTGCACCGGCGTGCCGTTTACCTGCTTGAGTACGGTATTGGCGATGTCAGTGGTGTTTTGCATCCTGCCGATGACGCGAACGTCGAACATCTGCTGTCCGTGTTCGATAAAGCCACCGCCGGCGTTATAGTTATTTTCCTTGAGTGCTCTTTCGACATCGCCAATGCTGAGGCCGTATTCGATGAGCTTATCGGGATTGAGGCGAACCTGATACTCCCGTGTGAGCCCGCCAAAGCTGGAGTCGCCGACCACACCCGGGACGGACTTCATGCGCCGGTTGATGACCCAGTCCTGCAGGGCCTTCAGTTGCATGAGGTCGTAGTTCGGATTGGTACTTTGCAGGGTGTACCAATAGATCTGCCCGACGGGGCTGTAATCGGGCCCGATCTGCGGAGTGACTCCACCGGGCAGCGAGATGCCGGAAAGGCGCTCCAGGACCTGTTCGCGATTCCATTGGTCGTTGGAATGAGAGCTGAAGGTCATGGTGACGACCGAGAGGCCGAACATGGTGTGGGAACGCATGTTCGTCATTTCCCGGATGCCGTTCATGTGGGTTTCGATGGGCAGGGTGATCTGCTTTTCGACCTCTTCGGGTGCATGGCCGGGCCACTGCGTGATCACCTGCACCCACTGCGGCGCTACATCCGGGTATGCCTCGATAGGCAGAGCGTGAAAGGAGATTGCGCCCCAAATCAGCAGCAGCATGCCAATGGCGAGAATCAGGAAGCGCTGACGCAGGGCGAGATCAACTATTTTTTGAATCATAACGATATCCTCGGCAGGTTTCCGCCGCCGTTAATCCTGCATGGATGCGGCTGACGCAAATTCCAATGAGTTAGCAATGACGCTTTGATTCGCCTGCAGCCCCCGGGTGACGACCTGCCAGCCTGGAATTGCAACGGAACCCACCGAGACAGGGACGCGGTGAAATATTCCTGGTTTTACCGGTTCGAAGACCCAGAATTGATCGTGAAGCTGAAACAGAGCAGTGACCGGGACAAGTACCTGCGGTGATTTGTGCATCGAAGTGAATCGCGCGGTGACAAACATGCCGGGATTCAACAGGCCCTGCGGATTATCGAGAACGACGCGCACCTGCGCAGTGCGAGTTGTGGGATCGAGGATATGGGAAATATTGCTGACTTGCCCCTGCAGCTTGAGGTTTGGATAAGCCGACACTTCGACGTGGGCCGGGTCGCCGACCTTCACTCGGGAGAGGTCATTTTCGTAGATGCTGCACAGGGCCCAGACGCGGGAAAGATCGGCAATGCGGAAGAGATAGGAATTCTCGACTGCCTCTCCGCGGGATATCTTCTGCTTAATGATGGTTCCGCCGATGGGAGCGCGTACTGTCACGAACGGCGAAGGGGATTTGAGGTCGCCGCCGAGGATCTGAATCTGCCGCGCGGCGGTCTGCTCGTCTATCCTGGCATGCTGTTCGGAGAATTGGGCTTCCTCGAGAGCCTTGCGGGGGGCAGCTCCATGCCGGTACAGGCCCTGTTCGCGTCTCAGCTCTTTCCCTGTGAGTTCGAGTTGCGCCTTTGCGGTTTGATAGACACTGATTGCCTTCGCGAGGTCGGGGCTGTCGACGACCGCCAGTACCTGACCTTTGACTACCTGCTCGCCGAGCTGCACGGGGACGCGCACGGCAAAGCCGTTGGCCAGGGAGAAGACACTTACGGTGCGGCTGACGTCAGGGGCGATGACTCCGGGAGCGGAAAAGTGGTGCGGCATCTGGATGGTCTTTGTCTGAGCCAGCTTGAAGTGTTTTGCCGCGGCAGGATCCATTGAAATGACCGCGCCGCTGGAAGATACCTCGATGATGCGGGTTTTCGTGGTAGTTTCCGCGCTGGACTGGTGGCCGCATCCCTCCAGACCGGATACGGCGCCACACAAAACGATCCCCAAGGCGAAAACGCGCTGCCATCGGCGCATGCCACCGAGGCATTGTGCAGAAGGAGCGAAACTCGTCATACATATTTTCTGCTTCATGGTTGATGGACCTTTCCAGGCCGCAGGCTCATACCAACGACCTCCTCGACTCGTTGCTCGGAAAGCATTGCGTCGGCCAGCGCGCGGCGGTAGTTGAGTTCCACCGTACGGTAGCTGCGCTCGGCATCCAGGAAATTGAGAAGACTGGTATCGCCGCGCAAATAGGCATATTCGCTGATCGACAGAGACTGCTGCGCTTCGTTCAGGTAGCCGGAACGGTAGAGTCGCACGACCTGCAGCGCACTTTGCTGCTGCGCGTAGGCGCTGCGCACCTGGGTGAGCACGAGTTGGTCGGCCGCGCGCTCCTGTTCTTCGGCCTGCGTGATCTGGGCGCCGGCCCTTGCGATGTTGCCCTGGTTTCTGTCGAAGATGGGAATCGCGATGGTGGCATAGGCGCTCAGCTGATTCATGGCTTGCAGGTGCGTGTAATCAACCGTGGTGCCAAGGTTGGGATGCGCGTATGCCCTGGCCAAATGAAGATTGCTCTGTGCTTGAATAATGCCCTGGCGGGCTGCGCGCAGATCCGGACGATGTTGCAGAGCCTCGGCCTCAAGGCCAAGGAGGCTGCGATGCGGATTGTTTGTCTGCAACTTTCCGATGACGTCATAGTTCTGCGGGAGAGCGTCGAAACCGACAAGCTGCCGGAGATTATCTTTGGCCTGGATGACGGCCACTTCGGCGGAGGTGACGTCGGTCTGAAACAGGAGTCGCTGGAGTCGGAGTTTCAAAAGGCTGCCGCGGCTGATGCTGCCCGCCTGGTACTGCTTCTGACTGATGTTCAGGCTCTTGTCGAAAGTCGCCAGATCCTGTTTCGCGAAACGGAGCTTGGACTCCGCATAGAGGACGTTGATGAACTGTGCTGCCACGTCGTAGCGCAGCCGGCGTTCGTCGTTGCTCACCAGCGACGTAGTGACCATGGTGGCCGCCTGGGCCGCCGTCATGCGAGCTTTTCGCTTGCCGTACAGTTCGAAGTCGTAGCTGAGGCCAGCATCGAACTCCGAGTTGGTATTCAGGTTGTTCGATGTAAGGTGGCTCGGCGAAAAGAACGGAATGAACAGAGCATCCGTATCGAACACCGGGTTCGGCCTGAGACCGGCCGTGATCTGATTCGCCTTGCTCTGGGAGATCAGGGTTAAATCCGCTTGCAGCGTCTGGTTATGTGCCAGCGCCATCTGCTCGGCCTGCGCCAGGGTAATGCGAAGCCTCGGCTGGGGCCGGGAAGTCTGGGCGGCGGCGAATCCAGCGCCCAAAGAAGCGAGGAGCAGCAACGCGCCGGCTCGGCCCTGGAAATGAGTGAAATCCGATTTCTTCTTGAACACTTCTCTCCTCAAAGCCAACGCGCAATGTACGGTGCACGCGGCCAAGTGCAAGGCCTTATGGTTCTTCCCAATCGCTGAGGTGCTTACAGTGGTTGCATCGTAATCGCGTGATCGATCAAGGTAGCGCGATCAGCGAACCGAGAGACCGCGCCAACGAGTCCATCAAGGCATCATCCAGAGCGTTCGAACCGGGTTTGGAGTTCCTGTCCTCTGCGCATCCATCTGAGACAAGAAATCCCCCTGCAGCGACAAATACTAGCATTCGAAGTTCCCAAGACCGATTCGGAAAGATAAGCTCTTGATCGTGCGCGGCTTATTTGCAAATGGAGAAACTCTTGCGGACGCCTCTGCCGGGCATCGCTGAATTGTTACATGGTAAATATTACCATCCCGGCAACCGAGCGCCTGGGCTCATCCGCAGATTCGAACATAGCTTGATGCAGAAGATGCGGCAGCGGTTCAAAGTGTTGTCGCTCATCCAGCAAGGAATACGCAAGCAGGGAGTACGCGGCTGGTTTGGCCGGTGCTGCCTGCATGGGAGCAAGCAGCTTGTATGTAGACGAGCGATTTTCATCCCCTGTGTGTCGCCGGGAGATGGAGAAGGCGGGTTGGATTCGGCTGGCCCCCGGGAAATCTTCAGCGGTTTTCATTGCTTGAAATTTCTGTAATAGTTAATCGATTGACTAAACGCTCGCATGGTTGTCTGGAGTTGCCATCGATTCGAAGAGAACTGTTCCGATACGAAGGAGTTCTCCGGGTGATTTTTGCCGGGGCTCTGAATGAAGGTGAGGGGAAGATGAAGATTCAAGCTTTTGCTCGAAGGAAATCGAGCTGGCCAAAGGTCGCCTACGTGGCGGCGGCAATGCTGCTGGCGGTTCCGTGTGCTTTGGGGCAAACCCCATCACGGCCGTGGATGAACAAGGAGTTGTCACCGAGCAAGCGGGCGGAACTGGTGCTACAGCACATGACCCTGGATGAAAAGATTGACCTGCTGCACGGCAACGGCATGCCTCATGCGCCGTTCTGGCACATGCCGTTGACGCATCTGGGGAATGGCGGCTCAGGGTATGTTGCCGGTGTGCCCAGCCTTGGGATTCCGGGGATCGTGATGGACGATGCGGCCTATGGTGTTCGCGGGAGCGGAATCAACGGGCGATATTCGACCGCGCTGCCGTCAGACCTTGCGCTGGCGTCGAGCTGGGACCCGAAGCTGGCCTGCGAGTATGGCGCGCTGATTGGCCGCGAGCTGCGCGCGCAGGGCTACAACATGACGCTTGGCGGGGGCATCAACCTGACACGCGACCCGCGGGATGGAAGGACCTTCGAGTTCGCCGGAGAAGATCCACTGCTGGCCGGGATGATGGTGGGTAACCTGATGAAGTGCGAACAGGCGCAGCACGTCATCGGCGATATCAAGCACTACGCGATGAATGACCAGGAGACGGGGCGAAATATCGTGAACGCGATCATCTCGAAACGCGCGATGCAAGAGAGCGATCTGCTGGCGTTCCACATCGCGATCGACATTGCGCATCCGGGCGCGGTGATGTGCTCGTATAACCGCGTGAACGGAGTGCACTCGTGCCAGAACACGTACCTGCTGCGCGACACGCTCAAGCGGGCCTGGGGCTTCAAGGGGTTTGTGCTTTCAGACTGGGGCGGCACGCACAGCACGGTACGAGCGATCCAGGCGGGGCTGGACCAGGAGCAGCCGATGGATGAGTATTTCGGTCCCAAGCTGAAGCAGGCGGTCAAAGACGGCAGGGTGTCGATGGCGGAGATCAACGACAGCGCACGTCGCGTACTTTATGCGGAGTTCGTTTCCGGCCTGGTCGATTATCCGGTTCACAAGAGCGTGGTCAACGTGATGGCCGGCTTCCATCTTGCGGAAAAGGTGGAAGAGCACAGCATTGTTCTGCTGAAGAATAAGGATCACATTCTGCCGCTGAACAGCGCGGATGTGCATAAGATTGCGATCATCGGCGGACACGCGGACATCGGGATGATTTCCGGCGGGGGCTCGGCGCAAGTCGATCCACCGGGAGGGAATGCCATTGCACCTCCTGGGCATCGTGCAACGTATTGGCAGGCGCATATATGGTTTCCGACGTCGCCTTTGAAGGCGCTGCGCGCGGCGATGCCCGGAACGCAGATCGAGTACAACTCAGGGGATGATTTGTCTGCAGCCGCCGCGGTGGCCAAGAGCGCCGACGTTGCGATCGTCTTTGCGCACCAGTGGGAATCGGAGGGGATGGATCTTCCGAGCCTGTCGTTGCCGGGTGATCAGAACGAACTGATTGAGCGAGTCGCGGAAGCGAATCCTCACACGATTGTGGTACTGGAGAGCGGGTCGGCGGTGACAATGCCGTGGATCGACCAGGTGCAGGGCATTGTGGAAGCGTGGTACGCAGGAAGCAGCGGACACAAGGCGCTGGCGAATGTGCTGGTTGGCAAGGTGAATCCTTCCGCGAAACTGGCGATGACTTTTCCTGTGAGCACGAGCGAACTGCCTCGACCCGAGATTCCGCCGCTTCCGGCAGCCTACAAGAAGCTGGGAATGGCAGCGGTGATGGGTAAGGCGCATAACCTGCCTCCGTACTCAGTGAATTACTTTGAAGGCGCGAAGGTCGGCTACAAGTGGTACGAGGCCGAGGACAAGCAAGTGCTGTTTCCTTTCGGCTTCGGCCTCTCGTACACGACTTATGCGTACTCGGGGATGAACGTGAGCGAAAGCGGCGATCACCCGGTCGTCCGTTTTTCAGTGAAGAACACGGGCAAGAGAGCGGGAACGGAGATCGCTGAAGTGTATGCCGCATTGCCGAGTGCGGCGGGCGAGCACTACCGCCGTCTTGTGGGTTGGGAACGAGTCGAGCTGCAGCCTGGAGAATCGAAGACCGTGAGCGTGACCGTGAGTCCGCAGATGCTGTCGATTTATGACACGCAAAAGAGCGGATGGGAACTGTTGCCCGGCAGGTACCGTTTCTTCGCGGGGCCGTCTTCGGCAAGCACTCCGCTGCAGGGAGCGACTGATCTTCACTGATTGCTGTGCTCAGGCCAGCGGCTTAAGGGATCACACCTTGAGCCGCTGCGCTTGACTGGGCTTGTCCAGCATGGCAGGGAAGAGTGAAAAGGAGATGGACCGGGCCCGGGCAGTGGAGCGGCTGGCAGTACCGATCATGCAGCCAAGCTGATCTGAGGCTGCCGCCCCAGACCTGAGGGTGCGATCCGGATCTCTTCCTGTTGCTCGTGAGACTTCCGCGTTCCCATCCTCACGCTTGAAGACTACTCATGGATCACAGCGTTCGACCGCGGTTTTTCGGGCGCCGCATCGTGACGTTCACCGGAGTCTGTGAAGACAGCGCAATTCATTGAATGGATGGCGAGTCCAGGAATGCTGCTTATCGGATGGAGTTATGATCCGCAAGGCTGAAACCGCTGGAGTCATGATGCCGGTGAGCTGACGGTGTCGTTGATTGCGCTACTCATCGCCCTGGGCTCCGGGGCGCATCTGTCCGGTTCTCAGATAGCGGTTGTGCCAGCCCAGCGATTCCGACAGCAGGTGTGGCGTGTGTTTTCCGTAGGAAAGCCGTTCGGCGCGGGTGAAGTATTCGAGCAGGGCGGATTTGTAGTCGGGGCAGGAGCAATTCTCGATGATGAGTTTCGCCCGCTGCCGCGGAGACAGGCCGCGGAGATCGGCCAATCCCTGCTCTGTGACAATCACCTGCACGTCGTGCTCGGTGTGGTCAACGTGAGAGACCATGGGCACGATGGTGGAGATGTTCCCGTGCTGCGCAGTCGACGGGGTCATAAAGATGGAGAGATAGCCGTTGCGGGCGAAATCGCCGGATCCGCCAATACCGTTCTGAATGTAGGAACCCATGACATGGGTGGAGTTGACGTTGCCGTAAATGTCCGCCTCAATCATGCCATTCATGGCGATGACGCCGAGGCGGCGAATGATCTCCGGATGATTTGAGATTTCCTGAGGGCGCAATACGATGCGGCTATGATACAGGGCCATTTCGGCATTCACTTCGGCCTGTCCTTCAGGGCTGAGTGAAAAGGCCGTCGCCGAGGCCGACAGCAATTTGCCAGATTTCAGCAGGCGAATCATGCCGTCCTGAATCACCTCAGTGTAAGAGGTCAGCCCTTCAAACGGACCCTCCTCAAGACCCACCAGAACCGCATTGGCGATATTGCCGACACCAGATTGCAACGGAAGCAGGCTGGCCGGCATGCGGCCCTTTCGGACTTCCCACATCAAGAACTCGAGGATGTGCCCGGCGATTCTCCTGGAGTTCTCATCCGGCGGTTTGAATGGGCTGTTGCGGTCGCAGGAGTTGGTAAGTACGACCGCCGCGACTTTCTCCGCGGGAACAGTGAGGTAGGGTGTTCCAATGCGCTGGTCTGGATGCACGAGCGGGATGGGCTGCCGGTTGGGCGGTGCCTGCAGACCATAGTAGATATCGTGCATTCCCTCGAGGGCCTCGGGCTGGGAGGAGTTTACTTCGAGGATGATACGTTCGGCCCGTTCGATCCAGGTTTTGTTGTTGCCAATCGACGAACTGGGAACCACACGTCCGTCTTCCAGGACAGCGGTAGCCTCAATGAGGGCGACATCCATCTTTCCGAGGAATCCGTAATCGACGAACTGGGCAACATGGCTGAGATGAATGTCCATGTATTCCATTTCGCCGGCGTTGATACGTTTGCGGGTTTCAGGGTCGGATTGATATGGAAGCCGGAGATGAATTCCGCCAGCCATGGCAAGCGCGCCGTCGAGTTCGGGGCCGGTAGAAGCTCCTGTGAAGACGCTGACCTGAAACTTCTGGCCGCAGAGATTTTCATTGGCAATCCTTCGCGCCAATTCGATTGGAACCGCTTTCGGGTAGCCGGAGCCAGTGAAACCGCTCATGCCAATTTGATCGCCGGAATGAATGAGCGCCGCTGCTTCCTGTGCGCTCATGATTCGCTGCGCGAGAACGGAGTTGAGAACACGCGCCGAGGATGCTGAGTTGACGGTGGTCATAGAACACTCCCGGAGGCGGAATTCAAAGCTATGGGCCTCGTCGAGGCCAGCTCTTCGCAGATGATGGGCATCGGGCCAAGGCCCTGCGTTTCTATGGGGTATTCCAGCCGCCGGATTGCCGAGGAGGTATCAGCATCCACGACGTGGATTCGATGGTCTTCGCTGTGGTTCCATCTCATCGGTCCACTGGGGTTCCGAAACAGAAAGTGAATGAGGGATGCGAACTGAGTCGCTGGGACTCTTTGAGTATGAGCTTCCACGTCTCTACAGGCATTTATCACGTTGTATTCCGGAAGGGCGCCTGTACCGGCGACCTGGTTCTTAAGGCTGATTGTTTATAAGAAAGACATCGCTACGACTGTATGTGACTGCTGTCACAACCATGACAATCGGCGGCACGCTTGGTGGGCATCATGAAGGGCATTGGCCGGCATACATTCCGGCGGTTGTGTACCACCTTAGTTCTATGCAAATGAGAATGAGGGGAAGACGAAGCAGGAGCTGATGCGGCGCCCGACGCCGGTTGTTACGCTTGGGCTATGCGCTCAGGGCGCGACAGCGGCGAAGAGGCAGGCGCAGGAGCGGCTGGCGGCGCTGGTGATGCAGACGAGCCCAACTGAGGCGGCTTGATCCACATGTGGACCTTTCTGGACCCGCGCTTGGACCCAGATTGCCATTCTTGCCACTCTAAGTTGTTGATTTGAATGGTAGGCACGACTGGACTCGAACCAGCGACCTCTACCGTGTCAAGCGATTTAATGGTCGTAACCTATTGAAAATAAAGAGCACTGATGGCCCCCAAAGTGCCCTTCAGCACCTAAAAACACGCTTCAGCACCCTGTCAGCACCTAAATCTGAGTGAAAAGGTAGAGGTCAGGACAGGGGGTCTGCGGCGTCAGCCTGCCGCTGAGGATAGACCATCCGGGAGCAGTTGAGCGTACGCAACACTCGGCACTCACGCTTCTGCGTGCATGAAGCCATCCGTGAAGAATTTGCGAAAGGGAATGACTTCCGTCTTTGTATCCAGCTTGTAAGCTTCGTCTCCTGGGTAGAGAACGATTTGGCGCGTAGCTTTGACATGCTCGCAACCAAGGTAAAACCCCTTGCTCGGAACGGGGCTGCTGACGGAGCGCTTCACTTCGATCGCCCAGCGTTGCCGGGGGCGCGGCTCGATCACGAGATCGATTTCGGCTCCGGCAGCGGTGCGGTAGAAGAATGCATTCGTGGTGGAGGGAAGGGAAGGCAGAATGTTCTCGATGAGCAGGCCCTCCCAGCTGGCGCCGACCACGGGATGGCCGAGGAGTTGCTCCTGGGTCTGGATGTCTAGAAGCGCGTGCAGAAGGCCACTGTCTCGCACGTACACCTTGGGGGATTTGACGAGACGCTTGCCGACGTTTGACGCCCACGGCTGCAGGCGGCGCACGAGGAGGAGATCGACCATGATGTCCAGATAGCGGGCGACGGTGTGTCCGCTGACACCGAGACTGCCGGCAAGCTGAGCCGCATTCAGCATCTGCCCCTGATTGTTGGCCAGCATCTGCCAGAAGCGTCGTAGTGTCTCGGCTGGAATTCGTGGGCCAAGAGCTGGGACATCGCGTTCGAGATAGGTTTGGATGAAGGAGATCCTCCAACGGAAGCTTTGTTCGTCGTTCTCGGCGAGGAATGAATCCGGAAATCCACCGCGAACCCAAAGATGATTCTCCGCGTTGGGGGCAAAGTTTGCGATCTCAGACAGCAGAAGCGGCGTGAGCTGCTCGTAGGCAATTCTGCCTGCCAAGGTTTCGGCGGACTGATGCAGAAGGTCGATGGAGGCTGAGCCGAGCAGGAGAAACTGCCGATTGCGGCGTCCCTTGCGCCGCCGCCGGTCGATCAGGCCGCGAAGGGTTGTGAAGAGGCCGGGCAGACGATGAATTTCATCCAGGATGACGAGCTTATCCTCGTGCTGGCTGAGGTAAAGCTCAGGATCGGAGAGCTTGGCACGATCGGAAGGGAGCTCCAGGTCCAGATACAACGCGTCCGGGGCGTATTGCTCGCTGAGCGCGAGGGCCAGCGTTGTTTTGCCGACCTGTCGAGGTCCGAGGAGCGCCACCGCTGGGAATTGATCCAGCAGAGCCGAAAGTCGTGGCTGCAGACGGCGGGTGATCATCCTTGTAATTATGCCATATAAATGCATAAATGCAAGGACGGAGTTGCCGGCTGCAACACCGTGGCGAGGGGATTTTCCAGGGCGATGAGGTGCTCAGCGGTGTCAGGGGCGGGGTGCTGAATCCTCTCCAACATTGCTTTTGACGCTGTTGAACTTGCCGCTATCTGGCAGCCAAACTCCACTCGTAGATATTGTCGGTGCTCATGTTTTGAACCGTCAGGATTGAATCGTTGGGTCCGAGGCCCATCCAGTCGCCCATGATAGAGGGGCTGGGGTCAACACCTGCAAGGCTGGCAACCTTATCGACGACGTGATTTTCCAACCCCACGCGGTAGGCTATGCGGCTTCCGCTAACGATGGATTCGAAATACACTTCCTTCCCATCATGCGACCAGTTTGGGTAACCGACCCGCATCTTTGCCAGCGGCTGCCACGACTTTGTGGCGAAGTTGTACAAATATAGAAAATGATTCCCAGAGTGCAATGCAACAAGATAGCGGCCGTTTGGAGACCAGCGCGGCAGATAGAAGTTTGTTGATCCTGGCAAGGTCGAAACCTTGCCGGTATGCAGGTCCAGAATGTGGATGCCATCAGGACGCGCAACTGGGACGACCTCGGAAAATGCCAGGTGCTTTCCGTCGGGGGACCAGTCAGGATAGCCTTCTGCTTGACTCCCCTTGAACACGGCGCGTGCGTGGCCACCATCTGCGGAAACAACATATATCCGCCAGTCGCTTTGAAAAGTAAGACCCATGAACGTTATCATCCGTCCATCCGGCGACCATCGGGGCATCAACGTATATCTCAGTGTTTGCGTGAGCGGAATGCATTGCGTCCCGTTCGAGCGGCACCGCCAGAGGTTGTTATCCGTGGAGCTGGTGTACGCGATCCAATGTCCGTTCCTGGAGAAGTTCAGGGTATGAACGGGAATGGAGGGGAGTAATGGAATGAATTCTCCCAGTTGTGGGTCATTGCGCATGAGTTCACCCCTGGGTTCTGAATCTCGCAGGAACAGCCTTTTGCCATTCTTGCTTACCAAGGGGCTGCGATAACTCACAGCGCCAAAAACGAGGGGGTAGGGCCGATTGTGGAGAGGGAAAATGCTGCCCCGCGTCGTTGGCTGCACCCATATTTGATAAGAGTTTCCATTGCGCACCTGAAACAAATAGAATCTGCCGTCTGGCGTCCATGTACCGCAGCAGACGTAATGCCCCAGCCTGGTGAAAAGCTGACGAGGGTGATCGCTACCGGCATCGACTTGCCATAGCGAAAGCCTTTCGTTCTTCCGGTTCAGCACGGTGAACCGTAGTTCCCGGCCATTAGGTGACCAACGGAACCAGTAGGCATTTCCCGGGACGCTGAACAGCCTATGACTGGTGCTCCCCGCGATGTTAGTTGAATAGACGACGCCCTTTGCAGAGTAGAGAATCCTCTTCCCGCCGGGGAACCAAGCTGCATCGTAGGCTTGGATGTTGCCAACTCTCCGGGCCTTGCCACCTTTGTTCAAAACATAAAGAGGATTATCGCTATCCCTGGACCGCGCCAGGTCACGCAGGAGCATTCTTGAGCCGTCCGGCGTCAGGTCGCACAGCTCGGGATTCGGAAGGCCGGTTGGAATTACGACATCGGTGCCCCCTTCAATTGGCGTTGCCGCGACACTGTATTGACCGTTCTCATATCGGGGGTAATAGATCTTTACGCCATCGCTTAGCAGGGGCGACAAAATGAGAGCTCGGGACTGATCAAGCCGGACGGGGGTGGTTGCCGAAAGGCGTGCCGACGGAAGCTGCAAAGCGACCATGGTAATGACGAAGGCACAGACGGCAATCCCTATGGTAAGGCTCGCTATTATCGTAGCCCTATGGGCTCTAACTTCCGGGCGACCCGTGCTTACATCTGATTCGGTCGATGATGGAACATCAAGCTTCTCCCTAGGTTCCCCGCCAATTACTGCCGTTTCAGCAATGAAGCAATAGCCGACCCCGGGTATCGTCTGGATAAACCGGGGTTCCTCCCTGTCCTCGCCCAACGCCCGTCGAATCTGCCGGATGGCCTGTTCCACGGTATTTTCCTCTCGCTGGCCACCCCAGACAGCAACGAGAAGCTGCTCCTTCGAGACGACGGAGCCTTGGTGTTGTACGAGAAACTCCAGAACTTTGAAGGGGATAGGCGTGAGATGGACGCGCTCGTCTCCGCGATATAGCCCACGACGTTGTGCGTCGAGAACGAAGCCTCCGAACGCGGACGAGGCTTTTTCCGTTGATTCCGCAGATGGCATGATCCTGTTCCGCTAGCCGTCTTTCAGAACTTTTTCAGCGCCTTTTCAGCAAGGCTTCAGCGCGATTTACTGCTCTAAATTGTACTCTTTTGGCCAACAGCAAGTTCAATTCGGAGCTTTAACTTGCCGATAACTAAAGGAAGTAACGAGACGATAGAGATTTTACTGCCTTGGGACCAGATGGCTGCCCCATTTGTGGGGCACGCGACTCGAAGACATCCAGCCGGAAGGAAAGAGTGGCTCTTCGAACACGGTCCTCCCACTATCCACATACGCCAGCGGTCAGACGGCCGAAACCATTCGCCGCCGAGAGAACAAAGGTCATTCCGCTGATCAAACGCGAGGTCCTGTCAAGTAGACGGCCAGAAAAGTCTACGGGAATTGTGTTCACAAACAGGTTGGTGTAAGAGTTGCGCCTCACGGAAAGGAAGCTGTTCGATGGATTCTTATTCAAAACTGCAATCGAGATGCGCCGAAGAAGAGTCAATTTGGAATGAATCAGCAATACAGGCTCCGCATCGTGAGAACAACTGCCGGACTGCGCAATTTCGATGGGCTGATCAGCATTTCAGCGACCCAAGTAAAGCGACCCTATCCAGCCCAGTTCGACTGTTAGGCTCAAAATCCGACTGCGGAGTAGATAACCGTGCATAAGCCACCTCAACGCTGCGGCTGGGAAGATCTTATCCATGTTCGCCCGAGACCTGCACGACGTCAGTCATGTAGCTACACCATGCGGACGGCAGGCCGCAATTCACAAGAAGGCCGCGGCCGAAGGGATGGAATTCCTCCCCTCCTATTCAAGAACGGATCGAGGATTCAGCGAGCACTCTATCGTGCAGTTGCGGCATTCCTGGTATGCCTAGGAGTAGTAGTTTCCGGTACGGTTCCCAGTTCAGCGCAGACTGCTAACCAGGTTGCGCTTCCGGTAATCTTCGTCCACGGATTTTGCGATTCGGCGAATTCAATTGTTCCGCTTGAGCAAGACATAAAGTCTCTCCTGCATGAGAACAGTCCGGGGTTGTACGGAAATACGGACGAATATGTCGCCTTTTATGACGATACGAACGTATGGTTTCAGAAACCCACGACAAGTCTCACTGCTTCCGACCCAATTCTTAGTGTGCAATATTTGAAGAAGTATGATCCTGGCGCACGCTTCTTTGACGTAGCTCTGTATGATTCAACACACTCTGATTACCGGTACTTTAATCCACTTGAAACTGCGGCAGTTCCGGTCTATGAGAAAGGCAATGAATTAGCGCATATCATCTGGGCTGTTAAACAAGTAACCGGAGCACCGCGCGTAATCGTTGTGGCACACAGTCTGGGAGGACTTGATGCCAGATCGTACATCGAGGGGCTTGCGACACCAACTGACTATGCCTCAAATGACCTCCATTATTTCAATGACATTGCTTCTCTCGTAACGCTGGACACCCCGGACGGTGGTACTAGGTTGACTGCAGAACAGTTGAGTAACCTTGCGTATTACGTCGGTCTCGTTCTTCCGTCGGTTGAATCCCAATGTTACGCCGGCCCATCTATTGATAAGACTGAAATGAGCCTCTCGGGGTCAGCGAGTGTAATTCCCCAGCTAAATTACGATAGCACCACAGGGCCTACCACTGCAGCTGCGGATCAGTTGCCTGCCGGCCTGACGATAACCTCAATCTCAAGTGAGTGGGCCGTTCTGACGAATCTACTGCCTCTTCCAGGGCCTTTAGACGATAATGTTCTCGGAATTGGTGAGCAAACTTTAGCCAGCAACCTCGGTCCCAATGCACAACCCTTAAGCAACCTCCAAACCGTCAACAACACATTTGACTACAACTATGTGCCCGCTGGATGCGGGACCTCGGTCCCGTTACATCTCCTTTCTTGTACTGGCTCGGCCATTCAGACAATCATGTCTATCGAAAGCGCCGTCGAGCCTTATGACGTCATGACAGATAGCGGAGTGCAAATCACCGCTTCGCCTCAGACAGTGTCATCGGCGGAGACTTCGACTCTTACGGCTTCGACCTCATCCGGCGGGCCAGTCATCTGGAGCATTCTTGAGGGTGCTTCTGGCGGTTCCATCACGCAGTCCGGAAAGTATACGGCACCGCCGAATACGCCCCCACCGAATACGAACGGGGCGCCCGAGACATTCCACATCATCGCCATCGATAGCCAACATCCATCGTATTACGGCGAAATAGCGGTGCAGGTCAATGCCAGTAATGCACCAGTTCCCACCACAACAACACTCAGTGCAGGGGCAACTCATACTGTTCAGGGAGTGAGCGACTCCCTGACTGCAACTGTTCAATCCGGCGGCGGTTCGCCAACTGGGAACATTACGTTCTACGCCGGGACTACCGCCCTGAACTCGCCTATCGCCATCAATGGCGGAGGAACAGCCACGTATAGTGCCAGCAACCTCACGTTAGGCTCGCATACTATTACCGCGGATTATAGTGGAGACGCAAATTACGCTGCTTCCGTCTCCTCAGCGGTGACGATTTCAGTCACTGCGGATGACCCAATACTGTCCGTGGTTCCTTCAAGCGGAACCGCTGGTATTACGCAATTCACAAAGGTAGATACTGGATTTGCACCAAACGGGCTGATTACACACACGGTTACATTACCGGATGGAAGCCAAAGCATTAAGCAGACCTACGCGGATTCCAATGGTGCCTGCAGCTATTCGGTTGTTTATTCAACGCCGGGTCCGTACTCTCAGGTTGACACGGACGCCAGTAGCGGAACGCAGACTTCACCGGTGACATGGACCGTGTCGCCCCCAGTTGTGAACGACTTTTCTCTTCAGGCTGCACCCGCCTCAACATCCATAACGCAGTCTGGGACAGCCACTGTTGAGGTAGAGACAGCTACGGTGGGCAGCACACCCCAGAGTCTTGTCCTAGAGGCTATGAACCTTCCAGCCGGTGTAACAGCCAGCTTTTCTCCCTCGTCGATCAATTCTGGACAGACTTCGGCATTAACGTTCAGCGCGAACAGCTCAGCCGTTCCTGGGACGTACAGTGTTACTGTCGCAGCAGCTAGCTCGACTACGAATCACAGCGTCGCCTTCTCGCTCAATGTGACGTCAGCCCCGACAGGGCCCGCGGTCAGCCTTACTCCGGCGTTGGTACAGTTCAATAGCCAGGCCGTTGGTACCCAGAGCACAGGGGAGACAGTGCGCCTGATGAATAGCGGTAGTGGTACGTTGCAGGTGTACAGTATTGCCCTCGCTGCAGGAAGTGATTATGTGCTTAGTCTCCCATCCGGTGGATTCCCTCTGTTGTTGAATCCTTTGGTGCCATATGACATCCAAGTGGCGTTTGCCCCGACCGCAACTGGACTTCGCACGGGGCAACTCATCATTTATGACAACGCCCCGGACAGCCCGCAAGTAGTTCAGCTCACTGGAACTGGAACGGCTGCGCAACCCAGCACAGGGAGCATCACTGTAACTGCGACGTTAAACGGCACACCCCTGCCCGCGGATACAAACGCGTATGCGTATACCCTGTCGGGGCCAGCGACATACTCTGGCGAAGGGCCCTACACTTTCTCAGCTGAACCGGGAACGTATACTCTCGCATTTTCCGGAACTCCGAGCTATCTGACGCTCAGCAGTATTACGCCTTCAACAAGTCAAACGATCACGGCAGGAGGCACTGCTAGTTTCACGCTGAACTTTACGGCGCCGAACGATTTTTATGCACCGCAGTTTCTAAGCAGCTCTGGAGGTGTGACACCTCAGTTGGTCCTGAGTGGGTCCAATGCATCGTATACGGTTGGATTTGGTGGTATCCCATCGGGTAGCGCTGCGTCACCAATTTCTCTCGCGGTCTCGGGTGTACCCCCCGGCGCCTCAGCGACGTTCAATCCTGAGCCCGTGTATGACAATACCGACTCCACTCTCACGATTGCGACTGGCACTGCCACTAGCGGTATCTATTCACTAGGCTTAAGCGGCACAAACTCTAGCGGATTTACGCGATCAGGGGCGACCTCTACCTTGGTCATCACCACGCCACCGGCGCAGGCCCCGCAGCTTGCCAGTCAATCAACTGGAGGAACGGAGGCAAACGGTGCCTGTCTGCTCGAACCCGAAGCCATGAGCAGTGATGGGCGCTATGTGGTACTTGAATCTTCGGCCACGAACCTCGGATCGTCGTATCAGGGAATTTACGTACGCGACTTGACGGCAGGGACAACCTCGTTAGTCAGTGTCTCCAGCAGTGGAGTGCCTGCAAATAACGAAAGCTATACACCATCCATCAGTGCGGATGGCCGCTATGTTGCTTTTGACTCCAGCGCGACCAACTTGACCGCTGGTGCTGTCTCAGGAAACTCGGGCATCTATGTAAGAGATACTCAAGCAGGAACCACTGAACGGGTTGACTTAGCTAATGATGGAACAGTAGCGAACGGGAACAGTTCGGGCCCGACTGCCATCAGTGCCGATGGGCGTTTTGTTGCATTTATTTCGGCTGCAACCAACCTGGTTTCTGGTGCATCTGGCGAACAAGCCTACCTGCACGACAGAGCAAATGGCACGACTGAATTGGCAAGCGTCTCAAATTCTGGATCGCCTGCCAATGCCTCGGTAAACAGCGTTGCGATCAGCGCAGACGGGCGATTTGTGGCATTCGTGACTGCAGCGACAAATCTCACTACACAAAATACTGGAGGGCGCCTCCAGTTGTATGTGCACGATTTTCTTACGAAACAGACAACACTGCTCAGTGTCGGAGTTGACGGCCAACCAGCGAATAACAATGTAAGCTCCGGGAGCGGCACTTTCGGACCGCCCGTCATGAGTGCTGGCGGCCGCTACACGGTTTTCTCCTCATACGCTACAAATCTGATTACTGAACCCGTCGATACTAATGGCGCTCATCTTTTCATGCACGATTCTGTGACCGGGCAGAATCGCCTGATCGACGTTGATTCTGTCGGTACTCCTCTAGGAGGATGGTCGTCGTTCACTAATCCTGCCATCAGCGCAGACGGGCGTTTTGTGTCGTTTACAGGATTTGACCAAGTGCTAATTCACGATACTGTTTCAAACCGTTCAGCGGTTGTCAGCCTGTCTTCCAACGGAGCTGCGGCGAATAATACCGTCAGCCCACAATATACGGCCATTAGCCCAGGCGGTGGAGAGATAGCTTTTGTTTCGACAGCTACAAATCTGGCGAGCAATACCAGCGGAAATGCGGATGTTTTCGTTGCCCAGAATCCGTTCGTCAGTTCACCATTTCTGCAGTCAGCCGCATTAAGCTCAGGGTCCGTGGTCGGGGGTACCGTAGTGACGTACACAGTCACGCTCAACGCACCTGCTCCAACCGGAGGCGCCACGGTAAATTTGGCCACCGATAACAGTACCGTTCTACAGATTCCATCCGTTATTTATGTACCGGCTGGGGATACCACTGCGGCGGTCAGTCTCCCGACTGTTCCCGTTTCGACCGAAACCTCACTCACCATCACGGCTAGTTACAATGACGGGTCAAGCGCTGTTGTTCTCGCGGTCGAATCAGGCGCCATACTCGGCACAGATCCCCCTGCTGAGGACTTTGGCTATCAAGCTGTCGGAACAACAAGCGCTCCCGAACCGATTACGCTCACGAATTCCGGCACAGCTCCCTTGACATTGAATTCCGTTCAGCTTGCTTCGGGACAGTACTTCAGCATCTCTCAGAACACCTGCGGATCGACTGTCGCCGTGGGAAGTTCTTGTTCAGTTTCGGTGACATTCAAACCTGCATCCAGTGGTTCGCTCTCTGACACTCTGCAGATTAGCTATGGCAGCCCGGCTTCCGTACAATCTGTGAGCCTGACGGGCACCGGAGCAACTGCATCGGCCGTCCTCGATCCAACTACTCTCAGCTTCGGTAACACATCAGTTTTTGCTACGAGCATGCAGACCCTTAGTTTGTCCAACAGCGGTACAGACGAAATGACGGGAATCTCTACGAGCATATCCGGGCAAAATGCCGGCAATTTCTCGATATCCCACGATGGCTGTACAGGCGTGGTTCTGCCGGCGAATACAAGTTGCAGCTTGACCGTCTCGTTCGCGCCGGATAGCGCAGGGCAGATGCAGGCTAATCTCCTTGTTGCAGACAGCGCTGCAGGAAGTCCACAGACCGTCGCGCTAAGCGGCAATGCAACAACAGACACGCCGGTCGTAACAGTGCAACCTTCGTCGTCCAGCGTCACAACAGCACAAAGCTTGTCGGTTAGCATCAACGTGGCTGGCGTCAGTGGTGAACCAGCACCGACAGGCTCCGTCACCCTCACCAGCGGCAGCTACAGCTCAGCCGCCACCACACTCAGCAGTGGGGCCGCAACGATCAGTATCCCCGCTGGCCAACTAGCTGCAGGTGCGGACACGCTTACCGCAGCTTATACGCCCGATAGTTCCAGCTCATCGACCTACAACAGCGCCTCCGGTTCGGCGACTGTAAGCGTTACCCAAACGCCCGCCGGCAGCTTCTCACTGTCGAACACAGGAAGCATCTCGATTTCACCGGGTGCTACCACTGGCAATACCACAACCATCACCGCAACCCCATCCAGCGGCTTCACCGGCTCAGTCAACCTTTCCTGCAAGGTTACATCGACGCCCAGCAATGCCACGGATCCTGTTACATGCAATATTCCCTCGCAGATCAGCATTACAGGAACAAGCGCATCTACCGCAACGCTCACAGTGGACAGTGCCGCGAGTACAAGCAATGCCGTTGCTTCTTCGTTATCCGGAAATCTCTTCTCTGGAGGCGGTTTCACTTTGGCGATTCTCTGTTTCCTGGGTTTCGGAGGCTTGCGGAAAAACTGGTCTAGGGCCCTTGTACTTTGCGTCATAGTCGGAGTGTTCGGCTTAATGGGTTGCGGCGGAGCGAACTCCCTTTCCAAATCGCAGTCTACAGGCGGCACGTCGGGGACAACGCCCGGGGCATACGTGGTCACAGTCACCGGAAATTCTGGAACTGTGACACAAACAACTAACGTAACTGTGACGGTGAATTGAACGTCCGTGCGGTACCGCGGAATCCTTCACTTTTCCGTGTGAGCGAAGGCAAGCACAGAGGAGTGAGGGCAGCAAGACCGAGGAGTTAGCAGAGTAGCGGGTGGATGTACATCCGAGCGGCGCCGGAATCGTTGACGCGCGACTTGGCGGCCGATGTGATTTCTGGCTTTGCGCCAGCGTTGTTAGCGAATAGTCGCAGTTGAAAGATGTTGTGGGAGAGGCTAATGAACATCAAATGGATAAGTGTGGGAGCGGGAATCACCCTTGCATTCTCAGTGAACATGCACGCGCAGTTCTTCAGCTGGGGATCGCCAAAGACTGCAACAGTGTCAGTGAGTCAGGCGCCTCAGTTCGAATTGATGGTCAAGCGCGTGGCCTTTGGCCAACCAGAAGGCAGCTGTCAGACCGAGGCGAACGAGCTGATCGATCGCATGCTCCTTCCAGATTTTCAACAGAATGGCATGGATGTCATCGAGCGCCAGGCCCTGAGACAAATCCTGGCAGAGAACAACTTTAGCAATTCTGCCTATTCTGATCCGGCGACCGCTGCAAAACTGGGCCAGATACTTGGCCCCAGCGCGCTCATCATTGTCAGCGTGGACACATGCAATTCGCGGCAAATTCCCCTCTTCAATAATCAGAAGAACATTTTCAACGGCTCGGTTGTCACCACATACATTTCCAAAACGCGATATTCGTTGGAAGGCTCCATTCGTGTCGTAAACCTGACCACTGGACAGATTCTCGGTTCGCATAACTTTCAGAGCACTCAGAATAAAAGCAACCAGTCCGTGCAGGGACAGCCAGAATTTCCTTCCGTTGACGAGGTCAGAGACGCGGCGATGGAAGACGTGCGTTCGCAGGTGAATTCCATGTTCTTTCCGTCTCTCACCAGCGTTACGCTGCCGTTCTATGCAGACAATGACTGCGGGTTGAAGCAGGTGTATCAGATATACAAGAACGGCGACGCAGCCGGAGCGCTGCGTTTGATGGACACGCGGCTAACGCAATGTAATTCAGACAAGCACAACGCGAAGACTCTCGCCCGCGCCTATTACGACGATGGGCTACTGCACTGCATCGCACAGGACTATACGGGCGCCCGCTCCCTCTTCAACAGCGCCATGGATTCCAATGGGGCTAATGCCGTGGGCAATGCCGCGGGAACATGTCAAAACGCTCAAGCCGGGGCGGCTGCCGTCAAAGCTTATCAAGCCCGCTGGGCCAAAGTAGAGGCCCCTCCTCCGCTTCAGAATCTACCCCCTGCAGCCGCAACTGCATCGACGTCAGCGCCTCCTGCCCCGGCAGCGACGGCTCCCGCGGCTCCGCTCACGGGCGCACCACAGGAGTCACTCGTACAGCGTCTGAAGGAATTGCAGAGCTTATACAAGAGCGGCCTGATCAGCAAACAGGAATACGATGCAAAACGCGCACAGTTACTAAAGAGTCTGTAGGCCGCGTGGCGTTCGCATGATCAAACCGAATTACTCTTGGAGGAAGGTCTATGTCAGCCGCAGCATTTGTTATCAAGTCCTGGAAGGTCTCCCGTCAGCCCGAGCTCAACCAGAACTACATTGAAATCTCGGGCCGCGCGGCGGGTATCTTTGCGTGGACGCTCAACTCGCTGGGCATCAGTCCAACCGTACGGCTCCTGGTGCGTGAAGATAGAGTGACATTGCAAAAGGGGTCGCTTGAAGGTACCCTGAACCTCATCACACCACTCGATAACCTGTGCTCCACCTTCTATGCCTTCCGGCGCCCATGGAAGGAAGCAGTGGTTCTCGGAATCGTTGTCGGCGCTATAACGTTCTACTTGTTTGCCATTCCAGGAATCTTGGTGGCATTGCTCTATTACGCCCTGAATAAGACGCTCAGCATTGGATTTACCGATATTGGCGGTCGCATTTATGAAATTCCCTTCAAGCGCTCCGTGATCGAGGGAAAGAATCTTGACGAAGGCGAGGCTGCGCAGACGTGTGAATTGATGCAAAGCCTGGTGGACGCGCGCCGAGAGCGTGCCCTGCCGATGCCCCGATGAGGCAATGGCCAGATGCCGTCGGAAGGATTTGATCGCAATCGTGAAGCGTGCGGATTAGCAGTCGCAGGTGCTTGAGTTGCCTTCGCCAGATATTCACGGGCCTGTTGCCAACTATGCAGAAAGGGAGAAGCATGAAAGACAAGAAAATCTTCGCCTCATTCCTCATCTACCTGGGGAGCGCGCTCTGTTTCCTTTTGCCCTTTGCAACCGTTTCATGCGGAGGCATGAGCGTTTTAACCATGGACGGCGAACAGTTGGCAGTCGGAACAACCATTACGCAACCCCAGCCATTCGGGCCTCCGCAGAGACAAAAGATTCACGCGGACCCGCTGGCTTTCATTGGTCTGCTTGGCGGGGTCGCGGGCGTTGCATTGAGCCTTGTGGGGCGAAAAATGGCAACAGCGGCCGCCGTCAGTGGCGGCGTGGGTGCCGTAAGCCTGCTTTTTATGCAACACAGAATGCACGAGAAGATTCAGGGTCAGTCAGGAGGCATGGCGACAGTGCACATGCAATATGGATTCACGCTGGCCGTGTCACTGCTCGTCGTTGGGGCCATCTGGAACACTTACATGCGCCTGGAGAGGAATGTCGCCGGCGATGTAAGCATTCCGGAAAGCGAAGCCATGCACAACGACAACCAGACGACAAGTGTACAAGAGGGGCCGCTGTCAGGCTGATCTTTCCAGCGGTTCCGATCGCTAATTCTCGCCAGGCTGGAGCAGGCTTCATGCAGGCAAAACGTCAGATCAGTATTCAATGAGCTAGAAATTAATGAAGTCGAGAGATGATGAATAGCCGCAGGACATTGAGCGGAAGACATGCGATTCTTTCATGCTTTGATATGACAGAAACATCCTTGGCTAGCCTCATCCCGGTGTTACGGCACCTTGGGTGATTCGGCTGGAAACAGGACCAAGCGGTGGGGTAACTCCAGCGGCGTGGATTCTCGTGAAGTGATGCCTTGCAATTCAGTAAATGCCTGTGTGCCCATTTCCGGGCGAAAGATACAGCGCGCGCTTTGGGTCGCGCGCAATCAAAAACATGATTGCGCCAGGCGACATGTTTGCCCGGGCGGGGCCGGGAAGGGAATCACCCAGCACCGTGGTGGGATCGTTGGATGCGCGCGGCCTTAAAAGGCGGGCGGCGTCAGAGTCGAAACCGTGAATCATTCATTCATTCATTCATCTCTCTATCCGGCAGAGAATGAAAGTCTGATCGATAAGCATGGTCGATCTGGTTGCCGGGATCGACCCGTGTTGCGGTCAGAACTTCCGGCGGGGAAATCATAACGACGAACAAGCCATTGTTCGGCCGGATTCGACAGGATTCATCCTCCGGAATCCTGCACCATATATGGCACACACTCACCGTTACGCAGATGTTTGTCGATACTAGAGCGGCTCTGCCGAAGCGATTTGGGGTGCGTAATCGTCTTAAAGTGTCAATGCTTGATGGGGGAACATGTGTTCCCCCGCCTGAGAGTGTCACAAAGTCGAAGTACGATCGGCCCCTCGGAAACGGCCTGGGGGAACTTTTTTGTGAGTGCCCGGCCGGGGGTGCGTAACGGTCTGCCGGGCCCCCGTCCGCGCGCGAGGTTTTCCTGTCTTCGGCAGGCGAGGGAACCCTGGTGATGTCGAGGTTCTGGCTCATGAATACGGGCTATGTGGTTGCGGTGCGCGCAGCCGAGTTGGAGTCCTCGGCCACCTGGAAGGTGGCGAGGACAGTGCCGTCCAGGCGCTTGAAGGTCATGACCTTGGGGTCCTGGGTCTTGTCGACGGACCATGTTCCCAGCTGCGCGTCATGCACATCGGTCAGCAGCGAGAGGATGGTGGTGAGGGAGTCCTGACTGGCCGGAGTGGCGGCTGTGGTTTTGGTGGACAGACTCCGTAAGTACATACTCATGGTAAATTTCATCGGCGCGCCCTGGGTTCACTTGACAGGGTGTTCCTGTCAGGAGTAGTGAGTATATGAGTATGTTGTTTTCCGCACTCAACCCCTCGGTCCGCAGCCAGGCCTGGAGGCAGATCTTTGCCGGCATGATCGAGGATCGCCGTGAGGCTGTTGGCCGGTCGCAGGAAGAAGCTGCCCATCTGGCCGGCATCGAGTCCTCGGAATGGGCCGCAATCGAGGCCGGGTATCTTCCGGAGGATCTGTTCTCGGATGGTTCGGCACGGTTGCGTTCCGTGGCCGCGGCGCTCGAAGTTCGCTTCGAGGACATGGCCCTGCTTGTCTTTATCTGCCAGGATGCCTGGGCGGCCTGAAGCCGCTGGCATCCCTACTCATAACCTTATAAGCTCATCTCCGTGGAAGGGAGGTGAGCAGGATCAGAAAAGCTGAAGAACCGCAGGTGAAAAGAATGAACCTGAACGTTCCCGTCGATCTTCACAACTCGTTTAAAGCGGCCACGGCCCAGCAGGGCCAGAACATGACCGACGTGCTCTTGGAGTTTATCGAGAACTACGTCGTCAAGCACTCCCCGAAACCGAAGGGGCGGCGCAAGTGAAGCGCGCCGTCCTATATATGAGGGTCTCGACGGTAGATCAGCACCCCGAGACCCAGCTGCACGATCTTCGCCAACTGGCTGCCCAGCGCGGTTACGAGATCGTGGCCGAGTATACGGACCGGATCAGCGGGGTGAAGGCCCGCCGGCCGGGACTGGACGAGATGATGAAGGAGGCCCGTCGCGGCCGTTTCGACATCGTACTGGTCTGGGCTGTTAGCGCCGTCTGAATAATCCTCAAAAGTGGCGTTTGAAAAATCCCCAGAGGAGGCCGAGCGGCGGCATTCTGATCCGGGAGGATGGAGGATGCTGCGACTGGAGGATTTCAT
>JAJYVU010000039.1 GCA_021791875.1 Acidobacteriota bacterium | reverse complement strand
GCCTCAACACACTATCTGGCCCTCGCTACTGCTCAAAAAGCACCGGCAAACGAAAACACGTCCCTAATCACGCACCGGAATCAGCACCTGTGAGAAATGCGGGCTAGTTCTACGCATGCAAAGGCCGTCTGCGCCGGCGCTATGCGTCCAGGCCGCTCACCGTGATCGCTTCGCCCCAGCGTGCGCCTGCGGCCCGCCGCAGTCAGCGATGCTCCGCTCTGCCACCCCCAAAAAACTGAGGCATGCCAGCGTGTGGCATGCCCCGGTTGGGTTTCAGCTTTCCTACCTTCAGCCTCAGGCCGGAACCGGCATCGCCGGTCCCAGCCTGCCGATCGTGATTACTGGCATCCGGTGAAGTTGAGCGGCGGAGTGGTTGTGTTCGCCGTGAGCGTCACCGCAGCCGTGCTGCCCGCGGTAATACTCAGCCCCGTGGACGTCTGCATATCCGGCGTGGTGCAGTCCGGAGCTAACGGATTGGAATCAGGCACCCACGCCTGGGCATCCACCGTGTAGCTGGCAAACGCCGTCGAGTAGGTCGAGGCTGCCGGTGTCGGCCCGCTCGTCGAGTAGTTGTAGACGCTGATCCCGCTCTGCGGCACCGTCATCGAGAACGTCGCGCAGGCCGTGTTCGCGGGGCAGGCGGTCTGAACTCCCGCGGCATCGGTGTAGCTCGGAGACGTGCTCGTCTCCTGCGGCAGCGTCGCCATGTCGTTCGTCGAGGACGTAATCAGCAGCGGAACTGTGAAGTACTTGGTGCTGCTGGTGGTTACCGGATTCGCTTCCAGTGGATAGAAGTTGAGCAGGGCCGAGGTCTCCGCGTTCGAAGCGTTCTGCGTCGACGCCAGGCCATTCACCATGGCCGTGCCCCAGGTCGCATTCGTCAGCTGGATGTTGCCCGTCGTATCGCCGGGCTGCACTCCCGTCACCACGGCAACGTTATAGGCAACCTTCGTGGTTGGATTATAAGCATTCACCACCACGTCATAGCTGCCAGGCATCACCGGGCAGAAGACAAAGGTGCCATCCGTGGCGGCCATCGTAGACTCAACCACACGATCCACGCCGTTGCTGTCCGGCTGCTCCAGTGACACCAGCACATTGGCGCCGGCAATCGCCTTGCCCGTGGTCGAATCCACCACCGTGCCGTTGATGGAAGTCGAGGCCGTGCTCACCTGGCCGGCATTCAGCACCGGCTCAAGAATGTACTGCCCGCTGTTCCCCGCCGTCAGAATCGACTCGCAGGTCTTAAAGTTGATCACCAGGTCTTCGGTCTTCCCGGCCGCCACGTTCAGCGAGCCGCCCGCAATCTGCGATGCCGGAATCTTGATTCCGGTCTGCTGCGCGCTCGGCGTCGTCAGTGCCTTCCAGGCGCCGCTCGACGTCTCGACGCAGTTCACCGCGCTCAGGCCGCCCATGGCGTTGCACTCATTTGTGCCGTTCACCATCGTGGAGGTGTTCGATCCCAGGACCAGCCGAATCTGCTGGTACGTGCCGGCCTGTACTTCAAGGTTGTCGCCCAGCGTCGCCAGGAAGCATCCGCCGCTGGCGGCGCTGCCCAGCAGGTCCACCTGCGTCGGCTTCATCCCGGGTGTCAGATCCACCCAGCCCGAGGAGGTGCTGCTGGCCGTGGAACTGGTGCTCGCCTGCACATCCACAATCGTCACGTAAGCATGCTGGTAAGAGCCGCCCACCGCCGCCGAGCACTCGGCCGGATCAGTAATCGCCGTCGTCAGCTTGCTCATGCTCGTGCTGGACGTCGCGCCGCCCTGTCCGCACCCTGAAATCGCGAAGCCGGTAACCAATAACGCGGCACAACCCACTACTGTCCATAGAACAGTTGTAACTCTGGGAATTCTCATCTTCGTCTGCGGAGATTGCTTCCTTAGCGGCAATCTTCCGTCACCTCCTTCATCGGATTCAACATACGTACTGCTTCACCATCGGGGGAGCGGACCTTGCAATTGCTTGCTACGGCCTGACTGCCAGCAGTGACATCTGCAAATTCGTCACCACTTCTGCAACGCTTAGACCACGCTCGTCAGAAAAGGTTGTCCGCTGCAAGTTCTTTTAATTCAGCGAACCATCGCCTATGCAATTACTCCTCAGTACCGGAAAAATCTGCACAATTCTTCAATATCTAGGGAGTTTTTTGGGCTGACGCACCACGATGAGGCGGAAAGGCGGAAACCCACGCTGGTAAGAGGTTGTATGGGCGCAAACTCGCCCATTTAGTAATGGTTTTATTGGTAACTTTGGACATCACAAATATGACTTCCGAGAATAGGTCGCACGCCCGCGGCGAGCCTCACTCCGTCAGTTCTTTAATGATCTTCGGGCTCAGAACCCCGTGGAAGGCCACGTCAATGATGCCCAGATGATCGGCGAGTCCCAGCTTGGCCTCGTTGTATTGGAGCAGCGTCTGCACATAGCGCGCCTGCGCCTCGGCTACCGTCGCCTGGGCTTCCACCACGGGCAGATTGGTATCCACCCCGGCGGCAAATCGCTCGTTGGTCTCGGTCAGCTCCTCGTTTGCCAGCGCAAGATTGCTCTTCGCCACCTTGAGTAGTTGCGTGGCTGTGTTCACGTCAAGGATGCTGTCGCGCAGTTCCTGGTCGATCTTCTGCTTCAGGTCCGCAAATTCGCTGCGCAGTTCGTTCACCTGCGCCTGCGCCACGTCGTGATCTCCGCGGAACTTCGCCTCATCGAAGATGGGAATTTCGACGGTGCCCTCTGCCATCCAGGTGTCATGGAACAGCCCGCCGGAAACGCCCGTGACGCCCCAGTTGCCGTGGAAGACCAGGCTTGGCAGCCGCTGGCCTGCTTCCGCGCGCTCTTCCATCACGGCAGCGCGAATCTCGTTCTTCAGCGTCCGGTAGTCGTGCCGGTGCGTGTAGGCTTCCTGCAGCGCCGCCTCAAGGGACGGCACCGTCAGATCGGCGTAAGGCGCCGCCTGCGTGAGCCGGATCTTCTGCTCGGGGGCCAGCCCGATCGCGCGGTTCAGCGAGATCTTCGCCTTTTCAAAGTTGTTTTTCGCCTGCAGCACGGCATGCCGCTGCGACTGGTACGCCACCTGCGCGCGCAGCACAGTGATCCCTGCCACCGTTCCGGCGGCATGCGCCTCCCGGGCCTGCACGAGCGCGGTCCTGTCGCTCCGCAGCAGGGATTTGGCCATGTCCACCTGCGTACCGGCAGCTAGCGCCTGAAGATACAGGTTTCCAACCTCCAGAATCACATCCCCGGCGCTGGAAGCGGTTTGTGAGTTCACGGCCTTGATTTCGTCATGCACGGCAAACAACGCGTCCCAGCCCGCCCAGCTGAAAAGCTCCTGCGACATGTTGAACTGCGCATTCGTGACATCGGCCTTGGTCACCGCCGGCAGAACGAAGTGGGTCCCCGGCGGCGCCAGCTTCGCAAGGCCGGCCAGCGAGGAGGGATGAAAACCCTCCGCCGCAAGGTCGTACTGGTGGATGCCTGTCTCTGCATGCAGCGAGACATTCGGCGTGAGATAGTTGATCACCCGCAGCCGCTGGGCCTGCATCGACTTCCGCTGAGCCTCGGCCAGTTTCAGCCCAAGATTATTCTGGACGCCCAGCCGGATCGCGTCGTTCAGCGTCAGGTACATCGTCGTTTGGCTGTTGGGCTTCGCCTCTACGCTGCCCAGGTACGGATTCTGCGTCGAAGTCTCCAGCTCATAGCCCGGCGCATTCACCAGTTGGTTGCTGCCCATCGTCTGCGCGCACGCTACCGATACCGTGCCCGCCAACAGCGTCGCAGCCATCCATTTCCAACGCCTTCTCTTCAAAACTCCCCGGCCTCAACACAAAGAATGCAATCGAACGTCGCTCTATTAGATAGGCTACCGCGTTACAAGTTGCCAAAATGCGCCAACCAGATTTCCGGAACGGCAAATTCCTCCTTTTCGGCACTTTCCGGTATCCAGAGCCTCACCCCGTATCATTCTGGGCAAGCAACAGCTCTTGGGAGTGTTCTCATCGAACAATATGTTGGTGTAGTTCACCGGCATTTCCCGATCGAGGCAACATTTCGGCCCTTGGAGGAACGATCGCGAGCGGGAAACATGCCGCAACCGAAAGTGGAGCGCCATGAAAGTCGATGAGAATTCCAGGAGCACCGGAACGGTCTGCACCATTGACCACCGACGCAAGCCATCCGCTCGGCCGGAACAGTCCATGCAGCACAACTCCGGTTCATACCTCATGTCGCAAGCTTCCCAATCGAACAAATCTTTGCAGGACCCCGTGAATTCCCCTGACCTCCCTGTCGCCGATCGCGCGCTCGAAAGTCTGCGCGCCAGTCAGAAGCTCATCCACCTTGGACGCATGGCCGCCTCTATTGCCCATGAGGTCAACAATCCACTCGAGTCCATCACCAATCTGCTCTACCTCATCCGCTCTGAACCCGGACTTTCTCCGGCCGTTCTCGGCTATCTGGAACTGGCTGAGCGCGAGATGGAACGCGTCGTCGCCATCAGCAAACAGACCCTTCATTTCGCCCGCGAAACCAGCGAGCCGCTGGAGGTTTCCGTGCCCGGCCTGCTGGAAGAGGTGCTCATCTTGTATCGCCGCCGCATCAACGAGAAACAGCTCCGCATCGTGCAGCGCTACACCCCAACCGAGCCGATCGAGGTCTTCCCGGGCGAAATGCGGCAGGTACTCGCCAACCTCATCGTCAACGCCATCGAAGCCTGCGCCCCGCGTGGCGCTGTCACCCTGCGCGTGCGTCCCGCCTTTGCCGCACACGGCGCGCCGGCTGTCCGCATCACCATTGCCGACAACGGCACCGGCATTCCGCCGGAGGTCCGCAGCCGCCTTGGCGAGCCATTCTTCACCACCAAAGGCCAGGATGGCACCGGCCTCGGACTCTGGGTCACTCGTTCCATCCTCGAGCGTTACGGCGGCCAGCTCGATATGCGCTCGATTCACATCTCTGAGCCTCTCGGCGAAACCCGCCACGGCACCGTTTCGACGCTCTGTCTGCCCCTCCGGACCGAAGCGGGTGCCCGTTCCGAAACCACCCCCGGCTCCGGGCCGGTACTTGTTCCGCGCTCGGGCGGTTCCTCCCGTGGAAGCCGCATTCCATCGGTCCGCCGCACGGGCAACGACGGCTGATCTCCATCCGCATCTGGCGCGTCGCACCTTGCCCCAATTAGACTGTTCCCGCTGCTAAAACGATTTCTTAGCGGAGGCCAGCTCATCGCGATGCGTCACCATCGTCTCTCTTTGCCCGGATTTCTCCTCGCCGCCCTCGTCGCTTTCACCCCCGCTCTGCGCGCCCAGAATCACACCCGCCAGCCGCGGGTTCCGCTCCAAAGCCCCCAGCAGAATCTTGCCCATGCCGTCATTCCCCACGGCAACAGCACCATTGTGCTCACGCCTTACGCGCCCAACATTATGCGCGTCACGCTCAGCCTGCTCAAAAATCAGGCCCTCAAGGCCCCCGGCCCCGGCATCACCGGCAAGCCCGACGCTTCCGGCTGGACCTACGAGCGCAATGAGGCCGGTGAAATCTACCGGTCCAAAGATCTGGTGATCACCGTCCACGATCCCATCCATCCCGTGCCCTACCACCCCTATCCGCACGAGTGGGACTCCGGCAAGTACTTCCGCGGCTCCACCCCCGGCGCCAGCATCACCTTCGCCACCCCCGACGGCAAAACCCTCCTCCACCTCGAAGGCTGGCAGATGTCCGTCCCCAACCACAAGGACGGCAACTACAACATCCTCTACGACCGCCGTCCCGGTGACGACCCCTTCTACCAGGTCGGGGCCACCTTCTTTTCGCCGCAGGGCGCCCACTACTACGGCCTTGGCCAGAACCAGGAAGGCTACCTCGATCACCTCTACCACCAGGTGAACTGCTGGAATGATTACAACGCCGTTGCCTCGCCCACCTTCTGCGTACCCTTCCTGGTCACCAACCAGCACTACGCCCTGCTCTGGGACAACCCCTCCAAAACCACCGTCGCCCCGGGCTTCAACAACCAGCTCAAATTCACCTCGCAGGTCGGCACCCGCGTCTCCTTCTTCGTCGTCGAAGGCAAAACCTACAACCAGTTCTATGAGGGCTACGACAAGCTCACCGGTTCCGTGCCCATGCTGCCCAAGGCCGCCTACGGATTCCTCCAGTCCAAAAACCGCTACTGGAGCCAGCAGCAGCTTCTCGCCGCCGCCGAAGGCTACCGCAAGCGCAACCTGCCCGCGGACATCATGGTTGTTGACTGGTTCTACTACACCAACATGGGCCAGATGGACATGAACCCCAAGTACTGGCCAGACCCCGTCGCCATGAATCAGAAGCTTCACTCCATGGGCTTCCAGACCATGATCAGCATCTGGCCGCGCTTCGTGCCCTCAGACCGCTTCTACCACTACATCCTCAGCCACGGCTGGTTCGAGCACCTCGCCGACGGTAAGCCTACCAACGGCCTGCCCTACGACCTCGCCGGATCGGACATTGACGTCACCAACCCCGCCGCCGCCAAGTGGTTCTGGAACGTCGTCTACCAGAACTTCTACAAGAAAGGCTTTGACGCCTTCTGGGCCGACGAAACCGAACCCGACTTGCCCCCCAATGGCAGCTATTTCCACATCGGCCCCGGAACCCAATACTTCAACGTCTACCCGTACTTTGAAACCAAAGCCTTCTACGACGGCTTCCGCAAAGACACCCATCGCCGCGCGCTTATCCTCGCCCGCGATGCTTACCTTGGCACGCAGCACAACGGCGCCACCATCTGGTCATCGGACATTTACCCCACCTGGGACACGCTCCGCCGCCAGATTCCCACCGGCCTCGACGTCACCGCCTCCGGCATTCCTTACTGGGGCAACGACATCGGCGGCTGGCAATCCCTGCCCGCCATGCGCCCGCCCTCGCGCCCTGAGCTCATCAGCCCCGCCGGGTCTCTCAATAACCTTCGCGGAGACACGGACTATCCCGAGCTCTACGTCCGCTGGTTCGAGTACGGCGTCTTCGAGCCCACCTTCCGCACTCATGGCAGCCGCGAGCACAACACCGTCTGGTCCTACGGCACCGAGGCCACGCCCATTCTGGAAAAATACCTGCGCCTGCGCTACTCGCTCATGCCCTACATCTACTCACTGGGCTGGTTCACCCACCAGACCGGCGCGCCCTTCATGCGTGCCCTCTTCATGGACTTCCCCCACGACCCCAGGGCCGCCAAACAGCGCTACGAATACATGTTCGGCCCCGACCTCCTCGTCGCGCCCGTCTACAAGCAAGGGATGACCACCCGCAAGGTCTACCTGCCCGCAGGTGCCGGCTGGTACAACTACTGGACCCACCAGTTCTTCCACGGCGGCCAGACCATCACCGTCGCCGCGCCCATCCAGACCATCCCGCTCTTTGTCCGCGCGGGATCCATCCTGCCCATCGGCACCACCATCCTCTCCACCGCCACGCCCCAGCAGCTTGCCAAGGTCGAGGTCTTCGCCGGGGCCGACGCCCACTTCACCGTCTACAACGACAACGGCATCAACTACGACTACGAGAAAGGCGACTACCACCTCACCCACCTCAACTGGGACGAGGCCACGCATAAGTTCACCTGGGGCGGAACGAAGGACTGGACCATCCCCGAATCCCAGCTCGTCACCGTCATCGGGAAATAACCGCAACCCTGGCATCCACCACAGGATGACCGTAGCCAGCACGCTGAACACCCATTTCGCCGGCAATTAACCCTCGGATTGGTATCCTGAAAGTAAGGGTAGGGAAAAGGCGTGCGAAGCACGCGAACGCCTCGACGGCCAGTCCCGCCGGGAATTAGGGCTGAAATTGCTATCTTGAACTTAGAGACACCCCAAAAAGCGGCCGCTTAGGCCGCTTTTTTTTTGAGAGGTGTCTGCGGACGAGGTATTCCCGCTAACCAGCGATTGATTCTAAACGACTTACAAGACTAGTCATCCAGTAAATCAATTGAAATCAACCACTTCCCCACAAAATGTGCCGGGGGCGACAGAATTTCTTCAGTAGTCGATTTTTTAGAATCAATCACATACCCACAAAAACGAGGGGGCTCCAAAGCTTTTTAAATGTGCTGTGGCGAAACCGGGTGGCCATCGCCGTGCCCTTCACGCTGCCGAAGCGCGCCCAGCACCGCCTCGACCGACCAGTCCAGCGACTCCGTCCCCCGCACCGTGAGCATCGCAAACTGACCGGACGGTCGAACGTACTTCTCGGCCATCGGACGCACCGTGGCCGCGTAATGCTGGGCCACCGAGGCCTCCGTCCGGCCGCGCTCGCGCACGTCGCGCGCCATCCGCCTCGCATAGCAGACCTCGTCCGGAGCCTCGACATAGACGCTCAGGTCGTAAAGCTCCCGCAGACCCGGAAAATGCAGCGCGAAAATCCCGTCCACCACCACGCACGCCGAAGGCTCTATCCGCTCAAAGACGCCCGGCCGTCGGGTATGCGTCGCAAAGTCGTAGCGAGGCTGCTCGATGGGCTTGCCGCTGGCAAGCTGCCGCAACTGATCCACGAGCAGATCTGACTCAATCAGGCTCGGATCGTCAAAGTTCTGGACGCGCCGCTCCTCGTAGCTCAAGTGGCCCAGGTCGCGGTAGTAATGGTCCATCTGGAAGTGGATGCCGTTCAGTTCGCGGGCCAGTTCGCGGGCCAGCGTCGTCTTGCCGGAGCCGGAACAGCCGCCGACCCCGATCACCAGCGCACGCTTCACTCCGAGCAGCCTTCTGCCACGCGGGGGACCAGGGCTTTCAGCAGACCCTGGAGCCTTTCTTCCACCCGTGCGCCGGTCTCCAGAACCTCCTCATGGCTCAGCGGCTCTGCCTGCAGCCCCGCGGCAAGATTGGTCACGCAGGAGATCCCGAGCACTTCCATCCCGATATGGCGCGCGGCAATCGTCTCCATCACCGTGGACATGCCGACCAGATCGGCCCCCAGCATTCGGAAGGCGCGAATCTCTGCAGGGGTCTCAAAACTCGGCCCCAGCACGCTCATGTAAATGCCTTCCTTCATCGCAAATCCCTGCGACTTTGCCACCTCTTGTGCCAGCGCCCGCAGCCGCGGCGAATAGGCCTCGCTCATGTCGATGAACCGCGGCCCGAAGCGCTCATCGTTCTGCCCCACCAGCGGATTCATCCCGGTCATGTTGATATGGTCCCGGATGAGCACAAAGTCGCCCTGCTGCAACCCCTCGCGAATGCCGCCCGCGGCATTAGTCAGGATCACTTTTTCGACGCCCAGTTGCCGCAGCATCCGCAGCGGAAATACCACTTGCGCGGCCTTGAATCCTTCATAGGCATGCACGCGCCCCTGCATCACCGCCACCGGCGTGCCGTTCACCCTGCCGATTGCCAGCTGCCCTCCGTGCCCATAGACCGTGGACACCGGAAAATGCGGGACCTCGGAAAAGCGAAGATGCTTCAGTTCGTCGAGCGCATAGCCGAAGCCACCCAGGCCCGATCCCAGCACCACCGCGACACGCGGCCGCAGCTTGGTCCTTCCGCGCACATACGCGGCAGCTTCCACCGACTCAGAAAATGCGCCAATGCCCATGTTTCTTACCTCAGGAAAACACTCACAATCGATGCGGACATCAGGTTGGCCATGGTTCCGGCCAGCATCGCCCGCAGCCCCAGTTTGGCCAGATCGTTGCGCCGGTTCGGCGCCAGCGCCCCGATGCCGCCGATCTGGATGCCAATCGAACTCAGATTGGCGAATCCGCACAACGCAAAGGTGGCAATGGTGAACGACCGTGGCGAAATCATTGCCTTCTGTGCACCCAGATAAGAATAGGCCACGAGTTCATTGATGACCATCCGCGTTCCCAGCAGGTTGCCGACAACATGGGCATCCTTCCAGGGAATGCCGATCAGCCACGCAATGGGGGCGAAGAAAAATCCTAGAATCTCATTCAGGCTCGTCGGGAAAGGAATATGCCAGCCCGCCAGCAGGTTGTGAACCCCGCCCATCATGCCGTTCAGGAGCGAAATGAGCGCGATGAACGAAATGAGCATGATGCCGACATTCAAGGCCAGCCTGCCGCCGTCGATGGTGCCTCGCGCAATCGCCCCGAGCAGGTTTTCTTCCTTGTGCTCCTGCTCCTTGGGGATGTGAACCATACCGGCGGTGGTCGGCGTAGCCGTCTCGGGAACCAGCATCTTGGCAATCAGAATTGTGCCCGGCGCGGTCATGACGACCGCCTCCAAAAGATGCTTGGCCGAGATGCCGTAGGCGATGTAAGCCGCCATGATGCCGCCGGAAACATGCGCCATGCCGCTGGTCATGATCGTCATCAGCTCCGACTGGGTCGCATCCGGCAAAAAGGGCCGAATGGTGAGCGGAGCTTCGGTCTGGCCCATAAAAACGCTGGCCGCGACATTCAGGCTTTCCGCTCCGGAAATCTTCATCGTCCACTGCATCACCCGCGCAAACACGCGGATGATGAGCTGCATGATCCCGAAGTAGTAAAGAACGGCAAAGAAGGCCGAGATGAAGATGATTGCGGGCAGCACCTGGAAGGCAAAGAACGAACCCATCGACGAGTGCTTCTTGCCCAGTTCGCCAAAGACAAAGGCCGATCCGTCAAAGGCGTAATCCAGCAGCTTGTTGGCGCCGGCTCCGGCGTCGGCCAGCACCTCGCGGCCCGCATTCACTCGCAGTACGAGGAAGGCAAAGAGGATTTGCAGCCCCAGGCCCCAGGCTACAGTTCTCCAGCGAATCGCCTTGCGATTCGTCGAAAACAACCATGCCAGCAACAGCATCGTAAGCAGACCAAGGACGCCGGTGAATCGACCCAAATTGCTCTCCTGCAATCGTAACTAAAGGGAAAACCCTATCTTATTGGTCCGCACGCTCGAGAAACAGCTTTTTATTCTTGCTGGTTATGATTTGCCCTACCAGCGCCGGCGGCACGACCGGCTCGTCGGCAATCACGACCGCCTTGTCCAGCAACTGTTCCGGTTCGGCCAGCCGTTCCTCTTTTTGCGAAAAGAGCGTATAGAGAGGCTGCCCCGCAACGACCGGCATGCCCAGTTTGACGTGCATTTCCAAGCCGGCATGCGCTTCCACCAGTTCGCCGGCGCGCTCGCGCCCGGCCCCCAGCCGCTGTACGGCCCAGCCTGCCTGCGTGCAGTCGATAGCAGCGAAGAACCCGCTCCGCTGGGCCTCGATCGTTTTGCGTATCCGAGGCCGGTGAAAGGCTCCCGGATTATCCAATGCCCGCAAATCGCCGCCCTGCGCCTCAACCATGCAGCGAAATGCAGCCAGCGCCGATCCATCGACGAGTTTCATCTCGGCGAGCGCACAGCCCTCCTCGGGCGAAGCCGCCTTGCCGCCGAGGTGGATCATCCACCCGGCCAGGGTGAGCGATACATGGCGCAGATCCTCGCTGAGCGCGGGCCGCTCGCCACGCAGCAATTCGACGGCCTCCTGAATCTCCACCCAGTTGCCGGCATACCGCCCCAGTGGCTGGCTCATGTCGGTCATCACGGCAGCCGTGCGCGTTCCCGCGCTTTCACCGGTCGCCACCATCAGTGCAGCGAGAAACTGCGCGTCTTTTTCGTCGCGCAAGAATGCGCCCGAGCCTGTCTTCACGTCCAGCACCAGTGCGTGCAAGCCGGCCGCCAGTTTCTTGCTCGTGATGGAGGCGCAGATCAGATACGGACTTTCGACCGTAGCCGTGCGGTCACGGAGCGCATAGAGCACGCGGTCGGCCGGAACCAGGCCCGCCGTCTGCCCCACGATGGAACAGCCGCACCGCTTCAGCACTCGCTGCATTTCTTCAGCGGAAAGCTGCGTGCGGTAACCGGGGATCGACTCCAGCTTATCCAGCGTCCCTCCCGTGTGCCCCAGCGCACGGCCGCTGATCATCGGGTCCGCCAGCCCGGCGGCCGCGACAATCGGCGCCACCAGAAACGAAGTCTTGTCTCCCACTCCACCAGTCGAGTGTTTGTCCACGGTGAAGCGCCCGAGCGGCACATGGTCCAGCACCTCGCCGGAATCGCGCATTGCCATGGTCAGCGCATCCAATTCCGCCAGCGAGAGCCCGCGCAGCCACGCGGCCATGAGCCAAGCGGCCAACTGTTCCTCGGGAATCCTCTGACGCGCCGCGCCCTCGACCAGCCAGCGAATTTCCTCGGCGGTGAGTTCCTGGCCGTCGCGCTTTTTTCGAATCAGGTCAACCGCGTGCATCCGTCGCTCCAGTCAGTTCCTGCGCTCCATGACGAAGGCGTCCGGCAGCAACTCGGCAAAAGGCCGAGTGGCCCACCCGCCGGGGATGCGGTAGGTAATAGCTGCATCGGGCGCGGCAAATTCGTGCAGCACCTGGCGGCACGCGCCGCAGGGCGCGCACATCTCGCCCGCCGGATTTGTTACCGCAATCGCGACTATTTTTGCGCCGGCGCCCCGTTCGCTGATTCTGCGGAAGACCGCATTCCGTTCCGCGCAGCTGGTCAGGCCAAAAGAGAGATTTTCGACGTTGCATCCGGTCACGGTCACGCCATCGTCCCAGAGCAGCGCCGCGCCCACTGAAAACTTCGAGTAGGGGGCATAGGCATGCGTCGCGGCCTCTTCAGCCAGCTCGCGCAGCCGCGGAAGTGCGTCATTCGCAGGAGCCATCGTCACTGAGGCTACCCCGTCCCGCGCTGAACCGCAATCGTCCCTGTCAGCAGGAGTGCAATTTCCAAGACCGTATCCACGAATGTCACTGCACGGATCGAGCCGGCAATAGATCTAGCCCGGTGCGACGGCACGTCACGGCTGCGCCATCACAAACCGCCGCACCGCGCCGGAGCTATCCTCAGACTGGTGGCAGAAACCCGCAAAACCCGAACTGCGAGGACCAGATCCATTCCGGCCAAAGACGAGGCCTCACGCGTGCTCGAAGTTTTTCATCCGGTCACGGCAGCGTGGTTTCGCGGCGCCTTCGACCGCCCGACGGCGCCGCAAAGCATGGGCTGGCCTGCGATTGCGCGTGGCGAGAATACTCTGATCTTTGCACCGACCGGGACCGGGAAGACGCTGACGGCGTTCCTCTGGTGCCTTGACCGTCTGATGCTGCATGATGCTCCCGAGGAGCGTGGTTGTCGGATCCTCTACATCAGCCCGCTCAAATCGCTGGCCGTCGATGTCGAACGCAACCTGCGCACTCCGCTGGCAGGGATTGCCGACCTGGCTGCGCGTCGTGGCGTGCCCGTTCACCGGCCGGAGATCAGTGTGCGTACCGGCGACACTCCACAGCGTGAGCGGAGCCGCTTTCGCCGGATGCCCACCGATATTCTCATCACCACGCCGGAGTCGCTCTACCTTCTGCTCACTTCTGAGGCGGCAGCTGCGCTGCGCACCATCGAGACTGTCATCATCGACGAGATTCACGCACTCGTTCCCACCAAACGCGGTGCGCACCTTGCACTCAGCCTGGAACGATTACAGGCAATCGCCCGAAAGCCGCTGCAGCGTATCGGGCTCTCTGCCACGCAGCGTCCGCTCGAAGAAGTGGCGCACTTTCTGGCCGGAGCTGAGTCGCCTTCAGATCCAGAAAACAGTGACCAGTCTTCGTCGACGGCGGCTGTGGGCGTGCCGCAGGCAGCCTCCGAATGGATCAGGAACGATGAGCCTCCGCACACATTTCGCCCCGTCACCATCGTGCAGGCGCACGAGCCCAAGCAACTCAATCTGCGAGTAGAAGTGCCGGTGGAGGACATGGCCAGGCTTGGCCAGTTGGAAGAGGCGTCTCTCAGTCCGGTTGCAGATGGCCCCAGGCGAACCTCGATCTGGAGCGCTATCCATCCACGGCTGGTGGAGATCATCCGCGAGCGCCAATCGACGCTGCTCTTTGTCAACAGCCGGCGGCTTGCCGAACGGCTCGCGGGAGCGATCAATGAGCTTGCTGGAGAGCCGCTGGCCCGCGCGCATCATGGCTCACTCGCCGCAGTGCAGCGCGCGGAAATTGAGGAGTCTCTCAAGGCAGGCAAGATTCGCGCACTGGTCGCAACCTCGTCGCTGGAACTCGGCATCGACATGGGCGCGATCGATCTGGTGATTCAGATAGAGGCGCCGCCATCGGTTGCCAGTGGCATGCAGCGCATCGGACGTGCGGGCCACCACGTGGGCGTACCCAGCGACGGCATCATCTTTCCCAAGTATCGCGCCGACCTGGTTGCCTGCGCAGCGGTGACGCGCGCCATGCACGAAAGGCTGGTTGAGGCGACGCGCTACCTGCGCAATCCGCTGGATGTTCTGGCGCAGCAAATTGTTGCGATTGTGGCGCACCCTCCTGCCGTCGTGGAGCCGCGTGAAAAGGGCAAACCTCCGGCAGAACCGCAAATCATGGTGGAAGAGCTGTTCGCTCTCGTTCGCCGCGCCGCACCCTTTGCCCGGCTTTCGCGCAACGCTTTTGAGGGCGTTCTCGATCTGCTCTCCGGGCGCTATCCGTCAGACGAATTCTCTGAACTGCGCCCCCGCATTACATGGGACCGTATCGATAATGTCCTCACTCCGCGGGAAAGTGCAAAAAGTCTTGCCGTTCTCAATGCCGGTACCATTCCTGATCGCGGCCTCTATGGCGTCTTCCTTGCGGGTACAGACGACAAGCCCGTACGCGTGGGCGAGCTCGATGAAGAGATGGTCTTTGAAAGCCGTACCGGGGAGACGTTCATTCTGGGCGCTTCCACCTGGCGCATCGACGAGATCCTGCCCGACCGGGTGCTTGTGTCGCCTGCTCCCGGCGAGCCGGGCAAGATGCCCTTCTGGCATGGCGACTCTTCGGGTCGTCCGCTCGAGTTTGGCCGGCGCATCGGCGCGCTCGTGCGCGAGCTGCGGGAAATGCCCAGCAACGCCGCAGTAAGCCGACTGGTGCGCGAGCACGATCTCGACGCTCAAGCAGCGGAAAATCTGCTGCGTTTCCTGGCCGACCAGGAAAATGTCACCGTTACGGTTCCAGATGACCGAAATATTGTCATAGAGCGAATTCGTGACGAATTGGGCGACTGGCGCGTCTGCGTGCTGACGCCCTTTGGCAGTAGCATCCATATGCCCTGGGCGATGGCAGTTGCGGGCAGGATTCGCGCCGCCGGCGGACCCGATGTGGAAGCAATGTGGGCAGACGACGGCTTCGTGCTTCGATTTCCAGACACCGATCAGGCCCCCAATACGGATCTGCTGCTGCTCAATCCATCGGAAGCTGTCGAACTCGTACTACATCAACTCGGGTCCACTTCGCTGTTTGCGGCGAAGTTCCGTGAGGCTGCCGGGCGAGCGCTGCTACTGCCGCGCCGCAGCGCGAAAGGCCGCGCTCCGCTCTGGCAGCAGCGCAAGCGCGCGTATGACCTGCTCTCGGTCGCCTCGCGCTACCCCGCATTTCCCCTTCTGCTGGAAGCGTATCGCGAGTGCATGCGCGATGTCTTCGACATGCCGGCCTTTCTTGACGTTCTTCACTCGATTCAAGAGCAACAGGTGCGCGTTCATGTCGTCGATACTCGAACTCCGTCCCCCTTTGCCGCGTCGCTCCTCTTCAGCTATGTCGCGAATTACATCTACGACGGTGATGCGCCTCTGGCAGAGCGCCGCGCGCAGGCGCTTTCCATTGACCAGGATCAGCTTCGCGAACTGCTTGGCGATGCCGACCTTCGTGAACTGCTGGATGCGGATGCGATCGCGGAGGTCGAAGAGCAGATACAGCTTCTCCACGACACGCAGCGTGTGCGAACTGCCGACGGCATGCACGATCTGCTCTTGCGGCTCGGCGATCTTTCGCGCAAGGACCTCGCTCGTCGGCTCGTCTCCAAAGAACTGATGCGTTCCCTGGATCGCCTGATCCGCGCGCGGCGCGTACTCCAAGTGAAGATTGCCGGGGAACAAAGATGGATTGCTGCCGAAGATGCCGCGCGCTATCGCGACGCTCTCGGCATCGCACTGCCAAAGGGCTTGGCAGCGACCTTATTGGCTCCGGTGGAGCAACCTGTGCTCGAGCTGGTACGTCGTTTTGCACGTACGCACGGCCCCTTCACCTTATCTGAGGTAACACGACGGTTCGAGCTGGATGCGCACTCTGCCGAAGACGCGCTGCACGCACTCGTGCTCGATGGCCGCATTCTTGAAGGCGCCTTCCGACCGGGCGGCGTGCATCGGGAGTGGTGCGACGCCGAAGTGCTGCGCCTGATCCGAAGAAAGTCACTGGCAAAGTTACGAAAAGAAGTGGAGCCGGTCGAGCAGCAGATGCTGGCGCGGTTCATGACGCACTGGCATGGCCTGCTGCAACCTCGCCGTGGTCTCGATGCGTTGCTCGACACCGTGGAACTTCTGCAGGGAGCTCCACTTCCGGCGTCGCTTCTGGAGAGCGCCATCTTGACTGCACGCCTCGCGAAATACTCGCCCGGCGATCTGGATACACTGATCGCTGCCGGCGAAGTTGCCTGGTGTGGCATCGAGCCGCTGGGCGAGCACGACGGAAGAATCGCACTCTACCTTGCAGATAGAATGCCGGCACTGTTGCCGCCTCGTTTTTCGCGGATCGAGCCGCTTGCCCCGCGCGAACAGCAGATTCTTCATACGCTGGCCCGCGGTGGAGCGATGTTCTTTACGCAATTGCACGACTCTGCTGGAGGAGGGTTCCCCGGGGAAACGCTCGACGCGCTCTGGAACCTCGTCTGGCAGGGACTGGTCACGAATGATGCGTTGCATGCGCTTCGCGCCTACGTTGCCAGGCCGAGCACTTCGCGCTCAGCAAAACGGCAGCATAACGCGCCGGCCTTTCGATCGCGCCGAACCACACCGCCGGCAGCACAAGGACGCTGGACGCTCACGCCCATAGCCGATCGCCCCACCGCCGCTCAGCAAACGGAGTGGAGCCACGCCTCAGCCCATCAGTTGTTGCAGCGGTATGGTGTGCTGACGCGGGAGGCCGTCGCGCAGGAAAACCTTCCCGGAGGATTCTCGGCTATCTACGACGTGCTGAAGGCGCTGGAAGAAAGTGGACGCATTCGTCGCGGCTACTTTGTGGCCGGTCTCGGCGCCACTCAATTTGCCCTGCCTGCGGCTGTCGATCTCTTGCGTTCCTTGCGTAACAACCCCGAGCCGGACAAACCGGAACTTGTATCAATGGCGGCTACAGATCCGGCGAACCTTTACGGCAGCATCCTGCGCTGGCCGCAGTCCTCGATCGACGGCGAAGGCGCGCTGGAAGCTGCGCAGCGTCCACTTGCCCGCGTCGCGGGTGCAACGGTGAGTCTGCGCAACGGCCAGCTCATCGCCTACCTGCGCCGCAACAATCCGAACTTGCAGGTATTTTTCCCTGCCGATGAGCCAGATCGCTCCAACACCGCTCGCGATCTCGCGGTATTTCTCGCTGCCCGCGTACAGGAAGAACTGCACCATGAGGAAGCTCGCCGGCATGGCGGTTTGGTGATCTCGTCCGTCAACGGTGAGCCGATTCATCTACACTGGTTCGCGCGTTTTCTAGCCGACGCCGGATTCTCACTCTCGCCACAAGGCTTCCATATGCGGCGCAGTCCCGCCGCAGCATCGTCTGCCTGGGACCTACTGGAGTAGCTGCGTCTGGGGCCTGTTAACGCTATTAGGGCAACCTCAGGGGAAAAGGCAGATTTCCCCGATTGCTTTGTCCCTCGTCGCTAAAATACGCCCGGTATTCGTCGCTCCTTGCTCCTCGCACTCAGAAAAATCCGCTCCTTTCGCTACTTTCCTAATGGTGTTAACAGGCCCTAATCAGCGAATGGTGCGGGTGCGGCGCTGCATGTAGTCGAGCAGCAGGTATTCGCCCAGCCGGTCCGGAGTGGTGAAGTAAGCCTTGCCGCGGCACATGGCCGTGACCTTCTGCACAAACTGCATCAGGCCGTAATCTGATGCGAGCATGAAGGTGTTAATGATAATGTTCTGCCGCTTGCAGCGGGCGACTTCTTCCAACGTTTCGCTAATGACCAGCGGATCCAGCCCGAAAGCATTTTTGTAGATGCGCCCGTCAGGCAGCGTCAGCGCGGAGGGCTTGCCGTCGGTGATCATCACGATCTGCTTCATGTCTTTACGCTGTGCGCGCAGAATGCGCTGGGCCACGCGCAGCCCCTCACGCGTATTTGTGTAATATGGGCCGACCTGCACACGCGCCAGCTGCGAGACGGGCAGTTCTTCAGCAGAATCATGAAAGAGCACCAGGGACAGCGAGTCGCCCGGATACTGCGTGCGGATGAGATGCGAGAGCGCCATGGCCACGCGCTTGGCGGGGGTGAAGCGGTCCTCGCCGTAAAGAATCATCGAGTGCGAGCAGTCGAGCATCACCACCGTCGCGCAACTGCTCTGGAAGTCGCATTGGTGGACGTGCAGGTCGCTGTATTCGATGTTCAGCGGCAGCGTCAGCCCTTCGCGCGCAATGGCGGAGGTCAGCGTTGCGGTGCTGTCCAGATTAAGTACATCGCCAAATTCATAGGGCCGCGATCCTCCGCTTGCTTCGATCCCGGTTGCCAGATAATTCGTGTCGTGGCGGCCCAGGTTGGACCGACCCAGCGAGCCAAGCAGGTCGCGCAAAGTTTTGTAGCCCAGAAAGTCGAGGCTCTTATCGGTGACTTCAAAGCGAGCCTCGGTGTCCGCATCCCCTGTGCTGCCGGCGCTCTCGGCATTTCTTGCAGGATCCTGCATACGATCCGTGGAGATGTAATTCTCATCCTCCATGCGCTGGATGATCTGCTGGATAAACTCATCCAGCCTGCCCTCCTCGCTCATCTGATCGATCTGCCGCTGCAGTTCCTCTTCAAACAGATCACCGGACTCGAGGGCGCGGTGCAGTGCTTCTTCCAGATCGGCCATCGTGTGTTCGAGATCCTGAAACTGGCTGAAAGGATCGCGAAAGCCGGAGTCCAGCAGATAATCGGAGAGCGCGTTCAGCAGGTTTTCCATGCTGGCCTGGCTCGCCAGGTCGCCATTGAATTTCGTATAGCGAACTCGTTTCACACTTCACCTAGTTAAAGCTGCCGCGACGGCTGCGCCGCTGCTGCCACTCTTCATACTCGCGTTCGTCGCTCACACGCTCCTGGCGTTCTGAGCGTTCGTTGTTTCTCCGCTGGACCACAAAACTGCGCTCTTCGTTGCGGCTCAATCGGCGGTGAGCACACATGCCTTCCAGCAGCAGCTCAGCCGCGGCGACGTAGTGCTCTGGTTCTGTCGCAGCTCTGATGCCCAGTGGAGACAGCTTGTCCGTCAATCCCTGGATCTGCTTCAGTTCCTCTCGCGTCGCCTTGGCGCTTTGCTCATCGCTAATCTTGATGCTGCCGCCCAGGTTGAACCACTGCTCAATCTGCTGCGTGTTCGTATCTGCAAAATAGCGGTCAAAGACCTTTCCAATCGCGTTGCGGACAATCTCCTTAACGACAAAATCCGCGCCTTTGAGTTCGCCTTCGTATTCAAGTTCGATTTTGCCGGTAATGCCGGGCAGCGCCGAGTAGATATCCCCCACGCGCGGCACAATCAGGTCCTCACCGTGAATCAAAGCGCGCCGCTCAGCGTTCGACAGAACCAGTTCCAACGTCGAGATGGGCAGCCGCTGGCTCACACCGCTGCGCTTGTCCACCTTCTTTTCTTCGCGCGCACTGAAGGCGATCTGCTCAATCACTTCGCGCAGGTATTGCGGCACATCCACCTTTCCGAGTCCGCGATCGGTCCAGGATTCCTGCGCCGTGATGGAGATTCCTTCCTCGATCGTCTCAGGATAATGTGTGCGAATCTCTGATCCGATGCGGTCCTTGAGAGGCGTTACAATCTTGCCGCGTGCGGTGTAGTCTTCCGGGTTCGCGCTGAAAACCAGCTCGACGTCCAATTCCAGCCGCACGGGAAAACCTTTAATCTGTACGTCGCCCTCCTGCATGATGTTGAACAGCGCCACCTGAATCTTCCCTGCGAGGTCGGGCAGCTCATTGACGGCAAAGATGCCGCGGTTGGCGCGGGGCAGCAGGCCGTAGTGCATGGCCATTTCGTTGGAGAGATCATGCCCGCCGCGCGCCGCCTTGATGGGGTCAAGGTCGCCAATCAGATCCGCCACCGTCACATCCGGCGTCGCCAGCTTCTCCACATAGCGGTCATTGCGGTGCATCCATGCAATCGGAGTGGCATCGCCCTGCTCGGCCAGCAATTGCCGGCAGCGTGCGCAGAGTGGCTTATACGGATTGTCGCGAATCTCGCAGCCCGCGATGTAAGGCATCTGCTCGTCGAGCAGGGCGGTAAGCGCGCGCAGCATGCGGCTCTTGGCCTGCCCGCGCAGGCCGAGAAGGATGAAATTCTGCCTCGAAAGGATCGCATTGACGATTTGCGGCACCACGGTGTCGTCATAGCCCACAATCCCGGGGAAGATTGTCTCCCTGGTGCGGAGCCGGGCAATCAGGTTTTCACGCAGCTCATCTTTCACCGAGCGTCCCTGAAGCCGCTGTTCAGAATACAGTTTGCTCGATCGAAGCTCCCCCAGAGTCTGGGGCAACGTCTCCGCCTGGTGACGAGAACTCATTGGGTGACTCCTTATTCCCTTACCCTAAACCAATTGGATGAATGTGCCCTGCCTGGTGACGCAGCAAGCGCCGCTTGCGGCTGCCTTCTTCGCCCCTGCCGTTTGCGGCATGCCGATTCCCTCGCAGGACTTACATCACATGACCATTCCGCTGAACACTCCCGTTCACGGCTTCCGTACGCAGCTTGTTCAAGAGCACTTCATAGAATTCACACAGTTTACGCGTGCGTTCGGCGTCCGACCGCGTGGCCAGCATCTGTTGCTGAAAATCAAGATCCGTCGGCAAAACTGATGCCAGTGAGTACGCAATGGGCCGATCGAGATCGAGGGGCGGCATAGGTAGATTGATATTTGACCGTTCGATCACTTCAAAATGCATGGCCGCGCATAATTCGCGGTCGGACCGTGTCGCCTGTGGCCCTTCGTCATGGAGCCAGTCGACCTCGGCCTGCAGATAAGAGCGTGAATCATCGAGCATTTCAATCTCAAAACGGCGCTCGCCGCGGCACATCACGTCAAACCGCCCATCGGGATAGCGATGCAGAATGCGGCCAATGGACGCGGAGCAGCCCACCACTGACATTCCCTCTTCCTGCGCGCGCACAACTCCGAATTCGAGCCCCGTGGCCATGCAGTCACGAAACATCTCGCGGTAGCGCTCCTCGAAGATATGCAGCGGGAGCGCAGCGCCAGGCAAGAGCACCACATCCAGCGGGAAGAGGGGAATCTTCATGGTTTCGTTATTATGCGCGCCCTTTGCGGCCAGTGAAGAGGCGGAATTGGTGTCACGAAAATCTTTTTCGCGATGCTCGTTGCCCGTTCAAAAGGATTTTGGCCGGCGATCGACTGTCTTTCCTAGCTGCATTGCTCTTCCAGATCAGACAGCATCGTCTGCATTTCGCTGAAAGCATGCTGGTTGCCGGTACGCTGGGCGCAGTCGAGGCCGAGGCGGAGATAGCTGATGGCACGCTGCGATTCCCCCGAGTTGGCCAGCGTCTGCGCGGCCATGAAATAACCGGGCGTATAGTCGGGATGGTCATGCAGAAGACGATCAAACTCGGCAATCGCGGTGGAAGCGTCGCCCCGGCCTGCAAACTCCATCGCAAGACCGTAGCGCGCAAAGGCATTCATGGGATCCTGGCTGAGGATTTCGGTCAACATGACTACTTTGTCCATCTCGCGGCTCCTGTTACGGCTCTCAGCTCGTCTACCGCCAGCATTTCACAGGCCGGCAGCGCAAACCAAATGGCGAGTTGCTCAATCGCGCGCAATTCTCCAAACTGAAGATATTGCCCGTGCGTTTGGAGCTTTCTGCGGGCTGCGTCATCCAAAGGTAGAAGAATCATAGAAAAGAGAGCGCAGGACCATGGACTATAAGGGCCCATCGCTTCCGGTGCGAACCGTCGCGGAATCGCAGTCGGAAATGACCGAGCTGATCCTCCCGAATGACACGAATACGCTTGGCAACCTGCTGGGCGGGCGGCTGATGCACTTTATTGACCTCGTGGCGGCAATGGCTGCCTTTCGGCACTCGCGAACGCACGTGGTGACGGCCTCGATGGATCACATCGACTTCATCGCGCCGGTGCACGTGGGCGATCTGCTCATCCTCAAGTCGTCGGTGAACCGGGCCTTCAACACATCAATGGAAGTCGGCGTGAAGGTCTGGGTTGAAAACACCATTGCCGGCATGCATCGGCATGTGGCCTCGGCTTACCTGACGTTTGTGGCCGTGGACTCCCAGGGCCGGAGCGTACCGGTGCCGCAACTGACGCCGGAGACGGATGAGGAAAAGCGGCGGCATGAAGATGCGGGACGGCGGCGCGAACTGCGCAAAGAAGAACTGGAGCGGCGGCGTGCAATGCTGCCGCCCGAAACAGCGATTTACGGGACGGTGCGTCCCGGCCGCAAGTAACAGGAAAGGATTTCATCATGGCTCATTCCCATACTCCACCGCCTCCCATGCCTCTTCCCGGCGTGACGCATATTGTGGCTATCGGCTCTGGCAAAGGCGGAGTGGGCAAAACCACCGTCGCGGTGAATACAGCCATCGCGCTTGCGAAGCTGGGGTACAAGGTCGGCCTCATCGATGCCGATATTTACGGCCCCAATGTACCGCTGATGCTCGGCTCAAACGATCAGCCGAAAGTGCTGCCCAACAACCAGATCGAACCGAACGAGGCGCATGGTATCAAGGTGATCTCCATCGGCTTTTTGTCGCCGGGTGACAAGCCGCTGGTGATGCGCGGGCCGATGCTCCACCAGATCATTCGCCAGTTTCTGCAGCAGGTCGAGTGGGGCGAGCTCGATTTCCTCATCGTCGATCTGCCCCCGGGCACCGGCGACGTGGTGATTTCGCTCGTTCAGACGGTTCCGCTGACAGGAGCCGTGGTGGTTTCCACCCCCAGCGACGTTGCCCTGCAGGACGCGCGCAAAGCCATTGAGATGTTCCGCCAGGTAAATGCGCCGCTGCTCGGCATCGTGGAAAACATGAGCCACTTTACCTGTCCGCATTGCCACGAGATGGTCGACATCTTCTCGAAAGGCGGCGCCGAGCGGACAGCAAAAGAGTTCAACGTGCCGTTTCTTGGTTCGGTCGAGCTGGTTCCGGCGATTCGCGAAGGCGGCGATCACGGCCAGCCGGTGGCGGCAGCCGGACCGGAAGCTCCACAGGCGGCTCCGTTCTACACCGTAGCCCGCGACCTGGTCGAGCGGGCAAAGGAACAGGCGGCCAAGGCCGAGAACGTCTTCGAAATCAACTGAACCAAATTTGCCGCGGGCGTATCCCCGAGCCAGATGGCCCTGCGCGGCTTTTCTCTCAAGAAAAGCCGCACGCACGGAAGTCGGCTGGAGCCCAGCAACCGGTAATCGACTCGGTGGGCAGCCCTGATAAAGCGCCGGTCCGGCAGGGACCCGGAGCATCGCAAAAGGGTGGCCGGAGTGGACTATCGCAAACCCACAATTCCACCCTCTTTCAGCAACGGCCGGTCTTACCGCATTCCGTCCAGCAACGAGCCGACAATGCCGCCCACAACGCCGGCTTCGGTCGTTCTCGCTCCGCCGCCGTCGGGCAGATAATCCTGCAATGCGCGCGCCAGGTTAGCCAGCGGCAGCGTCTGCAGCCACACCCGTCCCGGCCCTGTCAGCGCCGCCAGGAAGATTCCGTCGCCGCCAAAGAACAGATTCCTGATTCCCGGCACCCGCATAATTTGAAACGACACCGTCGACTCAAAGGCCCCTACATGGCCCGGATGCACCCGCAGCGTCTCGCCCGGCCTAAGGTCTTTCACCACCACCTCGCCGGAAAGCTCAAGCCATGCATGGCCATAGCCGCCCACCTTCTGCAGCAGGAACCCGTCTCCGCCGAAGATGCCCGCGCCCAGTGACTGCTGGAAGCCTACCCCCAGCGTTACCTGCTCGGTCGCGCACAGGAATCCATGGCGGTGGATGTAAAATTCCCGCCCCGCACCCACTTCCACCGGGACAATATGCCCCGGCACTTTCGTCGCGAACGCCACTTCACCCGTTGCACCCATCGCGCGGTATTCGGTCATGAACAGAGAGCCGCCGCCCGCCACCCGCTTCAGCGCCCCAAAGAGCCCACCGCCGCCAGCCATTTGCGTATGCGTCTGCATCTGGATCGACGCTGACATCCAGGAAAGCTCCCCGGACTCGGAAATAATCACTTCATTCGGCTCAAGAAGAAATTCAATCGCGGGCATCGTCGTGCCCAGAACGCGGTTCTGCATGCATCACTCCTTATCGCTGGCCAGTATATAAGCCCCGCACCACTTTACGTCTCCGCCGCCTCGCCGGTTCCCGCTCATCCCATGGTCGCCTTGATGCCTCGCCGCACGAGCCACTGGTTCATGGGAGCAGTAGTCAAGAAGCCGCACACCATCGCAATTTGCATCATCAGCCAGAATCCCGGCTCCATCGGAGTCAAATGCGGCGCCGGAAACAGCACAAAGTAAGTCAGCGCCATCCACGCATACATCCCCACCTGGAACGACAGAATTGACAGCGTGTCCGCCTTGATCGCTTCACCGAGGGCCTGCGCCGGCGGCAGATGCCGCATCGGCTGAATGGAGTAGTACTGGAACAGGATTCCCAGGAGCCACGCTGCCACCAGGTCAATCACGTAGCTTGCCCACAACGGCGATCCGAAGATTGTCAGCCGGCCGGCGTGGATGCCAAACTCCGAGATCACATCTCCCAGTACACATCCCGCCCCACAATGGCTCGCCGCCATGGCAATTTGCTTCCAGTCCGGATCTCTGCGGCGCATCGCCATGTGGCCGCCGTGGCCGTGGTTCATGTCTTCACTCATCTCGTGATGGTGCTCATGCCCGGCCTTACTCCGGCCAAACCAGAAGTAGCCCACCAGCGCAAACACGCTTAGATACAGCGCTGTTACCGGCCACACCACGTTCATGATCCCCATCGCCTGCGGACGTCGAACCTCATCCGCAGCGATCATCAGCGCACAGGCAAACGCAATCAGCAGCGAAATCCAGGCAATCGTCGTCAGCATGGGTCGTTCCCTCCTTTGATCAAGGATGCGCGCCGGCCGCTCCGCGTACCTCGCGCCCAAAAAGGAACAGCGGCCAGTCGCCCGGCCGCCGTCTGCTTTCTCGTGCGTGGAACCGCTATCGCCTGCCCGCGATCACCTTGCCGCTCTTGGCCGCCTTCTTGGCGGCGCGTTTCGCAGCCAGTTCCTTCATCTCGCGGCCCAGCTTCGACTTGTTCATGATCCACTGCTGGCCAATCCCGATCACGTTGCCGCCCGCCCAGTAGAGCGCCACGCCCGAGCCGATATTCCACATCATGAATCCGAAGAACGCCGGCAGCATGAATGCCATCATGCGCTGCTGCTTCGGATCCACGCCCGGCGAAGGCGTGAAGAACTGGACCAGGAACATCGACACGATCACGAAGATCGGCAGGATGTGATACGGGTCCGGCGCCGAAAGATCCGGCAACCACAGCCAGTGGGCATGCCGGAGCGCGATCGTCACTCCGAGCATGCGGTAGAAGCCAATCAGCAGCGGATACTGCAACAGCATCGGAAGACACCCGGCAAACATGTTGATGCCTTCCCGCTTCTGCAGGTCCATCAGCTCCTGATTCATCTCCTGCCGTCGAGGATCCGTCGCCTTGTACTTGGCGTACTTGGCCTTGATGGCATCCATTTGCGGCTGGATCCGCATCATGGCCAGGGACTTCTTCATCATCGTGACGCGAGTCGGCATCATGGCCGAGTAGAAAATCACCGTCAGCAGCAGAATCGCCCAGCCCCAGTTGGGAATGCCGTGGTTATAGAAGAACCGGAGCACCAGGAACATCGGCTTGGCAATCCAGCCCCACCAGCCATATTGCACAATGCCTTCCAGGTTGTAGTTTTCGGTCGTGTGAATGGACTTGAGCACATCCAGCGACTTCGGCCCGACGAAGAGACGGTCGTGAATTTCTCCCGTCGTGCTGCCGACCGCCGCACCCAAAACCGGGGCCTGATCTTTTTTCGCATTGCTCGACCGGTCACCGTTATGCGCCAGTTCGATCGCATGGTGCAGAGTCACCAGCAGCGCATTGTCGGGGTCCCGAGGCAGAAAGATGCTGGCAAAATACAGATCGCTTACGCCCGCGTAGTCGAGCGGCCCGTGAATCGTGTTTCCGCCGGAGACCTTCTTCGGTTCAATCGCATCGGTATTCGGCCCGCCCAGAATGTGGAATCCCGTCTTTGGCCCGGTTTCCGTGTTGATCTGGGTGCTCGCATACTGCGGCAATGTCTCCTGATCGCCAAAGCCCGAGGGCCACGCCAGCAGGGCAGTCACGGGACTGCCGTTCTCAGTCACGGTGATGTCGGTCTTGAGGACGTAGTTCTTCTCAAACTGAAATGTCTTATGCACCGTCAGCCCGCCAGCCGAGTAGACAAAGCTGATCGTTGCTGGGGCCTTCAGTGTGCCAGTCGCCGATGGCTGGTAGAGAACACTGTTCAGCTTCGGCGTGAGCTGTTGGTCATAGGAGTAAAGCGACAGCGGATAGCCGAATTGTTTCGCCGCATCCTGATTCACCAGATCCAGCGGCTTGGTCTGCGCGTCGTTCGAATACTTCTTCAGAACCCAGGAGGTCACCACGCCGCCCTTGTTCGAAAAAGTCACGCGGTAGAGCGGGCTGTCGATCACCGTGGTGGTTTCACCCTTGGCTTCGATGACGGGTGCCGAAGGCGCCGGGGCAGCAGCCTTCCCCCCCTTGGAGACAGCGCTGCCCTGCGATGGCTGGGATGCGGTCGGGGCTGGAGCGGCACCTGAGCTCTGTCCGGTCTGCTGGTTCGTCGCTGCCGGAGCTTGCTTTTGGTTGTTCGGCGCCTGCGGCCCGGTCTTGGCATGGAACAACTGCAGTCCAAGGAAAATCGCAAGGAACATGACTGCGTAGAACAGCAGCATCTTCGAGTCGGGGCCACCGCCCTGCTGATTGGGATTCTGAATTTCTGGCAAGACTACCTTTTCCTGACGGTCTGATAAGAAACTGACATATCTATGTTAACGGGCGACGGGCCTCTGCGGTTCCCCGCCGGAGCAAATCCGGCAAAACCTGCGTCAAATTTGCGCAGATTTCACGCCCGAAATTCGCAAATCGCTCCAAAACCAGCTTTTCCTCGAGCGGCAAGCCGTCCTCCGCCTGCAAAAAGCGCGGGCCTCGCCATTTCGCTTCAGTCACTGGTGTCCATTCCGGGCAGCGCCATGCCCGTGGTCTTCCGGATGCCTGGCCGGCACCGGGTCAAATCCGCCCTTGCTGAAAGGGTGGCAGCGCAGCAACCGAGTCAGTGCCATCCATCCACCGCGGACCACGCCCCACTCCGCCACGGCAATCGCGGCATACTCCGAGCACGTCGGCTGGAAGCGGCATCCGCCCGGCGCCAGGGCATGCAGCGTGGGCGAGATCGCGCCGCGGTAAAAGACCAGCAGTCCTCCGGCAACTCGTTCACGGAACTTCACGGTTTCACCCCGTCCTCCGTGCCAGGAGGCTCATCGCCCGCCGTGGACTCATGCCGAGCAGTCTCCTTGGCCGGCCGCCCTCTCTTGGGACGAGACTCAGGCAGCGAACCGTAGGACTGTCCGGCTCCGGTGCCACCCTTCGCCAGCCGCTCGGCAATGCGCGCGAAAACCGTGCCCACCTCCTGTTGCAGCGCGGCAAAGTCCATCGTCATGACGCTTTTCCTCGGATGCAGCACCACGTCCACGCCCGGCGGCAACTGGCTCAAGTGCTTCCGCACAGCCTCGCGCATGCGCCGCTTGATGCGGTTGCGCTCCACTGCGGTCCCAAGCACGCGCCCTGCGGTCAGCCCGATCCGCGCGGGCAAACCATCCAGCGGCTCAGGCCGCCAAGCAAAAAAATACGTCATCGAATCGGAAAACTGCTTCCGGCTGCTCGCATAGACGCGCTGGTAGTCGCTGTGCCGCCGCAGCCGCGACTCGCCCCAGGCAGTTGCCTGAGAACCGGGAGTGCGGCGTTCCGATAGTTGCGTCATGACCTTGCCGTGCACAGGAAAAAAGGCAGCCGGCCCTTTCTGAGCCGCTGCCTTTAGGAATTCTTGAATCAGAGCCAAACCGCCTCAGACGCGCTGACGCGGTTCACCCACTAGTCGCGGTAGCTTGCGCTCACGGCGACGCGATGGCGCCCCTTGGCGCGACGGCGCGAGAGCACGGCGGCGCCGCTCTTGGTCTTCATGCGGCTGCGAAAGCCGTGCACCTTGGCACGACGGCGGCGGTTCGGTTGAAATGTGCGCTTTGGCATTGGATCGGCGCTCCTGAATCCTGAATCTTTTTCAGCCCGCAGGCTGGAATTTTGCGCCCGCGGCTACTGTAGCGAGAACAGCGAATGCGGACAGAATTTGAGTATATCTCAAGCTCAGCTCCGTGGCCAAGCCAGCTCTCGTAAAGCGCAAATCCAGTCTCCTGCTGAGACTCGACCCAGCTGGCGTTCCGATTTCTCTATCGGTACCCGGCCACGCGAGAACAATGCCATCCAAGCCACTGACAAATCACGGTTCAAGGCAACAATGGCTCATGAACCAGTTGTCCGCGACAGGTCCGATATGTCGCTGCCTCTGATACAAATCCAGAATCGGGCCTGCCGGGTTTTCATTCCATCATCGGGCTCCATCACTGAAGTAACACCGGCCTGCTCCTACAAGCAACCGAAAGGAACCCGCGTCCTCTTCGCATCGACACTACCCGGCGCGGCTTTCACCACGAATGGTGCAACCCCGCTCCTATCACAAGATCGTCTCAGAAACCACGTTCAAACCACCGCCGGAGTGTGCTAGTATCGGCTCCGTTCAGGATTAATTTTTCGACGCCTCGCGGCAGTCAAAAAGAGGAATCAGACCCAGCGCCGAATCGAGCTGTTTCGGCGATCATTCCGGCCAGTGTGCAATGCCTTCTTCGCCCGCTGTTTCCACAGCCAGGCGCAGCCGATGCATTCTCCAAAGACCAGATTGGGTTGACGACTCAGCTCCGCGCGGCGAGTTTGCAAGGAAGCCGCATGTCATCATTCCCCACCGTGCCAGCAGCTCCGTTGAACCCATGGGTTCAAATTCTCGGGGCGCTTGAGAAGAAAGTGAATCGGCAGTCGTTCGACACCTGGCTGAAACCAACCCGATACAGCCACGTCAAGGAGCGCACGCTGGTCGTTCGCATTCCAACGGCCGACTTCCGTTACATCGCTGACCGCTACGACGATCTCATCCGCGAGGCGATGGAGAACCTGGAGCTGGATTTCGACGACATCTCTTACGTCACGCCCGAAGAGGACCCCACACTGACGCGCGCCCGCGAGGACGGCGGCTTCGCTCCCGCTCCGGCCCACGCGCCCAACCTGTCTGGCAACCATGCGGGGCACAGCACCCCGCCCCGGCCCGCTCTACGCCTCGGTCCAGCCGGATCGCAGCAGCGCTTCGACTGGTCGACGGCCGCCCAGCTCAACCCCCGCTACACCTTCGACGCCTTCGTCATCGGCGCAGGAAATCAGTTTGCGCGGGCTGCCGCTGAGGCAGTGGCCGAGCGCCCCTCGCGCGCCTACAACCCGCTGTTCCTCTACGGCGGCGTGGGAATGGGCAAAACCCATCTCATGCATGCCATCGGCCACGAGGTAAAGCTGCGCAATCCGAGCAGCTCCATCTGCTACGTCTCGGTGGAGAAGTTCACCAACGAGATGATCAGCTCGCTGCGCTATGACAAGATGACCAGCTTCCGCGACCGCTTCCGCTCGGTCGATCTGCTGCTCATCGACGACATCCAGTTCCTCTCGCAAAAGGAACGCACGCAGGAAGAGTTCTTCCATACCTTCAACGCCCTGCACGAAAACATGAAGCAGATCGTCATCGCTTCAGACCGTCCGCCGAAGGAACTGCCGGAGATTGAGGACCGGCTGCGCTCCCGTTTCGAGTGGGGACTCATCGCCGACATTCAGCCGCCTGACCTCGAAACCAAGGTCGCCATTCTGCAGAAGAAGGCTGAGAACGAACACATCGCACTGCCCACGGATGTGGCTCTGTTCATCGCTTCGAACGTCCGCACCAACGTGCGCGAACTCGAAGGCGCGCTGACTCGCCTCTTTGCCTGGTGCCAGTTGAACGGCGTGGAAATCACCTTGCCCACCACGCAGCAGTGCCTCAAGCAGTTCATTGACACCCAGGTCCGCAAAATCACCATCGAGGCGATCCAGCGCGCCGTCGCAGAGCAGTTCGGCATGCGCGTCATCGAGCTCAAGCAGAAAAACAACTCCCGCGCCGTCGTCGTGCCGCGCCAGATCGCCATGTACCTCGCCAAGCAGATGACCGAGGCGTCGCTGCCGGAAATCGGCCGCCAGTTCGGCGGCAAGCACCATACGACGGTGATGCACTCTATCGGCAAAATTGACGAGCTGCGCCGCACCGACAAGAACCTGAACAGTACCTTGAACAAGCTGCAGGAAACGCTGAACAGTTAACGCAGAAATCCATCCACCTCGAAAAGCGCGGAGACTTCAGTCTCCGCGCTTCAGACTGCTGACGAACCCCACCATTTTGGTGGGGTTTGTTATTGGGCGTGAGATTTCAGCTTGGTCTGTTGAAGAGTGCGGTGATGAGCTGATATCGGCGTAGTTGATTGAGATAGGCTCCCAGGAGTGCTGTGAGGGCGGAAACGGGCAGATTTGGCCCGGTTCTGCTCAGCAGCAGTGCGATCTTCTTGATGTTCTGCGCTGTGGCGGCCAGCAGACACTGCTGCTGCACACGCCTCAGTCCGCGGAACCGCGCATAACGATGCCCGTGCAGTTGTTTGCCGTCGGCGAAGCTGCGCTCCACCGTCTCCTTCCTTCGCTTGTAGATTCGCTTGCCCACCCGGCTCAGCCGATGCTGATCCATCCGCTCGCGGCTGGCCTCCCACACATGCCGTGTCACCACTTTGGTTGCATTCGATGACTGCGTGCACTGCTGGCGCACCGGACAGTTGCGGCACTGCCCGGGATCGGAGTGATACTGCCGGTAGCCTTCGCGATTGGTGGTCCGATAGGGAAGCAGCCGGCCGTTGGGGCAGATGTAGACATCGAGCTTCTCGTCGTACTTGTAATCGCGCTTATAGAAATAACCGTCGCGGTGGGTGGGCCTGCGATAGCCGATCACCCCATAGATATTGCGCTCTTCCAGCCCCTGCGTAATCGCCGCCGCCGCATAGCCGGCATCGACGCCGACCGCCCGGATGCTGAAGTTGAACCGCTCCCGCTGCCGATCCAGACGCCCCAGGTAGGGCACCGAGTCGTGTACGTTGGCCGGTGTCACATGCGTGTCGGTGATGATGGCGTGGCGGCCGTCCACCGTGCGGTGATCGAGATAGAAGAACCCCTTCGGCTTGCCCTCCCGAACCATATAGCCAGCCTCAGGATCGGTGCGGCTCACCTTGATTTCCTTCGTCTCCGGCTCAGCCGCCGGCTTGTCTTTCAGCGGCTTTTTGCCGTGCGCCGCGCGATCCTCATCGATGGCCGCATCCAGCGCTGCCAGGTACTCCTGCGGCTTCACCTTCACTTCCGCCACATCGTACTTGTTCTTGTTGGCGTTGGCCTTCAGATGCGTCGAATCGGTATACAACACCGTCCCCGAGGCCAGACCCTTGTTCACCGCCAGCTCTACGATCTGATCGAAGATCTCCTGGTAGATCGTGCTCTCGCTGAAACGCCGGCGCCGGTTCTGGCTCAGCGTCGAGGCATCCGGAACCTTGTCCCGCAACTTCAGGCCCAGGAACCAGCGATAGGCCACGTTCACCTCCACCTCTCGCATCAGCTGCCGCTCCGAGCGCACCCCGTAAAGGTAGCCAAGCAACAGAAGCTTGAACAACACCACAGGGTCCAGCGCCGGACGACCGTTGTCCTCGCAATAGAGGTGTTTCACCCGATCCCGGATGAAACTGAAATCCACCACCCCGGCTATCTTCCGCAAAAGGTGCTTCTCCGGCACCAGGCCATCGATCGACACCCACTCAAGTTCCTGCTGCTGCGCTTCTGCCTTCTTCAGCATGAATCCAAAATACGAAAAGCCCTCGTTCATTACGAGAACTTTTCTCGGTACCTTTGTCAGCAGTCTGA
>JAJYVU010000122.1 GCA_021791875.1 Acidobacteriota bacterium | reverse complement strand
TGAATATGTGGAAGTGACCTTGCCACCTTCAGGTGGCGCAACCCAACCGGGGCCGCGTTAGCGACCCCACAAGCCGCTTCGAGCGGCTCACAAAAGAAAGCCCCCGGCTCTGCCGGGGGATATTTACCTGATAAGCGGGCCGGGCTTGATACCGGGAATGGGCTGGCGGGGCGCCATGGGCATGTTGCAGGGGCGCACTCCGGTGGCGGCGAAGATCGCGTTGCCGACAGCGGGCGCAATGCCGATGATGCCGATTTCGCCCGCGCCCGCGGAGGGCAGGTCTTTTCTGTCGATGAGGATCACCTCAATTTGCGGTGCGTCCTTGAATCGCGGCAGGCGGTAGCCGGAAAAGAGCGGATTCAAAATGCGCCCGTCGGCAAAGCGGATATTTTCAAAGAGCGCGCCGCCAATTCCCTGAATCATGGCGCCCATGACCTGGTTTTGGAGCCCGTTGGGATTGACAATTGCGCCTGACTCCCAGGCCTGCACGACGCGGCGGAGGTGGAGCGTTTTGGTCGCAGGATCGATTTCGATTTCCACGCAAGTCGCGACATAGCCGCCTTTGCTGGTGCCTCCAGCGATGCCGAAGCCGCGGTCCGGCGTCGATTTCGCGCGGGCCCAGCCGAAGCCGTCGGCTGCTTTCTCAAAGACAGCGCGGAGGCGGGCGTCGGAGAGATTTTTCAAGCGAAATTCGAGCGGGTCGCTGTGAAGAGCGTGCGCCATCGCATCCATGTGGCTTTCGCGTGCGAAGTTGTTTGCTGTGGCGGCGAGCGCGCGATAGGAGCCCTGGCGGAGCGGCGATTCCGTGGGGTGATATTGAATCAGTTGATTGGCAACCTCGTAGGGGGTGCCGATCGCGGCGGGTCCGGAGTTGTAATTGTGATGCTCCCATGCCACGAGGGTTCCATCGCGGCGTGCGCCGGCCTTGATTTCCATGAGGCCGGCGGGGCGGAAGTAGGCCCAGGTCATTTCTTCGCGGCGAGTCCACTCGACCTTTACGGGTTTGCCTGCGGCTCGGGCCAGGCGCGCCGCTTCGATGGTTGCCGCATTCTCGTGCTTGCCGCCGTAGGCGCTGCCCATATCCGGCTGAATCACGCGCACCTTTTCGACAGGCAGATGGAAAGCCTGCATCAGATCGTCGCGTATGCCGAAGGGCCTCTGGGTTCCGGTCCAGACGGTCAAGTGGTCGCCGTCCCACTCGGCGACGGCGGCGCGGGGTTCGAGAGGGCAATGCGCGATGAATTGCACCGTATACTGCTCTTCGAGCCTGAGATCGGCGGCGGCGAGGGCCTGCGCGACGTTGCCCGCCGTGTGCGGCGCTTCCGCGAAACGGCTGCCCGTCTCCGGATGGTTTTTCAAGTATTGGAAGAGATTCTGATTGGACGGCTGCGCGGGAACACTCCACCTGGCGTGGATGGCCTTCACCGCCTGGTGCGCGGTGTAGGAATCGGGCGAGACGGCGCCGACGAAATCTCCGTCGCGCACGACTTGTACGCCGGGGATTTTTTCCGCTGCGCCTGTGTCAATGGATTCGAGCGTTGCATTGAAGCCGGAGGGCCGCAGGACGGCGCCAAAGAGCATTCCGGGGCGAACGATGTCTGACGGGTACTTGTGCTCGCCGGTGACAAACTTGCGGATGCCGACTTTGGGGACGGGCGTGCCGGCGATCTTCCATTGGGTTGCGGGAGTGAGCGCGGGGTGGCCGGTGACGACTTTCACGATGTTGTTGCCACGAGTCAGTTCGCCATAGGTGAACGAGCGCGAATGTTTCTTGTCAGTGACTTTGCCGTCAGCGGCGACTAATTCGGCTGTCTCGACGTGCCAGCGCCTTGCGGCTGTTTGCGTGAGGGATTCGCGCGCAGCGGCGGCCATGGTGCGCAATATGGGAGCCATGGTGGGAGTGGTGCGGCTGCCAAAAGTGCCCATGTCCCATGGAACGAGAGCGGTGTCTCCCATGATCATCGTGATGGAGTCAAAGGGGACGCGCAGTTCCTCGGCGACCTGCTGGGCAAGCGAAGTGCGGATGTTCTGTCCGACTTCCACTTTGCCGGTGAATACCTTCACCTGGTTATTGGCTGCGATGTGGAGCCACGCGCTGATGTTCTTCGGCAACTCGTGGCGGCCAAAGAAATGGCCGGACTCCTGCGCCCAGTCCGGGAGGTCAGTCATGCAGATGAAGAGGCCGCCGCCGAGCACCTTGAGAAAGTCGCGGCGGTCGAGCTGGAAGCTTGTGCGAGTGGAAGCGTTGCTGGTGGCTCCCTGTCCGTATTCGGGTGATTCGAGATCGAGAGGCTTCATCGGCTGCCTCCATTTTCCGGCTCACCGGCGGCGCGTTTTATGGCGGCAAGAATGCGAGGATAGGTACCGCAGCGGCAGAGGTTGCCGTTCATCGCCTCGACAATTTCGTCGTGCGTGGGATGCGGTTTGGAGCGCAGCAGCGAAGCGGCATTCATGATCATGCCGGAGGTGCAATATCCGCACTGCATGGCTTCTTCGTGAAGAAAAGCCTGTTGCAGCGGAGTCAGCTTGCCATCTGCGGCGAGCCCCTCGATGGTGATGATCTTGTAGGATACGGCCGCACTTGCCGGCACCAGGCATGACCGGATCGCCTGGCCGTCCGCCAGCACGGTGCAGGCTCCGCACTCGCCTTCGCCGCAGCCGTATTTTGTTCCGGTGAGATTCAGACGATTGCGCAGAACCCAGAGCAGGCTCTCATCCGCAGGAGCGTTGACGTGGAGTCGAGCGCCATTGACGTTGAGTACAAAATCGCTCATTCCGAACTCCAGAGGCAGCCGCAGGCCGGGCTACCGTTGATGGCCTCCAGCATAGCGCAGTTCGGTTATGCTGCGACAGTGGGCGAATGTGGGCGGTGCGTACCCACACAAGCATTTGTCGAGTGACGACGGCAGGGTATTCCCCGGACAAATACGCCCGTCAGAGTATGACATTCCTCGACGTGAGTTCTTCACGAAGAAGAAATACGAATGTTTTCCGAGGATTTCTATCATTCATGGATTGCTTTGAATGACCTGGGAAGGGTCAGTGGCGGAGAGACAGGGATTCGAACCCTGGATACCTTGCGGTATACACGCTTTCCAAGCGTGCGCCTTAAGCCACTCGGCCATCTCTCCGCGCGGGTGGACTTCTTGAAAATAACAGATGCGAGGCGTCGAATGCATCCACACGTACAATCGTCAGAGTTTCCTTATGGACATGCAGACGCCCATTTCTGAACGCGCCGGTGGCCAGGCTCCGCCGGATTTGTGGCGTGAGCTGCGCGAGCTGCTGCGGCTGGCGAGCCCCATTGTGCTCTCAGAGCTGGGCTGGATGACGATGAGCGTGGTGGACCTGGCGATGGTGGGCAAGCTGGGTCCGGCGGCGATCGGTGCGGTGGGGTTGGGCAACGCGATCTACTATGGGCCTTCGTTGTTTGGGATTGGGCTGCTGCTGGGGCTGGACACGGTGGTGTCGCAGGCGTGGGGCAGGCGCGACTTTGACGAATGCCACAAGTGGCTGGCACAGGGCGTGTACATGGCGCTGGCGGCGACGCTTCCGGTGATGCTGCTGACGCTGGCGGGCGCGGCGCTGTTTACGAATCATGGCGTGAATGCGCAGGTGAGCGGGCTGACGCAGCAGTATGCGGAGTTCCTGAATTATGGGACGCTGCCGCTGCTGGTATACGGGGCGTTCCGGAGGTATCTGCAGGGCGTGGGGCAGGTGAGGCCGATCAGCTTTGCGCTGGTTTCGGCGAACCTGGTGAACTGGGCGCTGAACTGGGTGCTGATTTACGGACACCTGGGTTTTCCGGCGATGGGCGTGCGCGGTTCGGCGATATCGACATGCTTTGCGCGACTGTATATGGCGGCGGTACTGGTGTATGCGGCATGGGCGCATGAGCAGGGGCGCGGACACTCGCTGTTCCGGCACTGGCCGGGGATGGACGTGGCGAGGCTGCGGCGGTTGTGTGCGCTGGGGTTGCCGGCGGGCACGCAGGTGGTGCTGGAGGTGGCCGGATTTGGCGCGGCGACAGTGATGGCGGCGCACCTGGATCCGATTTCGCTGGCGACGCATGAGATTGTGCTGAATTGCGCTGCGTATACGTACATGGTTCCACTGGGGATTTCCGCGGCGGCGGCGGTGGCGGTGGGGCATGCTGTCGGGGCGGGAGACCGGGCGCGCGCGGGGCGAGCCGGCTACATGGCGATTGGGCTGGGCGCTGGGTTCATGGCGATGATGGCGTGCCTCTTCCTGCTGTTTCCGAGGACGATTCTGTCGATATGGACGAGCAACGAGCAGGTGTTTGCGCTGGGTACGCATATTCTGCTGCTGGTGGCGGGGTTTCAGATTTTTGACGGGATACAGTCGGTGACGACGGGCGCGCTGCGGGGGATGGGCGAGACGCGGTTTCCGATGTGGATGAACCTGGGTGCGTACTGGGTGTTTGGTTTGCCGGTGGGCGGGGTGCTGTGCTTTGCGCTGGGCTGGAGGCTGACGGGGCTGTGGACGGGGCTGACGGCGGCGCTGATTTCGCTGGCGGTGGTGCTGCTGCTGCGCTGGCGGCGCGATCTGCGCCGCAGCATGCAGGTGGAATCGGAAGTGTGAGGGGAGCTACTTCGTCTTTTTGGCGGCAGCCTTACCGGCTTTCTTGGCGGCCTTTTTGGTGATCTGTGCAAGAGTGGTCCTGGAGAGTTCGTCGCGCAGGGTGCGCTCGATGCCCTTGAAGACCTGCTGGAGTGCGCCGGCAGTCTGGGCGGCTTCTTCACCGGCGAACTCCGCGGTGTGGAAGAGATCGCCGGTGTCGAGGGCCTTGTAGATATCGGCCAGCGTGATCTGCTTGGGCGAGTGAGAGAGTTTCGATCCGCCGCTGGGGCCCTTGTGGCTTTCGACAAGGCCAGCGTGGTGCAGCAGCGAGAAGACGCGGCGCACGACTACGGGGTTGGTCTCAAGCCGTGCTGCAATGGCTTCAGATGTGTGGAGCATATTGGGCTCTGCAGCAAGTAACACCATCGCGTGCACGCCCGTGGCAAAGCGAGTGTTGACGGCCATGTTGAAACGCTAACACAGGTTATCGGCGAATAACGCGGGAATTTGTCGCAGGCACGGTTTTGTAACAATTCCGAGCGCAAAAGAGGGCGTGATGAGGGCTGAAAACAGCATGGGGAGCGGCGTGGGCAAGCATTTGCACGGGTGGAAATGGGTTAGGATCGGGTATTTAAGGGCAAAGACAGGAAGAAGAGGCTGATTTTGAAGATTCTGTTTGTAGGGGATGTGTTCGGCAGCGCCGGGCGGCGGATTGTGAAGGAGCATCTGCCGCACATGATGGAGACGCACGCGGTGGACCTGCTGGTGATCAACGGGGAGAACGCGGCGGGAGGGTTTGGACTGACTCCGGTGATTGCGAATGATCTGTTCGACCTGGGCGCGCATGTGATCACGACCGGCAACCATGTGTGGGACAAGCGGGAGATTATCGAGTACATGCAGTCTGTGCCGGAGGACAGCGATGAGCGGCCGCGGAGGATTGTGCGGCCGGCGAATTATGTAGCGGGGACGCCGGGCTATGGATGGTATGAGGGCGAGCTGCCGACGGGGCAGGCTTACGCGGTGGTGAGTTTGCAGGGGCGCGTGTTCATGGGGAGCTCGGATGACCCGTTCCGGAAAGCGGACGAGATTCTGGAGCAGGTGAAGGCGAGGGTGGTGGTGGTGGATTTCCATGCCGAGGCGACGTCAGAAAAAGTGGCGATGGGTTGGTACCTAGACGGACGCGTGACGGCGGTGCTGGGGACACATACGCATGTTCCGACGGCGGATGCGCGGGTGCTGCCGGGCGGGACTGCGTTCCAGACGGATGTGGGGATGAGCGGGCCGTATGACAGCGTGATTGGCGTGCAGAAGGAGCAGGTGCTGCACCGGTTTTTGACGGGGATGCCGGCAAAGTTCGAGGCGGCGAAGGGCGATCCCCGGATGGCGGCGACGCTGATTACGTGTGACGGCGCAACGGGAAGAGCGACGGCGGTGCAGACGTTCTTAATGGGGGAATAAACCACCCTACGAACGCGGGCCTGTTTGTGGGGGCCCCAGATGCCGTGCCGCACGGGGGACTGGCCGTCCAGGCATACGCGCGCGTTGCGCGCCATTCCAGTTCCGGTTGGACTCGCTGATCCGTGTCAGCCTTCATCTGTAGAAGCGAACTGAATGATGCGCCAGATGAGAGCGCCAAGGAAGGTAGGGATGGCAAAGCCGAGGCCGATCAGGCCGCCGATCAGGAACCCGTAGAGTCCATTCTGGCCGTCATGCGGATATTGCCTTCCAGCCTGGCAGGTGAGAGCTACGCACGAGATCAGAGAAGTGATGACAAAGGTCGCGCCCGCAGTCAGTACAGAAGTCCCGATTATCCTGCACAAAGCACGAAAATTCACGGCTTGAGTATAGGTCGCTTGTTCCCCATGCGGAGCGCTGGGTTCGCATGGGGATCGCAGATTTCTCCACTTCGCGCCCTTCTTTTCGGGCGGAGATGGGTGTTTTGGAGATTGGTCGGCGCTTTGCGCCGATATGGTCCCACACTTTCTCCTCGAACAGCGCGAGGAGAAAGTATGGGGCACCCGGCGCGCCAAATGCCGGGTTAGTGATGCCAATCCCACTCCAGCCAACACCGGGCTGGAACAGGGCACCCTTCATTCCAACCCCACTCAAGCCTGCGGTGTCCAGTCCCTATAGATCCTTTACAGTTTGTCTCGGGACATCCTTTACAGTTTTTGGTTCTGAACTTTCCTCCGGTAGCCATCGTTCGACCGCGGTCGAACGATGGCTGTCGAGATCCAGTTCGC
>JAJYVU010000121.1 GCA_021791875.1 Acidobacteriota bacterium | reverse complement strand
CTTCACCACCGCTCTCCAACCAGATCCGGCCCGCAAACTCCGTCGCTCCGACCTCAGCCAATCCTCGATCGACTGCCAACTGACCATCGCCCGCGCTTCCGTGCGCCGCACCCTCGCCTCTCCACCTAAGAAAAAGTGGTCGCAGCCTCAGTTACGCAGGCTCACCGAAAGCTCACTCTACTCCGGAGTCTTGAATAGAAGGCTAGTCAGCCTTGCGCGCATCGGACGCAATTGATTATTTAAACAATTTCGAAACTTGGTGATATTTACGCTCTGCAGAATTCCCGAGGCTGCCAGGACGATTTTCGCGCTTCATCCTGGCGCCAGTGACAGCCATCACAGACCTCCGGCTGGGCGCGACTATACTTTGCATGACTCAATGAATAGGAAGTTGTTCTTGAAGCACACAGGCAGTTTTAACGCTTTCTGAATGGTTCTAACGGGAGCACAATTATGCGGCGCTCATCCTTCTTGTGGATATCGGTGGTAGCGGGACTTACAACCTTTGTTTGCATCTCTCCTTCTGCGGCCAAGCAATCTACGCGGAGTATCGCATCCTTCGCAGGATTTCTCAGGATCCCAGGGGCCAAACCGGTCGGGTCTGAAACCTGCGCCGCATGCCACGCGGACGTCGCAAAGAATTTCCAACACGCCTATCATGCTCAGCAAGGTGTTAAGTGTGAAGATTGTCATGGTAACGGCAGTCTTCACGTAGACGGCGGAGGAGACACGTCCAAGATCTTTCGATTTGAGAAGAGCTCCTCGACTAACGCGAACGGGGTATGTCTGACCTGCCATGCCCAGGACAAAAGTACGAAGCATTGGCAGAGCGGAGCTCATGCCGCGAATGGGGTTCGCTGCATTGATTGCCATGAGATCCATCCCGGCGGTGAAAGGATTGCGCAGAGAGATACCCCGCGGTTCGACACCACCACACGTGGTGTGCAGCATGTTTCATCGATCTCGCCGGAGACCAACCCCTTGGTGGAAGCGCGCTCGGTGACGAACGCATCCTGCCTGCGATGCCATCAGACGGAGAGGGCGCAGCTTAGCATGCCCTACCATCATCCCTTGGGCGAGGGCAAGATGAGTTGCATGGACTGCCACGATGCGCACGGCGGAAACGCGGGAAATAACCTGAAGACAGCCAACGTGAATGAACTCTGCTTGACCTGCCACGCGCAGTATCGCGGGCCGTTTGCATACCAGCACCCCTCGGTGACGGAATCATGCTTGAACTGCCATTTGCCGCATGGTTCGCCGAATACAAATCTGTTGACACTGAGCGAACCGGCGCTGTGTTTGCAGTGCCACGCAGGTCACCATAATGGCGCCAATCTGCCATTGGACGATCGTTGCACGAATTGTCACGACTCGATTCATGGCACGGATGTGGCCACGCTGAGCGGTGGAAGCAGATTCATTGACAAGGGACCGCTCGGCTTGCCCTATGACGCCTCAGGGCCTGGCCCCGCGGGACGTGAGGCCTTTTCAAATGCGACTCCAGACGCGGCGGCAGCCACGATTGCTACCGCAGGCGGCCTGATGGGATTGGTGACCAATCTACATGCGCGCGCCCTGCAGCGCCGGTTAGGTGCCGGGAATCCCGGCGCTGGGAATCCAGCCCCAGCCGCCGGTGAGGCTGGGGTGACAGCGGCAGGTGGCATCCCATTAGCAACATCCTCCATCACTTCCGGCTCCTACCGGTTTCTTGACGGTACAGGATTTCTGAGCCGTGTAGGAGAGTATGACAGTTTGCAACAGTCGGCTGGAAGCGTCAGCATGACATCGTATGTCTCGCCCAGGAACCATCTGACGCTGGTATCACGGAGCAGGGTGCTGACCGGGGTCGACTACTCGATGCAGACGCAACTGACCATTGCAAAATGGATGAAGGCCGGGCTGGACCTGCGCAGTCTGGTGCAAGAGCAGGATCATTACAAATCGTACCTTGCGCAACTGTCTCCGGCGGATTTTGGCCTTCCGGGCGCAGTTATCGATCTGATTCCTCCGAACGCCACCTTTGGGGTTACCCGGAGATTGGGCAATGGCTCTGTGCAGGTTCAGTTACCGAAGTTGCCCGTTCTTCTGTTTGCAAACGGAAATATGCAGGCCAGGGTGGGGAATACGCAGTTAACCTACCTGGACGAAAATGCAACGCCCGCGGTGTACGTAGACGGAGTGAATACCACCTGCGGCAACTTGTGCCATCAGGTATCCAAATTCCAGCCGGTGAACTATACCACTCGGAACTTCGGCGGAGGTTTCACTTTTCATCTGCAGAACCTACTACAACTTACGTACAAACACGAGATCAGCAGCTTCAATGATCGTCTCATCTTCCCCACAGCCACCTATGAAGGTCCGTCTACTCCGGAAAACGAAGGCTTCTCGCCCATAAATCCTCCTCCATCCGGGCCTGCCCCGACCGATTTCCCCGCTGGGAATTACTATCTCGATATTCCTTCCCCCGACCGGACTGTCGCAGACACGGTAAATCTCAGTGTGACACCGTCGGACGTGTTCAGCTTTGATGGGCATGTGAGTTATACCCGCCTGGTGAATACCTACACGAAGAATCCGCAAAACTGGTTCGATTCCGACGAGACGCTAAACTGGCTGGCCATGAAGCGGATACATCTTATCGCCGATTACCATCAGCAGAACCTGATCAACGACTTTACGCCGTACTACAGCTTGTACGGGAACGTTTCATTCCACCGCCATTGGGAGGGACTGAAGATTGAGGCCGAACTACCGGTCGGATTGTTTGCCGATGCGTCCTACCGGCGAAGTGGAATTACGCGCTCCAATTCGTTCCTTTGGCCGCAGATCTACTCCATGGACAACACGGATCTGCAGTATGTAATTCCGTCTTCCACCAGCAATCGAGCCTCTTTGGACCTGGGTTATCGCAATCATCTGCTGAGTGTGGTGGCCGGCGATGTGTGGACGAAGACGCAACAACCAGGATTTCTGATTGTTCCTGAGGACCAGAACCGAACCTTTGCCAATCTCTGGTTCACCCCCACGCCGCGACTGACGTTCGTGAACAACACCAGCATCCTGGTGCAGAATAGTTTCCCGGCCGATCCGCTTCCGGACGATCCTAACCCGACGTATCAGGGGTTTGGACAGGATATCTCCGGACTTCCACCGGTCTTTCAGCGGCGAGACCGCTTCTATACCGAAGCGGCCAACGTCTCCTTCCAGGCGGCGCGGGAGTGGGATGTTGCCGCTGGATACTCCTACCAACAGGACAACCTGACCAGTTACATGGCATTCCAGAACGATAGCTCGGTCAACTATATTCTCGATGAACCGAACGTACCCTACAAGCAGCTCAGCCAAGTGTATTGGGGCGATTCCACCTATACGCTCAAGCAGCGTCTGGGCCTTGATCTCAGGCTTACCCACAATGCATCAAGCAGCAGCTTCCGGCCCAACCTCAATCCCAACGACGCCGCCGGCATGGGCAATGCATCGCTGATTCAGCAAGGCTTGTTTGATCCCAGCATGTTCCAGCAGGCACTGGACAATATCCAGCTTGGTTCGACCCAGGTTTCAGCAGTGCAGGTCCCGCAGTGGATCGGTCAGGGCAAGGCTTACTATCATCTGCCCTACAAGTTTGAGGGAGGGTTCGTCCTGTACTACGGAAGCTATAGAGACCATTGGAACCCGAACCTGAATGGTGTGCTTCGGACATTCGATGTGTACATTGGGCGCACATGGTAGAGGAGTATGGACGAACGCGCTTATCGTCCAAGGTTCTGATTCACATCGACGGCGATCTCTGGCTCGGAGCCCGGTTGCAGATACGTGGCCTGAGTCAGAGCGCATTCGAGCAGGAAAATCGCGGAGCGGGGGAACAGGAGCTTGATTTGCTCCGGGCTCACCTGCGGTGGCCACGGCAGAGTTTGGCACAGGCGCCGGACAGATTCTGGGCGCTGAAGCGTTCGATTCTGAGCGCCCTACGGCCCGCCCCACAATCGACCAGACCAACCCATCGCTCACGCAGGCGCCGTTCCGCTTGCCGCCCATGGCAAGGAGCGGAACAGGCTCCCCGTTTCGGCTCTTCCCTTCTGGAACCTTTCCTCGCCGATTGCGGAATGCCGTTATCCGGGCGTCGATCGCATCCTTGGCCCGCATCGGAATCAATACGGCGCGTGCCGTGCCTGCCTATCAGCAGAACGCGGGCAAGAGGCTCGCCGGGCGGCGAGCAGGATGAGATCGTCGAGCACGCTGCCCATGGGACGCTGAGTTGCGCGCCATGTCCGCGGAACACTAGCCATGCCGGAGGGCCAACAACCGCCTGAAGCGGCTGGGAGGTTCGGCGACAAGAACTGAGGTAGTGAGCGCCTTTCCCGATGGCCAACCGGCTTTCTGGCGCCCTCGGCCGCTCGTCTGCGCCATGTGGCCGCCGCCAGTGGGCGTCATCGCTATCTACAGATGGTTGGCTGGCCGAAGTGGTGGCCAATGCCTGATTGCCTTGCTGCCGGCTCGCATGGGGGCAAGCAGGAAAACGACCCAGACACAACAACCTTCCTGAGTAAGACGTGAGGTCAAAGGTGCGTAGAGCTCTGGACACTGCCGGGACACCACACGGACACCACCGCGCAAAACTCTTGACACTACCGACACTATCGGGACGGCACACTAAGGAGAAGGCTCCTGGGTGGGGGCCATATTGAAGGTATTCGTCAGAGCAAACACATCTGTTCTCCGTGTTGTGGTTGTGATGGACTGTTGCCATGAGCGGAGAGGCTGGAGTAGTCGTGGGTCGACGTAGTCGGGCGGAGATAGCGCGGCTGGCGGGCTTGTATGCGACGAGCGGGATGGGGCGTAGTGAGTTCTGCAGCCGTCATGGGATGGCATTGAGCACACTGAATCGTCACCTGAAGAAGCAGCGGCAGCGGAACCATGCGGGCAAGGAGGGAGGCGGCTGTCCTCTGGTGGAGGTGGAGATGAGGGCATCGGTTGTCTCGATCACCGCTGGGGATGATGGGCTGTTGACGGTGGTGTTGTGCAACGGCCGCAGAGTGCGGGTTGGTTGCGGCTTTGACAGCGAGACGTTGCGGCGGTTGGTGACTGTACTGGAGGGATTGTAGCTGTGTTCGGTGTGGGCGCGGCAGCGCGCATCTATCTTGCACCTGGCGCAACCGATATGCGCAAAGGGTTCGATGGGCTCTACGGCCTGGTGCGCGATCAGTTGTTGTGTGATCCGCTGAGTGGTCATCTGCTCTTGTTTTCGAACGCCCAGAGGAATCGTCTCAAGATTATTTTCTTTGACGGAACAGGGCTATGGGTCTGCGCAAAGCGCATCGAAAAGGGCCGCGCGCACTGGCCTATTGTCGATCCTGAGCAGCGCAAGGTGGTGTTGAGCCAGGAGCAGCTGGCGGTGCTTCTTGGCGGCATCGATCTGGCCCAGACACGCGAGCGCACGTGGTATCGCAGATCTGTCACGGAGGAATCACAGGAGTCACGAAAGTCCGCATGAACACAGCACGTTTCGCTTGTTAATGCACAGGCGATTCTGTTATTCAAGAAGCATCGTGAGTGCGACTCTCCATCCTTCTCAGACGTCCATTCCGAGTCCGGCGCGTTCTTTCCCCGCGGAACTTCTCGAACAACTAAAAGCGCAACTTCCGGCGTCACTGTTTGGGGCTGTCAGCGAAAAGATTGCTGCGCATGAGAAGCAGTTGGATACGACGTCGAACGAACTGCACTATGCGCAATTGAAGATCCAGGTGCTGGAAGAGCGGTTGCGGCAGCAGCGGATCGCGAAGTACGGTCCCGGCAGTGAGACGCTGAGCGATCTGCAACTGGAGTTGCTGGAGTTGGAACCTGGCGTCAGCAGCCAGGAAGTGGCGGCCGAGAGCGGGCGCGAGGCGCTGCCGCCGTCTACACCGGCCAGGCAGAAGCGCAAGCATCCTGGCCGCCAGACGCTACCCGTTGATCTGCCCCGCGTGGAGAAGATCATTGCCTGCATGCAAGAGCAGTGCGTATGCGGCAACTGCGGCGGCGAGACCGCGGTGATCGGCTACGAGGTCAGCGAAGTGCTAAGCGTGAAGCCGGCCGAGTACTTCGTCGAGGTGACCAAGCGCGAGAAGCGCAGCCTGACATTCTGCTCGCCGTAGACGGGGCTGGGCGCAGAGAGAAACTCGCCCTGATCGCGGGCCAAGGAGAAGACACGCACCGCACGGATGTGGGTTTACGTCGGCGATAGCGATCGCCCTTACAACGTCTTCGACTTCACGCTCGACCGCACGCGCGATGGGCCGAAGCGGTTTCTTACCGATTACGGCGGAGTCCTGCTCGCCGATGGCTACGACGGCTACAACGGAGTGGTGGCCAGCAACGGCATCACGCGCGCCGGCTGCTGGGCACATCTGAAAAGAAAATTCGTTGACGCCGAAAGGGCTGCTCCCGAGATCGCTGCTGCCGCGGTCGAGTACGTGCGCGCACTCTACGCAGTCGCACGCAAGGCAAGCGATCTGGAGCCTGCGGCTAGGCTGGCGCTGCGCCGGGAGCCCTCAGCACCGCTCGTTGCGACGCTGCGCGAGAAGCTGCTTGACTGGAAAGAATACCTGCTGCCCAAGCATCCCATGGCCGACGCTGTCGGCTACGCCCTCCGGCAATGGCCCGAGATGACGGTCTTCCTCTCCGATCCCGCCGTACCGCTGGACAATAACGTCAGCGAGCGCGAGATGAAACGCGTGGTTCTAAACCGGAAGAACAGCCTCTTCGTCGGCAACCCGCGCGGCGGACGAACGGCGGCCATCCTGTCCAGCTTGACCTCGACCTGCCGCCGCCATGCGGTCGACCCGCTGCTT
>JAJYVU010000120.1 GCA_021791875.1 Acidobacteriota bacterium | reverse complement strand
CGCCCATCCTGCCCCGGCTGCCGCTGGCCCTATCCTCAACAAACAAAAAAATGCCCCACAGCCGTGCCCCGGTTGACAGGGTCACTCCATATCAGAGCATGTCTCATCCACCCCAAAGCCTTCGAAGGGAGTCGTGCGAGGTCCGCCCCAAAGCGGGCCTCGTGTTGTTTTACGGAGCCATAGACCTATTTGTGAAACACGCTCCACTGATCTCGCTCGCGCTGCGCTATACCCAGCTACCAACGCTGCCGGAAAATCCATGGTCTTGACTGTGTCGCGGACTGCAGAATCGGAGCGGACCTGGCTGAAAACTCAGGTAATCTTCTCGACTCCTTGTGGTACACTCTAGCCCTCCAGAAGCATCCGGAAATTCAGATCAGAGAAAACGACATGTTGAAGAGTCTCCTTGGATTCGTGTCTGCTGCTGCTTTTATCGCACTTCCCTTCACCAGTTCTCTTCCCGCGGGCGCACAGAGCCCGGCCCCCCTGACAAGATCGGCGCTGATGAGCCAGATGAAGTGGCGATCGGTTGGCCCATATATCGGTGGACGCGTGGTCACCGTGGCCGGCGTTCCGGGAAAAGCGAACCTATTCTATGCAGGAACCGTTGGTGGAGGCGTATGGAAGAGCACCAACTATGGTATTTCCTGGACGAACATTACCGATGGCAAGCTGAAGTGCCCGAGCAACAGCATCGGCGCCATCGCTGTCGCCCCGTCGAATCCCAAGGTCATTTATATCGGTACCGGCGAAGACGATATCCGCAATGACATGATTCCCGGCGACGGCGTCTTCAAGTCCACCGACGGTGGCAAGAGCTGGCATCGTGCCGGGTTGCGTGACACCCACTCGATGAGCATTATCCTCGTCGATCCGAAGAACCCGGATATTGTCTACGCCGCATCCATGGGCCATGTGTTTGTTCCCGACCCGCATCGCGGCGTCTTCAAGTCCACCGATGGCGGCAAGACCTGGAAGAAGATTCTCTTTGTCGATGACAAGACCGGTGCGATTGATCTGGTGATGGACCCGAACCATCCTGATGTTCTCTACGCCACCATGTGGCAGGCGCAGCGCATGCCGTGGGGGCTGATCAGCGGCGGCCCGGGCAGCGGCATTTACAAGACCACCGACGGCGGCGCGCACTGGACCAACATCAGCCGCAATCCCGGCCTGCCCACGGGCGTGCTGGGGCGCATGGGTGTCACCATCGCGGCCAGCAATCCGAAGATTGTCTATGCCATCATCCAGGCAAAGCATGGAGGCGTCTTCCGGTCCGATGATGCCGGTGCGACGTGGAAGCGCGTCAACAACAAGATGTCTCTTCGCCAGCGCGCCTTCTATTACATGACCATTTATGCCGACCCCAAGGATCCCAACACGGTATATGTGCCCAATGTGGACGATCTCTGGGTATCGCATAACGCCGGCAAGTACTTCACTAAGCTCCACGCGCCGCATGGCGACCATCACGTGGTCTGGATCAATCCGGACGATACCAACATTCTGCTCGAAGGCAACGATGGCGGCGTGACTGTCTCCATTGATGGCGGCAAGACCTGGAGTTCGGAAGACAATCAACCCACCGGCCAGTTCTACCACGTCAATCTCGACAACCAGTTCCCGTTCCACATTTACGGCGCCCAGCAGGACGAAGGCTCCACCGAAGGGCCCAGCGCCAGCCGCGACGGCTTTATTTCGCTGGGCGCCTGGCACAACGTTGCCTACGGTGAAAGCACCTTTGTTGTGCCGCAGCCGGGTCGGCCAAATATTACTTTTGGCAGTGGCTATTACAGTATTTTCTTAAAGTACAACTTGAAGACTGCGCAGTTTGAAAGCGTCAGCCCCTGGCCGTTGTACAAGAGCGGTGCATCCTCGGCCGAACTCAAATACCGCTTCGGATGGACGCACCCCATTCTCTTCTCGCCCTCGAATCCGAAAGAGCTTCTCATTGGCTCCCAGTACGTCATGAAGAGCGACGACTACGGTGCCACCTGGGCCCGCATTTCTCCCGATCTCACTCGCAATCAGGCCGACAAGCAAGGTCCGACCGGCGGCCCCATTGACATTGACGCGACGGGAGCCGAAATCTATCCCACAGTTTTTTCGCTGGCAGCCTCGCCTCTGGATAAAAATGTGCTCTGGGCTGGCTCCGACGATGGTCTGGTCCATGTCACCGCCGACGGCGGCAAGACCTGGCAGTTGGTCACGCCCCCGGGCCTTGGCGACTGCGAAATCAGCTCGATCGAGCCGTCCTACGCCGATAAGAATACTGCCTATCTCACGGCATGGCGGTATATGTGGGACGACTTCCGCCCCTTCGTCTACAAGACCACCGACCTCGGCAAGCACTGGACCAAAATCACCAGCGGTTTGCCCGACAACGAGTTTGCCTTCGTCATCCGGCAGGATCCCAACGACCCGCGACTGCTGTTCCTTGGCACCTACAGCACCGTTTATGTCAGTTTCGACGGCGGCAACCAATGGCAGCCGCTTACCCTGAATCTGCCCACGGCCGAGGTGCGCGATATCGCCATCAACACTCGCCAGGGAGATGTCGTCGCCGCCACCCATGGCCGGGCCTTCTGGGTGCTCGACAACCTCAAGCTGCTCGAGCAGTTCACCTCCGATCCTGACGTTACCGCGGATAGCAGCTATCTTTTTGCCCCTGAACAGGCGTGGCTCACGCATGAGTACGGGGTCGTCAGCCATGCCGACGGCGCCCCGGTTAACTCCGGCAAGAATGCTCCATTCGGCGCCACAGTCTTCTTCCACATTCCGGCAAACTACAACGGAAAAACTCCTGTCTCGCTTGAATTCCTCGATTCGCAGGGCAAAGTCGTGCACAGTTTCCCCTTGCATCTCGCAACGGCCAAAGAAAAGGCCGAGAAGAGCGGCAAGCTCAAGCCGAATCCTGACACCCAGCAGAACTGGCCATCTTCAGAGACCCGAATCAAGAAAGCGAAGGCTCTGCTCACAGCCATTGAACCCGGGATGAACGTCTTCCAGTGGGACCTGCGCTACCCGCATGCCGTGGAGGTTACGGGCTACCACACGCCCGACGCCGCCGGAGGCATTGACAATTCCGTTGCCGGGCCTCACGTCACGCCCGGTACTTATAGCGTTGTTTTGGACTACGGCGGCCACAAGATTCGGCAAAGTCTTGTCGTTTCGCTCGACCCGCGCATTCACGCCACGCCTCAGGATCTGGATGCCCAGTTCGCGCTGGCGATGAAGATCCGTCACGACCTCAACCTGCTCGACACGACTCTGAACCAGGCCATCGCCGAGCGCGATCGGCTGCAGGAAATCGTGGCCAGCCATAAACCGGCGAATGCCAGCGCTGCCGCTGCGCTCGACGCCCTGAATAAGGAGATTGTCTCCGACGTTCAGATGGACATCCACTCCAGCGAAGGCGATGCTCTGCATGAGGTTCACCTGCGCGGCTATCTCTCTTATATTTCGGCAGATGTCCAGTGGCCTTATGCCCGTCCCACGGTTGCCGAGTATCACGTCTACGAGTACCTCGACCAGCAGACCGCGGCGGCCGTAGAAAGGCTGCACGCAGTCATCGCTCAGGCCGGCAAGGTCATCAACTAGCAACCCGCTGGGAGCGGCGCTGGATACTCTCCGGCGCCGCTCATCCTTTCCTTACCTCCCACGCCGTCACACCGTCCCTGCGCCTCCCTGACGCAGGTCTGCTTCGGGTGCGTATCGAAGTCACGAAAACTGCTTTAAATCTCAATGAGATAATCAAACCAGGCCCCTGCACGCCGGGATAGCAACCAAGGCAGCCGGACGCTCGTGCTGTGTAGAGGTGCCCGAACAGGCGATTTCCAGGCATCGAGCCACGACTGCCGGGGGACTCGCACACAGAACGTTATGAGCAAAATTCATTCGCACCCTCTCGCGCAGATTCTCAAAAACCGCATCGCCATCATTGACGGCGCCATGGGCACCACCATCCGCACCTATGGCATGAAGGAAGCCGACATGCGTGGCGAGCGGTTCAAGGATGCGAAAAAGGATCTCCTCAACAACGGCGATCTGTTCACCCTCACCCAGCCGGGGATGATCGGCGACATCCATCGCCGTTTCCTGGAGGCAGGCGCGGACATCATCGAAACCAACACCTTTGGCGCCACCAGTATTGCCCAGAGCGAGTTTTTCGTCGACGATCCACGCGAAACCGGCGGACGCAAGGATCCTGCCTTCTATCAGAAAATCATCGACGATCCATTTCTGAACAACCTCGCGTGGGAAATCAACGAAACCTCCGCGCATCAGTGCCGCGAATGGGCCGACCGCATCGCAAACGAGACTTCGCGTCCGCGTTTTGTCGCCGGCTCCATCGGCCCGCTCACCGTCTCGCTTTCCAATTCGCCTGATGCCGATGATCCCGGCTTCCGCGTGGTCACCTTCGATCAGGTTAAGGCTGCCTACGCGCACCAGGTCCGGGCTCTCATGGCCGGTGGCGTCGATCTGCTGCTGGTCGAAACCATCTTCGACTCCCTCAACGCAAAGGCCGCTCTGGTTGCTATCCGCGAAGTCTTCGACCAGGAAGGCAGGGAACTGCCTGTTATGATCTCTGCCGCCGTCGGACGCGGCGGCGAAACCATGATCTCCGCGCAGACGGTCGAAGCCTTCTGGGATGCCGTCGAGCACGTCCACCCGCTTTCCATCGGGCTTAACTGCTCGCTCGGCCCTGACCTCATGTACCCGTTCCTTGAGGAACTGGCCGAGAAATCCAGCGTCGCCATTTCCTGCTATCCCAACGCCGGCTTGCCCAATCCGCTTTCCCCCACGGGCTTTGATCTCGGCCCGGCGGATATGGCCCGCTATCTGGGCGGCTTTGCCCATGCCGGGTTCATCAATATTGCCGGCGGCTGTTGCGGCAATACGCCCGAACACATTGCCGCCATTGCCAAAGCGCTCGAAGGCCAGCCCACGCACGCGCTGCGAAGCACCTCCATCGGCGCCGTGACGGCTGGCTCGCAAGTTTCCGCCACATCTGCGGAGTTCAGGCCCCTGCGCCTCTCCGGCTCGCAGCCATTCACGCAGCAGCAGAATGTCTTCATGGTCATCGGCGAGCGCACCAACGTCGCCGGCTCGCCAAAGTTTGCCAGGCTCATCAAAGAAGGGAAATTCGAGGAAGCCGTCAGCGTCGCCCGCCAGCAGGTGGAGAACGGAGCCAACGTTCTCGACATCTGCATGGACGAGGGCATGATCGACGGCGCTGCCGCCATGACGCGCTTCCTACAACTCCTTGCCAGCGAACCGGAAGTCGCCCGCGTGCCCTTCATGATCGACTCGTCCAAGTGGGAAGTCATCGAGGCCGGCCTCAAGTGCATGCAGGGCAAGGGCATCGTCAATTCCATTTCGCTCAAGGAGGGCGAAGCCCGTTTCCGCGAGCACGCCGCCACCGTGCTCAAGTATGGTGCGGCCGTCGTCGTGATGGCCTTTGATGAGAACGGCCAGGCTGCCACCTGCGAAGACAAGATCCGCATCTGCGAGCGTGCCTATCGCATCCTCGTGGACGAAGTCGGCTTCGCGCCTGAAGACATTATCTTCGATCCCAACATTCTCACCGTGGCTACCGGCATGGAGGAGCACAACAACTACGCCGTCGACTTTATCCACGCCACGCGCTGGATCAAGACCAACCTGCCCCACGCGAAGGTCAGCGGCGGCGTTTCCAATATCTCCTTCAGCTTCCGCGGCAATAACAAGGTCCGCGAAGCCATGCACTCTGCTTTTCTCTATCACGCCATCGGCGCAGGGTTGGATATGGGCATCGTCAACGCAGGCATGCTCGAGGTTTATGAAGAAATCGAACCCGAGCTGAAAGTCCTCGTCGAAGACGTACTCCTCAATCGCCGCCCTGATGCCACCGAACGCCTCCTCAGCTACGGTGAGGAGCTCAAGGCAGAAAGCGCCTCCACTGCGTCGACTCAGAAAAAGGCGGAAGAATGGCGCTCCGGCAGCGTGGAAGATCGCCTCTCCCACGCGCTCGTCAAGGGCATCGATACCTATATTGAAGAGGACACCGAAGAGGCGCGCGCAAAACTCGGCCGTCCACTCTCCGTCATTGAAGGTCCGCTCATGGCCGGGATGGGCATCGTTGGCGACCTCTTCGGCGCCGGAAAAATGTTCCTGCCGCAGGTCGTCAAGTCAGCCCGCGTCATGAAGAAGGCAGTCGCCTACCTCACGCCCTTCATGGAGGCCGAAAAGGCAGCCATGGCTGCCGCCGGCGAATCCGTCAAATCGCAGGGGAAGATTGTCCTGGCTACCGTCAAGGGCGACGTTCATGACATCGGCAAGAACATCGTCGGAGTTGTACTCGCCTGTAACAACTACGAGGTCATCGATCTCGGCGTCATGGTCCCGCCTGAGAAGATCCTCGAGCGCGCACGCGAAGAAAAAGCCGACATCATCGGCCTCAGCGGTCTCATCACTCCTTCGCTCGACGAGATGATGCACGTCGCCCGCGAAATGCAGCGCCTGGGCTTCACCATCCCATTGCTCATCGGCGGAGCCACTACCAGCCGCGCGCACACTGCCATCAAGATTGCGCCGCACTACAGCGGACCGGTCATTCACATTCTCGATGCCAGCCGTGCTGTACCTGCGGCTACCAGCCTGTTGAGCGATGACGGCAAAGCCGAATTCCTCGCGCAGCACCACGCCGAGTACCATCGGATTCGTCAGTCCCATGCCACTCCCGTGCAGCCGCTGGTCGCGCTGGAAACGGCCCGTTCGCGTCGGACGCCGATCGCCTGGCGTGCGGAGGATATCGCTGTCCCAGCCTTCACTGGCGTGCACGTTCTCGATAACTTCCCGCTCACCACCTTGCGGGAGTACATTGACTGGACGCCGTTCTTCCATACATGGGAACTGAAGGGCGTCTACCCTCGAATCCTCGAGGACGCGAAGCAGGGCGCGCAGGCG
>JAJYVU010000006.1 GCA_021791875.1 Acidobacteriota bacterium | reverse complement strand
CACTTCGACGAACGGACCAGAACCAGGCACATCCAACGCCTCATCCACCGTCTGGAAAATTTCGGCTTCGATGTCCATCTCACTCCCAAAGCCGCGTAGAAGGAAGTTTGTTTCTTTCTAGCAGTTTGAGGGGTAATTTCCGGCACAATTGCCGGGGTGGTCGTTGGGCGGACTCAGAGCGATCCGGCGGTGCGGACGACGATGGACTGGGCAGCGACGGTGGGCGCGTTTCCGTTGGTTGTGAGCGGGAAGAGCCAGCCGTCGACCGAGACTACGTCATTGTTTGCGAGGCCGCCGAAGGTGTCTGCTCCCTGATAGGTGGTCTGCGCGGTGGTGATGACGGTGGCGGAACTGGCGTTGAGGTAGGAGGGCGGCCAGGGCAGGAAGATCGCTCCTGTACTGCCGCTGAAGGTGAAGCTTTGCGCGCTGGAGTTGAGCGTTGCGATCGTGGCGGTGAACTGGCTTGGCTGTAGAGCTACGGCATTGGTCTGGAAGGAGACGGACTGGGGTGTGCTCCAGGTGCTGGAGGGCGGTTGGCCGGTGAGGGTGGTGAGCGATCCAGAGACGATGTTCATCCGTAGGTTCTGACCGACCATAAAGTCGTCTCCGTTGGAAAAGCTGAGCCCGGCGGGAATAGTGAAGCCGTCGGAGTCGATGGAGTAGGAGGGAATACCAGAGCCAAAGGTCACGGTGGCGACGGTGCCGGGGAGCAGGTTGGGGTTGTTGGTGGGATTGTTACGTATGAGAAGCGTGAGGCTGTAGGGAGGCGCGCCGGCAATGTTGGTGGGGGAAGGGATGAGGCCGATGACGGTGCCTTCGACGGTTTGCTGGGTGGAGGACTGGATGTAATTGACCTGTGACGCGTTGAGATCGCCGTTGGCTGAAATGCCGTCTACTTGAATGCGTATGTTTTGTGCCTCAACAAGGCAGGACAGCGAGCCCGTGGAGCATCCGCTTACGGGGAAGTTGTTGAAGGTGGTGGCGCTGCTGGTGTTGATGGTGTATGTCCGGTTGTCCTGCGAGATGAACTGGAAGGTGCTCTGGCCTGCCAAAGCGGGGTGGACGCTGGGGAGTGATCCGGTTATGGAGCCGAGCTGTGGCGATGCGGAGGATGTGGATGGAATCTGGCTGACGGTGATGCCGTTGGTTGCGCCGAGGTTGAGCGAGAAATCGGACTGGAGGATGGTGTTGAGGTGGAAATCCAGCAGGAGGCTGAGTGGCGTATCGGGGGCGAGCGCGGGCTGGGCATAGGAAAGCGGCAAACTGACCCCTGACGAGCCGCTGATGGTGGGAGCGATCTGGCAGACGGAGCCGATGGCGCATTGGCCGGAGATGGCCGAGTCCGAGACGTTGTAGATGATGAGCCGCGGATTGGCGAAGGTGAGGTTGAGGCTGTCGTAGCCGGTGGAGGGCACGTTGCGGGCGCTGAGGAACTGGGAGACGGCCTGGAACTGGGTGGCGTCGATGGAGACGGGTGTGCTGGTTCCGAAGGAGCCTGAGTCATTTGGGAGCAGGCTGACCGGGGATGTGCGTCCGGATGCGGGGTTGAGCGTGGCGACGGTGAGCTGGAGCTGGAAGGAGAGCACGGTTACGCCGGAGGGTGGCGTGTCTGTAGCGCTGAGGGAGACAGGAGTGAGCAGCGCGGGGCAGTTGGCGGTGCAGGTGGTAGGGGAGTTGCCGTTGCCGCAGCCGGTAAGGATGGGAATGGCCAAGGCTGAGAGGGAAAGCAGAGCGAGAATCTTACGCATGTATGCACCTTATGCGGCGGCGTAGTGAATAGCGCTTTCACTGATGATGCTGTTGAGTGTCTTACATTATCTGGTGTGGCCATTCTTTGATAGAACGTCCACGCCAAGGGTCACTTTCTCCCCTACACCTTCAGTGAAAATGCTTTCGCGGGCACGAGCGTCCACGCCTGCGTTGATTGTGCCAAGTCTCCCGGAGGCTGGATCGCCTGGTTTGTCCGGGTGCGCCGTATGGGGGCGTCTGAAGGAACAGGAGCTAACTTTCCCGCGTATCTGGCGAAGGCCGCATCGTAGACAAAACGACTGACGGCAAAAATCGTGCAGGTGAAATCTATGCCGGGGGGGTAGATTGTCAATTGCAGGGTATGGACCGGGGAGGGTTGGAACTGGGGATTCTTTGGTTGCGCCTGCGGGCTTCGGAAAGACGATTTCGATGAGATGGTGAGTTTGTATCCCCCACTCAAGCGAAAAGACAAAAGAGGCTTGAGTGGGCCACCCGATTGTTCGGGTATCCATTAGATGTTTTTGAGGTAGTTGAGCATTTCAGGGCTGGTCCAGTTGATGGGGCCGATGATTTTGCGGACGATGACGCCGTGCCGGTTGATGATGTAGGACTCGGGGGGGCGGGTGGTTCCGAACTCGCGGTTGGTGTGGCCGGTGGGGTCGATGGCGGTGGTGATGCCGGAGATGTGGTTGTCGAGGAGGAACTGGTCGTAGGCCTTCCTGCTGGTGTCAAAGCTGACGGCGACGACGCGGATGTTGGGCATGTCCTTCTGGAGTTGCATGAGGGAGGGGAATTCCTCGAGGCAGGGCGGGCACCAGGAGGCCCAGAAGTTGAGGACGACGATGTGGCCGCGATCCTGCTGGAGGCTGACGGTTTCTGCTCCGTTATGGATGGTGAAGCTGGGAGCGACGCGGCCGATGGAGCCGGGGCGGGTATTGTCGTTGCATCCCGCGAAGACGAGCAGCGGCAGGACTGCGAGAACGGGAAGCCAGCGGCGAAGGCCTGAGTGAAACATAAAACCCCCAGTTTCTATAATAAGGTGTGGAAGAAGCGGAATCGCAAGCGGTAGAGAAATCAGAGGGATATCCACTGGTGCTGACGGTGGTGGTTCCGGCGCGCAACGAGGAAGACTCGATTGGCGCGTGTCTGGAGTCGCTGGTGGGGCAGTCGGAGCCGGGCTGGGAGCTGGGGCGCGAGTGGGAGATCGTTGTCGTCAATGACGGTTCGACGGACCGGACGCGGGAGATTGCGGCGGGGTATGCCGGCGTGACGGTGCTGGATGCAGGCGAGCCGGAGCCGGGATGGACGGGGAAGGCGAACGCGATCCAGACCGGGGTACGGGCGGCGCGCGGGCAGTGGCTGCTGTTTACGGATGCGGATACGGCGCATGAGCCGGGGCATTTGTCGCTGGCAATTACGGAGGCGGAGCGGCATGAGGTGGGGATGCTGTCGTACTCGCCGCGGCAGGTGGTGACGGGGCTGGTGCAGCGGGCGCTGATGCCGCTGATCTTCAGCGAACTGACGGTGTTGTATTCTCCGGCGAAGGTGAACAACCCCGAGCATCGGATGGCGGCGGCGAATGGGCAGTTTCTGCTGGTGCGGCGCGATGCGTATGAGAAGGTGGGCGGGCATGCGGCGGTGATGGACGCGGTGCTGGAAGATGTGGCGCTGGCGCGGATTTTCAAGAAGCGGAAACTGGGGCTGCGGTTCCGGTATGCTCCCGAGGCGGTGTCGACGCGGATGTACCGGAGCGTGGGCGCGATGTGGCAGGGATGGCGGAAGAACCTGGCGCTGCTGTTTGGGAATCCGCTGACGCTGGCGGTGTGGCGGGTGCTGGACCTGGTGTTGCTGGTGGGGCTGCCGTTTGCGGCGTGGTGGGTGTGGGAAGTTGCGCGATACGGGAAGGGCGCTTACTGGACGCACTACTACGGGCTTGTGGTGCTGCTGATCTGGGTGCGGACGCTATGGCGGTTTTACCGGAGGGTGGGGCGGTCGCATTTTCCGTGGGGGGATGTGTTGCTGGCTCCGCTGGGGCTGCCGCTGTTTGCGGCGCTGCTGTACCAGAGCTGGTTTGATCACACGGTGAAAAAGCAGGTGGTTTGGAAGGGCCGCGAGTATAGCGGGATGAAACGCTGAAGCAAGGGATGGGAAACGGGCATCCTATAGAGGAAACGACACGGGATACAAATGATTTCGCTGACAAGGAAAGCCGAGTTCTCTGCCGCGCACTACTACTGGAACGACGCGTGGAGCCAGGAGAAAAACGAAGAGGTGTTTGGGCGCTGTGCGAACCGCAACGGGCACGGGCACAATTACACGCTGGAAGTGACGGTGACGGGTGAGGTGGATCCCGTGACCGGGTTTGTGGTGGACCTGAAGGAACTGAAGGACGTGATGGAGCGCGAAGTGGTCGGAGTGTATGACCATCGGCATTTGAACCTGGAGGTTCCGGAGTTTGCGACGGTGGTTCCGACGACGGAGAACATTGCGATTGCGATCTGGAAGCGGCTGGAAGGGAAGATCAAGGGTGCGAAGCTGGAGCGCATAAGGGTGTACGAGATGCCGGACCTGTTTGCCGATTATTGCGGGGAAGCATGAGGGCTTATTTCGGGCGCCGGTACAGGTTCAGCGCGTCTCACCGGCTGCACAGCGATGCGCTGAGCACGGAGGAGAACCAGGCCGCGTACGGGAAGTGCAACAATCCGCATGGGCACGGGCATAATTATGTGCTGGAAGTGCGCGTGGGCGGAGATGTGGACGAGGAAACCGGGATGGTGTGCAACCTGATGGAGCTGGATGCATGCGTGCGGAAAGAAGTGCTGGATGCTTTCGACCATACGAACCTGAATCTGCAGAAGTGCTTCAAGGATGTGGTACCGACGACGGAGAATGTGTGCATTGAGATTTATCGCCGTATGAGGGAGAGCTTTCACGCAGCAGAAGTCGTGGCCGTGCGCGTGGAAGAGACCAACAACAACTTTTTCGAGATTCGAGAAAACTAAGCTGCGCGAGCCGGAAGAATTGGACCGGCAGCGTGACAAGGACACCATGGCAACCATAACACTGAATAACAAGATCGCCGCAAAAGCGGGACTGGAACGCGCTACGACCGAGGAAATTTATCGGGAACTGCTGCGGCGGTTCGGCGAGGATCCGGACCGGGACGGGCTGTTGCAGACGCCGAAGCGCGTGGAAAAGGCGATGGAGTTTCTGACGCAGGGGTATTTGAAGGATCCGGCGTCGATCTTGCGCGAGGCGCTGTTTGACGTGGACTACGACGAGATGGTGCTGGTGAAGGACATCGAGATGTTCTCGCTGTGCGAGCATCATATGCTGCCGTTTTTCGGGCGGGTGCATGTGGCGTATATCCCGAACGGGAAGGTTGTGGGGTTGAGCAAGATTCCGCGGCTGGTGGAGGTGTTTGCGCGGCGGCTGCAGGTGCAGGAGCGGCTGACGCGGCAAATCGCGGATGCGATCCAGGAAGCGATTGCGCCGCAGGGCGTGGGCGTGGTGATCGAGGCGCGGCACCTTTGCATGATGATGCGCGGGGTGGAGAAGCAGAATTCGTCGACGGTGACTTCTGCGATGCTGGGATGCTTCCAGAAGCAGAACACGCGGAGCGAGTTTTTGTCGCTGGTGCGGGAGCGCAGCACGCAGCACTTTTAAAAAGCGCGAAGCCGGGGTGGGGTTCTGGTCTATCTGGACGAGATGATACCTGTTCCCACTCCGGCCAAAACCGGGCTGGAATGGGGCACCCTCAGTTTCTTCCAGTCGCTGGTTTGCCACTTATAGTGGTAGATGTGAACGGTCTTCTAGTTATCGACAAGCCGGGCGGGATGACGTCACATGACGTGGTGGCAAGGGTGCGCCGGGCTACGGGCGAGAAATCAATTGGACATCTAGGGACGCTGGATCCAATGGCGACCGGCGTTCTGCCGCTGCTTCTGGGGAAGTTTACGCGGCTGGCGCAATACTACGGCGCGAGCGAGAAGGCGTATACGGGAACGATCCGGTTTGGGTTTGCCACGGATACGTATGACGCGGAGGGTGAGCCGCAGGGAGAGCCTGCGCCGCTGACGCCGGATCTGGCGCAACTGCGGAAGCTGGCGGAGCGCTTCACGGGTGAGATGGAGCAGATGCCGCCGCCCTATTCAGCCAAGAAGATTGCGGGACAGCCGGCGTACAAGCAGGCGCGGGCCGGCGAGACGCCGAAGCTGAAGGCGGTTCCGGTAACGGTGCACGAATTTGTGGTGGAGGAGCTGCGCGGGGACTCGGCGACGTTTCGGATGAGGATTTCCGCGGGCGGGTATGTGCGGTCCGTGGCGCATGCGCTGGGGCAGGCGGCGGGCTGTGGCGCGCACCTGGCGAGCTTGCGCCGGACTGCGGCGGGTAGGTTGACGCTGAAGGACGCCATGCCGTTGCAGACGGTGGAAGAACTGGCGGCAGCGGGCGAGCTGGAGGCGCGGATGCCGCATCCGAGGGAGATTTTGGCGGAGCTGCCGGCGGTGACGGCAGATGAGAAGACCGTGGGCAGGTTGAGAAACGGGATGCAGGTGAATCTACCGGATTTTTCGCGGGCGCCGCTGGTGCGGATATTTGCGGGGCAGCGAGAACTGATTGCGATTGGACGGCGCGTGGCGGGAACACTTTTCCAGCCGGTGGCGGTGATCGGGTGAGTGCTTTGCTTCTACTTTCGCAGCATGGGCAGGAGCAGCGGAAGGAAGTTTTGCGCGAGCAGCCTGGAGCCCTTGGCTGTGGGGTGAATGCCATCGGACTGGATGGCTCCGGGGACGGTGTAGATGTGCGCGTAGAGCATTGGCAGAAGCGGCACGTGGAAGCGCGCGGCGACCTGGTGATACATGAGGTCGAACTGATGAATGTAGGCGGCGCCGTAGTTGGGCGGGAGCGTGATGCCGGCGAGCAGGACCCTGACGTGCGCGGCGAGCAGGCGGGAGACGATGGTTTCGAGGTTGCGCCTGGTGACGCTGAGTGGAAGGCCGCGAAGGCCGTCGTTGCCGCCGAATTCGACGATGACGACGGCGGGATGCATGGCGAGGACAAGCGGCAGTCGGTCGACGCCGTCCTTGGTGGTGTTGCCGCTGACGCCGGCGTTGATGACGCGGTAGTGGTATCCGCGAGCGTCGAGGTCGTGCTGGAGCGCGGCGGGGTAGGCCTGGCTGGGTTCGAGGCCATGGCCGGCGGTGATGCTGTCTCCGTAGCAAACGATGACGGGCGGTTTTTGCCCGGAGGCGCGAGCGGGGAAAGGAGCGAGCGCGGTCACGAAGGCCAGAAGCAACATGAGGGAGACGCGGCGGCGGTTCACAAGCTAAGTGTAGCAACGGGTCGAGGCGCGGGGAGACGGGATGATTGAAGTAAGAGGGCTGAAGAAGAGCATTCGCAACGGGACGCGCACGGTGGAGATTTTGCGCGGGATTGATTTTGTGATTCCGCAGGGGCAGTTTGTGGCGATTATGGGGGCTTCGGGCAGCGGCAAGAGCACGCTGCTGGGGCTGCTGGCGGGACTGGATACTCCGACGGAAGGCGATGTGCTGCTGGATGGAGTATCGATTGCGAACCTGGAAGAAGACCAGCTGGCCGAGGTGCGGGGGCGGAAGGTTGGATTTGTGTTTCAGTCGTACCAACTGATTCCGATGTTGACGGCGCTGGAAAACGTGTTGCTGCCCTATGAGTTGAACGCGACGGGCGATGGACGCAGGAAAGCGATGGAACTGCTGGAGAAGGTGGGGTTGGGCGACCGGATGCAGCACTATCCGGTACAGCTTTCCGGCGGGGAGCAGCAGCGTGTGGCACTGGCGCGGGCGTTTGTGCTGGATCCGCCGATTGTGCTGGCCGATGAGCCGACGGGGAACCTGGACTCTGTGAATGGGCAGCATGTGCTGGATTTGCTGACGGCACGGCAGCGGGATTCGAAGACGACGCTGGTGATGGTGACGCATGATCCGCAGATTGCCGAGTGCGCGGACCGTCAGATCCATTTGCGCGACGGCCTGGTGATTGCGGATCAGATGCGAGTCGAGGCAGCGCGATGAAGCCAGCGGTTCCATGGGGTACGGCGCTGCGGATTGCGCGGCGCGAATTGCAGGCTTCGCGGGCGAAGTTTCTATTTGTAATTTTTGCGGTTGCGATTGGAGTGGGCGCGCTGACAGGCGTGAGGGGCTTCAGCCAGTCGTTCCAGAAGGCGCTGCTGGGCAAGGCGCGGTCATTGCTGGCGGCGGATCTGGCGGCGCGGATGTTCCACGAGGCGACGCCGAAGCAGGTGCAGGCGATGAATGCACTGGCGACCGACGGCGTGGAGCGAACGCAGATTACTCAGACGGTTTCAATGGCGTCGCTGGTGCAGGCGGGTGCGAACGCGGAGGATGCGACGCCGGTGCTGGTTTCGCTGAAGGCGGTAAATCCGGGGAAGTATCCGTTTTACGGCAAGCTGGTGCTGAAGCCGGAGGAACCGCTGCAGAAGCTGCTGACGGACAAAACGGTGCTGGTGGATGACAACCTGCTGGTGCGGCTGCGTGCGAAGGTGGGCGATGAGCTGACGATTGGCGGACAGGAGTTTCGCATTGCCGCAGAGATTGTAAGCGAGCCGGACCGGCTGACGGCGGGGCTGAGCATTGGTCCGCGCGTGATGATGACGCGGCAGGCGCTGATGGGGACGGGGCTGGTACAGCCGGGAAGCCAGGCGTCAGAGCGGTACCTGTTCAAGCTGCCGCAGGGCAGCGATATGGGGGCGATGAAGTCGCGGCTGAAGAAGATACTGCCCGATGCCGAGGTGACGGATTTTCGCGACGCGAACCCGGCGCTGACGCGCGGGCTGAAGCATGCGACGGGGCTGCTGAGTCTGATTTGCCTGGTGGCGATGGTGCTGGGCGCGATCGGCGTGGGCATGGCGATGCGCGCGCATCTGCAGCAGCGGATTGAAGTGCTGGCGATCATGAAGTCGATTGGGGCGCGATCGCGGGATATATTGCGCATTTATTTGTTACAAACTGTTTTGCTTGGAGTGGGCGGCGCGTTGCTGGGGATTTTTCTGGGTGTGGGGGTGGAGTACGCGCTGCCGGCGATGCTGGGCAAACTGCTTCCGCTGCATCCGGTGCTGACGCTGCCGGTGGGGCCGGTGCTGGCTGCGTTTGGGACGGGAATATTGACGACGGTGCTGTTTTGTTTGCCGCCGCTGCTGGATGTGAGAAAGATTCGGCCGGTGGTGGTGCTGCGGCGGACGGTGAGCCAGGGCGAGCCGGGCAGGGGCGTGAAGGGATGGGTGTTGGAACACCGGTTGCAGCTGGCGAGCATGGTGGTGATTCTGGCCGGGCTGGGCGGAATTGCAGCGGGGCTTGCGAATTCCGTCATGGTGGGCAAGTGGTTCACGATTTGCCTGGCGGCATTGCTGGTGGTGCTGCTGGGATTGACAGCGGGTATGCTGCGGCTGCTGCGATCGTTTTTGGCGAAGACGCGGCTGCGGCTGCCTTCCACGTTGCGGCATGGACTGGCGAATCTTTACCGGCCCGGGAACCAGTCGGCGGCGGTGCTGGCGGCACTGGGCGCGGGCGTCATGCTGATCCTGAGCGTGTTTTTGATGCAGGGATCGATTGTGGCTTCGCTGCGCGCGGATGCTCCGCCGTCGGCGCCGAATGTGTTTCTGGTGGACATCAGCAACGATGAGCTTGAGGGCGTGAAGCAGCTGGTGGAAGCGCAGAAGGGCATTCGGGGCAAGGTAGAAACGGTGCCGATTGTGCAGGGGCATATTGCAGAAGTGAACGGAGTGGCCGCGACGGAACTTGAGAAGAACAAGAAGTATCCGCGTTACCTGTTTCACGATCGCTCGTTCACGTGGATGAGCAAACTTCCGCCGGATACGAAGATTTCCGAAGGGAAGTGGTGGACGAGCGATGACGCGAAGGGTGTGGCGCTGGTGGACTGGGTGGCGAAGGACCTGAAAGTGCATCCGGGTGCGAAGATAACGTTTGATCTGGCCGGGACGAAGATTGCGACGCAGGTGGCGGCGGTGTTCGCGTTGAAGGGGCAGCACTCGTTTGCGCGCGCGGACTTTATCATGCCGCCCAACATGCTGAAGCAGTACACGACGATCTGGTATGGAGATGCGCACGTGCGGCCGAGCGAGATTCCGCAGCTGGAGCGCGCGGTGTTCGCGAAGTATCCCACGGTGACGGTGGTGAACGTGGCGGACATCATGGACACGATCAGCAAGCTGGTGGACCAGATTGCGGTGGTGATTCATTTTCTGGCGGGATTTTCCATTTTTTCGGGGCTGATCATCCTGGCGTCGAGCGTGGCGAGCACGCGCTTCCGAAGAATTCGCGAAGTGGTGGTGCTGAAGACACTGGGGGCGCGACGGCGGCGGATTGCCACGGTGTTCAGCATTGAGTTCACGGTGCTGGGGCTCATGGCGGGCGTGGTGGGCGCAGTGTTTGCGAATGTGTTGTCGCGAATTCTGCTGCACCGGATGCATGTGCCGTTCACGGCGAACTACGTGGGGTCAGTGGTGGCCGTGGTGGCGGCGGCAGTGCTGGCGGTGGTGACGGGCTGGGTGGCAAGCTACAGAATCCTGGGACAGCGGCCGCTGGAAGTGCTGCGCGAGGAGTAGGGACTGGCCGTCCAGGCAGACGCGACTTTTCCGCGATTTCCACGCTTCGCTGCGCGAAGTAGTCGGCACCCGCCGTACGCTTCCAGACAGAACTTCATCCGCCTTTCGCAAGGCGAGTCCTGATTTTTGAACGCCCTGAGTTTGAGGGTAAGCCAGCAGGTTGTATTGTGGATATGCGCAGTTTTTTGGACGAAATGTGCACGTTTAAAAATCCCTGCAAGACCCCGAGAACCCTTCATGTTGAATCGAATCCCGAGCTTTTTCCGCGAGAAGTGTGGAGTGCGCGCGCCGAGCCGCAGCGTTTCCGTTACGTTTGTGATGATGGTCTGTTTGATGGCCGGGTCTGCGATGGCACAAGGGACAGCATCGCCTTACGCGTTCCATAACAACCTGATGCCGGAGCCTGCGCATCTGGAGGTTGGGCATGGGCACTTTTTTCTCCCGGCGGGACTGACGGCGACGACGGACAAGTTTCATAATGCGCGGCTGGACAATGCGATTCACCGGGCGATGGAGCAGTTGAAGCAGCAGACGGGAGTCGAAGTTTCGACGACGGCGAGCCATGGTACGAGCGGCGACGCGGCGTTTGTGGTGAGCGTGGATGGGCCGGGCGAGGCCGTGCAGGGGGTGCACGAGAACGAGTCGTACCAACTGGAGGTGACGCCGCAGGGGATTCACCTGCATGCGGCGACGGTAGTGGGTGCGATGTGGGGATTGCAGACGCTGCTGCAACTGGTACAGAACGACGGAACACAGTATTTTCTGCCGGCGGTGAGGATTCAGGATCAGCCGCTGTATCCGTGGCGCGGGTTGATGATTGACTGTAGCCGGCACTTTGTTCCGGTGAACAAGATCAAGCAGATTATCCGGGGCATGGCGGCGGTGAAGCTGAACGTGCTGCACTGGCACCTGAGCGACGATCAGGGCTTCAGGATGCAGAGCAAGGTGTTTCCGCTGCTGACGAAGGATGGTTCGGACGGGCAGTTCTATACACAGGCGCAGGCGCGGGAGATTGTGGCGTATGCGCGGGCGCGAGGGATTCGCGTGGTGCCTGAGTTTGATATGCCGGGGCACGGAAGCTCGTGGATGGTGGGATATCCGCAGCTGGCGAGCGCGAAAGGGCCGTTTCATATCCAGGACCGGTTCGGGGTTTTCGATCCTGTGATGGATCCGACGCGGGAGAGCACGTATCGCTTCCTGAACAAGTTTATCGGGGAGATGGTGACGATATTTCCGGACGCGTACTTCCACATTGGCGGGGATGAGAACAACGGCGTGGAGTGGAGCCACAACCCGCGGATACAGGCGTTTATGAAAGCGCATCATCTGAAGGACACGGGTGCGCTGCAGGCGTATTTCAATCGGCGGGTATTACAGATTCTGAGCAAGTACCACAAGCACATGATCGGCTGGGACGAGGTGCTGGTGCCGGGACTGCCGAAGAGCGTGGCGATTCAGTCATGGCGCGGTTACAAATCGCTGGCGAAGGCGGCGCGCGAGGGGCACGACGGGATTTTGTCATCGGGATATTACCTGGACCACATGGCGCCGGCCTCGGCGTATTACAAAGTGAATCCGATTCCGGAGGGCAGCACGCTGACACCGACGCAGCGCAAGCGGATTCTGGGCGGGGAAGCGTGCATGTGGAGCGAGTACGTGGATGGGAAGACGATTGATTCGCGCATCTGGCCGCGCGCGGCAGCGGTTGCCGAGCGGCTGTGGTCTCCGCAGAGCGTGGACAATGTGAACGACATGTACCGGCGGCTGGGGGTGGAGTCGGTACGCCTGGAAGCGCTGGGGCTGACGCAGATTTCGCAGGAGGATGCGAGCCTGCGCGAGATGGCGGGCACGCAACAGATTGAGCCGCTGCGAGTGCTGGCCGAGACGATGGAGCCGGTGTCGTGGGGCGAGCGCGCGAACTACTCGAGCGAGCACAAGATCACGACGCATGCGCCGCTGGATCACTGGGTGGATGCGCTGCGGCCAGATCCGCCGTTCCGGCATCGCTTCGAGGTGATGGTGAATGAGTATCTGAACGCGCCCAGGGTGGAGAAGGCAAAGTCGCTGGAGCTGACGAAGATGTTTGTGAGGTGGGAAGATGCCGAGCCGGGCGTACTGAGACTGATGGATCACTCTCCGCTGCTGGCGCAGGCAAAGGCGCGGCCGGGGCAACTGGCGCAGCTTGGCCGGGTTGGACTGGCGGCACTGTCGTACTTATCGTCAGGAGAAACGGCGCCGGCGGGATGGAAGGCGGAGCAGTTGAAGGTGATTGAGTCGACGGAAGCTCCGGTAGCGCTGACGCAGTTTGATATGCTGGAGCCGCTGCGGAAGATGGTGGAGGCGGTTCCGGAGAGCGATGCGGGGCAGACGAAGTAACGCGTTGCTTTCAACTTTCGCGCTCGCGCGCCGATAACGGCAACACGAGTTCTCACTGCAACAGCGAGACCGCCGAGGTGCATCTCTGGCATTTTGGAAGGTAGTGCCGGTGCGGTGCATGTGGACGGCAGCAGGATTTTCCCCGGATTGCTAAAGCATTTTCGCTTCATGGGTGGACAGCGGGAGGAAATGCAGAGTGGCGTTTTTGAGTGAAGGAGCCACCTGGGATCGTCCACGTCGCAAGAACTTGAGGCGAAAAGGCGGCGATGGCCTGCGAAGCATTTTCACTGGAGATGCGCGATGAAGCTGTATGTAATGAATGCGGCGCGGGGGCGGGGCCTGGCAGAGCGTCTGAATGAGGCCGTGGATGAAGTTTTTCAGCGGATGCTGGGAGTCCGTTGCACGCCCATGGAGGCCGCGGGTTGCACGCTGCGGCAAGAATCTTTCGGAGCAGTCGCAGGCTTTGCCGGAGCAATGCTGGGTTCATGCGTGCTTCGGATGGACCGTGCGTCTGGGCTGTTGTTGGCAGAATTGCTGACCGGCAGGGAGCAGACCGACGAGACGAAGATCCATGATGGATTGGGAGAAATGTGCAGCGGAATTGCGCGCGCCTGGACGGGCAGAGTTCCGAGGCTGGCATCGGGGTGCATGGTTTCTCCGCCGATGGTGATTGCCGGTTATGATTACCGGCTCTATTGGCAACTGTCACCGTTGCAGATTCAGGCGCAGTACCAGTTTGGCGCGGCGGAAGTGGAAGTGACGCTGCGAGGCGATCTGGAAAACTGCTCCGAGGCCTCAGGATGAGGCCGCACTGAGCAACGCGCAGGGGAACGACCGGAGTACGGAGGACAGGGCGAGGGCCTTGTGGCCGTCGGCGTCGATGTCCACCGGGACGGTTTCGCCGGTGAAGACGTTGTGCCATCGATCCGGAGCGTCAGAGGGGATTTCGATGGCGGTGTCGAGCCAGGTTTTTTCTCCCAGCGGCCATCGGCCGGAAGGAGCGAGGCGGGTGGTGAGGCGTGGGGCGGCGGTGATGGCCCACTGGTTTCCCATGCGGCGCGCAAAGGCGCAGAGGCTCGATTCGCAGGAGCCGATGGTTTGCAGCGGAATGTATTGGCCTTGCTGGTAAAGGGCGGAGTTGGCCCGGCGGAAATCGAGCGCGCGGTCAGAGAGGAAGAGTTTGATGCGGCCGTCGCGCCAGTTTGACAGCAGGGATGCGAAGAACCGGCGTGGGCTGTTGCTGTGGTCTCTGCGGATGTCTTCGAGCATTTGGATGCGATGGCGGAAATCGACTGGCCGGCGGTTGTCGGGATCGACCATGCTGAAGTCCCAGAGCTCGCAGCCCTGGTAAAAGTCCGGCACACCGGGTGCGGTGATCTTGATGAGCAACTGCGCGAGAGAATTGAGCGCGCCGTGCCAGGCGAGTTTGCGCTGCAGGCGCAGGAAATCATTGCTGAACAACTGGGATTTGGACGTGAGTATTTTCTCCGCAAAGCGGAGCAAAGCCTTTTCGTGATCCTCATCGGGCTGCACCCAACTGGTGTAGGTTTTTGCTTCGCGCGCGGCCTTGAGGAGGAATTCGGGCAGGCGGGAGGCGAATTGCTCTTCTTCGGCGGGATCGAGCGGCCAGCTGCCGAGCAGCGTTTGGTACAGGAGGACTTCTTCTTCGGGCGCGGGCACGCTGCGGCCTTTGACCGGCGACTTCAGTGGTTGATTGAGGCGGCGCCAGCGCAGCAGGGATTTTTGCCATTTGGCGGGAAGCTCAGAGAGAACATGGAGGCGAGCGCGTACATCTTCACTGCGTTTGGTGTCGTGCGTGGAGGTGGTGTTCATGGAGTGGGGCCAGAGCTCGGCACGCTGATGCAGGAAGCGGTGGAAGCCAGCGATATCGAGCGGAGGAAGACTGCGCAGGGGATCGCTGCCAACCTCGTTTCTTGAGATGAGGCTGTTGTGGACGTAACCGGCGGTGTCTTCGAGGCCCTTGGCCATGACGGGGCCGCTGAACTGTTGCCAGCGCATGACGAAGCGGAGGTATTGCTCCTGCAACTGGGCGTCACCGGAAGGCGGATTGAGGAGCAGAACGCGGCGGAGAAAATCAAAGGCGGGATCGCCGATTTCCGCATCGGTGGTGCGTCTGCGGGCCATGGTGAGGGCTTTCTCAATATAGGCGCGGTCATGGCCACCGATTTCGATACTGCGGATATAGGTTCGATAGATGGGCAGGCATGCGGTGACTTCGACGAGGGCGCCGAGAAGTTCCGACATGGGAACATCGCGCGCGAGCCAGTCCTGCGCGGCGAGCTTGCCGAGGTGATGGCCGAGTGCGTGGGCTTCCGCGGTGAAGAGTTGCCAGATGACCTGCTTTTTGCGCTCGCAGCATACGTCGGCGAAGGTTTCGATCCGACCGGTGAATTGGGCGTAAATGGATTCGAGTTCACGCAAGCCGTCGTTGTCGATGAGCAGGTCATTTACGGCGCTGAGAAAGTCATAGCCGGTGGTGCCGCAAGTGGGCCATTGGGATGAAAGCTGCTCGTCTCTGCCAAGGATTTTTTCGACGACGAGATAGACAGGGCTCTCTGATGCGACGCGGCTGGCGCTGGACTGGAGGTGGCTGAGGTAGGCTTCCGGGTCGAGCAGGCCGTCGACGTGATCGACGCGGAGGCCGGTGACTTTTCCTTCAGCGAGGAGTTCGAGGATGATTTGATGGCGGGCGGTGAAGACGTCTTCTTCTTCGACGCGGAGGCAGACTAGATCGTTGATATCGAAGAATCGGCGGTAGTTGATTTCTTCGAAGGCGATTTTCCAGAAGGCGAGCCTGTAGCCCTGTGCTTCGAGCAGGGCATGGAGCTGGACTTTGTCTTCGCCGATTTGGCGCAACACCGAGTCGATGGCCATGCGGACTTCAAGATGGTCGCGGTAAAGCAGGAAGATGCGCTCCTGTGCGGTGAAGGCATCACGGAGCCGGCGCGAGATTTCTTCCGGATCGGTGACGGTGCGGGGCGGGATGGACTGGACGAGGCTGAGGACCTGCTCGATGACGGCTTTTGCTTCGCGCTTCTTTTTGACATCGTGCCGGATGCGGTCGAGCGAGGCCTGCAGGATGGGTTCCCAAGTGGCCGGATCGAGCGGGAGCTTGCGATCGTAATAGCGGATGAAGAAGCCGGTTTCATCGATGTCGAGGGAGATTTCGCCGCGTGCGAGGACATTGCCGTAGAGATCGCCGAGGACCGGGAGCAGCACTTTCCCTTCCTGCAGGAAAGCGGATTTGGACACGGCGGGGTGCCACTCGATGTCGAAGTAGTGCGCGTAGGGTGAGGATGGGCCGTTTTCAAGGACATCGATCCACCAGGGATTTTCGTGGCTGGCGGCCATGTGATTGGGCACGATATCGAGAATGAGGCCGAGGCCGTAGTGGCGCAGCTTCATGCAGAGGTCGTCGAATTCTTCATCGGTGCCAAGCTCGGAGTTGACGCGCAGCGGGCTTGCGACATCGTAGCCGTGCTCGCTGCCGCGGCAGGCGCGGAAGTGGGGCGAGGAATAGAGCGCGCCGATGCCAAGCGCGTGCAGGTAGGGCACGATATCGCGGCAGTCGAGGAAGCGGAAGTCTTTGTGGAACTGCACCCTGTAGGTGGCAACAGGGACCTTTGCGGGATTCATGCGAGGACCTTTCTTGCGCGGTGATCGCACTCGCGATGAGTTTGGCTGCGGATGCGCGAGTAAATCCTCATGGCTCGAGCTCCCCTTGTTTACGGTACAGAACGACGGAGTGGGGATTCAACGACAGAGAAGAGCCAAGGGATGGCCATGTGGTTTGTACCGCGCCGGGGCCGCGCCAGCGGGCGTCACTGGAATCGAGCCATTTTTGCCACGAGCCTTGCGGGGGATCTGGATGGAGGGTGACGGGCGATTCAGAGAAAGCGAGGAAGATGAGGGCTTCGTCCGCGGCGTGCCAGCGGTGCAGACAGAGCACGCGCGAGTCTTCGAAGGCGGTGACTTGCATTTGCGTTTTGCTGAGATGGCGCAGCGCGGGCGAGGATTTTCGCATCCGCAGAAGTTCGCGGTAGAAGTGAAGCAGCGTGCGATGGGGTTCGGTTGCCTTGAGCGAATGGTTGAGCCTGGAGTGGAGGAACGTGGCCTCGTCCTGCGGATCTGGCGGCGTGCCCTGCCATGCGAAGGCGGAGAATTCGCGCTGGCGGCCACTGCGGACGGCCTCGATGAGGTCGATGTCGGTGTGGCTGACAAAGTAGAGGAAGGGCGCGGTTTCGCCGTACTCCTCGCCCATGAAGAGCAGAGGCAGGAATGGCGAGAGGATGACGGCGGCGGCGGCGAGCTTGAGCTGCTCGAAGGAGGCGAGCGCGGCGAGACGTTCGCCGAGCATGCGATTGCCGACCTGATCGTGATTTTGAATGCAGACGGTGAACTGCCGGGCGGGAATATCAAGCGATGAGTTGCCGTGACGGCGGCGACGATAGGCGGAGTGCCGGCCCGAATAAACAAAGCCTTCGCGATAGGCGGTGGCGAGATGATGCAGGTGGCCGAAGTCCTGGTAATAGCCGTTGCGATCCCCGGTGAGCAGGGTCCAGAGCGAATGATGGAAGTCGTCGCTCCATTGGGTGTCGTGCGCGAAGCCGCCGCGATTGCGAGGCAGAAGGATACGGGTGTCGTTGAGGTCGCTCTCAGCGATGAGATGGACGTGGCGGTTCAGGTTGGCGGCCTCGTGGTGGATGGCGTCGGCGAGTTCGGCGAGGAATGGGGATGCGGACTCGTCGTGGATGGCGTGAATGGCGTCGAGGCGGAGGGCGTCGATGTGGAATTCGGTAATCCAGCGGAGGGCGTTTTCGAGGAAGTAGCGGCGGACTTCGTCGCTGTCTGCATCGTCGAAGTTGATGGCGGAGCCCCACGGGGTTCGGTATTTCTCAGTGAAGTACGTGCCGAAGGCAGACAGGTAATTGCCTTCCGGGCCGAGGTGGTTGTAGACGACGTCGAGCACGACGGCGAGGCCGCGCTGATGGCATGCGTCGACGAGGCGTTTGAAGCCGTCCGGGCCGCCATAGGTTGCGTGGACGGCGAAGGGCGAGACTCCGTCATAGCCCCAGTTGCGGCTGCCGGGGAAGGCCGCGACGGGCATGATTTCGATGGCTGTGATGCCGGTGTCGATGAGTGAATCAAGGTGCGGGACGACGGCGTCGAAGGCGCCCTCAGGAGTGAAAGCGCCGATGTGCAGCTCGTAGAAGATGTATTGGTCGATGGGGAGGCCGCGCCATCCGCTGTCGTGCCAGCGGAAGGCGGTGCTGGTGACCTGGGATGGGCCGTGCACGCCCTGGGGCTGGAAGCGCGAAGCAGGATCGGGAAGATCGCGGCCATCGACACGAAAGAAGTAGCGTGCGCCTGGGGCGATGTTTTCGAGGACAAGTTGATGGTAGCCGTGGGATTGAGGCTCCATGGGCAGGACACGCTCGTGGGGGTCGAGCAGGCGCAGATGGACGGTCCGCTGAGAGGGAGCCCAGACGCGAAAGTTCCATGCGCCGGAGGCAAGCTGGGTAACGCCGTGTTTCCACAGAATTGAGGCTGAGTTCATTTCAGAGTCCGTGGGTGAAGCAGGAACTTGTTTATATCAGATGCAAAGCGGGTGAAAGATTGCCGTTTGGGTGCGGAGAAATCGCGGCGGTTGACATAGGCTGTGGCCGCCAGGGCGGATTCCGGTAAAGGCTAGGTGCGTGGTTGCCGATGGAGAGAGCAGCCGATGCTCAGCAATCGGATGAGGGATTTCTCATTCGTAGCGCCTCGCCGACTTGGAGACGGTGGGGGATGGAGGAACTGCTGGGCGAGCAGGCAGAGGCAGTCGGCGGTCCGGTATGGGGAAACATCTCAGATATGTAACTATGATGATTACGATAGCAGTCTGCGGCATGGCGCCGCTGCGGGGCGCACAGGCGCGGACGGAGCATATGCCGGCAGTGGCAGCTGCAGCGCATCGTCATACCGAGGGCAGTTGTGTTGCGGGCGACGGGGCGGCGCTTGCGACGATGTATGCCTGGGCGGCGCCTGCGTCATCGCCGGCTGTCACTGTGATTCCTGCCGCGACGAACGTCACGGTGCTGCAGAGCTTTGCGGTGAAGGTGAAGGTCGGCAGCGAGCCTGGGGCGCCGGATCCGACCGGAACGGTGGTGCTGCATGCGGGCGGCTACAACGTGAGCACGGCACTGCAGGCAGGAGGCGAGGCAACGCTGACGGTGCCGGGCGGAGTACTGGCGACTGGGTCGAATGTGTTGACCGCGATCTATACGCCGGATGCGGCCAGCGCCGGGTATTATGGCGGCGGTTCGGGGCAGGCCGTGGTGATTGTTTATCCGGAGCCTTCGTATTTTTCGATTGCGGCGCCTGCGATTACGATTTTGCGGGGGGCGGCGACGGGAAACACGGTAAGGGTTGCGGTTCAGCCTTATCGAGGATTCACGGGGCTTGTGACCCTGACGGCCGCGATCACAGGCGCTCCCAGGCTGGTGCACGACTTGCCGACGCTGAGCTTTGGGGCGACAAGCCCGGTAAGGATTGTGGGAGATTCTGCCGGAACGGCGATATTGACGGTGACCACGACCGGGAATGCGGGGCTGGCGTCCGGCAACGGGCCGGAAATTCCGCTAGCGCCTGCCGCAGGCAGTATGCTGGCTGGGGTTCTGCTGCTGATCTGGCCGGCGAACCGGAAGAGATGGAGACAGTCCGGGATGCAGCGGGCGCTGCATGTGACGGCGGTGGCGGCATGTTCGATCTGGCTGCTGGGGTGCGGGATCCAGGGCCGATTTATCTCCAGTGCGGGGACGACCCCGGGAAACTATACGGTGACGGTGATTGGGAGTTCGGAAGGCGTTTCTGCGACGGGGCAGTTTTTGGTCACCGTGCGCTGAGTAGTTGCGTATTCAGAAAGTTACAAATGAGAGGCGCTGGCAAGGGGACGGTTCGGTAGAATGCGATCAGCAGTCATTTCAATAGGGGAAGTGCCTGCGAGTCCGGCCCAGTGAGGTGCACGATTGGCCCAGCAGCAGATTAAACGACTCTACCTGATTCCGATTCTTTCCAAGGCCCTGGATATTCTCGAGTTGCTTGAGTCTGAAAACAAGCCGCTAACGCTGGAGGTAATTTTTCAGCGGTCGCGGATTTCAAAGACGAGCATTTACCGGATCCTGAAGACCTTTGTGCATCGCGGGTATGTTGCGCAGACTTCGGATGGTGCGTACCGGTTGGTGGCAAGGCCGAAGAAGATACGGTTTGGATTTGCGGCGCAGAGCGCGGAGATGCCGTTCTCAGAAGCGGTGACGAGCAGTTTGAAGGATGCGGCTGCGGCCTCCGGGGTGGAACTGATGATTCGCGACAATCGGTATGACGCGGAGACAGCGATGCGGAATGCGAAGGATTTCGTCGCTGAGGGCGTTGATCTGGTGGTGGAGTTTCAGATTGAAGAGAGCATTGCGCCAGTGATTGCGCACACCATCTCAAAGGCTGGAATTCCGCTGATTGCGGTGGATATTCCGCACCCGAGCGCGGTGTATTTTGGTGTGGACAACTTTGAGGTTGGATACGAGGCGGGCCGGCTGCTGGCACAACACGCGATTCGCCACTGGAGAGGCAAGGTGGATTGGGTGATCGGCCTGGACGTGGCAGAGGCCGGGACGTTTGTGCAAAGCCGCGTGACGGGCGCATTTGAAGGAGTGCGGTCGCTGCTGCCGGATCTTGATCCAAGCTGCTGCATGCGGCTGGACGGCAGAGGGCTGCGACAGACGAGTGCGCAGGTGGTGTCAGATTTCTTTAAGAGGCATGGGCGCACGGACCGCATTCTGATCGCTGCGGCGACGGACACGAGCGCATTGGGAGCATTGCAGAGTGCGCGAAGTGCGGGTCGCGAGAAGACAGTGGCGATTGTTGGGCAGGACTGCATTCCGGAGGTGCTCGAAGAGCTGCGCAAGGGCGGTGGACCGATCATCGGTTCCATTTCTCATGAAGCAGAGACGTATGGTCCGCGGTTGATTCAGCTGGGAGTGACGCTGCTGCGCGGGCAGACGGTTCCGCCGTATAACTACGTGCAGCACAAAGTTGTGACAACAAAAAATGTGCACGAAATCAGTCTGCGCTGAGGGGGATTTTGCGGCCGGGCTGTTTCTTCAGGGGACTGGCGGAGAGGGAGGGATTCGAACCCCCGATAGCCTTACGACTATGCCTGATTTCGAGTCAGGTGCGTTCAACCGGGCTCCGCCACCTCTCCGCACGTACGAGATGCGCCCGCGTTGTTTCATGAGTTTACCATCCGCCTGAGATGGCGTAAATGCCGCGGAACGGGGGCGCCGCACACTGCGTTGCCGATGAGCGAGCAGGCGCAATCCGTTGCTGGAGGAGGGTGCGTTCCGGCCGGGATTATGCGCAGCCATGCAAACGCTTGCACGGAGGTGAGCTGCGTTCGTACACTCCTTACGCACCGCAAATGCCTATGTGAGGAGATCGCTGTGAAATTATTGCGCCGTATTGGGGTATTGGGAGCTGCATTGCTTGTGACGTCCGCGCTTTATGCGCAGAAGCCGTATCCGACAGCCGCGGAGCTGTCGCCGACGCCGCCGATGGGTTGGAACAGCTGGAATCACTTTGGGACTCATGTGGATGAGGCCGATGTGAAAGCGGCAGCCAAGGCGATGGTGACGAGCGGGATGGCCGCGGCCGGGTACAAGTACATCATTATTGACGACACGTGGCAGGGGAAGCGGAATGCGCAGGGGTTCATTGAGCCGAACAGCAAGTTTCCGGATATGCCCGGGCTGGTGAAGTATGTACATTCGCTGGGGCTGAAGTTTGGGATTTATTCTTCGCCCGGGCCGAAGACATGTGCCGGATATACGGGCAGCTATGGGCATGTGAGGCAGGATGCGGAGACGTATGCGAAGTGGGGCGTGGATTATCTGAAGTACGACCTGTGCAGTTATGGCGAGATTATCCATAAGGAAGCCGGGAGCAATCTCGCGAAGCAGCGTGCGATGCAGGAAGCGGCGTACGAGAAGATGCACAAAGCGCTGGTGGCGACGGGCCGGCCGATTGTGTTCAGCCTGTGCCAGTACGGGACGACGTCGGTATGGAAGTGGGGCGCGGGTGTAGGCGGGAATCTGTGGCGCACGACGGGCGATATTCAGGACAATTATGCGCGGATGGCGCATATCGGGTTTACGCAGGCGGGGCTTGGGAAGTTTGCCGGGCCGGGGCACTGGAATGATCCGGACATGCTGGAGATCGGCAACGGCGGCATGACGAATGAGGAGTATCGCACGCACATGTCGCTATGGGCGATTCTGGCAGCGCCTCTGATTGCGGGCAATGACCTGTCGAAGATGACGCCGGCGACGGTGTCGATTCTGACGAATCGCGAAGTGATTGCGGTGGACCAGGACCGGCTGGGCAAGGAAGGGAATCGGATCTGGGAGCAGGGACCGCTGCAGGTGTGGGTGAAGCCGCTGGAGGGCGGAGCCAAAGCGGTGGGGCTATTCAACACGAGCTATAACCCGCACGTGATGACCTTCAAGCTGTCGATGATCGGATTTCCGGCAGATGCGCGGATGCGCGATTTGTGGAAGCATGAGGATGTGAAGGCGACGAATGGAGACTACACGGTCGAGCTTCCGGGCCATGGTGTGGTGATGCTGAAGGTGACACGGTAGAGTTGTCGACTTCTGCAATTCGAGTGGTGGGAAAGCGATGCGCAATTTGCCGCGCGGTCTGTGAGAAAGCGCCGGGCGGAGTAAAATAAAGAGTTGCGCATCGCGCGTACGCGGGATTTTCGCGGTGCCAGCTTCCAATCACTTATGAGTGCTACCAAACTGGACCTGAATCCGACTGACGCCCTTGCTGTCTATCAACGCGAACGAATCTTTGACCACTACCGCCGCTGGGGGTACCTGGAAGCCCAGCTAGATCCGTTGGGCCAGTACCTTGAGCCTGCACCGATTGAAGCCTGGGCTGCGACCGGGCGTGACGCCGAAGAAGCCCGCCGGTACTATTGCGGGACCGTTGGCGTGGAATACATGCATATTCCTTCGGCGGATCGTCGCCGCTGGATTCAGGAACGCATGGAGGCAGATCCCGCGCCGGAGTTGTCGGACGACGTGCGGAGACGGATTCTGGAAGACCTGACGCGCGCCGATATTTTTGAGCAGGTGATTCAGTCGCGCTACCTGGGGACGAAGCGGTTTTCGCTGGAAGGCGTGACGGCGCTGATTCCGTTTCTGGATGAGCTGCTGGATCGCGCGGCGGAACTGGGCGCGACGAAGTGCCTGATGGGCATGAGTCATCGCGGGCGGCTGAACGTGATGGTGAATACGTTTGAGAAGCCGGCGGTGGACATCTTTGCGAAGTTTGAGGATGTGGACCCGCGGAGCATCCTTGGCGGCGGCGACGTGAAGTATCACGTGGGCGCGACGTCAGAGGTGAAGGTGCGGACGGGCGAGACGATGGCGCTGCACCTGGCGTCGAACCCGAGCCACCTGGAAGCGATTGATCCGATTGCGATGGGTCGCACGAAGGCCAAGCAGATTCGCATGGAGCGGCAGGAAGGCGCGGACGGCGAAGAGGGTGTGCTGCTGGTGACGATCCACGGAGACGCGGCGTTTGCAGGACAGGGGATATGGGCGGAGACGCTGAACCTGGGCAACGTGGACGGCTTCAGCGTGGGTGGTTCGATCCACGTGATTGTGAACAACCTGATCGGGTTTACGGCGGAGCCGGAGGAGTCGAACTCGTCCCGGTATGCTTCGGATCTGGCGAAGCGGCTGCCGATTCCGATTTTCCACGTGAATGCCGAGGACCCGGACGCGGTGGTGCGGATTGCGGCGCTGGCGGCGGAATACCGGTACACGTTTGGGTCGGACGTGGTGGTGGATCTGATTGGGTACCGGCGGCACGGGCACAGCGAGGTGGACGATCCGACGATTACACAGCCGCTGCGGTACGCGAAGATCAAGGAGCATCCGGCGCTGTATGAGATCTACGCGAAGCGGATTGGCGTGGATGTTACGGAGCGGGTGAAGGAGCTGCAGCACGAGTTTGGCGAGGCCCAGCGTGCGGCGACCAAGATGGAGAAGAAGCCGGTGGTGGCGACGCTGCCGCCGTACTGGGATCCTTATAAGGGTGGGCCGTACAAGGCTGAGTACGAGGTGGAGACCGGGCTGAGCCGCGAGGAGATTGAGCGGCTGGGCGTGGGTCTGACGAGCTATCCGGACGGGTTCCACATTCATGCGAAGATCCAGAAGCTGCTGGAGCAGCGGCGCGAGATGACCGAGGGCAAGCGGCCGTTTGACTATGGGATGGCCGAAGCGCTGGCGTTTGGCTCGCTGGTGACGGCGGGGACTCCGGTGCGGCTGACCGGGCAGGACAGCCAGCGCGGGACGTTCAACCACCGGCACAGCGTGTTGGTGGATATCGAGGATGAGAGCCTGTGGATTCCGCTGAATCACCTGGCGGAGGGGCAGGCGCCGTATGACGTTTACAACTCGACGCTGTCAGAGGCCGGGGTGCTGGGTTTCGAGTACGGGTACAGCCGGGATTATCCGGAGACGCTGGTGCTGTGGGAGGCGCAGTTTGGCGATTTTGCGAACGGAGCGCAGATTATCATCGACCAGTTCGTGAGCTCTGCCGAGGACAAGTGGGGGCTGCTGAGCGGGATGGTTATGCTGCTGCCGCATGGGTACGAAGGCCAGGGGCCGGAGCACTCGAGCGCGCGCGTGGAGCGGTATCTGCAACTGACGGCGCGGGACAACATACAGGTGTGCCAGCCGTCGAATGCGGCCCAGTACTTCCACCTTCTGCGGCGACAGGCGCTGCGGCGGTGGAAGAAGCCGCTGGTGCTGTTCACGCCGAAGAGCATGCTGCGGCATCCGGATGCGGTTTCCGGGGTGGAGGAGTTTACCCGGGAGCGGTTTTTGCCGGTGCTTCCTGAAACCGAGGTGCAGGATGCGGAGCGGCTGCTGCTGTGCACGGGCAAGATTGGCCACGAGCTGCGGATGGAGCGGAAGAAGCGGAAGGACGATAAGACGGGGATCCTGTTTCTCGACCAGATGTATCCGTGGCCGGAGGCGGAGCTGGCGGCTGCGATTGAGGCTCATCCCAATGCCCACGAGCTGGTGTGGGTGCAGGAGGAGCCGGAGAACATGGGCGCGCACTCGTTTGTGATGCCAAGGCTGCGCCGGCTGGCACGCGGGCGCCAGGTGCTGAGCGTGAAGCGGTCGGCGTCGGCGACTCCGGCGACAGGTTCGGCGAAGGCGCACGAGATGGAGCAGCGGACGCTGATCGAACTGGCGTTTCACCACTCGCTGACGGAGAAGCTGGTGAAGTAGGCGCTGCCGCAAGGTCTAACGCGCCTTCGGCACCAACATTGGATTAACGAAGTATGAGACGGTCAGCGGCTTTGCCGCTGGCCGTTTTGCTTTGGGGGCGCCGAAAGGCATTTCGAGACCCCTATGGTTTTTGTGGGGAAGTCGTTGATTTTATTGGGCGGTGTGCCCGTTATTGATTCGTTAACACCCTATGTTTTTGTGGGTATGTGATTGATTTGATTGGATGGACGCGCGTTTTGGCCTCTGGTTGCCGGTTCTCGGGGGTGAAAAAAGCGCTCTGATTAGTGTCCTGGAAGTTGTTGATTCGGGGAGGTTTACGGGAGGATTAGACTAGTAAGTCTTTTAGAATCAGTGTTGGGTTGCGGGGTATCGGTGGGCTCCCATTGAGACGTGAAAAAGGCGGCTTTCTGGCCGCCTTTTTGTATTGGTTCCTATTTCTAGGATAGCAGTTTTGGGGCTAATTACCGGCAAGTGCTGGTTGGGATGGGGTGGTCGGCCTTTGGCCGATTCCCACGTCTTCTTCGCGGACGTGGGGCACCCAGCTCTCTTGCTAAGGGTTCGAACCTATTGCCTTAGACTTCGTGATAGCGCGTCAATGGTACCCGTTCGGTAGTGTTTGTGCACTTCGAGATCGGTGGATGTTTTTGTATGTGTGCGGTTCGACTGGCCACATGGAGGATTCGAGGAGCGATGCGGTATATCGGGGAAGAGGATGTGCGGGGAGTGCTGGGGTATGAGGCGCTGATTCCGGCGGTGCGGCAGGGTTTGGTGGATTATTCGGCGGGGCGGGTGCAGCAGCCGTTGCGGACGATTCTGCGTGTGGGCGAGGGCGGCGAGGAGCAAAAGGGGTGGTTTGCGGTGATGCCGGTGACGGCGGGCGGCGTGATGGCGGTGAAGACGGTGACGTTTTTTCCGGGGAATGCGGTGCTGGGGAAGCCGACACACCTGGCGATGATCGAACTGCTGGATGGGCAGACGGGCGAGCCGCTGGCAGTGATGGATGGGCGGCTGATTACGGAGATGAGGACGGCGGCGGTTTCGGCAGTGGCGCTGGATGTGCTGGGTCGGAGTGGGGTGCGGAGTTTGGGCGTGCTGGGCGCGGGAGTGCAGGCGCGGGCGCATGTAGAGTCGCTGCGGAGGGTGCGTCCAGAGTTGGGTGACGTTCGGATCTGGAGCCGGACGCGGAGGAATGCGGAGCGGCTGGCGGAGGAAGTGGGTGCGCGAGCGGCGGAGATAGAAGAGGCCGCAGCGGCGGATGTGGTGGTGACGGTGACGGCGGCGCGGGAGCCGGTGCTGCGCGGGGAGTGGCTGCGTCCTGATGCGCTGGTGCTGGCGGTGGGCGCGGTGGGCGGCGAGCTGCGCGAGCTGGACGACAGGGCGATGCGCAAGAGCACGGTGATTGCCGAGTCGAGAGCGGGTGTGGAGCGCGAGTCGGGCGACGTGCGGCTTTCGGGGGCGCGGGTATTTGCGGAGCTCGGTGAGATTCTGCTGGGGAAGGTGGCTGCTCCGGCGGGGCAGGTGGTGTTCAAGTCGGTGGGGATGGCGGTGGAGGATCTAGTGGGAGCGGTGCTGGTTTGGCGTGGACTGGGCGGGGTGGGATGAGGTTTGCAGATCGCAGGTCTCGAAGCCGGGACCTGGGCAGCCGCACCCGGCAGCCGCTTCATGCCGGTCCCACGCAAGCCAAAGGACGGCTTGAAAGCGGCACACGGATTTTCTTCTGACGCTACATGAATTTGGTGCCGGATTCGCCGATGACGGTGAGGATGTTGAGGAGGTTGGTGATTCCGAGGAGGTGCTGGAGCTGCTTGCCGAGGTTCATGAGTTCGAGGCTGCTGCCGGCGGATTTGGCGGCGACGTAGAGGCGGACGAGGGTTCCGAGGCCCATGCTGTCAGTGTGCTGGACGTCTGCGAGCTTGAGGATGATGCGGGAGCTGCCGGGGATGAGTTCGCGGACGGTGGAGTAAAGGATGTCGGCGGTTCCGGCGACGAGGCGGCCGTGGCAGATGACGAGGACGACTCCGTTGGAATAGCGCTGTACCTCGGTGGTGAGAGTGGGTTTGGATGGCGCGGAGTCGAGCATGGGTGCCATTATGCCACGGCCGGCGCGGTGGTAGGGTGAGTCCATGGCGAAACTGAGGTTGCAGGAAGAGTTTGGGCAGATCGATATCTATTTGTTTGATCAGCTGCTGAAGGGGCGGATTGCCCCGGGCATGACGGTGCTGGACGCGGGGTGTGGCGGCGGGCGGAACCTTGTTTATCTGCTGCGGGAGAGATATGAGGTTTTTGCGGCGGATGCGAATGCGGGAGCGATCGAGGCTGTGCGGGAGATGGCAGGGCGGCTGGCGCCGGGGCTGCGGGCGGAGAATTTCAGGGTGGAGCCGGTGGAGTCGATGTCGTTTGAAGATGCATGCGCGGATGTGGTGATTTGCAATGCGGTGCTGCATTTTGCGCGCGACGATGCTCATTTTGAGCAGATGCTGATGGGAGTGTGGCGGAAGCTGAAGCCGGGCGGTCTGCTTTTTGCTCGGCTGGGTTCGACGATTGGGATGGAGAGCCGGGTGACGGCGCTGGGTGGGCGGCGGTACAAGTCGCCGGATGGGTCGGAGCGGTACCTGGTGGATGAGGCGCTGCTGATGGAGTGGACGGGGCGGCTGGGGGAGCTGGCTGATCCGCTGAAGACGACGGTGGTGCAGGGGCTGCGGGCGATGACGACATGGGTGGTGCGGAAGGGCTAGCTATCCTTCGGCGCAAAAGCCTTCGCGACACAGAACACAGAGCAAGCTTGCAGGCACCGGTGGGAGCTAAGGGCGAGGCGCAGGATTCCCTGGGCCGAGTCGATCTCCTAAAAAAATAGTTGACAGGGTGTGTGGGCGGGCGTAGTGTCCTATTTTATTAGGAGTATTATGGCGCGACGGAAGAAGGAGACGGATGGGCTGACTCCGCTGGAGCTGCAGATGATGCAGGTGCTGTGGACGGAGGGGCCGAGCGATGTGCAGACGGTGCAGCGACATTTGCCGGAGGGAATGGACCTGGCCTACACGACGGTGCAGACGATGCTGAATGTGCTGGCGCGGAAGGGCAAGGTGAAGCGGAAGCTGAAGGGGCGGGCGTATGAGTATTATCCAGTGCTGACGAAGGAAAAGGCGGCGGGGCAGGCGGTGCGGGAGGTGGTGGAGCGTTTGTTTGGTGGATCGTCAGAGGATCTGGTGATGAGCCTGATCAAGGATCGGAAGGTGGATGCGGCGCGGATTGTGGAGCTGAGCAAGGAAATTGAAACGCTGAAGAAGAGGAGCGGCGATGAGTAGCGTGGAGCAGCAGGTGGCGTCGTGTGTGGTGAATTCGGTGTGGGAAGTGGCCGTGATTGGTGGAGCCGGCTGGCTGGTGAGCCGGGCGGTGAGGCGCTTTGGTCCTCGGGTGGAGCATGTGGTGTGGGTGATGACGCTGGGGCCTGCGGTGGTGACGCCGGGGTTGCCGATGGTGTGGGCGGCGGTGCGAGGGATGATGGCGCGTCCCTTGGCGGAGGGGGCGACGGTTCGTTTTGCGGTGGCGGGCGCAGCGGGGTCGCCGGTGGCGAGGCGTGGATTTGCGGTTCCGGAGGCGGTGATTCTGGGTTTGCTGGTGCTGTTTGGAGTGGCGGTGGCGTATTTTGCGGTGCGGCTGTGCTGGCGGGTGGGGCGCGTGGTGAGGCTGCGGCGAAGTGCAGAACCGGTCGTACTGGGCGAAGATCTGGAGCAGGCGTGGGGGCGGTGCCGGCGGGCGTTTGGCGTGGAGGGTGCACGGATTCTGCGTTCAAGGCACGTGGCCGGGCCGGTGACGGCAGGCTTCTGGAAACCGGTGGTGATGGTGCCGGATGGATTTCTCGACGGGTGCCGGGAGGGTGATTTTGTGGCGGCGATGGCGCATGAGTGCGCGCATATCCGGCGGGGTGATTTCGGGAAGAACCTGTTGTACGAGATGGCGGGGGTGGTGATTGGGTACCATCCGGTGACGTGGTTTGTGAAGGCACGGCTGGCGCAGACGCGGGAGATGATTTGCGACGAGATGGCGAGCGAGACCGTGCTGGATGCGTACTCGTATGCGGCATCACTGCTGCGGCTGGCGGAGAAGCTGACGGGCGGGGAGCGGGTGGCGGCGTCGCCGGCGATGGGGATTTTCGATGCGGATGCGTTGGAGAGGAGGATCAGGCGGATGAAGGAGAAGAAGTTCCAGGTGAGCGGGCGTGTTCGCGGCATGGTGACGGGCGCGAGTATGGTGTTGCTGTTCTGTGTGGCTGGGGCATTGAGTGCGATGGCGGGGACGGTGCATGCGCAGACGAAGGAGGGCTTTACCAGCGTGGCTGGGACGAAGCTGCATTTGTACGCGGGTGCGACATGTACCTACTACGATCTCCATACGCGGGCGCATGCGGGGACGTGCGCGACGCGGCCTGGGGATGCGGGCGAATACTTTTGCGCGGAGAACGGGAGTGAGAAGTTTCAACCGCAGATAGGCTGCAAAGCCAAAGTAGAGTGGACGCGAGGGGCGGAAGCTGCGGAGCCTGCGGCGAAAAAGGAGCGGGGAGCCGAGGAGCAGGCGACGGGTTCTGATGGCAACGTGGGCAAGGTTTACGCGATCGGCAAGGATGTGACGGCTCCGATTGCGATTTTTACCCCGGAGCCGAAATACACGAAGAAAGCTCGACTGGCGAAGTACCAGGGCATTGTAGATTTGCAAATAATAGTGACCAAGCAGGGGCTGCCGGCGGACATAAAAGTGGTGCGGCATCTTGGAATGGGTCTGGATGAGAAGGCCGTTGAAGCGGTGAAGCAGTACCGGTTCAAGCCCGCCATGTACCATGGGCATCCGGTGGCGGTGAAGATGATCGTCGAAGTGCTCTTCCATCTGTATTGAGGCAGGGAGGGGGCAATCGGGGGAGTTATGGACTTACCGCTCAGGATGTTATTGGCTTGAGGGCTGAGCGCGGCTCAGGAGTCGTTGCGCTCGGGTTTTTCGTCGCTTTGGTGGCTGCGGTCGATGCGGTCGGACTGGTCTTTGTACTTTTCCTGTTCGCGTTGTTTTTCGCGCTCTTCGCGTTCTTCTTTGCCGTCGGCCATGGTGGTTCCTGCTGAGTTGTCCTTTTGCTCTATTTTATTCGGGGGGATGAGCCGTGTCGGCGCTTAGCGCCGATTGGGTCCCACACTTTCTTTCCGAAAAGCGCGGAAAGAAAGTATGGGGCACCCGCTTTGGTGCTCATGTTTGGTGCTCATGCGAAGGGATGACAATACGTGAAGAAGTTGAGATGATCCGGGTCGGCCTTTGGCCGATTCCCACATCTCAAAATCGAGATTGAGGGGTACCCGCATTCTTCCCGTCCCACTCAAACACCGGGCTTGGATGGGGCACCCTCATCTTTCTAGCAGACGAGGCGGTCGCGGGAGAGTTTGATGCCTTCGAGTCGGCCGAGGAGGGTGACGGCGACGAGCTCGGGGCGGAGGAGTTGCTGGGCCATCTGGGTGATCTGGTCGCTGGTGACCTCTTCGACCTTCTGAAGGATTTCGTCGAAGCTGGCGAACTGGTGGAAGTACATCTCTTGGCGGGCGAGGTTGGACATGCGCGCGGTGGAGCTTTCGAGAGAGAGCAGGAGGTTGCCCTTGAGCTGGTCCTTGGCTCGGCGTAGCTCGCCGGGGTCGACGGGTTCGGACTTGATGCGGCGGAATTCCGCCATGATGAGATCGACGACGTTGATGGCCTGGGCGGCGGAGGTTCCGGCGTAGACGCAGAGCGAGCCAGTGTCGCGGTAGGGGGCGAGGTCGCTGTAGATGGAGTAGACGAGGCCGCGTTCTTCGCGGATGGTCTGGAAGAGGCGGGAGCTCATGCCGCCGCCGAGGATGTTGTTGAGGAGGAGCGTGATGTAGCGCTTCTCGTGATTGACCTGGGGAGCGGGGACGCCGAGGCAGAGCTGGACCTGTTCGAGAGCTTTCTTGTTGCGGAGCTGGATACGGGCGTGGGTTTTGGGCGGGGCCTGATCGTGGATGGTTTTGCCGGCGGGCAGGACCTCGAAGCGGCGACGGACCTGCTCGACGAAGTCGTCGTGCTGGAGGTTGCCGGCGGCGGTGAAGGTGATGTTTCCGCCGAGGAAGCGGTCGGCGTAGTAGCTGAAGAGGGTGTCCTGCTCGAAGCGCTTGACGGTTTCGCGGGTGCCAAGGATGGGCTTGGCGAGGGGATGGCCTTTCCAGAAGGACTGGGTGAAGATTTCGTGGACGAGGTAGTCGGGGTTGTCCTCGTCGATCTTGATTTCTTCAAGGACGACGCCGCGCTCGCGGTGGATGTCGTCATGGGAAAAGACGGGGTTGAGGACGATGTCGGAAAGGACGTCGACGGCGGTGGGGACGTGCTCGTCGAGGACCTTGATGTTGAAGCAGATGGTTTCCTTGCCGGTGAAAGCGTCGATGTTGCCGCCGATGGCGTCGACTTCGCGAGCGATGTGCTGGGCGGAGCGGTGTTTGGTGCCCTTGAAGACCATGTGCTCGACGAAGTGGGAGATGCCATTGACTTCGGGCAGCTCGTGGCGGGAGCCGGTATTGATCCAGACGCCCATGGCGACGGAGCGGACGTGGTCCATGCGCTCGGTGAGGATGGTGAGGCCGTTGGGGAGTGTGGTGCGCTGAATGTCGCGTTCTTGATTCATAAAATTCGTATCAGGTCCCGGAGCTGCAGCCCGAACGATGTGCGCGAAAGAGGTGGCGGCGGCGACTCCCGAGGGGTGGGTTATCCTCAGGATGGGATGACATCGGGCGGGAAGATCCTGACTACTATTTTAGACGCTCGCGGTTGCGAGCGGTCGCACCCCCTGTTTGGTCTTAATTTTGAGCAACTTATGGAAGCGTTGGGTGCACTGGAACTGCCCGGGTGGCGGATTCGGCAGGTGGAGCACGCCCTTTACCGGGAGTGGGTGGGCGATCTGAGCGAGGTGACGACGCTGCCGGTGGCGTTGCGGGATCGACTGGCGGGAGAAGGATTTTGGGTGGGGCTGCCGGAGATTGTGGAGAGCTTTGAGAGCGTGGATGGTACGGAGCGTTACCTGATTGCCGGGCTGGACGGGCAGACGGTGGAGACGGTGTGGATGCCGGGCGGCGATGGCGGCGAGACGGGGGATGGCTCAGAGGAAGATGCGGCGCAGCGGGCGACGATTTGCGTTTCGAGCCAGATTGGGTGCGCGGTGAACTGCCAGTTCTGCCTGACGGCGCAACTGGGAATCGTGCGGAACCTGACGGCAGGCGAGATTGCCGGGCAGGTGGTTGCGGTGCTGAAGCGGCAGCAGGTGAAGATTGGGCGGGACCGGATCAACCTGGTCTTTATGGGAATGGGCGAGCCGTTCCTGAACTACGACGCATTTATGGATGCGGTGCGGCTGCTGGTGGAGGAAGTGGGGATTCCGGCGTCGCGGATGACGGTTTCGACTTCGGGGATTGTGCCGGGGATATTGCGATTCGCGGAGGAGACGGTGCGGCCGAAACTGGCGATCAGCCTGAATGCTCCGGATGATGCGATTCGGGCCGAGGTGATGCCCATCAATCGCAAGTGGGATATTGCGGCGGTTCTGAATGCTGTGAGGAAAGTGCCGCTGCGGCCGAAGGAGCGGGTGACCTTTGAGTACGTGCTGCTGGGGGGCGTAAATGACCGGCAGGAGGACGCGGAAAAAGTGGTGAAGCTGCTGCGGAGGGCGAATTTGCCGCTGAAGGTGAACCTGATTGTTTGGAATCCGGGGCCGGGGACGGCGTACCGGATGCCGGAGGCTGGGGATGTGGCGGCGTTTCAGGAATACCTGGTGGAGAAGGGGATTCCAGCGTATATCCGGCGGCCCCGGGGGCGGGATATTTATGCGGCCTGCGGGCAGTTGAAGCGGACGGTGCGGGAAGCGGCGGGTTAGAGCGATTTCAGGATCGCTATGCCCATTTTTAGAATCGTCAGGGCCGCTGCTCCCTGTTGGTCGCATCGACTGGAAAGTTGTCATTTCGGGGTACAGTTATCCTGAAACCGCTCCAGGATTCAGGCCTGCGCGGGGAGGATGCGGTGGGAGCGGAGCAACTGGAGGATTTCTGCCGCGGCTTCCTGGGCATCGCGTGTGTGCAAGGCGGAATCGAGGGCGAGGATTTTGGCTTTGGGCGCGACGGCCTGCAGGATGGGAGCCATGCCGGCAGTAGCGGCCGGTGAGGGACCTGAGCCGAGCAGAATCGTATCGACAGGGTGGAAGCGGAGCAGGATTTTCGCGTCGGAGACGAGACTTGCGAGTTTGACCTCGCAGCTGTGCTGGGCGAGCAGGGTGGCGACGAAGGCGGCAAAGTCAAGGGACTGATCGACGATCATGACGCTGCAGCCAGCGCAGGTGGGAGCGGCGGGCGTGGGCTGGTTTTGCATGAAGGAGAGAATGGCATCTTCCTGGGTGGGGAAAGCGTGGATAACGCCGTCGACGCGGGTTACCCGGAAGAGTTGAGCGATGTTTCCGGCGGGGTTGGCGAGGCGGAGATCTCCGTTGCGGCGGCGGAGGCTGACGGCGGTGCGGACGATGAGGCCGAGGCCGGTGCTGTCGAGGCGTTGGATTCCGGAGGCGTCGAGGACGATTTGCCTGAGGTGGCGGCGGGAGTCGAGGTGCAGGAGATCCTCGAGCTGACGGCATTCGGGTCCTGCGACGAGGCGGCCTTTTGCGACCACAACATGAACGGAGCCGCAGACTCGGGATTCCAGTTCCAGAGGCATGCACCTTTCTACGCGCGGGCGGGCGGCGAGCACAAGGGAGAAATGGTGCGGATGGAGATGGTTACCAGCGCGACCGGGCGGCTGACGGGTTCAGCGATCGCGGAGGGGGATTTGAAGCAGGGCGTCGGCGACGCGGTTGGAGGCGTGGCGGACGACATCGCCAACATCGGCGAAGTCGCCGGTGATGCAGCGGATGCCCATGGCCTCGATTTTCTTGATGTCGGCAACGATGACCTCGGCGCCCTCGGCGGCGTAGCGTGCCCGGGCAGCTTCAGGGATGGGCGCGGTGTTGATGAGCGCGTAGTCGAAGATGGGCTGGCGGGTGTGGTCGTAGATGCGCTCGATGTGCTGGGAGGCGGTGAGGTGGAGGCTCTCATTGGCCTGGGTCATCAGGTTGACGATGTAGACGCGGGTGCCGCTGGCGTGGGCAAGGGCGCCGGGGATGCCGGGGACGAGCAGATTGGTAATGAGGCTGGTGAAGAGTGAACCGGGGCCGAGGGTGATGAGGTCTGCATTGGCGATGGCGTCGAGGGTTTCGGGGAGCGGCTTGACGTTGGGCGGCTCGAGCATGAGCTCACGGATGACCTCGTGGCTGGCGGTGATGTTGGTTTCTCCGCGGACGAGGGAGCCGTTGGCCATGCGGGCGGCGAGGGTGACGTTGTCTGAAGTGACGGGGTAGATGTGGCCGCGAGTGGCGAGGACTTCGGCGGCGAGGCGGATGGCCTGGGGAAAGTCGCCGGTCATCTCAGTGAGTGCGGCGAGGAAGAGGTTGCCGAAGTTGTGGCCTTCGAGTTCGCCGCCGGCACGGAAGCGGTGCTGGAAGAGGCGGGAGATGAGGTGCTCGTCCTGCGAGAGGGCGACCATGCAGTTGCGCAGGTCGCCGGGTGGGAGCATTTTGAAGTCTTTGCGGAGGCGGCCGCTGGACCCGCCATCGTCCGTGACGGTGACGATGGCGGCGAGGTCGCTGATCCAGATGGGGACAGCGGTTTCCGCCTCGACGAAGGAGCTTGCCCCGGCGAAGGGGATGACGTGATGCTTGAGGCCTCGCAGGAGGGCTGAAAGGCCGGTGCCTCCGCCGATGGCGACTACGCGCCGGGCAGCGGATTGGACTGCCAGAGGGAGGTCTACGCCTTCTGATGAGGTGAGAGCGTTGGGCTCATCTGCGATCGATGCGGTACGTGCGCGGGTCGTCAGTAAATCTCCGGATAAAGCAGTTCGGTGAAGCGCGGGTCGTCTGCCATGTCAGTAAAGTCGGTGTCGCGTCGCGCCTGGAGGCGGTTGAGGGGGTTCAGATCGATGGCACGCGCGAGATGCTGGAGGCATTCCTCGGCCTGGCCGGTGACGCTGTTGAGGACGGCGAAGCCATAGTGGGCGAAGTCGGCGTCCTCTCTTTCGGAGAGGATGATTTCGAGGTGCTCGCGGGCGTCTTCGTAATTGCCGTCGTTGAGCAGCAGTACGGCGAAGTCGTAGCGTTCTTCGACGGTAGCGAAGCGGAGTTCGACGTGCTGGGTCTGGCGCCGGCAAGCAGCCAGATGAAGCGCAGCGCGGTCGCGAATTTCCGGGGGGCCATCAGGCAGAAGTTTTTCGAACTCGGCCCGGGCCTTGTCGTATTTGCCTTCCTGCATGAAGCGCAAACCGGCTTCGTAATGCTTGAGATGCTGCTCCTGATGCGAGGATGGAGCAGCCTTCTTGTCTAGGATCGAACGCGGCATTTGCTTAGCACCTGTAGTTTGTCGGGCGTCGTACATGTCGGCTCCCGTTGCAGTCACCTGTGATGGCAGATCAAGATCGAATGGTTTGATTGCCTCAACTTAACCAGTAGTTATACTACGCGACGCGGTGGAGGTCACGGTGATGAGGGTCACGGTTCGTGGCTGCCCCCGCGGATGGTGTTCTTTGTTTTGAGGCGATTTGCGCGATAGATGGCGGGATTGAGGTCTGGATCGTTGTACATTTTGAGCTGGCGATAGAGCTTGAAGCGAAGGGTTCCGGCCAGGACGGCGGCCCAGACGCGGTCAAACGCGCCGATGAGGTCGTCCTGCTGCTCTTTGAGGATAGCGAGGCGTTCGCGGTTGCGTTCGACGTGGCCGGCGGGGGCGTCTGTACGTTCGATTTGCTCGGCGGTGTGGAAGATTTTGAGCGAGAGGATGGAGAGCCGGTCGATCATGAGGCCGGGGCTCTCAGAGTGCAGCGGCGCGTTGCCGGCGGGAAGATTCTGGGCGGCGAGCGCCTGGAGCAGGAGGAGGTCACAGGATTCGGCGAGGTCGTTGCGGCGCTGGTTGATGCGGTCGATGGCGCGCTTGACGGCGGTAATCTGGGCGTCTGTGGCGTTGGGCAGGCGGGCCTGATCCTCGGTGTGCCAGAGTTCGAAATTAGCGGCGTGCTGCTCGGCGACGGTGCGGAGCCAGGGATTTTCTTCCGAGACGACGAGGCCTTCGGCCTGGTGCCAGCGACGGGTGCAGGCGTCCTGGAGGGCGGCGATATCGCGGGCGGATATGGAGCGTGGGGCGATCATTGCCCTTTATGTTAGAACTAGTGTGACTTTGCCGGAACTCACTGCCTTGTGCAGAAGCACAACGGCAGGTCCTTCGCCGCGCTCAGGATGACATGATTGCCAGATGGAGAAGGTTACTTCTTCTGTAAGGCATTGAGTCAGCATGGCGGGGCAGGGCGCGGGCGTTGCCTGGCGAGAGATTCATTTGCATGAAGGAGCAGTCATGGGTTCGTCTTCACCGCTGTTTAGTGCGCCACACCGGCGCTACAACCCTCTTCGCCGCCAGTGGGTGCTGGTTTCTCCGCACCGGACACAACGGCCGTGGCAGGGGGAAGTGAACCAGGCCTCAGGATTCTCGGAGGTGAAGTATGACGAGAAATGCTACCTGTGCCCGGGGAATGAGCGGGCGGGGGGGCATAAGAATCCGAAATACGAGAGCGTATTTATTTTTGACAATGACTATGCGGCGCTGCTGCCAACAGCGCCGGATATGACGGGCGAGGAGCCGCGCTCGCCGCTGCTGCGGGCGGAGCCGGAGACAGGGCAGTGCCGGGTGCTGTGTTTTCATCCGGAGCACAATTTGACGCTGGCGTTGATGAGTGCGGAGCAACTGAAGCCGGTGACCGAGGCGTGGCAGGCGCAGTATACGGAACTGGGTGCGAAGCCGAAGATCAGCTATGTGCAGATTTTCGAGAATCGCGGGGCGATGATGGGGGCGAGCAATCCGCACCCGCATGGGCAGATCTGGGCGACGAGGCATATACCGGATGAGCCAGCGCTGGAGGGTGCGGCGCAGGCGGAATACAAGACGGCGCATGGGTCGTGTTTGCTGTGCGATTACCTGGTCGAGGAAAAGCGGCTGGGGACGCGGGTGATTGCTTCGAACGGGATGTTTACGGCGCTGGTGCCGTGGTGGGCGGTGTGGCCGTTTGAGACGATGATTCTGCCGAACCGGCATTTGTCATCGATGCGAGAGTTTGGGGCCGAGGAGCGCGCGGCGCTGGCCGATATTCTGCGGCAGGTGGCGGTGCGGTACGACAATCTGTTCGAGTCGAGTTTTCCGTACACGATGGGCTTTCACCAGAGCCCGACGACGGATGAAGATCACTCGGCGTGGCATTTCCACGCGCATTTTTATCCGCCGCTGCTGCGCTCGGCGACGGTGAGGAAATTCATGGTGGGATTTGAGATGCTGGGGATGCCGCAACGTGACATTACGGCTGAATCCGCGGCGGAACGGCTGCGCGCAGTGCCCGAGACCCACTTTTACCGGAGAAAGTAGCGGTTCCGGGCATTTTCGGAATCCCGCAGTCCGCAGAGGCCAAGCCGGAGTCGCCATTCTTGAGTGGAATGGCGACGCAAACACCTCCCCCGTGGTCCAGACCATTTCCGAAAATGCTCTCAAGGGGTGGTGAGCTCGGTGGGACTTGAACCCACGACCCTCGCCTTAAAAGGGCGGTGCTCTACCAACTGAGCTACGAGCTCATATCCAAGTTAACACATGGAAAGCTGTTGATTTCGTGAGGCCGGCGAGCCGCGGAGGGAGTGCAGCGGCGGCCCCGGTGCGTTTGCCGGCGAAGCCGGAACGGGCGAGCAAAAGGGCGTTTCGCGGGCCGGTGATCCGCGAGATCAGAGGGTTTGTAGCGGGTGAAGTTTCATTTCAGTAACTGATGAAATGAAGGGTGATTTCTTTGCTTGCTTTCTTTGTGTTCCCGGAGTTACAACGATGGCACTGCTTATCCATCTGTCTTGAAAAGCAAGTCTAACTCTGGATGCCACATGCGTACCCTGGGCTTAATTTCTCGCGCGTTTTTCGTCCTGGCAGTACTGGCAACTCTTAACATCCTTCCCGCAACGGCTGAAAAGTGGTATCAGCCGACCCAGAAACAACTGAAGATGACCACGGATCCGAAGGCGCCGAATGCGGCGGCGGTGTATCTGTTCCGGGAAGAAGAGGTCAATGACAAGGTGCATATGCACACCTTCTCTGCGGTGATCAAGATATTGACCGCCGGGGGGAAGAAATGGGCCGATGTGAAGCTGCCGATGTTCGATCCTTCCCAATTTCAGATTGCGTCGATTCAGGGCCGGACGATCGAGCCGGATGGAAGGGTGGTGCCGTTCAAAGGCAAGCCTTACAAGAAGCTGATTTTCCAGGGGGACGGCGTCAAGGTGATGCGCCAGGTGTTCACTCTGCCGGATGTGCAGGTGGGGAGCATCCTGGAGTACCGGTACATTCTGGATTACGACAACGACACGATATCGGCACCGCGGTGGTTCATTCAGCAGCCGTTATTTGTGCATGAGGCGCACTACCACTTTGTGCCGTCGAACAACTTCCGGGAGTATACGTCGACGGATGCACAGGGGCACCAGAACCTGGCGAATCAACTGCTGTACGGCGGGGTGCTGCCGAAGGGTGTGCAGGTGCGTTCGGGCCTGGACGGCTATGACCTGGTGGTGAAGGACGTTCCCGCGCTGGTGGAGGAGAAGGACGAAGTTCCGATGAACAGCGTGAGCGAGCGGCTGCTGTTCTACTACTCGCCATTTACGGGCAGCAAGGATTTCTGGAATTACGAAGGGAAGAAATGGTCGCAGAGCGTGAACCGGTTTGCGGCGGATTCACCGGTGATCCAGGCCGCGGTGAGCAAGATTGTTTCGCCGAGCGACACGCCGCAGCAGAAAGTGATCAAGATTTACGAAGCGGTGATGAAGCTGGATAACACCGACTACACACGCACGCACAGCGCAGCCGAGAACAAGGCGGAGGGCGTGAAAGAAAAGAACGCCGGGGATATTTGGAAGGCGAAAGAGGGCACGTCGGACGAGATCACGAAGCTATTTATCGCGCTGGTACGGGCGGCCGGAGTACAGGCGTATGCGATGCGGGTATGCGACCGGCGGTATGAGATTTTCGAGTCGAGCTACCTGAGCTGGGACCAGCTCGACAATGACATTGCGATTGTTGTGATCGATGGCAAGGAAGTGTACCTGGATCCGGGGGAGCAGTATGAGGATTACGGCGAACTGGCATGGTTTCATGCGCTGACCGGAGGAATTCGGCAGACGGCGCAGGGGACGGAGCTGGCGAAGACTCCGGGCGACAGCTACAAGTGGAACACGGAAAGCCGGCTGGCGACGCTGACTCTTGCGCCGGATGGTGCGATCAGCGGAACGGTGCGAGTGATTTACACGGGCGACTTTTCGCTGCGGCTGCGTCACGAGATGCTGGAGGACGGGCTCGACAAGCTGAAACAGAAAGAGCAGGCACGCTGGAACAATCTGACGCCGCCGGGTGTGCGGGTGAAGGTGGATCACTTCCTGGGGCTGAAGACGCCGGATGCGAATCTGATGGAGATTCTGGCCGTAAGCGGGACGCTGGGGACACGCGCCAGCAAGCTGCGGATCATTCCGGGAAATATTCTGGAGGCGGGAGCGAAGCCGCTGTTTACGAGCCCGACGCGGTTGATGCCGATCGACCTTGGCCCGGTCTACATGACGCAAGACCAGGTGACGGTGACGCTGCCGGCAAATTACAAGGTGCAGGGGATCCCGAAGCCCGAGTCGTTGCAATTTCTACCGAACACCGCGTATCGCTCGGTTTACCAGGTGACGGGAAATACATACAGCTATCAGCGGGTCTCAGTGGTGGCGGTTTCGGAGTACCTGGCTACGGCGTATCCGCAGCTGAAGAGCTACTTCCAGCAGGTGAGCCAGGCGGACCAGCAGCCGCTGGTGTTCAAGGTGGGCGCGGTCACGGCGCAGGCCGAGGCACCGGCGAAAGCGGCGAGCGGAGCCGCAGGGCCGGCGGGTGCCAAGTGACGAGAGGCTGGGCGCTGCGCTGTGTCGGGCTGGTGGGGCTTGCGTTGTGCAGCAGGGCAACACTGCTGGCGAGGGTAAAAGATGCGAAGCTGCCGGCATGGGTGCTGACGGCGGCGGCGGAGCAGACCGGTCCGCTGCCGGCGACCGCGAATGCCGTGGTGCTTTACGATAGTCAACTTTTGACGATTGCTCCAGATGGGAAAGCGGAGTACCGAGAGCGGACCGTGGTGAAGATTCTGCGCCCGCCGGGGCGGAATGATGCGCTGCCGATAGTGTCCTATGACAAGGACGCGCCGCTGAAGTCGTTTGAGGTGTGGGCGATTGGTCCGGATGGGCATCGTTTTGCGATGCAGAAGAACCAGTACGTGGATTTGGGCGATCCAGGCGGTGATGGAGTGCTGTACGCGGACGACCGATATCGCGCGGCGAATCCGCCGGGTGCCGACCCGGGGGGAATTGTGGCGTGGGAGTACGTGCAGAAGATTCCGTCGTATGAGCAGGAGCTGACGTGGAATTTTCAGCAGGACATCCCGGTGGTGAAGTCGTTGTTTCGACTGGATCTGCCGAGTGGGTGGAATTATGAAGCGAACTGGTTCCGGCACGCCGCGATTGCGCCCATGGAAGTTGGTCCGAACGAGTTTCGCTGGAAAGCCGAACACGTACCGGGGATCGATCTGAACCGAGTTCCACTGGCGCCGGCATGGGTGGCGCTGGCTTCGCGAATGGTGGTGCATTACTCGGCGAAGCCGATTCCGACGAGCGACAGCGCGTTGTGGGCGCAGATTGGGCAGTGGTATGACAATCTGGCAGCGGGACAGACGGAGAGCGGCATGAACATCAAGACGGCGGCGGATGGGCTGGTTTCACCGAATGCGGAGTTCATGACGCGGCTCAAGAAAATTGCCGCGTACATGCAGCAGAAGATTCGCTACGTGGGCATCGAGATTGGGATTGGCGGGTTGAGGCCACACTCTGCCGAAGAGGTTTTCACGAATCAGTACGGGGATTGCAAAGACAAAGCGACGTTGATGATTTCCATGCTGGACGATGTGGGAATTCGCTCGACGTGGGTGCTGGTGGATACGCATCGCGGATTTGTGGCGCCGGATGTGCCGTCGATCGACGGCAATCATATGATTGTGGCGATTCAACTGCCGGAGGGGTATGAGAATCCGCAGCTGCAGGCGGTGGTGACAACGGAGAGCGGGCAGCGGTACCTGATTTTTGATCCGACGAATGAGTTTGTGCCAATCGGGCTGCTGCCGAATTACGAGCAGGGAAGCTGGGGTTTGCTGGTGGACGGGGCGAACAGCCAGGTGATTCATCTGCCGGTACTGCCGCCTGGGAGCGATGTGACGGAATGGAACGCGAAGCTGCAACTGGCCGCCGACGGCACGCTGAGCGGAACGGCGCAGGTGCAACAGGCAGGAGCCGGTGCGTGGTCGACGCGGTACTTTTACGCGAAGAGCACGCCGCGACAGGTGCAGGACCACATGAATGCGGTGCTTCACGAGGACCTGAATGAGTTCACGCTGGTGAGCGACAAGATCGAGAATGTGCGGCAACTGGACAAGCCGATTTCGATCAGCTACAAGCTGACGGTGCCGGACTACGCGCAGACCGCAGGTACGCTGCTGCTGGTGAGGCCGCGCGTGCTGGGCAGCGTGGAGCATGGGCTGCAGAGCAAAACGCGGAAGTATCCGATCAGCTTTCCGGCAGTGGGGACGTGGCGGGACTCGATCAACATCGCGATGCCGCCGGGATACACGGTGGATGATTTGCCTGATCCGGTGAACGTGGACCTTGGATTCGCGGATTACAGCAGCAAGGTGCAAGCCGAAGGCGGCGTGCTGCATTACACGCGCGAGTACGTGATCAAGAAGCTGGCGTTACCGGCCAGCGACTACGCGAAGCTGCGCTCGCTGGAGGAGACGATATCCTCGGATGAAAGCAACACGGTGGTGTTGAAGAAGGAGTAGTTACTTCTTTCCTTTTCGCATGGGGACCACCTGCACGGTGGTCTCTCGCATTTCCGCGAGAAAGCGGTTGATAACGGAGCCGCGCAGCATGATGTCAAAGCGCGAGCGGGCTGACTGACCGAAGACGACGTGGGAGATGTTTTCGCGCTTGGCGAACTGGATGAGGGCGTCGGAGATGTTCTTTTCCTTGAGGACGACGAGGCGTGCGCCGAGGTCGGTGGCGAGCTGCTGATAGTCTTCGACGCGGCGGACGGCTTCAGGATCAGACTGGTTGGCGGACTTGGGGGAGTCGACATAGACGGCATACCAGGCGCTGCCGAGGCGGCCAGCGATGCGCGAGCCGACACGCAGCAACTTCTCAGAGCCGGGACGGCTTGAGATGCAGACCATAACCTTCTCTGGAATGAGCGCCTGTTCGAGGCCGACGTTGCGGCGGTACTCGGAGGCGGCAGTGCTGACTCTTTCCGCGGTGGTGCGGAGGGTAAGTTCGCGGAGGGTGTCCAGGTTGCCTTTGCGGAAGAAGTTCGCGAGAGCCTGCTCGATTTTCTCGGGCGCGTAGATTTTGCCTTCGCGGAGACGCGAGCGGAGCTCTTCCACGGTGACATCGATATTGACGATTTCGTCGGCACGATTGAGGAAGCTGTCAGGGATGGTTTCCCGGACCTGTGTGCTGGCGGAGCGGGAGACAGCGTCGTTGAGGGATTCGAGGTGCTGGACGTTGACGGCGGTCATGACATTGATGCCGGAGTCGAGCAGGTCGAGGACATCTTCGTATCGCTTCCGGTGCTTTGATCCCGGGACGTTGGTGTGCGCCAGCTCATCGACGATGACGGTGTGCGGATGACGCGCGAGGATGGCGTCGAGGTCCATTTCCTCAAGGGTGACGGACTTGTATGCGACTTTTTTTCGGGGGATGATTTCGAGATCGCCGAGCGCAGCTTGAGTTTCAGCGCGGCCGTGGGGCTCGACGAAGCCGACGACGATATCGATGCCTCCGTTGCGAAGTTCGCGTGCGTGGTCGAGCATGCGATAGGTTTTGCCGACGCCGGGAGCTGCGCCGAGGTAGACGCGGAGCTTGGCCGGTTCGCGGAGTTCGGAGGATGGTTTCTGAATCTCGGTCATCCTGCCTCCACGGGGTGCCGGCCAGGGCCGGTTGCACTGACGGGCAGCGTGAAGTTGAAGTTGCTGCCGTGGTCGAGGCGGCTTTCAACGGCTACCTGTCCGCCCTGCGATTCGACGAGGCGGCGCACGAGGGCGAGGCCCATGCCGGTGCCGGCAGTGCCTGTGCCGGAGAAGCGGTCGAAGATGCCGGGAAGGCGCTCGGCTTCGATGCCGCGGCCGGAATCGACGATGAAAAACTGTACGCGGTCGCGCAGTTCGATGGCTTCGAGGCGGATCTCGCCGTCGCGCGGAGTGTAGCGGAGGGCGTTCTGAATGAGATTGTCGAGGATGGTCCGGAGAGCGCGGCGGTCTGCGGCGACATAAGGCAGATCTTCAAAGGCCTTGACGGTAATGCGGATGTTTTTGGCCTGGGCCTGTGGGCGATGTCGGGCCGCGGCATCCTGAAGGGCGTAGTAAGGGCGGAGCTTTTCGGCGCGGAGCTCGCGGCGGCCCGTGTCCAGTTCCGCGACTTCCATGAGGTCGGTCATGATGTCGTCGAGTTTTTCGGCTTCGAGTTCGCCGCCATGCGCGATCTCCATTTGGAGGTCATTGAGGTGGCCGGCGTAGCCGCGCGTGAGCGTATAGAGGGCGAGGCGCAGGTGCTGGAGGGGTTCCTGCAGTTTTTGCGAGGCGACATTGAGGAAGCGCGTTTTGAATCGGTCGACTTCGGTGAGGGAGGTGACATCTTCGAGGAGCGTAACCGCGCCGAGGAGGCGGCCGTGGAGATCGCGCATGGGCGTGGTGCGGAGGCGGTAGCTGTGTTCGGCCTCGCCGATGCGCATGGGAAGGATTGCGGCTTCGCGTTCGCCGGAAGGCTGGTGCTGCATGGAGACGGCGGCGCGAATGGCGGAGAGGATGCGGTCGCCGCCGGGAGTGTTGGAGAGGGCGTTGCGATCCTCCGACGCTGCTCCCAGGAGTTCCTGAGAGGCCTGGTTGAGTTTAAGGACGTGGCCTTTGGCATCCGTAACAATGACGGGCTCAAATATGGATTGCACGACGGCATCGGAGAGTTGCTGCTCCATCTGGCGGCGTCCGCTCTCGGTTTCGCGGAGGTCGCGAAGACGGACAGCGAGGCGGTTGATTTCGGCCGCGATAGCGCCGAGGTCATCGCTGGAGCGCCACTCGACGCGATGCTGGAGATCGCCGCCGCCGATTTGACGGGCAGAGTGAGCGGTGCGGCGCAGGGGCAGAATCAGCGACGCGATCATCAGGATGGAGATGAGAATGGCGGCGACGATGGAGAGGCCGCAGAAGGTGATGAGGCGGGTGCGGAGCGCGTCTTCGCGGTTGCGAAGGCCGTTGACGACACGGTCGCGCTCGGCATGCATGTGCTGGAGGGCGACGCTCCACTGCTGCTCGACTCGAACGATCTGGCTGTCGTGAAGATTTTCGATGCGCATGCCGGCGATGGAGCGGCGGTGCATGATCTGTTCGTGTTCGCGCAGGAGTTCGTTGAGCTGGAAGGTGGGATCGACGGCGTGCGCGCTTTGTGCGGCGGCGACGAGGAGTTTCTGGGTGGTTTCGGCCTGGCGCTTGAATCGGAGGAAGGCCTGTTCGCCTTCGAAGGCTGTTTCGGCGGCGAGCACGTCTTCCTGAGCGAGGGCCGCCTGAGCGGCTTGCATGGTGGCGAGGGCGTGCTCGGCGACGCGGACGTGGGATTCTAGCGCGGCGATTTTAAGGAAGGAGTCGCGCACCAAAAAGCTGACGGTTGTCACGAGGACAACCAGAAGAAAGCAGCCCGCTATCAGCCTTTGATACAAACTCATAGGTCGAACGAGAATCCTTATGTTTATTGCAGTCTCAAAGGCAGCGCACCGGTCCCTGCGAGTGACCGCATGTGGCTGCCACCGATGAGCGAGCTTCCGAGTATCCTCCAGGTGACCGCGCTGCCGAAAGGTGCTTTCCCTCCAGCGAATCAGCCATCAAGTGCCATTGTACTGGTGCAGGAGCGGAAGTGGCGCCGGAACTGGAAGCATCATCGTTCCTGGTAACGGTCGAGCACATCACGCTCGGTGAGGATGCCTTCCAGGGTGCCGTGGGTGGCGCGGTTCTGAATGGGCAGCACCCGCCATCTTGCGAAGCAGGGCAAGGCGCTATCGAGGGGGAGATCGGGGTAGAGCTCAGGGATGCGGTCTTTGCGAACAGCGACTTCGAGTGTGGTCTCAGGCTTTTGGAGGGCTTCAAGACCAGTGAGTTCTTCGCGAGTGAGAGCGTACCAGTTCTGATCCCACATTTTGACGAGCAGCGTGTCGAAACCGGAGGAAGCGAAGGTCTGGGAGGCTTTGGCGAGCGTATCGGAGCCGTTGAGGATGGGTACATCGACGGGGCGGAGAGCGTCTTCTATGTGCAGGTGAACCTCGTCACGCTGCTCTTCCATGGAGGGCAGGTGGAGGCCGTCCTGGTGCGAGAAGACTTCAAAGATGGGGACCGGCTGCAGGCTGCGCGAGATAAGGTAGGCGATGGTGTTGGACAGAATGACCGGGAGAATGATGGAGTAGTTGCCGCTGACCTCCAGCACCATGAAGACCGAGGTGAGCGGCACACGGAGGAATCCGGCAAAGAGGACACCCATGCCAACGAGAGCGTAGGAGCCGACGCTTCCGGCGAGGTGGGGGAAGAAGAGCTTCTCGAAGGTGCCGACGGCCGCGCCGAGCATGGCGCCGATGAAGAGCGTGGGGGCGAACATGCCACCTGGGGTTCCGCTGGAGAATGACATGGTGGTGGCGAGGAGCTTGAGAAAGGCGAGGGCGAACAGGACCTGCCATGTGAACTCGGCGTGCATGGCCTGGTCGATGACGCCATAACCGACACCCATGACCTGGGGAAAACCGAAGAAGCCAATGGCTCCGACCAGGAGGCCAGCGAGGGCCGGCTGGCAAATGAGGGTCCAGCGCGGGAGATTGCGGAGGCGGGGACGGAGATAGCCGAGGGTGGTGGCGAAGATGACGGCGACAAAGCCGCCGATGACGCCCAGGACGGCATACGCGAGCAACTCGCGGGGGTCGCGGAGCTCGACCGTGGGAACGTGGAACATGGGCTCGGCGCCCCAGAACAGGCGGGCAACAACGACGCTGGAGATGGCGGCGAGGACGATGGAGCCGAGAACAGCGGCGCTCCAGGAGCCGATGACCTCCTCAATGACGAAGAGAACGGCGGAGATGGGAGCGTTGAAGGCCGCGGCGAGACCGGCTGCGGCGCCGATGGGCGCGAAAAGGCGCAGGCGCTGGCGGGACATCCTGAGACGGCGGGCGATGACCGAGGCGACGCCGGCACCGATCTGGAGAGATGGGTCTTCGGGGCCAAGGGAATGTCCACTGCCCAGGGCGAGGGCCGAGGTGAGGAATTTTCCCATGACGGTTTTGAAGGAGATGTAGCCGTTGTAGACGTAGAGGGCGGCCTTGGTCTGGTTGACCCCGCTGCCGCGCGCGCCGGGGAAAAGCCACATGACGAGGGCGGCGACGACCAGTCCCATGCCAGCGGGCATGAAAATGAGCCGGTACTGGCCGGGGTGAGGGGCAGAGCCGAGCAGAAGGACCTTGATCCACTCGATGGCGACGCGGAAGGCGACGACCAGAAGGCCGGAGAGGATACCAATGAAGATGGAAAGGACGAGAAAGAGGCGTTCGTCCCGGGTGGGGGCGAGCTTTTGAATGTCAATGGAGCCGATGCGCAGGCGGTCGCGTGCGATGTCACCGAGCGAGAACGAGGGGCGCGCTGAATCGGAAGAGTGGCTCATCGTTGCTCCACCGCGTTGGGCGCCTGGGCGATTCTGTAGAGCAGGGCATCGTTGCCCTGCGGCGGACCGCACCGGGTGGCGGCATCCAATTCCGTGTCGTAGACCAACTGCATGAGCGTCTGTTCCATCTGCGGGTTTTGCTCCAGGCGGAAGAGGCTTGGATATTTCGGCACCTTGGCCCACCGGGCGGCGAGACTCTTCGCGCTGACCTGATTGGCCTGTTGGAGCGGATTGGCCTGAATGGCAGGCGGCAACAACGGGGATGAGTTGGGCGTAGCAGGAGTGGTGGGCGCGGCAGTTGCGAGAGCGGCGATGGGGGCTTCGCAACTGTTGAAGCGGGTCCGTGCGATGGCCACGTTATGCAGGATACGCCGGGCCCGTTCGCGAATGGTGAGGTCGGTGGATGGATAAAGGGCGAGGATTTGCGCCGTGGTGGACTGCATGGCGCGAATGGCCGTCTGCTCCGTTGCCGGTTGAGTGCTGAAGGCGCGTGCGTAGAGGGCGCGATCGAGATATTGCAGCGCGAGCATGAACTGGCCCAACTGATAGGCCGTGCGGCCCGCACCGGCGAGGGCCTGCCAGGAGGGTTCGCGCTGCTTGGCCAGGGTGCGGTAGATCTGCAGGGCGTCCGCAGGGCTCTCGCACTGTTCGAGCATGCCGGCAATCTTAAGGAGAACGGCCGGCTCATTGGGAGCGTTGCCTGCCGCGATGAGGAGTTGGGTGCGGGCGCGTCCGAAGTCGTGCCGGGAGATGAGGTATTGCGACAGCTCGAGGCGGACATCGCGGCGGCGGTCGTAGCCGTCGCCTTCCCAGGTGCCGTCGAGGGCGGTCTGGTAGTAGTGGATGGCGAGGGCCTGCTGATTCTGGCGGGCGGCCAGGCGGGCGAGTTGCAGATTGATGATGCCGCTTCCGGGTTCGGAGTCGCGGAGGGTGTTGAAATAGGCGACGGCCTCGTGGATGCGTCCGGCTTTGGCAAGCGCTTCGGCGAGCTCAATCTCAGTGGTGCGGTTCGGCTGATAGGCGAGCGCGGAGCGGAGGGCGTCAATGGCGACGTTGGGATCGCCCTTTGCGAGGGCCACCTCACCGCGGCGGCGCCAACGGTGAGCAAGCTCAAGCTCATGGTCTTTGAAGGAATGGAAAAGGAGGTAGGTGAGGCCGGAAATGGTGATGACGATGAGCACGAGGCTGATGAGGGCGACGGCATCCTGAAATATGAGGCGGCGAAGCGCGGCGCGCTCCTCGGTCGTCAGCGGGTGGATTGATTCAAGCACGGGCACTTCCAGTTTAAAGTACGGCGCGCGTGGAGTTTGCGAGGAATCGCGCAGGGGGCTGTGGAGATCGGGTCCGGAGGGCCTTCGCGCAGGGCCTTCGCGCAGGGCCGGCGCGGTATGCGGGGGAGTACCATAGCGATGAGAAGAGATGACTCTGACAGAGAAACAGCGGCAGCTTGAATCGCGGCTGGCGGAGCTGGGCAGCGTGATGATTGCCTACTCGGGCGGGACTGATTCGGCATACCTGGCGTGGTGCGCGAACCGGGTGCTGGGCGAGCGGGCGCTGGCGGTGATAGCGGATTCGGCGTCGCTGGCGCGGAGCCATTATCGCGATGCGCTGGCGTTTGCGGCCGAGCAGGGGATTCGGCTGGAGACGGTTCGGACGGAAGAACTGGACAAGGAAGCGTATGCGGTAAACGGGGCGGATCGATGCTTTCACTGTAAGGATGAGCTGTTTACGGTGCTGGAGGCCGAGCGCGAGCGGCACGGGTTTGCGGCGGTAGCGTATGGGCTGAACGTGGATGACCGGCAGGATTTTCGGCCCGGGCAGAAGGCGGCGGAAGCGCATCGCGTGATGGCGCCGCTGGCCGATGCGGGGCTGGGCAAGGCGGAGATTCGGGCGCTGGCGCGCGAGGCCGGGTTGAGGATATGGGACAAGCCGGCGTCGGCGTGCCTTTCCTCACGGATTGAGTATGGGCGGAGGGTGACGCCGGAGGTGCTGCGCATGGTGGAAGAGGCCGAGGATGCGTTGCAGGCGCTGGGGTTGAGGCGCTTCAGGGTGCGGCACCATGGTGAGATGGCGCGGATTGAAATTGCGGAAGAGGAGATGGCGGCGGTGCTGACGCCGGAGTTTTTCCGAAAGATGTCGGCGGCGGTGCGGGCGGCTGGGTTTCATTACGTGGCGGTGGATTGCGACGGGTACCGGTCCGGCTCGATGAACGAATTGCTGCCGGTTGCGACCCTGACGGGCAATGTAAAAAGCTTATGAAAATTGGATATCTGGAGTGTTTTGCCGGGCTTTCCGGCGACATGATGCTGGGCGCGCTGGTTGCGGCCGGGGTTCCGGCGGAACTGCTGAAGGAAACAGCTGCGGCGCTGGGGCTGGGCGCGAGCTTGCGGATGGAAGCGGTGGATCGCAGTGGGATCCAGGCGACGAAGGTGGACGTGCTGGTTGGGAATGCGCTGGCAGAGGCGGTGCAGGAGCATCGGCACGGGCACTCTCATGAGCATGGGCACTCGCATGAGCATGGGCACGGGCACTCGCACGAGCATGATGAGGGGCATGGGCATACGCATGAGCAGGATCATGCGCATGGGCGGAACTGGAAGGAGATTCGGGCGCTGATTGAGGCGGCTTCGCTGGCAGAAGATGCGCGGCGGCTGGCGCTGAAGACTTTTGAGTTGCTGGCCGAGGCGGAGGCGAAGATTCACGGGATGGAAGTGGAGGATGTGCACTTCCACGAAGTGGGGAACGTGGACACGATCACCGATGTTGTGTGTTCGGCGGTGGGGCTGACGTGGCTGGGTTCTGGGATGGGCGTGGAGGAATGGTATGCGTCGGCAGTGAACGTGGGCAGCGGGTTTGTGCAGTGTGCGCATGGGAGGTTTCCGGTGCCTGCTCCGGCGACGGCGGAGCTGCTGCGGGGCATTCCGACGTATTCTGCTGGTCCGGAGGGTGAGGCGACGACGCCGACGGGCGCGGCGCTGCTGCGGGCGCTGAAATGCCGGTTCGAGGCACGGCCTGTTTTTCGAGCTGAGGCTGTGGGATATGGCGCGGGGACGCGGAATCCGAAGGGCTTTCCGAATGTGGCGCGGTTGAGCGTGGGCGAGGCGCGGGCTACGGCGTTTGAAGCCGGGGGATTTGCAACCGATACGGTTACTGTATTGGAGTGCGCGGTGGATGATGCTTCCGCGCAGGTACTGGCGCATGCGCTGGAGATGGCGATGGAGCAAGGCGCGCTGGATGTGATGGCGATTCCTGCGACGATGAAAAAAGGACGGATGGGCACGTTGCTGACGGTACTTTGCCGGCCGCAGGATGCGGATGCGATGACGGAGTTGCTGTTTCGCGAGACGACGACGCTGGGCATGCGGCGGCGCGAAGAGCGGAGGGTGATTCTGGACCGGGAGATTCGCGTGGTGGAGACGCCTTATGGAGAGATTCGGGTGAAGGTGGCGAGCGCGGGAGGCGTTCGTTACAACGCGATGCCAGAGTATGAGGATTGCCGGCGGGCGGCGCGGGAGCGTGCTGTTCCGCTGCAGTGGGTGATGCAGGCTGCAGTGGAGGCGCTGGCCGAACATGCACCGGTGCGTCCGGTGGAGGAGACAGCGTGAGGCGCGAGGCGATTCTGCGGTTGCTGGAAGAAGTGGCCTCGGGTAACGCTTCGCCCGAGGCGGCTGTTGCCCGGCTGGCGCATTTGCCGTATGAGGAGACGGAGTTCGCGAAGATTGACCATCACCGTTCGCTGCGTCTGGGGCTGCCGGAGGTGATTTACTCGTCGGGCAAGACGCCGGAGCAAGTGGCGGAGATTTTTGCGCGGATGGCGGCGACGGGAAGCGCGGTGCTGGCGACGCGCGCGACGCGGGAGCATGCGGCGGCGGTGCGGGAACTGGTTCCGGCGGCAGAGTACCACGACGAGGCGCGGATGGTGGCGCTGGCGGTGGATGGGGCGAAGCCGAAGTATGGTCCGCTGGCGGTGGTGTGCGCGGGGACGAGCGATATTCCGGTGGCCGAAGAGGCGGCGGTGACGGCGGCGTACCTGGAGTGCGATGTGAAGCGGGTGTATGACGTGGGCGTAGCGGGGCTGCACCGGATTTTGTCACAGCACGAGACGCTGGCCGGGGCGCGCGCCGTGATTGTGTGCGCAGGGATGGAAGGCGCGCTGCCGAGCGTGGTGGGCGGGCTGGTGGCTGCTCCGGTGATTGCGGTGCCGACGAGTGTGGGCTACGGCGCGGCGTTTGGCGGGCTGGCGGCGCTGCTGGGGATGCTGAATTCGTGCGCGCCGAATGTGTGCGTGGTGAATATCGATAACGGATTTGGGGCGGCGTATGTGGCGGCTATGATGCTTCGGGGTCAGGGCCGTCCATGAGAAGGCCCTGGTCGTCCAGGCGCGCGGGCGTACCGGCCTCCGGCGCCATTCAGAAACTTTCTTGAAAGTGAGAGTGGGATTCAGAGATAGGTGATTCCACGCCATTGTATGGCCGCGATTGGCGTCCCTGTAAGTGATTTGGCACATTGCCACGGGTATTTTGGGGGTGTTAGGTTTGATCTGATCAGCACCATACAACCTTTGAGGTATCACGCACATGCAGGCGAGTTATAACGGTCATACGCTGCCCGAAGGCGGACAGCCGATTCAATATGCTGACGGCAAATATGAGGTTCCGGATCACCCGATTATTCCGTTTATCGAGGGCGATGGTACGGGGCGCGACATCTGGAAGGCTTCGCAGCGCGTGTTCGACGCGGCAGTGGAGAAGGCATACGGCGGCAAGCGCTCAGTGAAGTGGTATGAGATTTATGCCGGCGAGAAGGCTTTCCGGGAGTTCAACACGTGGCTGCCGGATGACTCGGTGAAGGCGGCGATGGACCTGCGGGTGAGCATCAAGGGGCCGCTGACGACGCCTGTGGGCGGAGGGATTCGCTCGCTGAACGTGGCGTTGCGGCAGTTGATGGACCTATATGCGTGCGTGCGTCCGGTGAAGTACTATTCGGGCGTGCCGAGCCCGGTGAAGCATCCGGAGAAGCTGAATGTGGTGATCTTCCGCGAGAACACGGAAGACGTGTATGCGGGCATCGAGTTCAAGCAGGGAACGCCTGAAGTGAAGAAACTGATCGACTTCCTGAATAACGAGATGCTGAAGGACGCGAAGAAGAAGATCCGGACGGATTCGGGCGTGGGCATCAAGCCGATTTCGATTACCGGGACGAAGCGGCTGGCGCGGCGTGCGATCGAGTATGCGATTGCGAACGGGCGCAAGACGGTGACGCTGGTGCACAAGGGGAACATCCAGAAGTTCACCGAAGGTGCGTTCCGGGAGTGGGGCTACGAGGTTGCAGTGGAAGAGTTCCGCGACCAGGTTGTGACCGAGCGCGAGAGCTGGATCCTGGGCAACGTCGAGGCGAATCCGAAGCTGACCGTGGAAGAGAACGCTGCGATGATTGAACCGGGTCTGGAGTTTGGTTCGGATGAGTTCCGGAAGACGCTGTACGCCGAGGTGAAGGGCGTGCTGGACTCGATCGGGCAGTCGCATGGCGGCGGGAAGTGGAAGCAGAAGATCCTGATCAACGACCGCATTGCCGACTCGATTTTCCAGCAGGTGGTGACCCGTCCGAATGAGTACAGCATCCTGGTGTGCCCGAACCTGAACGGCGATTACATCTCCGATGCCTGCGCGGCGCAGGTGGGCGGGCTTGGGATTGCTCCGGGTGCGAACATTGGCGACGGCTATGCGGTGTTTGAGGCGACGCATGGGACGGCTCCGAAGTACGCGGACAAGGATGTGATCAATCCGGGTTCGGTGATGCTGTCGGGCGTGATGATGTTCGAGTTTCTCGGCTGGAAGGAAGCGGCGAAGCTGATAGAGTCTTCCATGGAGAAGACAATTCATCAGAAGTTCGTGACGTATGACTTCGAGCGCCAGATGGAAGGCGCGACGAAGGTGAAGACGAGCGAGTTCGCGACGAAGATGATCGAAAATATGTAGGACTTGCCCCAGAATTGCGGGGAGCGTGCAGAGAAGGTGTGGGCTGAGCGTGGTCGATGCTTCGCATCGATTTGGCCCACACTTTCTTTTCGAACGGCGCGAAAAGAAAGTATGGGGCACCCGCGCAGCGCGGCGGGCCTTCTGATTCTTTCAGAAGACGTGGCATGGGACGGGTTCGCTGCAGGATTCCGTAGAACCTTGTTTAATAGAGAGTTGAGACAGTGGGCACGGCACCCCTTGCAGGGATGAAGAAGCCCCTCCCCAACGTGCTTGGAATTACGTCAAAAAATCACATGCGGCTGGAGCCGCTGATTACAGAAGGAGCACCATGCGAAAGAAAGTATCGATTGTAGGCGCGGGGAATGTTGGCGCCACTGCCGCTCACTGGATTGCCTCAAAGGAACTGGCCGACGTTGTTCTGATCGACATCATCGAGGGCGTTCCACAGGGCAAGGGGCTGGATCTGCTGGAAGCGATGCCGATTGAGAAGCGTGACAGCCACGTGATTGGAACGAACGATTATGCGGATACGGCGAACTCGGACATCGTGATCATCACGGCGGGTCTGCCGCGCAAGCCGGGCATGAGCCGCGACGATCTGCTGGCCACGAATTACAAGATCATGTCGGACGTGGTGGGCAAGGTGGTGGCCAACTCGCCGAACTGCATCCTGATCATTGTTTCGAATCCGCTGGACGCGATGGCGCAGGCGGCATACCGGCAGTCGAAGCTGCCGCGCGAGCGGGTGATCGGCATGGCCGGCGTGCTGGACTCGGCGCGCTTCAGGACGTTTATCGCCGAGGAGCTGAAGGTCTCGGTGGAGAACGTGACGGCATTTGTACTGGGCGGCCATGGGGATACTATGGTTCCGCTGCCACGGTACTCGACGGTGGCGGGGATTCCGATCACCGAGCTGATGTCCGCAGAGCGGATTGAGCAGCTGGTGCAGCGGACGCGCGACGGCGGCGCCGAGATTGTGAAATATCTGAAGTCGGGCAGCGCATACTATGCTCCGTCGGCGGCCACGGTGGAGATGGTGGAAGCGATTCTGAAGGACAAGAAGAAGATTCTGCCTTGCGCGGTGTACCTTGAGGGCGAGTACGGCATCAGCGGCTACTATGTAGGCGTGCCGTGCAAGCTGGGCTCGAAGGGACTGGAGCAGATCGTGGAGATCAAGCTGACGGCCGAGGAAGATGCTGCACTGAAGAAGAGCGCGGCTGCGGTGAAGGAGCTTTGCGCGGTGATTGGCGTCTAGGGACTGGTCGTCCAAACGAAGGCGCCTATCGGCGCAAGAATAAGAAAAGGCCCGCGCGATGCGGGCCTTTTTGCATAGGTGGGTTCAGAATTTAGACGCGCTCGATGACGAGGGACTCGATGACGACGGCCTTGTGGGGCTTGTCCATGCCGTTGCGGGGGACGCGGGAGATTTTATCGGCGATCTCCTGGCCCTCGACGACTTCGCCGAAGATGGTGTGGCGGCCGGTGAGCCAGTCGGTGGGAGCGACGGTGATGAAGAACTGCGAGCCGTTGGTGTTGGGCCCGGCGTTGGCCATGGCGAGCATGCCCTTCTTGTCGAAGCCGTGGGGTGAGCCCTTGGTTTCGTCTGCAAACCGGTAGCCGGGGCCACCCATGCCGGTTCCGGCGGGGTCGCCGCCCTGGATCATGAAGTCGGGAATAACGCGGTGGAAGATGGTGCCGTCATAGAGCTTGCTGGTGCTCTTGTTGAGGTTGACGGGGTGGGTCCACTCGCGCTTGCCTTCGGCGAGTTCGACGAAATTGGCGACGGTCTTGGGGGCCTCCTTCTCGAAGAGGCGGCAGACGATCTTCCCTTCGGAAGTATTGAATACGGCGTAGAGTCCGCTGGGTCGCGACATGGTACGTGCTCCTTAAAGTGCTGGTTTCAATGTTGAGACTGCGGCTGCGCAGTGGTGGGTGAGGCCGCGGCTTCCGGTGAGGGTGGCAACGGCTGGCCCGGTGGAATGATGGAAAGCTTATTGATCGTGACGGGGTCGAGTGGCTTGTTGTTACTGGGGTCGCGGGGGACCTCGGTGATGGTTTCAGCGACGATCACGCTGTCTGGCGTGCATTGGCCAAAGATGGTGTAGTGACCGTCGAGTTGCGGCTGGGGGGCGACGGTGATGAAGAACTGCGAGCCGTTGGTATTGGGCCCGGCATTCGCCATGGCGAGGCGTCCGGCGACGTCGAAGGTGAGGGTGGGTACGATTTCATCTTTGAACTGATAGCCCGGGCCGCCCATGCCGGTGCCAAGGGGGTCGCCGCCTTGAATCATGAAACCGGGAATAACGCGATGGAAGATGGTTCCGTCGTAGAGGGATTTGCCGTGTTCGAGTTTGCCGGTGGCGGGATTGGTCCAGGTCTTGGTGCCTTCGGCGAGGCCGATGAAGTTGGCGACAGTTACGGGTGCAAGCTTGGAGTAGAGGCGGCAGACCATGCGTCCCATGCTGGTGTCAAAGACGGCAGTGGGGCCGGTGGGTTGCGGCGAAGGCGGCGTGGCGGGCTGAGCCTGGTTCTGAGGCTGGGGGGATGGCGCGCCGGGCAGGGTCGCCGAGTTAGTCGTGGCTGTTGAAGTTGCCGGTTTGGTTTGGGTTTGGGCTTGAAACGGGGTTTGAGAGTGGGGCTGCGCCGATTGCTGTGCGGCCAGAGTGCCGACGACTAGCAGCGGGGCAGCAAGGACGAGAGTGAGGTGCCGGATCGAATGCATATTTCCCAAGAAAAAGAGTACCGGAAAGGGCGCGAATGAGGCCAGCCGAGAAATGACGCAGCAGGAATTGCGTGGTGGCGGTGTTGACGGCAGAGGAGGCAGCGGAGCTGGTTCCGGAAGCGACGCCGTGGTGCGGGCGGTGTGCTGAAAATCACTTGCCGAGTGGTAGGTGCGGAGTAAGCTGAGGCTGGAGGCGGCCTATGTGGAAGGAAATCGTTGGACACAAACAGGTTGCTGAAAAGAGGCCCCGCGAGGACGACTGGATCCCGATCGAGAAGCTGGCCCGGGCGCTGCTGACGTCGGAGGATCCGGAATGTCCCCTGGAGAATGCGCTGAGCCTGAGTCCGGAATGCAATGAAAAGGGATGGGTCGCCAGCGAGCCGGGGCCGCAGACGATTACGCTGAACTTTTTGCGGCCAATGAAGATTCGCAGGATTTTTCTGCGCTTTACTGAACCTGAAGTTGAGCGGACGCAGGAGTTTTCGCTGCGGTACATGACACAGGCGGGGATCATCCAGGAAATTGTGCGGCAGCAGTGGAACTTCAGCCCGAGCGGCTCGATGCAGGAGATTGAGGACTACACGGTGGATCTGGATGGGGTGACACGGCTGGAGCTGTCGATTGATCCTGATCTGGGCCACGAGCGGGCGAAGGCGACGCTCGATGCGTGGAGGGTGGCGTAGACGCACGAGTGGAGCGGGGCTCTTCGCTATGGTGTGGCGCGGCCAGCGGCATCTGGTACATGAGACTCCAGAAATACGAGCGGAAATCTATCTTGCGCGTCTTGTTGATTTAGAAGATTGTCGTAACTCCATCGCGCGGCGTATTCTGGCCTCTTCCAGAAAGTTATCTGAGAGGCGAATTATGAAATCAAGTTACATCGAGTGGCGGACCCGGACTGTATCTCTTACCCGGATGTTCGCTATCCCTGCACTGATGGTTGCGCTCGCCGTGGCTGGTTTGAGCGCGACGGCTAATGCCGCTATTAGTGCCGAGGCCGCGGCCAGCATGGGTCCCGAAACCTATCACGTCCTGTACTTGACCGGCGTTGTAAGACAAAGCGATGCCATAGATATTGTCACCGACCTGCGCAGTCTACTGCCGAGAGCCAGGGTTTTTTATGTGGCATCGCGAAACGCAATCTCGATGATGAGTACGGAGCATGATTTTGAGATCGCGCAGAAGGTGGTGACGGAGATGAGCCAGGGGCCGAGGGTGTTTCGGCTGACTTATACCCTTACTGATTCTGGCGGGGGCAAGAGCGCCGGGCATCACAGCGTGGCGGTGGTGGTGGCATCCGGTGAAAATGCAAGCATCAAGCAAGGCGAGCGGGTTCCGATAGTGACGGGCCGCGATAGTGCGGGTGCGGGGAGGAGCAGCGATCAGATGCAGTACCTGGATGTGGGTCTGCACCTGAATGCGTCTTTGAGTGGTCCTGCCAACGACCTGGTTCTGCAGACGCAGGTTGTGCAATCCGCGGTGGTTCCGGAGAAATCGGTTGCCGGGCTGCCGGATCCGATTTTGCGCCAGACTACGCTGGATAGTACTGCCATTGTCACGGTAGGGAAGCCGTTGATTCTGGGATCGCTCGATATTCCCGGGACCGCCAAGCAAGAGCAGATTGAAGTGACGGCAGAGCCTGTTGAGTAAACAGCATTCTTTTTGCCTCAGGCTGGTTGCTGAGGGAAGCCCGGTTCGCGGTGTGGCATAATCGGCTGCATCGACACGAGGGCAGATGACGACAAGACGGGAATTTGTATATGCGGCGCTGCTGGTTTCCGGCAGCGCTGTTTTTGATTCAGCGCGGGGATGGGCGGGCGCGGCTCCGCTGGGGCATGATCGTTTTCACGCACGGATTCATCAACTGGAAAAGGCCAGCGGAGGGAGGCTGGGGGTCTACTGCCTGGATACGGAAACGGGGTCAACGGGAGGCTGGCGCGCGTTTGAGCGCTTTCCGATGTGCAGCACGTACAAGCTGCTGGCCGTGGGAGCGGTGTTGGCAAAGGCGGATCGCGGCAAGGAGCGGCTGGATCGGTTGGTGAAGTTTGGCCGTGGGCAGGTGGTGGCGTATTCACCAATCACGAGCCAGCATGTTGCGAGCGGGATGACGGTAGAGGCGTTGTGCGCGGCTGCGATTACGGTGAGTGACAATACGGCGGCGAATCTTTTGCTGGCTGGGCTGGGTGGGCCGCAGGGGGTGACGGAGTTTGCACGGCGGCTGGGAGACAAGTGGACGAGACTGGACCGCAATGAACCGGATGTGAATGAGTGTTTGCCGGGAGATGTGCGGGATACGACGACGCCGGTGGGGATGGTGCAGGATTTGCGTGCGCTGGCGCTGGGGGATGCGTTGTCGGGAAGCTCAAGGGCTTTGCTGACGAAATGGCTGGTGGAAGACAGGACGGGTGAGAAGCGGATTCGGGCTGGGTTGCCGAAGACCTGGCGAGAGGGTGACAAGACGGGCAGCGGAGAGCGTGGTACGACAAATGATGTGGCGATTCTTTGGCCTCCCACGGGAAAGCCGGTGCTGGTGGCGGCTTACTTGACGGGAGCAACGGTGAGCCGTGAGCAGCGGGATGCGACGCTGGCGGCAGTGGGCAGGGCAGTGGCGGAAGCGGTGTGAGGCGTGTGACGCAGAGCCGGATTGTGGGACTCGGCCCAACGATGGATGGAAGGAAACGCCGGATGGAACTGAGCGATCATCTTCGAAGTCTGGAAGAGAGTCTTTTGCGGAGCGCCGTGCGTAAGAATGCGCCGGAGGTAGCTGCATTGCTTGCGGATGGTTTTCGTGAATTTGGCTGTTCCGGACGCGTGTATTCCAGAGCGGAGATCATTGGGCACCTGCAGGAGGAAGAGCCCGCTCGGCTGTCTCTCACAGATTTCGAAGCGACGCCACTTTCCGCATCATTGGTGTTGGTGACCTATCGAGCCCTGCGTGTTGGACCGAATGACAACTCCGTGCAGTCATTGCGGAGTTCGTTGTGGGAACTGCGCGATGGGCGGTGGCAGATGCTCTTTCATCAGGGGACAAAAATTCCGGCCGAGTGAGGCCAAAAGATTGCGATCATGCGGCGACGGATGGCGCGGGAGTACGGCGGCGTCTTTCCTGCATGGCTTTGGCGATTCTTCTGCCCATGTTCATGGTGGGAACTTCAATCCAGCGGTAGAAGAGCCAGGTGAAGAGGATGGTTCCGATAAAGAATCCTGGAATGACGGCCCAGAACCAGGGAGTTCCGGCGAGGCCGAAGAGAAGCGCAAAGAGCACCAGCGAATGTACCAGATAGAGCGTATAGGATGCGCGGCCGGTGATGAGTATCGGATAGATGTGAAGCGCCGAGCGAACCTGGCGCTGATGGAGCGCGTAAAGAATGGCGACGCCAGCCGCGAAGGCGGCGATCCAGTCGCCTGAGGCAAGAGTGATGAAGTTGAGGAAGGCGGGCTGGGCAAACCATGCTTGAGGAAAGCGCCGCTCAAGAGGATGGATGAAGTGAATGAGAATCTGGTTTCCCCAGAGGAACTTGATGCCGAGGCTGTAGGCGAGAAAGGCAAAGACTGCGATGCCCACCCGAGTTGTGCGGCTGAGCCGCATGAGCCTTTGACCGAGTTCATGATGATTCTTTGCGAGCCAGGCACCGAAGATGAAGATGGTGGTGAAGTGGAGGGTGGAAAAGAAGCTTTGGAGGCTGGTGTTCGTCTGTGGAGCGACAAGCAGGAGGGCTGTTAGAAAGACTTCAATCGCAGCGACGATGAGAACCAGATGCCGGGTCCGGAGTTTGAGGACGAGAATCGCAATGAGTGGATAGATGACGGAAATGCGCATCTCCTGAACGAGGGACCAGAGGACCTGATCGAGCTGGCCGATCTGGCTGCCGTAGAGGAGAATGTGCTGGATGATCATGTTTGCGGTGATGGGGTGAGTCCACATGTCATGCGGGGAAACGAGGAAGCCCTTTGGACGATGCTGGCCGAGGAAATAATCGCCCAGGAGGCCAAGCAGGACGGCCGCGAGATAGGGAAGATAGAGACGGCAGACGCGCTTGACGATGTAGGGCGAATAGGGATTCTCCTTGCGGCGCAGGAATGGGAGAAGGAGTACGAATCCACTGAGAACGAAGAAGAAGCGGACGGCAGCGCCGCCAGCCATCAGAAATGTGAGCGGCGTCCGATTGAGAAGCTCAATGACGTGCCGCCAGAATTCCATTTGCGGGTGACCTGGCCATGTTGTGCTGGCAAAGGTGAGCAGCGCGAGGTGTCCGAAAGCAACCGTGATGGCGGCGAGGCCACGCAGGGAATCCAACTCGTCAAAGTGGCGAGTGCCGAGGGGAGTTTTGCCGGGGCTCGTCATGATGCGGAGCTTTTGGGGGAAGCTGAGTGCGATTCCCGTGATTTTGCGAAGAATATCACGCTCGAGTGACATGAGCATGCAGACGGCAAGCTGGGGCAAAGACTTCGAGAACGATCTGGAAAAGGAAAAGGCCAGGGAAAATGCTCTCTGGCCTTGAGCTGGATGGAAATTGTCTCGCTGCAGGGGGAATGCTCTAACTCTTTGAGCTGGAACTCCATCCGGTTACAGGAGCAACGACCTGCACGAGATCGTCGCGCTTTCTGCAGGTTGCGCCGCGATAGTCGCGATTCATGGTCGCAATCACTTCCAGCGGAATTTCTTTGGGGCAGGCTGCGGTACATTCGCCAATATTGGTGCAGCTTCCAAAAGGCTCGGTATTCATCTGCGCGACCATGCTCAGAGCGCGGCGGTCCTGTTCCGGCTTGCCCTGCGGAAGAATGCCGAGGTGGGAGATCTTTGCACCAGTGAAGAGCGCGGCCGAGGCATTTGGGCAAGCTGCCACACAGGCTCCGCAGCCGATACACGCGGCGGCGTCCATGGCGCGGTCCGCAATGTCTTTACCGACGGGAATGTTATTTCCGTCGGGAGCATTGCCGGTCGAGACGGAAATGTAGCCACCTGCCTGAATGATGCGGTCCAGGGCGCGACGATCGACAACGAGGTCTTTGATGAGAGGAAAGGCAGCGGCACGCCATGGTTCGATGGTCAGCTCCTGCCCATCCTTGAAATGCCGCATGGTGAGCTGGCAGGCAGTGGTTGCCGATTGCGGGCCATGAGCGACGCCGTTAATCATGAACCCGCATGACCCGCAGATGCCCTCGCGGCAATCATGCTCGAAGGCCACAGGCTCTTCGCCCCGCTCGATCAGCGACTCGTTCAGGACGTCGAGGCACTCCAGCATCGACATCTCCGGATTCACATTCTCCACGGGATAGGTGAAGAATCTGCCTTTTTCATCGCGGTTTTTCTGTCGCCAGATTTTCAGGGTCAATTTCATTTACTTGTAGCTCCTCTGGCTGCGGTAAACGTACTTGAATTCCAAGGGTTCTTTGCTGAGAGCCGGCGCGCTGTCCGGGCCGGTATAGCCCCATGCCGCCACGTAAGAGTAATTCTCGTCGTCGCGCTGCGCTTCTCCGTCCGCGGTCTGAGACTCCTCGCGGAAGTGTCCACCGCAGCTTTCGTTGCGGTCGCGGGCATCGATGCACATCAACTCGCCAAGCTCCAAGAAGTCGGCCACACGTCCGGCTTTCTCGAGGCTCTGATTCAAATCATCGCCGCTGCCTGGTACGGTAACGTTCTGCCAGAACTCTTCGCGCAGTTGACGAATCTGGCCGATGGCTTTTTCAAGCCCCTGCGCGGTGCGCGACATGCCGCACTCGTCCCACATGATTTTGCCGAGCTCCCGATGGAAGGAGTCGACGGTGCGCTTGCCCTTGATGGAAAGCAGCGAGGTGATACCCTGCTGGACTTCAGAAACGACTTGCTGGACTGCGGGGTGAGAGTCATCCACTTTGTCGAGCTTGCTGGTGGCAATGTAGTTGCCGACGGTGTACGGAATGATGAAATAGCCGTCGGACAAGCCCTGCATGAGCGCGCTAGCGCCGAGGCGGTTTGCCCCGTGGTCGGAGAAGTTCGCCTCACCGGCGACGAACAAGCCCGGGATGGTGCTCTGCAGGTAGTAGTCAACCCAGAGGCCGCCCATGGTGTAGTGAATGGCGGGGTAGATGCGCATGGGGACCTTGTAGGGATCCTCATCGGTGATGCGCTGGTACATGTCGAAGAGGTTGCCGTAGCGCTCGCGAATCACGTGCTCGCCGAGGCGCTGAATGGCATCGGAGAAGTCGAGATAGACGCCGAGGCCGGTTTCTCCGACGCCGCGGCCCTCATCGCAGACGTGCTTTGCGTTGCGTGAGGCCACATCGCGCGGGACAAGATTCCCGAAGCTGGGGTAACGCCGCTCGAGATAGTAATCACGTTCATCGGCGGGAATCTGGTCAGGCCGGCGCTTGTCGCCCTTTTGCTTTGGGACCCAGATGCGCCCGTCATTGCGGAGAGACTCCGACATGAGCGTGAGTTTCGACTGGTAGTCGCCGGAGACGGGGATACAGGTGGGGTGAATCTGCGTGAAGCATGGATTGGCGAAGAGCGCGCCGCGCTTGTGAGCGCGCCAGCTTGCCGTCACGTTGGAGCCCTTGGCATTGGTGGAGAGGTAATAGACGTTGCCGTATCCACCGCTGGCCAAAACGACGGCGTCGCCAATATGGACATTCAGCTCGCCGGTGACGAGGTTACGCGTGACGATGCCGCGGGCCTGTCCGTCGATCACAATCAGGTCGAGCATCTCGGTGCGCGGGAACATGGTGACGGTGCCTGCCTGCACCTGGCGCTCCAGCGCCTGATAGGCGCCCAGCAGCAATTGCTGGCCCGTCTGCCCACGCGCATAGAAGGTACGCGAGACCTGTGCGCCACCGAAGGAGCGGTTGGTGAGAGCCCCGCCGTACTCGCGCGCGAAGGGGACACCCTGAGCCACGCACTGATCGATGATGTTCAGGCTGTTTTGGGCCAGGCGGTAGACGTTGGCTTCACGAGAACGGAAGTCGCCACCCTTCACGGTGTCGTAGAAGAGGCGATAGATGCTGTCTCCGTCGTTCTGGTAATTCTTCGCCGCATTGATACCGCCCTGCGCAGCGATGGAGTGCGCGCGGCGGGGCGAGTCCTGGAAGCAGAAACACCGTACGTTGTAACCGAGCTCACCCATGGAGGCAGCTGCCGATGCCCCTGCGAGTCCGGAACCGATGACGAGAACGGTGTGTTTGCGCTTGTTGGCAGGATTCACCAGCTTCATGTCAAAGCGGGCTTTGTCCCACGCCTGTTCGATTGGGCCGGAAGGGATTTTCGCGTCGAGTTTCATTTACTTAACTAGCCCCGTAAGTACGCTGATGGGAATCGAAATGTATCCCGCGATGAGAACCACAGCAATCCAGAGCGCGAGCCGCTTTAGAACGACTTCACGCGCTCGGGAATGAGGTATGCCGAACGACTGGAGCATGCTCCAGAGACCATGACGAAGGTGCAGGCCGAGGAGACAAAGCGAGAAGATGTACCAGGCCGATATCCACCATACCGAGAAACCTGCAACCACATTGTGATAGACATCACCGGCGATGAACCGCGAGCCGGGATGGATGAATCCACCTGTGAACTCGAGCAGATGGAAGATCACAAAGGCAAGAACGATGGGGCCGCTCCAGTACATGGTTCGGGAGGCATAGGAGGATCGGATCGCTTCCTTGCGCGAGTAGTTGACGGGACGCGCCCTCTTGTTCCGTAACCAGAGCTGCGCCGCAGCCTCGATGTGCAGAACCACCGAGACGATGAGAACGCTGCGGATGATCCAGAGCAAGGTGTCGTCAAAGTGGAGGAAGGCGGCATAGGCATTGTAGCGAGCCGGACCGGCGTAAATGAGCAGGTTCCCTAAAAGGTGGCCGATGATGAAGAGGATCAGGATGCACCCAGTGACCGCCATGACAATTTTCTTGCCGTTTGTCGACTGCCAGAAGCCTGGTGCCCTATGTTTGCTTACAGCGACTGCGCTCGTGCTCATTGGATTTTCCAAACCTGATTGAAGTGAGGCGTGTGTGTGTCAAACCTCACGCAAGTGTGACGCTCATCGGGCTTGAGGAAGGATGTCCTTGAGCCACTATGAGTGCGAGGTGAACGTCCATGCAGAGTGTAAGTGAATCCCATCTGCGTGAATGTGGGCCAAGTATCTGACCATATAAAAAACGAGTCGTTATAACAAGTTTCATTATTCGTTTGGCGCGGGAGCAGCGTCAAGGTACCCAGGGTGGATCACGCAATCTCGGGCGCAGATTGTTGAGTGCGCGCAAGCAGGGCGCGGAGCGCGGCACCGCGATGGCTGAGGTGATGTTTGGTGTTGAGGTCGATTTCGGCCATGGTTTTGTGGAGTTGGGGCAGGTAGAAGAGCGGATCGTAGCCGAAGCCGCCGGTGCCGCGGGGAGAGGCGAGGATTTCGCCGGGGACTTCGCCGGTGGCCGAAAGGATCTCCGCTCCGTCGCGGGCGAGAGAGAGGACGCAGCGGTAGCGGGCGGCGCGGGCCGTTACGTTGGTCATGCGGTCGAGGAGGAAGAGGTTGTTGCGCTCGTCGGTAGAGAGCGGGGAGTTGGGGAGGTAGTGGGCGTCATCGGCGAAGCGCGCGGAGCGGACGCCGGGGTCGTTCTGGAGCGCGGGGACTTCGAGGCCGGAATCGTCGGCGAGGACGAGTTGTCCCGGGAGTTGAAGGCTGTAGTACTCGGCTTTGAGGCGGGCGTTTTCGGCGAAGGTGGCGCCGGTTTCGTCGGGCGCGGGGATGGCGGCGAGGTTGGGCAGGGGGAGGATTTCGACGGAGGTGTGTTCGGCGGCAACGCGGAAATCGCGGAGCTTGCCTGGGTTGGAGGAGGCGACGTAGAGGATGAGGGGCATCAAGACAAGGTTAACTTGGATGGAGGCTTCCATCGGAAGTTGCCAGTTGCCAGCGCCCAGTTGCCAGTCCCCACTTGTCAGTTCTCAGTTGTCAATTCTCGGTTGTCAGAGTTTGAGGCTCAAGTCTTGTCAGCAGGACACGGGCCTTCCGTGGAGGTGGGTGTCGAGGTCGGCGCGGAGGGGGCAGTGGGCGCAGTCGGGTGTGCGGCGGCAGTGGTCTTTTCCAATTTGCACGATGAGGGCGTGGAACTCGTTGCAGTGGTCGGCGAGGGCGGCGGGGTTTTGTTCGTCGGCGAAGGCGGAGAGCGCGAGCTGCTGGAGCGTGGCATAGCCGGCGTGGGCGGGCGCGAGGCCGTGGCGGAGGGCGACGCGGCGGAGGTATTCGTCGACGACCATGGCGGGTTGATTCAGGGCGTAGAGAAGGATGGCGTCGGCGGTTTCGGGGCCGATGCCGGAGATGGCGAGCAGTTGCGCGCGGGCGGTTGGGAGCGGCACGCGGGCGAAGCGTTCGATGGAGCCGCCGTATTCGTGGTGGATGAGATCGAGGAGTGCGTGGAGGGTGGCGGCTTTGCGCTGCATGAAACCGGAGGGGCGGATGAGCGAGCGGAGTTCGGCGATGGGCAGGGCGCGGAGGGCGTCGAAGCGGAGGAGATTGCGCTGGCGGAGGTTTGAGAGGGAGCGCTCGACGGCTGTCCATGCGGTGCCCTGGGTGAGGCAGGCTCCGACGATGGTTTCAAGGGGTGACTGGGAGGGCCACCAGTGCTGCGGGCCGTAGGCAGCGGCGAGGGTTTCGTAGAGGGCGCGGAGGCGCTGAGCGGAGTTGAGCTGCGGGATGGCGGTGGTGCGAGCGGGCATGGGATTAGAGAACAGGGGAGCCGTTGCCCTTGCCACTATCGGTCAGGCGAAGGCTTTGGCCTCGTGGAAGATGCTATCGCAGACGGGGTATCGGGGGATGGTTTTTGGACGGCGGAGGCTGTGATCGCCGGGGATGGCGGAGTTGCGGGCAGGGATGATCTTTGGCGTGCGAGATTTTGTACGGGTGCGGGAAATGGGGATTCGGCGGTGTAGCCGTAGGGGAGGACGATGATGTCGACGCGGCGGTTTTTGGCGCGTCCGGCGGCGGTAGTGTTGGAGGCGATGGGGTGGTACTGCGCGTAACCGGCGGCGGAGAGGCGAGCGGGCTGGATGTGGAACCTGGTAATGAAGAGGCGGGTCATGTAAGTGGCGCGAGCGGTGGAGAGCTCCCAGTTGGAGTTGTATCTGGCGGTGTGGATGGGGAGGTTGTCGGTGTGGCCTTCGATACGGAGGGCGTAGGGTGTGGGGCGGAGCTCCTGCGCGATTTTGCCGATGGTGGGGATGGAGGCAGGCCGCGGCCTTGCGGATCCGCTCTGGTAAAAGCCGGCTTCGCGCAGGGAGATAACGAGGCCGTTGGGACCGAGTTGCAGCGCGACAGTGTGCGCGGCAATTTCGGCGGACAGGGTGTGATCGAGCTCCTTTTTGATGCGGGTGAGGTCTTCCTGCACGGAGGCGGGGGTTTTGGCCTGAGGAGGCACGGAGACGGAACCAGCGCCCTTGCCGTGGCCATTTTCAGGGAAGATGCCGAGAGCGGTGAAGGCCGAGTGAATGGCCTGCGCGAACTGCGCCTGCTTGCGCATGTCGGCCCGGGAGCTGGCATAGAGGACGACGAAGAAGGCGAACAGGAGGGTGATGAAGTCCGCATAGGAGACGAGCCAGCGTTCGTGGTTGGAGTGGTGGTGTTGGCGGCGGCGCCGTTTCATGCCGTGGACTCCTGTGCGGCGCCCTTCTTGCCTTTCTTTTTCTGCTGCCGGGCGGGCGAGGCGAGGTAGCTTTGGAGCTTGAGCTCGAGGATGCGGGGATTCATGCCTTCGAGGATGGAGATGACGCCTTCGATGGCCATTTCCTTGAGGCGCTGTTCTTCCCGGACGCGGCTTTTGAGCTTGCCGGCGACGGGCAGGAAGAGCAGGTTGGCGGCGGCGACGCCGTAGATGGTGGCGACGAAGGCGACGGCGATGCCGCGGCCGACTTCGTCGATGTGGCTGAGATGCTGCATGACCTGGATGAGTCCGATGACGGCGCCGATGATGCCGATGGTGGGCGAGAATCCGCCGGCCGATTCAAAGACGGCGGGGATTTTCTCTTCGCTTTCCGACTGGTTGTCGAGTTGGAGTTCCATGATGGTGCGCAGCTCGGAGGGTTCGGTGCCGTCGACGGCGAGCATGACGGCCTGGCGGAGGAAGGGGTCCTGGATGCTGTCGAGGTCCTGATCGAGCGAGACGATGCCGCTGCGGCGGGCCTTGTTGGCGAAGCCGACGATCTGGGTGAGGGTGGCCTGGCCGGTGTTGTGTTTCCAGAAGAAGACGCGTGCGAGGCTGCGCAGCGCCGCCATGACGGCAGGGAGGGGGTACTGGAGCAGAACGGCGCCGAAGGTGCCGCCGAAGACGATCATGGCGGCGGTGGGCTGGAGGACCTGATCGATGCGTCCGCCTTCGATGATGAGTCCGGCAAGGATGCCGAGGAGGGCGAGAAGGATGCCGCCCACGCTGCTGCTGTCCATGGTTTCTATCTCCTTATGGCTCCTGCGAGCGGCGGCGGTGTGCGGCGGCCGGATCCGGGGCGGTTTCCTGCCTGCGCTCTTCGGGAAGGTGTGCCAGGGCGGAGTGTGCGGCGGCGGCGGAGGCTGCGTTGCGCTGATCGAGTGCGCCGGGGAGGGTTTCGGCCAGGGTTCGGAGCTCCCGGATACGGTAGGCGGTCATGCGGTCGACGACCACTTCGCAGCTCTCGAGAACGACGATCTTTTCGCCGTGGATGAGGGTGAGCATGGTATCGGGGGATGCTTCCGCATACTTGATGAGGTCGCTGTTGACGTAGATGGGGCTGCCGTTGAGCCGGGTGAGAGGAATCATCGGGTGTGTGCCTCAGTGGAGTTATCGGCACAGATGAGAAAACGTTCATTTGGAAGGTGGTGGGGCGGGGCGGTGGTCAGAGCGGCGCACGTGAGTTGCCAAACCAGCGGTGCGGCATAAAGCAACTTTGGCGGGCGCCGATGAAGGCGGTGTGCAGCGATTCTCCGGTATGCCGGGCGGGGCCCGGTGGAGCCGGGGATCGGAACCGTAACCAAAACATCGCAACCAAAGGAGCGAATTCCTTATGTCACTCGGCGTACTGAACAACATCTCGGCACTTTATGCCGAGAACAACCTGAACCAGACGCAGTCCAGCCTGCAGAATGTGCTGACGCAGCTATCGTCGGGTTCGCGCATCAACTCCGGCGCCGATGACGCGGCCGGTCTTTCGCTGGCGAACGGCCTGAGCGCAAACTCGGCGGCTCTGACGCAGTCGGCGACAAACGCGAGCGAAGGCGTGGGCCTGCTGCAGGTGGCCGACGGCGCGCTTTCGCAGGTGACGAACCTGTTGAATCGCGCGGTGACGCTGGCGACCGAAGCCTCGAACGGCACGCTGAACACGACGCAGGACAGCGCGGCGAACTCGGAGTACCAGTCGATTCTGGATGAGATCAACAATATTGGAGCGACGACGACCTACAACGGTCAGCAGGTGTTTGGCGGCAGTTTTGCCGTCTTCACCGGTGACGGCACGGTCGGTGGCGGCTTCACCGACACCATCTCCCTCGCGGCACTGACGAGCGCGACGGTGGGCGATTCGACCGGTTCTGCCGGCCTGACCTACACGGCCGGCGGCGGCACGGCGACCTCCACTTTGACCTACGCTCCGGCGGGAACCGCCGGGACGACGACCGAAAATCTGAGCACGACCAAGCTGGACAACTCGACCGACGCGCAGGCTGCATTGAACTCCGTTTACGCGGCGGTGCAGGATGTGGCGGCCGAGCGGGGCTACACCGGCGCGCAGATCAACACGCTGAACGCGGTGAGCAACGTGGAAAGCACGGAGCAGGTGAACGTGACTTCCGCGCAGAACGCGGTCATGGCGACGGACTATGCGCAGGCGACCTCGCAGATGTCGAAGTACGAGATTCTGTCTCAGACCGGTATCAGCGCGCTGGCGCAGGCCAACAGCATGCAGCAGCTGGTGACGAAGCTGTTGCAGTAGCGGCTGGGAGGTTGGATGAAACCGCGGGGGGCTTCGGCCTCCCGCAACTCTTTGCGCCGCAGTTTTCAAGTCCCCTTCCCATTTCGCCGATAGAGATTGCATGAGCACTGTTGGCCTTGCATTTGGCTCTCCCACCGCCGGCACGGGTTTTGACGTGACGAGCACCGTCAACCAGATCGTGGCGAACCTGCAGGCGGTGGAGACACCCTGGCAGAATCAGCTGGCCAGCCTGCAGTCGCAGGACACGGCGCTGACGGGTCTGGGAAGTGATTTGAGCTCGCTATCGACCGCGTTACAGTCGCTGACGGATTTTCAGGGCGTGCTGGCCGGCAAGCAGGGATCGAGTTCGGATACCTCGATTCTGCAACTGACCTCTTCGGCCACGAATGCAGTCGCCGGCAGCCACACGATCGTGGTGAACAGCCTGGCGCAGACTTCGTCGTACTACAGCAATGATGTGGGCGCCACGGATACGCTTTCCGGCACGCTGAGCCTTCAGGTGGGGAATGGCACGGCGCAGACGATCACGATTGATTCCAGCGACAACACGCTGTCGTCGCTGGCGAATGCGATCAACTCGGGCAGTTATGGAGTGACGGCCAGCGTGTTGACCGATGCGAGCGGCTCGCGGCTGGAGCTGGTGAGCAACACCAGCGGATCGAGCGGGAACATTACACTGGGAGGCTCGCTGACGGACGCGACCACCAGCACGGCCATGAGCTTCACGCAGGCGCAGGCCGGCGCCGACGCGCAGCTGACGGTGGACGGCATCGCGTTGACCAGCGCCTCGAACACGGTGACGAATGCGCTGCCCGGGGTGACCTTTCAGCTGCTGAGCGCCGCGCCGGGAACGCAGGTGCAGGTGCAGATCACCAATGACAACACGTCGGTTGAGTCGGCGGTCAACAGCCTGGTGACCGCCTACAACAAGGTGATCACCGACTTGAACACGCAGGAGAGCAACGACTCCTCGGGCACGGCCCAGCCGCTGTTTGGCAACCCCACGGTGGCGACGCTGCAGCAGGAGCTGGAAAGCGCGATCAATTTTGCGCAGCCGGCCAATGCCGTGGGGACGGCGAGCACGATCGGGAGCACGGACACGCTTTCCGGCAGCCTGGCGATTTCCGTGGGAGGCGGCACGGCACAGACGGTGAATGTGAACAGCAGCAATCCGACGCTGCAGGGCATGGCGGACGCGATCAACGCGGCCGGGCTGGGAGTGACGGCGAGCGTGATCACCTCGGGCACGCAGGCGACGCTGAGCCTGGTGAATGCGACGGGCGGATCGAGTGGATCGATTGCGGTAACCAGCAGCCTGACCGATACGACGACCGGTTCGGCGGTGACCTTTGGTTCATCGCAGGCCAACTTCGTGACCTCGTTCACGCAGCTGGGGATTTCGGTGAACAACGACGGGACGCTGACGCTCAACACGGACACGCTGGACGCGCTGCTGAACAGCAACTACCAGAGCGTGGTGAGCTTTCTGCAGCCGAGCGGATCGTATACCTCGTTTGGAAGCAATCTGACGAATGTTCTCGGCAATCTCGGCAACGGCACGCCGCAGGGAGCGATCAGCCTGGCGCTCAAGGAAAACCAGACTGTCGAGCAGCAATTGAACACGAATATTACCAACGAAAACACGATCATCAACCAGCAGAAGGCGACACTGACGACGGAACTGAACCAGGCGAATCAGATCCTGCAGTCAATTCCGGAGCAGCTGGCCCAGGTGAACGAGATGTACAGTGCGATCACCGGCTACAACCAGTACAGGATGGGGAGCTAGGATGAACTACCAGAGCGAGTCGTTGGCGGGCAAGAATCCCGTGGAGCTGATTGTGGCGCTCTACGACGGCATGCTGCGATTTCTCTCCGAGGCGATCGCGGCGGTGGAACGCGGCGATGTGGCCGCGCGGCGGGTCGCCGTCAAGCGGGTCTTTGATATTCTGCTGCACCTGCAGTCGCGGCTGCGGATGGACGTGGGCGGGAGTTCGGCGCAGTCGCTTTCGGAGTTTTACGCGGCGATTTTTGCGCTGTGCCTGGAGGGCTCGCGGCTCTCGTCGGTGGCGCGCCTGGAGGAAGCGATGGCCTGCATTCGTGATGTGCGCGAGGCGTGGAGCGTGGCGGCGCGGGATCCGGAGGTGCTGGCGCTGCTGGAGCGCGAGACGCGGGCTCCGTGGATGACCGCAGCCGGGGTTTCGCAGGAGAAGCCGATGGCCGGCGCGCGCTGGTCGGCGTAGCGCTTACTGAGTGACGGCGAGTTCTTCTTCGAGCTGCTGTTTCTGGTGCAGTTCGGCGTAGTAGCCGTCGAGGGTCATCAACTCATCGTGGGTTCCGTACTCGACGATGCGGCCATTGCGAAGCACGGCGATGCGATCGGCGTGGCGCACGGTGGAGACGCGGTGCGAGATGAGGATGGTGGTGCGGCCCTGCATGATGCGTTGCAGGTGGTTGAGGATCTGTTCCTCGGTGTTGGTATCGACGCTGGCGAGCGCATCGTCGAGGATGAGGATGCGGGGCTTGCGAAGGATGGCGCGGGCGAGTGCGGAGCGCTGCTTTTGTCCTCCGGAGAGGGTAATGCCGCGTTCGCCGACGACGGTGGCAAAGCCCTCCGGGAAGAGTTCGAATTCGGCGCGGATATGGGCCGCTTCGGCGGCCTGCATAATTTCTTCCTCGGTGGCATTGGGTGCGCCGAGGGCAATATTTTCGCGGATGGTGGTGCTGAAGAGAAAGCTTTCCTGCGGGACGAAGCCGATTTGCGAGCGGAGGGTTTCGAAGGGGTACTCCTGGACGGGATGGCCGTCGATGAGGACGGAGCCGCAGGGGGATTCGAAGAGTCGTGGGATGAGGTGGACGAGGGTGGTTTTGCCGGAGCCGGTGGGGCCGACGATGGCGAGGCTGGTGCCGGCAGGGATGGTGAGGTGGATGTCCTGAAGTACGTTGGGGCCGTTTTCGTAGGCGAAATGGAGGCCGCGGAATTCGATGTTGCCGCGGATGGCGGCGTCGGCGAGCGCGGGGTTGGCGCGGGATTCGTCGATGGAGGGTTTGGCGGTGAGCAGTTCGTGGATGCGGATGACCGAGGCGGTGCCGCGTTCGAAGAGGTTGACGACCCATCCCAGTGCGATGATGGGCCAGGTGAGCATGAGCAGATACATGGTGAAGGCGAAGAATCCGCCCACGCTGATGCGGTGCTGGAGAACCTCGTGGCCGCCCACCCATAGAGCGATGGCGATGGAGAGGCCGAGGATGAATTCAAGGGTGGGCCAGAGCATGCCCATGAGCTGGACAAGGCGCAGGCTGCGGCGGATGTATTCGCGGTTGGATTTTTCGAAGGCCTGAATCTGGGCTTCTTCCTGGGCGAAGGCGCGGATGAGGCGCGCGCCGGAGAAGTTTTCCTGGGCCTGTGCGGAAATGTCGGAGAACATGGCCTGGATGCGTTCGAAGCGCTCGTGAATTTTGCGTCCGAGGGCCTGGACGAGGATGCTGGCCAGCGGCATGGGAGCGAGGGCCAGGAGGGTGAGCATGGGGCTGATGCGCAGCAGGAAATAGAGCGCGCCGATGGAGAAGACGAGTGTGTTGGCGCTGTACATGATGGCCGGACCGAGGAGCATGCGAACGGCGTTGAGGTCGTTGGTCATGCGGGCCATGATGTCGCCGGTGCGGTTGCGCTGGAAGTATTCGGCGGGCTGTTTTTCGAGCTGGAGAAACATGTCGTTGCGGAGGTCGAATTCGATTTCGCGCGAGATTCCGATCATGATCCAGCGGGTGAGGAAGAGGAAGATGCCTCTGGCCGCGGCGACGGCGAGGATGAGGCTGGCATAGAGGAAGATTTTGTGGCGTGTGACGCCGGATGTGAGTCCGTTGACGGCGAGACGAAGGACCTGGGGGAAGAAGATCCAGATGGTATTGCTGAGGACGACGCTGATGCCGCCATAGAGGAACTGGCGGCGGTAGCGTTTGAGGTACGGGACGAGCGGCTTGAGTTTCTTAAACATAGGCGTTACGTACAGCACTAAGTGGAGGTGCGCAGCAGCAGATAGCCTCCGGCGAGGCCGAAGAGGATGTCGGGCGACCACGCGGCGAGGATGGCGGGGAGCATGTTGACATCTCCCATGGCCTGAAACATTCCGGAGATGACCCAGTAGGCGATGGCCACGCCGATGGCGACGCCGATGCCGGCGAGCGATCCGCGCCTGCCCATGGACAGAGCGAAGGGAACAGCGAGGATTGCCATCACCAGTGTAATCAAGGGGTCGGCGAGTTTGCGATTGAGCTGGACGCGGAGGCGGACGGTGTCGAAGCCGCTCTGGCTGAGGTCGGCGATGTAGCGGCGGAGCTGGGTGAAGCTCATTTCAGAGGATGGGCGGATGTCTTTTTCGAAGTAGTGCGGGGTTTCGACCATTTCGGGGAGGGTGGTGACTTCGAAGTTCTGGTAGCTGGTGGTTTCGTCGCCGTGGAAGGTGCGGGTCCAGCCATCCTGGAGAATCCAGCGCTGGTCTTTCTGATCCCAGGATGCGGTCTGGGCATAGGTGCGCTTGACGAGCTTAAAGGTCTCGGGGTTGAACTCGAAGACGGAGAGATTGAGGAAGGTGTTGGAGTCCGGATCGAAGTACTGGTAGTAGAACATGGTGCGGGGCTCGTTGGGTTCGGTTTTGCCGAAGATCCATGTTTCCCCGGGTCGGGCGTAGGTTTGCGCGGGTTTTCCCTGGATGATGTTGCGCAGAGCCTGCTGGCGGCGGTTGGCCTGCGGGACGTAGTACTCGTTGAAGACGAAGAGGCCGACGGCCAGCAGCGATGCAATGACGAAGATGGGCAGCACGATTCGGTAGAGGCTGATGCCGGTGGCTTTCATGGCGGTGATTTCGCTGGAGCGGTTCATGAGGCCGAAGACAACGAGCACGGCGATGAGGACAGCCAGAGGCGTGATCATGTAGATCATGCTGGGTGCGAGATTGATGAGGTATTCGCCCACCATGATGAGTGAGGCGTGGTTGCGGATGATGGAACCGACGAGTTCAAAGAAGGTGAAAAAGAGCATCAGCAGGACGAAGCTGACGAGCACGAGCAGGAAAATCTTGACGAACTCGCGAAGGACATATTCGTCGAGGATGAGAGGGAAGTGACCGCGGATGGTGCGGCGAGCTTCGCCGGACTTGGCGGCGTGGATTTCATGGTTTTTACCGGACCGTCGGATACGGAACCAGGTGCCGAAGGATGCGATGGCGTTGAGGGCTCTGCCGCCGGTGGCCATCTGGCGGAGCAGAAAGATACCGCAGACGGCAAAGATGACGTTGGCGGCCCATACGCCGGGCAAGGGTGGAATCTTGTTTTGTTTCGCGAGGGTGGTGCCGGTGGATGAGAGGAAGTAGTAGATGAAGACCAGCGCGATGGTAAGGACGAAGCCGCCGCTTTTGCCGCCGCGGCGCGAAGCCATTCCGAGAGGAATGCCGATGAGCATGAGGACGAGGCAGGCGGAGGGATAGGCGAGGCGCTGCTGGAACTCGATCCAGAATCGTTTGCCGTTCTTAGCATGGGCGCGAGCGAGGAGCTCGCCGTTGGTCATGGCGAGGATCGGCTTGTCGGTGCGGTGGAAGTGCACGTTTTCGCGGGAGCCGATGCGCAGGGGGATATCCGTGTTGTGGAAGGTGGAGAGGTTGTAATTGCCGGGATGGGTGGCGGACATCTGATGCTCGGTGCCGTCGTGGAGACGCATCAGGATGGTCTGATTGGGGCCGCTGACCACGGTGGCGCTTTGCGCCGTGGTGATAGTGGGGGCCGTGGGGTTGGAGAGATTGGCGATGAAGACCTGTCCCCAGTGAGCGGCGCCGCGACCGGCTTTGACATCTTCGACGTAGAGGACATAGTTTTTGAAATCCTCGTAGAAGACGCGGGGCTGGACTTCGTAGGACGCCTGCGCGTTGGCCAGCGAGTCCTCCATGTGAATCATGGTGCGCGAGGACCAGGGCGCGACGAAGAGAGAATTGACGAGGCCGATGCCCCAGGCCGAGAGGGCGATCAGGCTGATGATGCCGACAAACTTCCAGACGCCGATACCGGAGGCGCGCATGGCGGTGATTTCGCTGTCGGCGGCGAGACGGCTGAGGCCGAGGAGGACACCGACCAGCACGGACATGGGAATGACGACGACGAGGATGTTGGGCAGGGTGAGGAGAAACATCTTGGCCACGGCATCCAGGGACGAGCTGTTGCGAACGGCAAGTTCGAGAAGCTGGCCGAGGTTCGGCATAAAGAGCACGAACGTGAAGAGCACCCCGCCGATGAGGGCATGGGAGAGAATTTCGCGCAGGATGTATCGCGTGAGAATGCGCACAGGGGACCGACCAGCCAGAATCTAACTTTGAGTGTATCGTGGCCGGAATCGTTGCAGCCTGAGGCTGTTGCCGAGGACGCTCACGGAACTGAGCGCCATGGCAGCGGCGGCGACCGCCGGGTTGAGCAGGATGTGGAAAGCCGGATACAGTGCGCCTGCCGCGAGCGGGATGCCGAGCACGTTATAAAGAAAGGCCCAGAGGAGATTTTGCTTCATCACGCGCAGGGTGGCGCGGGAGAGCAGAATGGCGTCGGCGATTTGTCCGGGCTGACCGCCGAGGAGGATGACATCGCCGGCTTCGCGGGCGAGATCAGTGCCGGTACCCATGGCGAGGCCGGCGTTGGCCTGCGCGAGGGCCGCGGCGTCGTTGATGCCGTCGCCAACCATGCCGATGGTGTGGCCGGAGGCCTGGCGTTCGCGGACGACGTTGAGTTTGTGTTCGGGGCGGCACTCTGCGACGACGGATTCGATGCCGGCTTCGCGGGCGATGCTTTTGGCGGGTGCCTGTGCGTCACCGGTGACCATTTCGAGCCTGAGGCCGAGTGCATGAAGGCGGGCGACGGCTTCTTTGGCGCCGGGGCGGAGGGTGTCGCGGAGTTCGATGATGCCGAGGAGCCGATCGACGTTGCGGACCTCGACGCGGGTGCCTTGAGACTGCGGGTCGGCTGCGGCGGTGCGTACCTCGGCCCAGTCGCCATTGAGGCGCGCGCGGATGCCGATGCCGGGGAGGGCCTGGAATTCGGCAACGGGCGAGGGCGCGATGCCGCGATTTTTTGCTTCGGCGAGAATGCCGCGGGCGAGTGGATGTTCGGAGGGCTGCTCGACGGCAGCGGCGACGGTGAGGAGCTGGTTTTCGGTTACGCCGGGAACGGGGAAAAGGCCAGTGACGGCGGGCTTGCCCTCGGTGATGGTTCCTGTTTTGTCGAGGAGGAGGGTGTCGATGCGGGCGAGGCGCTCGACGCTTTCGCCGCCCTTGAAGAGGACGCCAAGTTTTGCGCCTCGGCCGACGGCGACGGTTTGGGCGGCGGGTACGGCGAGGCCCATGGCGCAGGGGCAGGCGATGACGAGCACGGCGATGGCTATGGCGAGAGCTTTGCCAGCATCGTGCGCGGCGAAGGTCCAGATGAGGAAGCAGAGCAGCGCGAGGCCGAGGACGGTGGGCACGAAGATGCCGCTGACGCGATCGGCGATTTGCTGCATGGGGGCCTTGGAAGACTGGGCCTGCTCCATGAGGCGCAGCATCTGGGCGAGGACGCTCTGCTCGCCGACGGCGGTGGCGCGGAAGCGAAGCGCGCCGTCATAGTTGAGCGAACCGCCGATGACGGGGTCGCCCGCGGCGCGGACGACGGGTCGGCTTTCGCCGGTGATGATGGATTCGTCGACGGAGCTACGGCCCTCGACGACCTGGCCGTCGACGGGGATGCGCTCGCCAGGGCGAACGACGACGATGTCTCCGCTGGTGACCTGGGCTGCGGGGATTTCGGTTTCTTCGCCGTTACGGATGACGTGGGCGGTCTCGGGTTGGAGCTTCATGAGCTCGTTGAGAGCGTTGAGCGTCTGGCGCTTGGCGCGGGCATCGAGCCAGCGGCCGGCGAGGAGGAAGCCGAGGATGAGCAGGACAGCGTCGTAGTAGACGTCGGCGGACATGCCGTGGCGCAGGAAGAATCCTGGCGCAAAGGTGGCGACGACGGAGGACAGGAATGCCGCGCCGGTGCCGAGGGCGACCAGCGTGTTCATATTGGTGCCGCGATGGCGGGCGGCGCGCCAGGCGGCGGCGTAGATGGCGCTGCCGCCGAAGATCATTCCAGCGAGGGTGACGATGAGCAGGGCAACGTGCAGGGCGAAGAGGGAACTTCCGGCCACATGCGGAGTGACTCCCATCTGCACGGCCATGACGACGGCGCCGCCGACGAGAGTGAAGAATGCTCGGGCGCGGAGGGATTTCTCTTCGCCGCGGTCTTCCGCCGGAGCGGTGGTGTCCTGGTCCTGGCGGGGAGTGGCTTCGTAGCCGGCGTCGGAGACGGACTGCAGCAGCTGCTCGACGGTGGCGGCGCGCGGGTTCCAGGTGACGTCAGCCGAATGGGTCATGAGGTTGACGCTGGCTTCGGAGACGCCGGGGACGTCGCGGAGGGCATGCTCGACATGCACCTGGCACGAGGCGCAGGTCATACCCTCCACACGCAAACGAATATGTTCGAGTTCCTGTTTGCCGGTGCCAGGCGCCGTCGTGTCAGCCATCAGGCGCGGATCGCTTCGACGGTGGCCGGGTAGCCGGCCTTGTTGAGGGCCTCAAGGATCGCCGGATCGTCGACCGTGTCCGGAGCGTGCACGCGGGCGGAGCCAACGCGGACTTCGTCGACTTTGGCGCCGGTTTTTTCTAGGGTCATGGTGACGCGGCGGACGCACGCGTCGCAGTGCATATTTTCAAGTTTCAGCTTGACTTCGCGCATGTTTACTCCTGTTCCGGAAGTTCGGATGGACTGTCTTAATTGAAGATGCCTCAAAAAAGGATTGGTTGCGAGCGACTTGCGGAAGGTGTTTTATCTTGGGTTAACGGTTCGAGGGGATGATGAAAATATGACAACTCGATGGATAGCGGTGCTTCCGCTGGTATTGCTCGTGATGCAAGCGCCTTTGTTCGGCCAGGCGGCTACGGCTCCTACAACTGCTTCAGCAACCGTCGAGCACTATCCGATCGCACTGCCCACCAGCAAGATGCTGTATGGCGACGTGCCCGGTTCGCCAAAGCGAATCAATTCTCTGCCGATGGGGATTGCGTGGTCTCCAGATCACCGCTATCTGGCAGTGGTGAATGCGGGTTACGGTACGGCGCAGTCGAACTATGAGCAGTCGATGACGCTGCTCGATACCAAGACGGGGAAGATTACGGATAATCCCGATCCGCGATTTGAGGTAGGGGCAGCGCAGACGCTGTACAACGGGATTGCATTTTCGTCGGATGGCAAGGAGCTTTACGTCAGCGCGGATTCGCTGAGCGCGCCGGAGCAACACAACGCGTCGCACACGGGCAATGGGATTCTGGTTTACCGGGTGAATGACGGCAAGCTGACGCCGGAGCGGGAGATTTTCATTCCGCTGCAGAAGCTGGCGGATGGCAGGATACAGAACCGGGTAGGTCGGCCGGTGCCGGCGGGGATGGCGATTCCTGCGCCGACGGGGCTCGCCGTGGTGAAGACCAGGAAGGGCGATGAACTGCTGGTAGCGGATGAGTTTTCAGATGACGCGCTGCTGATCGACGCGGCCAGCGGGAGGATTCTGCACCGGTTTGATCTTGCGGATCACAGCTTTGTTCCGTCGACGTATCCGATTTCCGTGGTGGCGAGCCGGGATGGGCGTCGCGGATGGGTCGGGCTCTGGAATGCGTCGGAGGTCGTGGAACTGAATCTGACGACCGGCAAGGTGCTGAGCAAACTGGCGTTGCTGCCGCCAAAGGTGGATACGGGGTCGAGTTCGCATCCGGTTTCGCTGGCGCTGAGCCCGGACGGGCGGACGCTGTACGTGGCGCTGGCGAATCGAGATGCCGTGGCACAGGTGAGCTTGAACGGCGACGCGATGCACGAGAAGCGCGTCTTCAGCACGCGGCTGCCGGGGCAGATCTATTTTGGCGCGATTCCGGATTGCGTGGCTGTGTCGCCAAGCGGGAAGACCATCTACGTTGCCGACATGGGCGGCGATAACGTGGCGGTGATTCACCCGTTTGCGAAGAGCCACCCGGTGGCGGGATTCATCCCCACACAATGGCTGACGACGGCGGTGGCCGTGGATGGGAGCGATGTATATATCGCAACCGGCAAAGGGAAGGGCACTGGACCGAATGACATGCCGCAGGCACCGGCGCCGCATCCATCGCCATTCCGCCCCCACCTCAATTTTCACAGCCCGGACACGTATATTCCGACGCTGCTGCATGGTTCACTGGCGACACTGAGCCGGCGGGAAATACGGAGGAACCTGGCCGAGTATACGCACGACACGATCAAGAACAACATGATGACGGCCGAGCAGAGGCACATTGTGTTTACCGTGGGCGGCCATCCGATCAAGCACGTGATCTACATCATCAAGGAGAACCGTACCTACGATCAGATCCTGGGCGATCTCGGAGCGGGGAACGGGGATCCGGCGCTGACGATGTACGGCTGGAAGATTACGCCGAATGAGCACCGGCTGGCCCTGCAATTTGGCGTGCTGGATAACTTTTACGACTCAGGAGAGGTTTCCGGGGATGGGCATGTGTGGTCAAATGCCGCGATTACGAGCGACTACACGGAGTTCAACTGGCAGCAGGGCTACCGGAGCGATGAGCGACTCTACGACTTTGAAGGGGTGGTGGAGAATCGTATCCCGCTTAGGGAAGGGATCTCGAATATAGACACGCCGGAGAGCGGGTATATCTGGGGCGACCTGACGGCGCATCACAAGACGCTCTACCACTTTGCGGAGTTCATTCATTCGACATTCTGCAATGGGAAGGTGGGACAGGGGCCGATCACAAATCCGCGCTATGGGACGCCGGAGGCGATGCATTACTGCAAGCGGCCTTACATCCTGAAGGGGCAGAAGATTCCGGCGATGTACGGCGGTGGAATCAGCAAGTATCCGTGGAAGATTCCGCTGCTGTACAAGAACACGGCGACCATGCCGCAACTGGTAGGGCATTTTGATCCGAATTATCCGGACTTCAACCTGAGTTTCCCGGATCAGCTGCGGGTGAATGAGTTTCTGCGGCACTTCAGGAAGTGGGTGGCCGCGGTGAAGGCAGGAAAGCCGGATCCGATGGCGGACTTTGTGCAGCTTCGTCTGCCGAATGATCATACGGCGGGGACAAGGCCCGGGATGCCCACACCGGAGGCTTCGGTGGCGGACAATGACCTGGCGGTGGGGCGCGTGGTGGATGCGGTTTCGCACAGCCCGTACTGGAACAATACGGCGATCCTGATCCTTGAGGACGACGCGCAGAATGGGGCGGATCATGTGGATGCGCATCGGTCGATTGCATTTGTGATCAGCAAATACGCGCCTCACCTGGCGAAGCCGGTGGTGGACAGTACCTTCTACACGACGGCGAGCATGCTGCACACGGCGGAGGACCTGATGGGGATTCCACCGATGAACAACAACGATGCCTTTGCGCCGGTGATGGAGCGGGAGTTTCAGGGCAAGGGGAATCAGCCGCCATACAGCGCCGATTATCGCAATGAGAAGAATGGCCTGATCTACCAGGCGAATACGATTCATTCTTATGGCGCACAGGCGTCGATGAAGATGGATTTCAAGCATGAGGACAAGGCGAATCCGGCGATTCTGAACGTGATCTTGTGGAAGCAGGCAATGGGGAACAAGCCGGTGCCTCCGCAGCTTGAAAAGGCGTATCAGGCGGCCATGCGGAGTAAGAATCCGTATGCAGACAAGGACTAGGACCGTTAGGGGATGGCCCACGCCCTGGAGTGGGACGGAAACCGGGGCGTGGGCTGAAGCGTTTGGGGGCTGCAGCCTGTTGACATGCGCTAGTTTGGTTTGCCCGAGGGAGTATCGGGCAATCGCATGACGAGCGGGTTGGACTCGGGGAGGGCCAGATCGGGATCATTGTTGGTTGGGGCTTCCCGAATACAGTTGCGGCCGTCCAGTTTGGCCCGGGCCAGTGCACGTTCGACTTCTCGCATGACGACGAGGGGTGAGCGGCCCATGCTTTGGGCGACACCGATGCTGGCCGAGACGAGGACGCGGTCCTTGCCGATCTCGAAGGGGCGGTCGAGGACCGCCTGGCGCATGCGTTCGGCCATGGGAAGGTGGCTTTCAATGGGGCAGCCGGGCAGGGCGACGAGGAATTCGTCTTCGCCGTAACGGCCGGCGAGGTCGTAGGTGCGCAGGTGCCGGTTGAGGCGGTGAGTGAGTTCCCGAAGGATCTGATCGCCGGTGGAGTAGCCGTAATTCAAGTTGATGAGCGAGAAGGAGTCCAGGTCCATCAGCAGATAGGCGAGGGGTGTCTTCATGCGCTGTACGCGATCGGTTTCGCGGAACAGTTCTTTGAGGATGCTTTCGCGGGAGAACAGGCCGGTGAGGGAGTCGTGGCAGGCATGGAAGCGTGCCGCTTCGCTTTCTGCGCGGACACGCTGCGTGAGGACCTGGACGCGTTCGGCAACGCGCAACCGAACTCTTAGGTCGGATGCGGCGACGGGCTTGAGAAGAAAGTCGTCGGCGCCGGCTTCGGCAGCCATCTGGACGCCTCCGGCGCTGGCCTCGCGGCCCATCAGCATGAGCCAGGTCTGGGCCTGCTGGTAGCGGTGACGCAGGGAGTGGATGACCTGGAGGCCGGAGACGGAGTCCAGATCCGCGTCGAGGAGGGCAACGCCGGGAGGCTGGGGATGGGTGAGAAAGCGCAGGGCGGAGACGCCATCTTCCACCAGGATATGGGGATAGTGCCATTCATCGAGCAGGGCGGCGAGCTGCTGCCTGGCCTCCGGATCATCGGTTGCGACCAGTACGTGGGGCAGTGGCGGAATGGGCGAGGACATTGGAATCTCCGGTTACAGGACCTTATCGGCGGCTTCTTCTGAGTCTTCAGAAGAAGCCAGAAAATTTCGGGCTGTGAGCGAGCAACCTGTCAGGCGCGGCGCTCATCTCAGTTAACGACCCCGTAGTGTTTGCTGAGGAACCTCAAAGCGCTTCGGATAGTCACGCATCGAGAAAACCCACCAAAGCACAGATAAGCTCAGTTATCAGGGTGCCGACGCAATTCTCCCAAGGAGAGGAGCAATTTGTATGAGGTACGCCGTCGAAACCACCCACGCGGTGCCTGTCGAAAAGACCGCACTGTACCTTGTCAAGACAACGACTGTGTTGCTCTGTCCTGACTGCCACAAACCCCTCGGCAGCTATGTGAACCTACGCGAGCGAGCGCTTCTGGAAGCGTGCCATGATTGCAAGGCACAGACGCTTCATTCCGGGCCGGTGCCGAGCGAGCCGTTCAATTAGAGCGGCAAACAATTCCTGATGGAATCAAGGGGGCGCAGCCAAATGTGGTTGCGCCCTGTTTCTTTACCCGTGAGATTGCGCTTACACTCTTGGGGATGAGTGCGAGGCAAGACTTTCCTTCTTTCTATCCCATTCTGGATGGTGGAATTCTGTCAGCGGATCCGGAGATCCGGCGCGGAGAACTGCTGCGGCTGGTTCGTCGGGTGGTGGATGCCGGGGCCACGATTCTGCAGTACCGCAACAAGACAGGCAGCGATGAGCAGGTGCTGGATGACGCGCGCTGGATTCGGAATGGGGCGGGGCCGGATCCGACGCTGATTCTGAATGACCGGGTGCACCTGGTAGAACAGGCAGGATTTGATGGCGCGCATGTGGGGCAGGAGGATCTTGCGCCCCAGGAAGCGCGGCGGATTCTTGGCCCGGGCCGTGTGCTTGGTGTTTCCACTCACAATCCGGAGCAGATAGCCGAAGCGGATCAGGCGGCGGTGGACTATATTGCTGTGGGGCCTGTATTTGCAACGCGGAGCAAAGAAAATCCAGATCCTGTGATCGGGCTGGAGGGCGTTCGAGCGGCAAGGCGGTTGACACAGCGGCCGCTGGTGGCGATAGGGGGGATTACCGCGGAGAACGCGCGATCGGTGATCGAGGCAGGAGCGGACAGCGTGGCGGTGATTTCGGCAGTATTCGGGAGGGTTGTAGAACCGGTGCCGACCGGCGGGCGGGCGGCGGAGTTCTTGCGGATTCTGGGCTAGGGATTCTTCCTAAAGAGGAGAGGCGTGACAGAAACAGCCGAGAAGACAGTGAATGCGCCGGTGCAAGCGCATCTGGAGCCGACCCTTGGGTGGTTCAGTGCGACGGCGATTGTGGTGGGGTCGATGATCGGGTCGGGGATTTTCCTGGTCCCGGCCGAGATCAGCCGGGATGTGGGGTCACCGGCGTTGTTGATTGCTGCCTGGGTTGTGACGGCGGTGATGACGATGATCGGCGCGCTGAGCTACGGCGAACTGGCGGCAATGATGCCGGACGCGGGCGGGCAGTATGTGTACCTGCGGGAGGCGATAGGGCCGCTGCCGGGGTTCCTGTTCGGGTGGACGCTGTTCCTGGTGATCCAGACGGGGACGATTGCGGCGGTGGCGGTGGCCTTTGGGAAGTTTCTGGGGGTGTTTTTCCCGTCGATATCGAGTTCGCACTGGCTGTGGCACATCGGGCATGTTCCGGCGTGGCATCTGGGGCCGATGGTGCTGGGGAACATGGACATCGGAGTGAACACGGCGAACCTGGCAGGGCTGGTGATCATCGCCGTGCTGACGGTGGTGAACGTCTTTGGGGTGAGGCTGGGTGCGCTGATCCAGAACATATTCACGACGGCGAAGACGGCGGCTTTGCTGGGGCTGGTGGTGCTGGGCGTGCTGTTCGGGCGCAAGGCCGTGGCGATGGCGGCGAATTTCGGACACGACTTTCACAACTTCTGGGCGGGAGCAGGATGGCAGACGCTGCATCCGTTGCAGGTAGGTGTGGGCGGGCCGGTAACGATGGTGGGCCTGCTGACGATACTAGCCGTCGTACAGACGGGTTCGCTGTTCTCGGCCGATGCGTGGAATAACGTGACGTATACGGCGGGCGAGGTGAAGAATCCGAAGCGGAATTTGCCCCTGTCGCTGGTGCTGGGGACGGGCGTGGTGCTGGGGCTGTATATTCTGGCGAATTTTGTGTATCTGTTCGCCCTGCCGCTGCATGGGGATCCGCATGGAGCGACGCTGGCGGCACGAGGGATTCAATATGCGCCGGACGATCGGGTGGCGACGGCGGCGCTGCAGCAGATTTTTTCGAATACAGGCGCGTTCCTGATGGCGGGCGCAATTCTGATTTCGACGTTTGGCTGTGCAAACGGGCTGACGCTGGCAGGGCCGAGGGTGTACTACGCGATGAGCCGCGACGGGTTGTTCTTCAAGGCGGCAGGGAAGCTGCATCCCCGGTACAAGACGCCGGTGGTGGCGCTGGTGATCCAGGGGATATGGACGTGTGTGCTGTGCATTTCCGGCAGCTACAGCCAGCTGCTGGACTACATCATCTGCACGGAGCTGATCTTTTACATTCTGACGATTGCGAGTCTTTTTGTGCTGCGTTGGAAGAGACCAGATGCACAAAGACCGTATAAAGCGTTAGGCTATCCGGTGCTCCCCGCGCTGTATATCGTGATGGCGGCCTGGATATGTATCGTATTATTGCGCTACAAACCGCAGTACACCTGGCCTGGCATCGTCATCGTGCTGCTGGGTCTTCCTGTTTATGCGATCTGGTCTCGCAGGTCCGGCAGGGGAGCCACGACGTAAGAATTTTCTGGAGGACAGCCGCATAATGGCGAAGCTTTTTGCTATAAAGCCACTTTCCGTAGTGCATGAAGAAGCGCGTGAAGAGGGCGAGCACACACTCAAGCGCTCGCTGGGGCCAATCAATCTGATCACGCTGGGCATCGGCGCGATCATCGGCGCGGGAATCTTTGTGCTGACGGGTACAGCAGCGGCGCAGTTTGCGGGTCCCGCGATTGTGCTGTCGTTTGTGGTGGCGGGTATTGGCTGTGTATTTGCGGGCCTATGCTATGCGGAATTTGCGTCGATGATTCCGATTGCCGGAAGCGCATATACGTATGGCTACACCACGCTGGGAGAACTGGTGGCGTGGATTATTGGCTGGGCGCTCTGCCTGGAGTATGCGTTTGGAGCGGCGACGGTGGCGGTGGGGTGGAGCGGCTACGTGAGCAGCCTGCTGGGATTTTTTGGAGTGAAGCTGCCTTTCAATCCGACACCTTCGGTTTCGCTGACGCTGATGGGACATCTGTTTTCGGCGAAGGTTGATATCTTCGCGTTGAGTGCGATCATCGTGGTGACGACGATTCTGGTTGTGGGCGTGAAGGAGTCGGCCAACTTCAACAGCGCCGCCGTGATGATCAAGGTTTCCGTGGTGCTGATTTTTATTGGACTGGCGACAGCATTTGCGTTCACTCACTGGAACCACATGATGGCCAACTGGCACCCGTTTATTCCGAAGAATCTGGGACATTTTGGCGAATATGGCTGGTCGGGCATCATGCGAGGGGCCAGCGTGGTGTTCTTTGCGTATATCGGATTTGACGCAGTATCGACGGCGGCGCAGGAGGCGCGAAACCCGCAGAAGGATATGCCGGTCGGGATCCTGGGATCTCTGATTATTTGCACGGTCCTTTACATCATCGTTTCCGGGCTGCTCACGGGCATCAAGCCATACATGAGCTTGAATACGCCGGCGCCTGTGGCGGATGGAGCCGCGGCGATTGGGGCGGGATGGGGCGTTTGCCTGATTGACCTGGGGGCGATTGCGGGTTTGGCATCCGTCATGCTGGTGATGATTCTGGGGCAGACGCGCGTGCTGTACACGATGGCCAAGGATGGTCTGCTTCCTTCCTGGGTGAGCAGAATTCATCCGCGTTTCAGGACGCCGTGGCTGGTGACGATTGCGGTGGGAATTCTGGTGGCCTTCTTGGCGGCGTTCTTCAACATTGCGTTTCTGGGTGAGCTTGTGAGCCTGGGGACGCTGCTCGCCTTCACGATTGTCTGCCTGGGAGTGTGGGTGATGCGAGTGAGGCAGCCCGATCATCCGCGGCCGTTCCGGGCGCCATGGGTACCGTTCGTTCCGATTGCCGGTATGGTGATTTCGGTTTCGTTGATGGTTTCGACGGATCTTCCGGCGAAGATCGGTTTCACGATCTGGCTGGTCATCGGGCTGGCGATTTACTTCAGCTACTCGACCAAACACAGCAAGGTGCAGCGAACTATTCAGGCTCAGACAGCACCGGCGCCGACGGGGCAAGACTGACGAGAGCTTCGTCAGGAACGGGCAAATTTCGGTGAGGGCGCGACTTTAGACGGGGAAAGTACGTCTTTGCATTTGAAAGACGAACGGTGCGGATTCTGAGTTTGTAGTTGCAATCTTCGGAGCCGGGTGGGCATTTGCCGCATCCGATTATCAGGATGGCATTACCATGCGCAGGTTGTTGACACTTGCGGTACTTGGTTGCGTCGCGGTTACATTGGCGGCTCCGCAGTTGTGTGCGCAGAGCTATGGCGCACACGAGGATCATGGGCAGGGGGCGCGTCCGGTGAGGAACAGCGCGCCGGTTCCTGACCAGTTTGTGTCCGCGCCGGGGCAGATGGTCTCAACTCCTGGCCAGATGGTGACCGGTCCCGGGCAAATGGTGACGGCCCCGGGGCAGATGGTGATTCCGCCCGGGCAGGCTGTGATTCCGATGGGGCAGAGTATTGCACCGACACCGGGGGTGATTGCTCCGTTCGTGACGCCATCGCATTCCTCGGGGAACGAGGGCCAGCCGACAGAATCAGGACAACAGGGTAGCGGATTCAGCCCGGGTCGCCGGGAACATCACCGGCATGAGTATCGGCCAGAATACGGCTCCGGGGCAGGATACGCGGTGCCGTATTTCTATGACAGCGGATACGGGACGGAGCCTTCGGTCCGAGGTAGCGCACGAAGTTCTTCCGCCTCGGGGCGGAGCATGAAGGCGGAACGGCCGTCGCCCCAGACACGTGACTTTGCGGCTATGAGGAGGCCGTCATTGGCGTCGGCGCCTTCCGGCAACCGGCCGGCGTATCGGGGCGGAGGGCGAGCCGAATCGAGCCTACCGGCTTCAGCGCCAAACGTGATCCAAAGCCGCGAACCGGTGCTGACGATCGTGATGAAGAACGGTTCCAGGCGGAAGGTTCGAAACTATGCGCTGACCCCGCAGGCGCTGATGGATCTGGATGGTGCGGCGAGCGGACATGAGGTGAATATTCCGCTGAGCGAGATCAATCTGCCGGCGACGGAAAAGGCCGCGGCGCAGGCGGGGCTGAGTTTCGCGGTGCCGACGCAGTGAAAGGCTGATCTGGCCTGACCGAAATTGGAAGAATCAAAAGCTCCTGCCGCGCATGCAAGGGGAAATCCAAAGCGGGCAGGAGCGTAGAGGATGCAGCAGCGGCTTCAGGACTGCTGGGGCGCCTTGGCTTCGTCCTGGAAGCCGAACTTGTTGTGCGATCCGTCGCAGAAGGGCTTGTTGGCTGAATGGCCGCAGCGGCAGAGCGAAAACGCGGGCTTATCGGCAACGTTCCATTCGCCACCTTCGGAGTCGACAAGCTTTACGGCGCCTTCGACACGCAGCGGGCCATTCGGACGAACGATGATTTTCGTTTCAGACATTGGATGCTCCTGAGAGAAATTCAATTTGCTTTTCAAGTCTACAGGCAGGACGGAGGGCACAGGGGGATTCTGCGATTGCCTGCCTGATGAACTATGATGCCAGTTGGGGCCATGTGACGGTAAACGAGTGGTTCCCACCAAAGATACATCCCTAAAAAACCAGGAGAGAACAAAAGCGATGCGCGTCGGTATTTTGACAGGTGGAGGCGATTGCCCGGGATTGAACGCGGTTATTCACGCAGCGGTGAAGAAGGGAATCCAGCAGTACGGAGACGAATTTGTCGGCTTCGTGGAGGGCTGGCGCGGGGTACTCGAGAACAATACGATACCGCTGACACTGGAGAAGGTGGATGGCATTATGCCGCTGGGTGGCACGATTCTGCGGACCTCGCGGACGAACGTGCGCAAGATCGAGGGTGGCATCGAGAAGTGCGTGGCCACGCTGAAGGCCAACAATCTGGATGCCCTGATTGCGATTGGCGGGGACGATACCCAGTCCGTAACGAATGCGCTGATCGAGGCGGGCGTGCCGGGCGTAGGCGTGCCAAAGACGATTGACAACGACCTGAACGGCACAGACGCGTGCTTTGGTTTTGATACGGCAGTTTCGATTGCCACCGAGGCGATCGACCGGCTGCATACCACTGCGGAGGCGCACAACCGCGTGATTGTATGCGAGGTGATGGGGCGCGATGCGGGCTGGATTGCGTTGACTGCCGGCGTTGCCGGGGGCGCACACGCGATCCTGGTGCCGGAGCAGCCGATTGATCTGGATCACGTATGCAAGCTGCTGAAGCACAATCATGACAACGACAAGAAGTACGGCATTGTCGTCGTGGCCGAGGGAGCGAAACTGCCTGACTCGGGTGCGCAGGCGACGCATGGCACCGCGGTGGATTCGTTTGGTCACGCGCGACTGAGCGGGATTGGTGCGCTGCTGGCCGAGGAGATCGAGAAGCGGACCGGTTATGAGACGCGCTCGGTGAACCTGGGACATACGCAGCGCGGCGGCAAGCCGACAGCTTACGACCGCATGCTGGCGACCCGTTACGGACTCGCTGCGATCGACCTGGTCCACCAGAAGAAGTTCGGCCGCCTGGTGGTGCTGCATGGGACGCACATCGAGGATATTCCGCTGGCTGACGCAATTGCGAAGAACCGGCAGCTCGATGCGGAGTTCCTGGGCATTCTGGATGGTCTGGAACCGAAGGTGTAGTTGGGCTTCGGCCGGAGGTCTGATCCATAGATTGCCGACCAACATGGAAGAGCCAGCCTCCTGAGGGGCTGGCTTTTGCTTTTTGGGGCATTTCCGGACTGGTTGCCGCGGCCGTGGCCGAAGAAAATTCCAATGAAAAAGGCGAAAAAGCCCCGAAAAACCCGGGGGGAAACCAGAAAACCACGTCGAATCTGGTGCAATTTTCTTGAAAGCGGCTTAGGCTCGGGGTTATAAGCAGGGAGCCGGACGAATTTTGCAGTCCGCCCGGAAAACGAAGCGCCAGTTGTCTTTGCGTTTACCGAGGGCACCACGATGAAGAGTTCCGCAGGCCGTAGCCAGGAGTTTCGTGAAGTCATGGACATCCGCCAGGCGTCAGAGTATCTGGGCATCAGCCCGGATACGCTGTACAAGTACGCCTCGGAGGCATTTATTCCGGCGTTCAAGCTGGGCAACCGGTGGCGCTTCAAGAAGTCGCGGCTGGATGAGTGGATGGATCGGCAATCGGGTATCGAGACGGAGCCTGTCGCGGTGAAACCCCGGCAGAAAAAGCCTGTGCGGGGCGCGGGGCGGCCGGAGACGAGAGCCCGGCGCGTGAAGTCCTAAGCGCTTTGATTGATTTCATGACGGGCTTCCCGCGGAAGAGTATCGCGGAGCCACTCCAGATCTTCCCTCGTAAATCGAGACTGGTTTACGGCTTGAACGTTCTGCTGGAGATGATGGGGTTTCATCATTGCAGGCAGTACGACGTGAACCCCGGTTCCTCGCAGAATTGCATTCAAGACAGTATCGGCCAGCGCACCGGGAGCCTGAAGTTTCTCCCGGAGTGAGGCGGGGGTGCTTTCTGCACCAGCAAGATGCGCGATGGTGGCCTGTGTTATCCGTGCGCGCTGGACGCCGCCGAAAGGGTGATTTGCCATGAACGCATATCCCTGTTGCGGGTGTCGCGCAAGATGGCTGAGGGCGGAGAAGTCGAAGAGATTACAGGGGAACTGCATGGCGCGCAGCGGCTGACGCTGTGCAGCGAGAGACGCCTGAATGACGGGAGGGTCAGCAGAAATTCCGGCGACGCGCACTTTGCCATCGAGGACGAGTTTTTGCATGGCGGCGAGCAGTTCGTCGTTGTGGAGTGCATCCAGGGGCGCGGCGTGCATGAAGAGGAAGTCGACATAATCCGTACGGAGTTTTCTGAGACTTTGCTCGACGCTTTGATGCAAGACGGCGATGCTGAACTGATTCGCCGTCATCTGTGCCGCGGCTCCGCGACGGACTGCTGAGCGGGCACGGGGCGCGACCTTCAAGAGCGCGCGCGCCACGGGCTTAGCAGCACGCTTCCAAAGCTGCTGCCTGGAGGGTACGATGCCGAATTTGGTTGTTATTACCGCCTGGTCGCGGCGTCCATGGAGGAATTCGCCGAGGAGAGCTTCGGATTCTCCGTAGCCATAGGAGCGGGCGGTGTCGTAGAGAGTAATGCCTGCATTCCAGGCCGCGTGCAGGGCGCGCAGGGATTCTGATCGTCCGCAGCGCCCCAGCAGCGCAGAACAGCCGAAGCCAAGCACGGATGAGGTGATTCCTGAGTTGCCGAGTACGATCCTTTGCATGCTTTAACTCCAGCGTGACTCGCCTGCTAGAGTAAGGGTACTATGCAGGTTGACCTTGACAACCAGGGGCTTCCGGGCGAGTTCCGATCGCAGTTTTGCATTGTTGGCGGGGGGATTGCGGGGTTGTTACTTGCCTCCCGTCTTGCAAAGCGAGGTGGGGAGGTTCACCTGCTGGAGGCGGGCGGTACTGAGCTTGAGGATCGCAGCCAGAAGCTCTACGACGCGATGTCTACGGGGAAGCTCCACACGGGAATCAGGGAGGGGCGGTTCAGAACATTCGGAGGATCGTCGACGCGCTGGGGCGGACAGTTGTTGCCCTATACGGAGGATGTGCTGCATCCACCTGTTGCGCTTGGTTTGCCGGAATGGCCACTCAGGACGGACGAGATTGCGCCCTATTACGAAGAAGTTCTGAATGTGTTGGGAGCAGTATCGACGCCGTTCACCGATGAGCTATTGCAGGAGTTTGGCGCACAAGCGCCGTTTGCCTCGTGCGACGTGCGACTGCGCTTCTCGAAATGGGCTCCATTCTCGCGGCGCAATCTGGCAAAGACACTCGGCGCGGATTGCCTGAGCGATCGGCGGATCACAATTTATTTCCACGCGAATGCGGTGTCGATTCGCCTGAGCCCGGATGGCAAGGCGGCGGTGGCGGTGGAAGCGATGAATTATGGCGGAGAGAAATTCGTGTTCCGCGCAGGCGCCTTTGTGATTTGCTCGGGGACAATTGAAACGAGCCGGCTATTACTGGCATCGACGAGCGACTGCGGGCCGGGTGTGGGTAATGAGTTCGACCAGGTTGGCCGGTATTTTCATGACCACGTGGGCGTGCGCGCGGCGGAATTTCGGGCGGAAGATCGTGAGCGTATCGTGCGGTGGTTTGCTCCGTGGATCAAAAGCCGGACGTTGCACACGGCCAAGCTGGAAGCAACCCAAGGGCTGCGGGAGCGGCTGGGATTGCTTTCAGTGATGGCGCATTTCCCGATCGAAGAACCGGAAGGGTCAGGAGTGGCGCGACTGCGCAGTCTGCTGCAGAAAATGCAGCGCGGAAAACTGAATGGCCAGATTTGGACTGAGGCGGCCGGCCTACCCGCTGATTCACTGGACCTGGCGAGGATCGTGTACGGGATGCAGGTGCGTCACCGGCGTTGGGTCAGTCCGCGTGCGAGGATGGCACTTCATCTGGATGTCGAGCAGAAGCCGGATGCGGAGAGCCGGGTCAGGCTCTCTGACCAGGAAGATGCGCTGAGGATGAGGAAGGCGGTTGTGCAGTGGAGAATTTCGCGTGAGGAGCACCAGACGGCGCGTGAGTACGCCGGGGTGGTGGACCGCGTGCTGCGAGAAAATGGAGTAGCCAGACCCTGTTGGAACCGTGATGTGCTGGACTCGTACGAGGGATTTGTGACTGCAGCGACGGATACTTACCACATGATGGGCGGTACACGGATGGGAACAGATCCCAAGCGAAGCGTTGTCGGTCCGGACCTGAGGGTTCATGGAATTGATAATCTCCACGTGGTGAGCTGCTCGGTATTCCCGACGGGCGGCAGTTCGAATCCAACGTTTACGATGATGGCGCTGGCGCTGCGCAAGGCCGAGGCGCTGACGCAGTCCTCAGGCGCGGCATGAATGGTTTGAGAGATGAATGACAGAGGTCCCAAAGGTCAGAGCCTGAAACCGGAAGATCCGATGCTGCAAGCTGCGTTTCCGTTGTCGAACAGGCTCCATCGCGCTCTCTGGCAGGTGATCTATGTGCTGCTGTTCCGTCCCAGCCCACGCCCCATGCATGCGTGGCGAGCGATGCTGCTGCAGTTATTTGGGGCGAAGCTGGCTCCGGACTGCCACTTCTACCCTAAGTGCCGGCTGTGGGCACCATGGAACCTGGTCTGCGAAGATGCCGTGGCTGTGGGCGATGACGCGGAGCTTTACAACCCTTCGCTGCTGACGATCGGTTCGCATGCGGTGATTTCGCAGGGAGCGTATTTGTGCGGGGCGACGCACCTGTATAACGAACCTTCGTTTCGGCTGGTGTCATATCCGATGACGGTCGGAGCATATGCGTGGGTGTGCGCGCGGGCGACGGTGAGTCCCGGCGTGAATGTAGGGGATGGTGCGATTCTGGCGCTGGGGTCAGTTGCAACGAAAGACCTGGAACCGTTTGGTATTTATGCCGGGATGCCTGCGCGGAAGGTGAAGGAGCGCGAACGGACGGCGGTTCCGGCGCTGGCGGCGAAGTATGGAGTGGAAGCGAGGAAGTGAATCGGTGTTGCGAGATGCGAATCGCTTCCGGTGAGTGGAATGGGGAATGTAAGATCGTTGAGATGAATCATGTTGGCCGAATCCGGAAGCTGCGGCGCGCGCTGCAAAAGCACCAAATCGAAGCATTGTGGATTACTCATCTGCCTGATGTCCGCTATCTGAGCGGGTTCAGCGGGTCAAGCGCCGTGCTGGTTGTGACCCAGCACAAGGCAGCCCTGTTTACCGATGGGCGCTATACGCTTCAGGCACAGCAGGAAGTGAAGGGCGCGACGGTGGTGATCGCCGAGAAATCGACGGTGAAGGAAGCCGCGGCCTGGGTCAGCGAACAGGCCGAGAGCGCCGGGTTTGATCCTGCGCATACGACGATTGCCGATCTAGAGGCGTATCGCGAGGCGATACCGCGGCGCGGCCGTCAGCGGTATTTCCAGCCGGTGACAGAACCGCTGGTGATGAACATGCGTCTCATCAAAGACGGGGATGAGTTGTTGCTGATGAGTCATGCGGCTGCGGTGGGCTGCAAGCTGTTCGATATGATCGTGCCTCATATCCGGGCCGGCAGGACCGAGTTTGAGGTGGCGGCGGACCTGGAGTTCTTTGCGAGGAACCTGGGCGTGGATGGGATGTCATTTGACACGATAGTGGCCTCGGGGGTGCGTTCTTCGATGCCGCACGGGAAGGCATCGGAAGCGAAGGTACCGCGTAAGGGATTCGTAACGCTGGACTTCGGTGTTATTCTCAAGGGTTATTGCTCTGACATGACGCGCACCGTGCACGTTGGGCGCGCCAGCCGTGAGGAGCAGGACGTGTATGACGCTGTGCTGGCTGCGCAGCAGGCTGCGGTGGCCGCGATTCGGCCGGGGGTAACCTGCGCAGAGGTGGATGAGGCAGCGCGGAGTGTGTTGCGGCAGGCAGATCTGGCGCAGTACTTTACGCACTCGACCGGGCACGGCGTGGGGATTGAGATTCATGAGCCGCCGCGTCTGGGCGCGGGGCAGGAAACGAAGTTGAGGCCGGGCATGGTGGTTACGGTTGAGCCCGGTGTTTACATGCCGGGGAAATTCGGCATTCGCATCGAAGATATGGTGGCCGTAACGGCTACTGGCGGCGAAGTACTGACGCCAGCAACCAAAGCATGGATGCAACTGTAGACCTTGATCGAGGCTGAAGAGAGACGATGAATCCGGAAGAGTTGGAACAACTCAAAGAACTGATCGAGTTCCTCAAGGAAAACCAGATTGGTGAGTTTGCGCTGGAGCGCGGCGACCTGAAGGTGAGCGTGAAGTTTGGCGGCGAGCAGACCGCGCAGCCAGGCATGGATGTAGCCAGCCTGGCGCGGTTGCTGGCGATGCAATCCCCGGCTGGTGCGGTGGCGCCGCCGGTGCATGTACCCGTGCCGAGCGTAGCGCCGCAGATGCACGCGAGTGCGGAGGTTTCTTCCAGCGCCGAGGCGAGCGAAGAGGCTGATCTTCATATTGTGAAGTCGCCGATTGTGGGGACGTTTTACGAATCGCCTTCGCCGGGAGCGAGTGCCTTCGTAAAGATTGGCGACCGCGTGGAGAATGGGCAGGTGCTGTGCATTGTGGAAGCCATGAAGCTGATGAACGAGATTGAGTCGGATGCGGCAGGCGAGGTGGTGAAGCGCCTGGTGCAGAATGGACAGCCGGTGGAGTATGGCCAGCCACTGTTTGCGCTTAAGAAAGTCTAATCAGCCTCGAGTCAGCAGACTTTAAATCCGGAGCCGTAAGTAAGGGATCATGTTTCGAAAAGTGCTTATCGCCAATCGCGGCGAAATTGCCCTGCGCGTGATATGCGCGTGCAAGGAACTCGGGATACGGACGGTCGCCATCTACAGCGAGGCGGATCGGCATTCGCTTCACGTGCGGTTTGCCGATGAGGCGATCTGCATTGGGCCTCCCCGGTCGGCGGACAGCTATCTGAACGTGCCGGCAGTGATCAGTGCGGCCGAGATTGCGGATGTGGATGCGATCCATCCCGGCTACGGTCTGCTGAGCGAGAATGCGAATTTTGCCGAGGTTTGCCGGGCGTCGAACATCAAGTTTATTGGGCCTCCGCCTGACGTGACGCGCCTGATGGGCGAGAAGGAACGCGCGCGGCAGACGATGAAGAAGGCCAAGGTGCCGATTTTGCCGGGGTCGGATGGGATTCTAGCATCCGCGGAAGAGGCGCTGGAGTGGGCGAAGACGGTTGGGTTCCCGGTGATTCTGAAGGCGAAGGCCGGCGGCGGCGGGCGCGGGATGCGGATCATCCGCACGCCTGAAGAGCTGCCGGGGCTCTTCCATGCGGCGAGCACAGAGGCGGCGAATGCATTCGGCAACGGCGAGCTTTACATGGAGAAGTTCATCGAGCGGCCGCGGCATATTGAGTTCCAGGTGCTGGCCGATGAGCATGGGAACGTGGTGTCCTTGGGCGAGCGCGAGTGCTCGATCCAGCGGCGGCACCAGAAGCTGATTGAAGAGGCGCCATCGCTGAAGGTGACGCCGAAGATCCGCGAGGAAATGGGCAAGACGCTGAAGCGGTCGCTGGAGGCCGTCGGCTACCAGAATGCCGGGACGGTCGAGTTTCTGATGGATGAGGACGGCAAGCTGTACTTCATCGAAATGAATACCCGCATCCAGGTGGAGCATCCGGTGACGGAGCTGGTGACGGGGCTGGACCTGGTGAAATCGCAGCTGCTGATTGCGGCGGGCGAGAAGCTGGGGAGTATTCTGCCTGATGTGGTGCCGATTCGCGGGCATGCGATTGAGTGCCGGATCAATGCGGAGCACCCGGAAAAGTTCACACCTTCGGCGGGCAAGATTACGGCCTTCAACGTGCCGGGCGGCAACGGAGTGCGGGTGGATACTGCCCAGTACTCGGAGGGTGTGGTGCCGCCGTATTACGACTCGCTGATCGCCAAGCTGATTACGCATGGCAAGGATCGCGAAGAGGCGATGAACCGGATGCAGCGGGCGCTGGAAATGTTCGTGGTGCAGGGGATTCATACGACGATTCCGCTGCATCAGAAGATCTTCGCCGATCCTGAGTTCCGGGCCGGGGAATTCGATACGAAGTTTATGGAACGGTTCTTCGAGCGCGAGAAAGAACGCAATCATCAGGCGAATGGGGCCTGAGTGCTGGGACGTATTGAAATTTAGGGATCATCAGAGACGGGAGCCATTCTTCGCCAGTTAGAGAAGCGACAGATATCACGCGTATCTCAGCGACGAGCAACAGGGAAATGGGGAAATGGCCCTGTCCCTGGAGTGCTGTGTCGAAAATTGCTTCCAGCTTCGTTGTCGTCCCTGCCAGTTGTCTCGCCACAGCCATGGGTCTTCGCTTCGTCTGGCCAGAATTTCTGGTGCAACTCTGGCCGTCTCCATATATCGATACACCCGAAGTGCATGAATTCTTCCAATGGGTGAGTAGCGATTGCGAGCGGGGATATGCGTGATTGGCGAGTGAATCAAGCTGCTACTGTTGTTTTCCAAGATTGCAGCGGCCTGACTGGTATACCTTGGTTGCATCGGACGGATAGACGTGTCTGGCAACTCGAATACTTCCAGATTCTTTTGCAATCGAGACGGAGAAGGGACGGTAATTGATTGGCTTCATTTGATAGCCTGGCGATGCGCATGGCCAAGAAGACGCTGATGCGGAGGCTGGTGATGAGCCAGTCGCTTCTGCGGCAAGGAAGGCATTCGGAACTGAGTGTTCTTGTATCTGTAGACGGAGATGTGAGCCCCAACGATTTCCTCTTCGACCAGAGTCTGCTGGCCATCCAGAATGCGCGGGAGACCAATCTGGAAGATCTTACATCGCGCAACAAACACCTTCCGGACGCTGTCTATTATGATATTTTTCCGGGAGAACACTATCGATTGCTGCATGCGCTGGCCAGGAATTTGGGCAAGCGCAACATTGTCGAAATTGGAACCTACACTGGGATGGGTTCGGCGAGCCTGGAGCATGGCATGCCGGAATCCTGCAAGCTAACCACGTTTGATATTATCCCGTGGGGCGAGTTTCGCACGCATCTGGACGAGAGAAGCTTCGCAGAAGGGCGGGTCGTTCAGTTCCTTGAGGATATCTCTGATCCGAAGATGTTTGACAAGCATCTGGATTTGTTGAATCGGTCCGAGATTATATTCTGTGATGCGCCGAAGGACGGAGTTTTTGAGCCGAAATTTCTCTCCAATCTGACGCGAATCAAGCCAACATCATCGTGTCTGCTCATTCTTGACGACATACGGCTGCTCAACATGGTCGGGGTATGGCGGGCGATCCGGTCGCCGAAACTGGACATGACTTCGTTTGAACACTGGTCCGGAACGGGCCTGGTCGATGTGAGCAACGGCTTCCAATTCGAGGGCTGACGGACGGGTGGCAAGCCGCATCAGGTGGGACGTGGGCTGGGCCAGTCGATGGATATCAAATCACATTGTTCAGTTTTCGACAGCGCAGCGTAAAAAGCTGAGCAGGCGACGAATCCGCGCTTAATTTTCACCTTTTCTTCGCTTTTTAAGTGTAGGCTGGTGGGCGAGGCGAATTCGGTTGAAAGAGATACCCGGTTTTGCCAATCTAAGTTGCCAGAAGGAGAAGAGAGATGAGCCTTGCCAAGTCGCTGTTGCCGGAGTTTGAACAGGAGTTTGCCAACACCCGCAAGATGCTGGAGCTGGTTCCAGATGAGAAGCTGGGTTGGAAGCCGCATGAGAAGTCGATGGAACTGGGAAGGCTGGCGTGGCATGTGTCGGATTTTCCGGAATGGTGCCGCGATACGCTGACGAAGCCGGGGATGTCGATTACGGCCGAGGATGCGAAGAAGTACCAGGATGTTTGGAAGGGAAAAACGCGCGCAGAGATGGTGGCGCGGTTCGACAAAGACCTGGTCGAGGCGAAGGCGGCGCTGACAGGTTCTGGCGACGAAGTGTGGATGGCGAACTGGAAGATGGACTGGATGGGCCAGACGGTGGTGGATATGCCGCGAAGAGCTGTTTACCGCAGCATGGTGATGAACCATATGATTCATCACCGGGCGCAACTGGGGGTGTACCTGCGGCTGCTGAACATTTCGATTCCAGGGATGTACGGGCCTTCGGCGGATGAGATGCCCGGCGCTTAAGACGATCTACAAAGAGGATCGGGAGAAAGAAATCCCACACTTTTTCTGAGAGCTGGACGGAGTGTGGGATATTCTGTTTCGGTTGAGCCAATCCGCCCTGGAGCGGATTTTCTGTTGCTGTGTGCCACCGGGTTCGGCAAGTGCGGCTGTATCCAAGCGGAAGAGCCGCGCCGGGTACTGTCGCTCGAGGGTACAGCTTCGGCGAATCCACCAAGGGCAAGCAAGGGGTTCCACATGGTTTGGGTCGGTGTGCTTCGGGTCTTCCTGGTGTGGGCAGTACCAGTGCTGCTATTGTTGGCGATCCGGAGTGAGACCGGCCAGCACAGGGCGGCGAAAGAGGCAGGCGACGGGAAGGTCGTGTTCGAGCTGGATCAGCGGACGTACTGGGCATGGCTGGCGTTGTTTGTTTACCTGCTTTACGCGATTGTGATCCAGTTCGGCGGAGGTCCTTTCCGTGGGAGATCCCTGGTCGTGGCTTTTGTGCTGGCGGTTCTTGCCGTGGGGCTGATGGCGCCGTTCCCGGAGACGATTACGTCGGGGCCGGACGGCCTGATGCAGGAAGTGCGGTTCTTCCTCAAGAAGAAGCGGATTGCCTGGGATGATGTGCGAGAGGTGCGGCCAGCGAAGAAGAACAAGCTGCTGATTGTAACCGGGGCGGACGGGACCCGGGTGATTCACACGCGGCAGCTGCCGGACCGCGACCGTTTGCTGGAGGAGCTTTGCAAACGGTGCGGAGACAAGATTCCCAAAGAACTGCGGCCGGTGACAGTGGTGGTGGCGGATATGGCGGGGTCGGCGGCGGTGGACGCTGATCCGGCGGCGGATGCGTAGATGCGCACCTTTTGAGAAGGAAAAATTGAGGAGTACGACTTATCGAAGAATGGCCTTTACCCCACGAAGGTCTATGTGACGCTTCCGGATCATTCGGTGAAGGATGTGGATGTGGGGAAGTATATTCCGGAGTTTGTGAAGAAGCTGTAGCCGCGGAAGATTGGGATTTGTTCCTGCAAAGCACAAAGGGCATCCGGTGGATGCCCTTTGGTGTCTGTGCGGAAGCCGGCGGTTACTCTACGAAGTCGACTTTCACGGCGTGGGGGATGATGCCGCGCTCGTGTCCCATCTGGAGGAGCTTGCGGATGGCTTCCTGGCCGTCGGGGCCGTAGTTGAGGGTGCGCTCATTGACGTACATGCCGACGAACTGGTTGGCGAGCTCGGGGTCGAGGTCGCGGGCATACTGCATGGCGTGGGCGAGGGCGTCCTTGCGGTGGTCGAGGCCGAACTGGATGCTGTCGCGGAGGGCTACGGTGACGGTGTGGATGACGTCAGGGCCGAGGGAGCGGCGGATGGCGTTGCCGCCGAGGGGGAGCGGCATGCCGGTCTGCTCGCGCCACCAGATGCCGAGATCGATGATCTTGTGCAGGCCACTGTGGGAGTAGGTGAGCTGGCCCTCGTGGATGATGAGGCCGGCGTCGTATTTGCCTTCGAGCACCTGGGGGATGATCTGGTCGAAGGGGACGACTTCGGTTTCGACTTCCGGGGCGAAGAGCTTGAGGGTGAGGTAGGCGGTGGTGAGGGTTCCGGGGACGGCGATTTTGACCTTGCGGACCTCGTCCAGCGTGAGAGGCTTTGGCGAGATGATCATGGGGCCGTAGTTTTCACCGACGGAGCCGCCACAGACCATGAGGGCGTAGTTGTCCTGGATGTAGGGGTAGGCGTGGAAGGAGACGGCGGTGACGTCGTAAAAGGCCTCGTTCATGGCCTTGTGATTGAGGGTTTCAATGTCAGTGAGGGTGTGGGTGAAGCGGTAGCCGGGAACGACGACCTTGTCTTTGGCGAGGCCGTAGAACATGAAGGCGTCATCGGAGTCGGGGCTGTGGGCGATGGTAATTTCGCGAATGTCGGTTGCGGAAGTGCTCACTGCGGGTATGCCTGATCCTTTCACTTGAGCTTCGGGAAGAAGCAGTCGGTCAAAATTGGAGGGCGCGTCGCCGGGATGAAGATGCAGGCGCACGCGCCGAATGGGTTGCGGCGGAATTACTCAGCCGCGGAATGCTGTTGGCGCACGCGGGCGATGCCGGTGACGATGGCCGCAGCGGCGATGACCTTGAGCGCGTCGCCGGGCAAGAAGGGAAGGACGGCGAGCGCGGCGATTTTGGCCGGGGCGAAGTGCGTGAGGGTGGCGAGCCATGCGGCTCCGCAGGCGAGGATGAGGATGTCGCCGATGGCGGCAGAGGCGATGGCTACGCCGAAGTTCGAGAGAAGGCGCGAGTGGCGCGCGCGGCGGTAGAGCCAGCCTGCGGCGGCTGCGGCGAGCGGATAAGAGAGGAGATATCCGCCGTCGGGTCCGAGAAGCTGGGCGATGCCGCCGGGGCCGACCGGGCTGAAGACGGGGAGTCCGGAGAGACCTTCAAGGAGATAGAGCGCCATGGCGCCGAAGGCGACGGAGGGGCCGAGCAGGAGGCCGAGGCCGAGGACGGCGAGCGTCTGGAGCGTGACCGGGACAGGCGTGAAAAAGAGCGGCACAGAGACATGCGCAGCGGCGGCGACGAGGAGGCTGCCAGAGACGGCGAGTCCGGTGTTACGAAGCCAGGCGTGGGAGCGGGGTGCGATGGCGGGCGATGCAGCGGTGGCGTGGTTCATGGGATCAGTCCAATGGCGGGTTGGTGGCGGTTTCATGCGCCTCGACGTGCGCAGACACCTCGGCGTTGTGGCGGCGAATGTGGCGGACAACGCCAACGATCGCCCAGACAAGAACGAGGGTGGAAAAAACAAAGACTCCGTATAGGTAACGCATCTCGGAAGCTTTACTGCATCTTCAGGAAAATGAGCTGATCGTGTCCTGCCGTGGAGAAGAGCCGTTGGGCCCGCGGGCCGATGGCTTGCTGCACGGAAGGGTGCAAACTCTGTCAGGAGTTCACTGTAAGGATAACAGGGAGGGGCCGGTTGAGGTGGTTTTAGAGCATTTTCAATGAGGTTATGAGGCGTTCTGGATCGATCGGGTGTGGCGGTTCGTTGATGGAACGCGTACGCCAGCTTCCTTGTTCTCCCCTACACCTTCAGTGAAGAGGTTCGAGGCGAATTTCCTGTTTTTTTTGCCTGCACTTGTGTTCGGGAAATGCAGCTTTCCTGAGGGAAAACCCGCGCACAGGGGGAGCTTCTGGGGGCGGCGACAGGAAATCCGATTCAATCGGATTTTGATGCGGTGGACGGGGATTCGACGGATTCGAGGATCCAGTTGAGGTAGGCCTGACTGCCGGAGGCGAGGTCGAGGACGAGGAATTCGGGGATGGTGTACGAGTGCAGGCTGCGGAGGGTGGACTCGAGGGCATCGAGGCACGGAGCGGTGGTCTTGATGATGAGGAGGACTTCGGAGGCTTCTTCCATCTGGCCCTGCCAGCGGTAGATGGATTTGATTTGCGGTATGAGATTGACGCAGGCGGCAAGGTGCTGCTCGACAAGGGCGCTGGCGATGCGTTCGGCTTCGTCGAGGCTGCCTGCGGTGGAGAGTACGATGCGTGCGTCGTTCATGGGAGACCTCATCGATTTAAGATGGCAGTTGGCATCTGACTGGCTGTACCTATTCTGGCAGGACTGATTTTCGCGGAGGGGCGATGGCGACTGAGATCAAGTTTGGGACTTCTGGCTGGCGGGCGATTGTGGCGGACGAATTTACGTTCGCGAATATTCGGCGGGCGGTGACAGGCATTGCCAAGTATGTGGCCGAGCAGGGCGGCGAGCCGAAGGTGCTGGTGGGGCGTGATCCGCGATTCCTGGGCGAGATGTTTGTGGCCGAGGCGGCGAAGCTGCTGGCAGCGCACGGGGTGAAGCCGCTGGTGATTCCAGAGGCGGCGCCGACACCTGCGATTGCTTACGCGGTGCAGCAGCACAAAGCGAGCGGGGCGATTAACTTTACGGCATCGCATAATCCTCCGGAGTACAACGGGATCAAGTTTTCGACGCCGGATGGCGCTCCGGCACTGCCGGAAGTGACGCACAAGATTGAGGCGGAGATCAAGGCGCTGGGTGAAATGATCCCTGCGGCGGGGTCGTCGAAGGAAAAGTTTGAAGAAGTGGATGTGAAGCCTGCGTATTTGAAGCGTGTGGCGGAGCTGGTGGACCTGGCGGCGATCCAGAAGGCCGGGCTGACGGTGGTGTTTGATCCGTTCTGGGGTGCAGGGCGCGGATACAGCAGCGATGTGCTGCGCGAGCACGGCGTGAAGGTGGAGACGGTGCATGATTACCGCGATGTGCTATTTGGCGGGCACGCTCCAGAGCCGGACGATGAGCTGCTGGAAGCGTGCAAGCACAAGATGAAGGAAACGGGCGCGGCGATCGGCATTGCGACGGACGGCGACGCGGACCGGTTCGGGATTGTGGATGGGGATGGGAAGTTTATCCAGCCGAATTACATTATTGCGCTGCTGTTCGATTACCTGGTGGAGACGCGCGGATGGCGAAACGGGGTGGCGAAGTCGGTGGCGACGACGAACCTTGTGAATGCGCTGGCGGAGCACTACAAGATTGAGCTGCATGAGACCCCGGTGGGGTTCAAGTACATTGGAGAGCTGATCAATAAGGACGCGATTGCAATTGGCGGCGAAGAGAGTGCGGGGTTGACGATTCGCGGGCATGTTCCGGAGAAGGATGGCGTGCTGGCAGGGCTGCTGGCGGCCGAGATGGTGGCGGTGAGAGGCAAGAGCCTGGGCGATCAGTTGAAGGGACTGTTTGCGAAGGTGGGCAGCTACTATCCGATGCGGGAGAACTTCCGGCTGACGCCGGAGGTGAAGGCTGCGTTCGTGGAGAAGATCAAGCATGATCCGGCGGAGATTGGCGGGCTGAAGGTGACGGGCGTGGTGCGCACGGACGGGTTGAAGCTGCTGCTGGATGATGGGTCGTGGGTATGCTACCGGCTGAGCGGCACGGAGCCGGTGGTGCGCGTGTACACGGAGTCGCGCAAGGAAAGCGAGTTGCAGCCGCTGAGCGACGCGGCGAAGGCGTGGGTAATGGCTTAGATACCCCGCGGGAATAATTGAGATTTGGCGGTTTTCCCGGAGGGGGGAAAGCGGCATCCTTAAATCTAGTGCGTCTTAAGTCGATCAGGTGGATACGCAGGCATCAGGCTTTGTGGCTGGCTCTGGAAGAACGAGTTACGAGGCTACGACAGATCTGCGGACACCAGACACGAGTACGCTTTGGGCCATCTGTGCGAAAGGCGCGGGCGGCTTTTGAGGATGCCTTGGAAAGCAAGTCCAAAACCGAATTGGCGGCGAAAGCTGTTGGCTGGGCGTACCGGGTGCGCCGGCGCGCGGCTACTGGCGCGGCGGCTGTGCTGGCGCTGCTGCTTGGCTACTACGTGGTGGCCGGGCAGAATGGGCTGCATGCGTACGAAGTGAAGCGGAACGAAAACCAGAAACTGCAACAGCAGATTGATGCGATCCGGCAACAGAATGCACAGATCCAACAGAAGATTCATGCGCTCAAGAACGATCCCGATACGATTGAGCGCGAGGCGCGGGAACGGCTGCACTATGCTCGTCCGGATGAGGTGATTGTGACGATTCCGCGGGCGAAGAAGAGTGGGAGTAAGTAGGACGGATTGCGATTTAGATTGCTGAGTTTTTATGGGACGCCACGAACTTTGAAGGTTCGTGGCGTTTTGGTTTTTTGGTCGGCACTTTGGCCGGTCAGGAAATCACAGGTTTCCCTCGGCTGCGCTCGGGACAGGCTCTCCGCTGCATTGGCTCGCCTTTCGGCGAGCCAACTTCGGTCGGAATGACAAATTCTTTTTGTGGAGAGTTTCTTCTCTTAGTCTAGCGTTGGGCGACGGCGTCGAGGAGGTCGAAGAATTCGGGGAAGGAGATGGCGGCGGATTCGGCTCCTCGGATGAGGGTTTCTCCTTCGGCGCGGAGGGCTGCGACGGAGAAGGCCATGGCGATGCGGTGGTCGCCGCCGGAGTCGATTTCGGCTCCGTGGAGGGTCTGGCCGCCGGGGACGTCGAGGCCGTCCTCGAACTCTTCGACTTCGGCGCCCATGGCGCGAAGATTCTTGACGACCAGGTCGATGCGGTCGGATTCCTTGACGCGAAGTTCGCGGGCATCGCGGATGCGGATGCCGTTGTTGGTATAGGGGCCGATGGCGGCGAGGACGGGCAGCTCGTCGATGAGCTGCGCGGCGAGCGCGCCGGAGACGGTGGTTCCGGTGAGCCCCTCTTTGGGGGCGCTGACCTGCACGGTGCCGATGAGCTCGGAGGCCTTGTCCTCGAGATTGAGCACGTGGATGTGGGCTCCGAGTGCGGTGAGCACGTCGAGGAGCGAGGCGCGGCTGGGGTTGAGGCCGAGATCGTCAAAGATGAGATTGGAGCCGGGGAAGAGCGCGGCGGCGCAGAGGAAGAATGCGGCCGAGGAGATGTCTCCGGGAACCTTGGCCTCGATGGCGGAGAGCTTCTGGCCGCCCTGGATGGAGACGGAGTCGAGGGTGCGTTCGATTTCCGCACCGAAGGCGCGGAGGGCGAGTTCGCTGTGGTCGCGGGTGCGGACGGATTCGCGGACGGTGGTGGTTCCGCTGGCCTGGAGGCCGGCGAAGAGAATAGCCGATTTGACCTGGGCGCTGGGTACGGGGGTGAGGTAGTCGATGGCGTTGAGGGCCGCGCCGCGGATGAGCATGGGCGCGTGGCTGTCGGTGAGGGAGATGTCCGCGCCCATCTGCGAGAGGGGTTTGCGGATGCGCTCCATGGGTCGGCGCGTGAGGGATTCGTCGCCGATGAGGGTGAATTCGCCCTGCTGCGCGGCGAGGAAGCCGGCGAGCATGCGCATGGTGGAGCCGGAGTTTCCGCAGTCGAGCGGCGAGGATGAGGGCCGGAACTGGCCGCCTACGCCGGTGACTTCAATATTGCCGTCGCCTTTGTTGACGACGGTTGCGCCGAGAGCCTGGACGCAGGCGAGGCTGCTGGCGGGGTCGGCTCCGGTGGAGAAGTTGGTGAAGCGGCTGGTGCCTTCGGCGAGTCCTGCGAGGAGTGCGTAGCGGTGGGAGATGCTTTTGTCGCCGGGCAGACGGAGGCTGCCCTCAATATTGCGCGCGGGCACGATGGTGCGTTCAGAAACAGAGAGATGCAAAGTGATCGGGCTCCTGCTATCAGGATAATTCAGACCGCAGGACGGTCCGATGCCGGCGGCACGGGCGAAGGCCAGGGTTGCGCGCAGAGGTCCGCTCTCGTCCGCCTAGCGTTACCCAGCTTACGCGACGCGGAAGAGACGTGAATTGCTGCCGTTGGCCGCTTGTGGATGGCAGGAATTTACAGTGGGAGTGGAAAACTCGGGGGGGGGTAGTTCGTCATCTAAGTCATCTCAGTGCCGAGGTTATCAATCCGTTAACCTCAGGCGGCGTAGAAACCGTTCTAGTGTGGAGAAGCCGAATGATGAATCCGTTGCGGAAGGGTTTGGTAGCGGTAGTGTTGCTGGGGTTGGGCGCGTCGGTTGGGATGGCGCAGACGACGGTGGCGGCGAGCGTGTATGGGGTGTTCCGATCGTCGACGAGCGCGAATACCACTACGCAAAGTCCCTCGAATGCGGCGGGGTTCCTGCTGGAAGTGCGGCATATCTGGAATCCGCTGATGGGTATTGAGGCGACGTATTCGTACAACCGGGCAGACGAGGATTATACGAGACAGGTTCTGGTGCCAGGGCCGGGGCCAACGGATACGGTGACGGCTTCAATTCCGGCGAACGCGCATGAGGTTACCGGCGATTGGGTGGTTTCACTTCCGCTGGGGAATTTGCGGCCATTTGCGCTGGCCGGGTACGGGCTGCTGCTGGATGTGCCAACGGCAGGAAGTGTAACTGCGACCACGACAATCTGCCCAGCGGGGGGACTTGGCCCATGTTCAACGTCGACGAACAGCGTTGCGACGCGGACGGAGACCAAGGGCGTTTTCCAATATGGAGCAGGACTGGACTGGACGCTGCTGCCGCATATCGGGCTGCGGTTTCAGTATCGGGGGAATGTGTACAAGGCGGCGGATTTGAGCAGCGCGTTCACTTCGACGGATAAGTTCACGCAGGATGCGGAGCCGATGGCGGGGGTGTTTATCCGGTTCTGATAGAGACCGTGAGCGGGTGATCTTCTGCCGCCGCTGGAACGCGTGTGGATAGATGGCTCTGAGATCGTTATCATGGGTTGGCGATTTTCAGAGGAGGAGTTCATGCGCGGTAAAAAATACCTGGGATTGCTGGCGGGGGTGGTGCTGTGCGCGTTGACGGCGGGAGCGCAGGTGGGTGCGTGGGAGCCGAACCTGACGTTGCAACAGACGTATACGCCGCATCGGTCGTCAAGCTGGGACCGGACGGGCGGGAATCATGATTATCTGACGGTGGCGCCGGGCGCGACGGTGACGGTGCTGAATGCGGACGGGCCGGGCGAGGTGTCGCACATCTGGTTCACGCTGGCAGACAATGAGCCGTACTTTCTGAAGCGCGTGGTGCTGCGGATGTACTGGGACGGCGAGAAGGATCCGAGCGTGGATACGCCGATTGGGGATTTCTTCGGGCTGGGGCTGGGGTATTACTACACGTGGCATTCGGCGGTGCTGTCGGTGGGGAACGAGCGGGCGATGAACTGCTTTTTCCCGATGCCGTTTGCGCGTCATGCACTCATCACGGTTACGAATGAAGGCAAGCAGCCGATCAACGCACTTTACTACAACATCGACTACCGGACGTATTCGCATCCGCTGCCGAAGGGGACGCTGTATTTTCATGCCGAGTACCGTCAGGCGCAGCCGAATCATGGGGTGAATGCGACGAAGAATCTGTATGGCACGAATAACTACGTATGGATGACGGCCAAGGGGCACGGGCAGTATGTGGGCGTGACGATGTCGGTGCTCGAGAACCAGAACGGATGGTGGGGCGAAGGCGATGACATGTTCTTTATCGATGGAGCGAAGCGGCCTCAGATTGAGGGGACGGGCTCGGAGGATTATTTTCTGGGGGCATGGGATTTCGGCGACAAGCCATTCTCGTATTCGACGTATGGGGCTCCGGTGACGGGCAACGGACACGAACTGGAGGGCAGCCGGTGGAGCATGTACCGGTTTCATCTGGATCAGCCGATACCGTTTATGAAGTCGTTCAAGGCAACGATTGAGCATGGGACGGCGGATGACCGGTCGGATAATTTCTATTCGGTGGCGTACTGGTACCAGTCGCTGCCCCATGCGCCGCTGCCCAAGCTGCCTCCGGTGCAGGATCGGATTCCGAGGATTGTGCCGGTAAGCAAATAGTGCCGGCCGCACGGGCGATGGCGCCTTCGAGGCGAATTGGAGGGGAGGGATTTGTGCGCGGAAGAAGATGGATGGGATTGCTGGCGGGAGTGATGGCGTGCACGTTGACGGCGGGCGCGCAGACGCGCGCGGGAATGGCGCAGAAGAAGACCGAAATCGAGCGGCTGTTTGCGAAGAACCACATCAAAGAAAGCATTGTGAAGCCGCCGAAGGGGCTTTTGAAGTATCCGTACCTGGTGCCGAGCGGGCCATATTACGAGCTTTTTGACTGGGACAGCTACTTCATGGGCGTGGGGTTGAGTTATGACCACGAGGGCAAGCCGCTGGAAACGACGGTGGAGGACTTCCTGAGCTTTGTGGGGCAGAACGCGGCAGACACGGGCTATACGCCGAGGGAGATAACCACGACGGCTTTCTGGGCGCTGCCGGAGCAATGCAAGCCGTTTCTGGCGCAAATGGCTTATCGGGCATCGGAGACGACGGGGAGCGTGGAGTGGCTGCGTCCGTGGTACAAGCGGCTGGGCGAGACCTTGCAGTTCTGGGAAAACACGCGGGAGCAGCCGAATGGGCTGTTTGTGTGGTTCGACGGGGTGGAGAGCGGCGTGGATAATAATCCCGCGGTGAGCGATAAGCCGGCGCTGTCAACGGAAGGCGTGGACTTGCAGTGCTATATCTACCGCGAGTACGAAGCGATGGCGCTGCTGGCGGAGAAGCTGGGTTATACGAGCGATGCGAAGATGTATCGCGCGAAGGCGGCGGCGCTGAAGGAAAAGATTCAGACGCTGATGTGGTCAGAGAGCGCGGGAACGTTCCTGAATATCGACGCGCGGACGGGGAAGAAGATCGACATTCTGACATGGACGAATTTTGTGCCGCTGTGGGCGGGTGTGGCGACGAAGGCGCAGGCGAAGACGATGATCGAGGAACACCTGCTGAACCCGAAGGAATTCTGGGCGCCATATGGGATTCGGACGCTTGCGCCAAACCAGAAGCTGTACGATCCGGTGCATGGATACTGGCGCGGGCCGGTTTGGATCCTGCCGAATTACCTGCTGATGCACGGGCTGATGAATTATGGGTATCACAAGCAGGCGGTGGAACTGGCGGAGCGGACGCAGAAGCTGCTGGTTCGAGATTTGAAAGCGACGGGCGGGATGAACGAATGCTACAACCCCGACACCGGCAAGCCGGAAGCAGGCGGGCACTTTGTGAGTTGGGATCTGCTGGGCGAGCACATGGTGTGGGAGGCGAAGACGGGGTTTGATCCGACGGCGCTGAAGGGGCTTTAGTTTGTAAAAGGTTCCTGGTTCTGCGGGCACCCGCAGATTCGGAGCGTGGACGGAGAAACTGCGGATTCTTCGCTTTACTCAGAATGACAATTCATTCAGGGGGATTGCAGTTAGACGATACGGAGGACGATGAGGGTTTCGTCGTCGAAGCGTTCGCAGTCGCCCTGGAAGTCCTGGACTTCGGAGAAGATGGCTTCGACGGCTTCTTCGGCGGGCAGGTGGTGGTGGCGGGCGATGGCGTCGGTGAGGCGGTCACCGAAGGATTCCTCGGAATCATTTTCGGCGTCGGAGATGCCGTCGCTGAAGAAGTAGATGGAGTCGCCGGGGCGCATGGAGAGGCTGATTTCTTCGTATTGGGCCTGGGGGAACATGCCGAGGGGGAAGCCTTCGACGCGGACGGGTTCGATTTCGCCCTCGCGGCAGAGGATGGGCTGAACGGCGCCGGCGTTTGCGATCTGGAGGGTGAGGTTCTCGTCGTTCCAGACGGTGTAGAGCATGGCGACGTACTGGGAATCAAGGCGGCGCTCGTGGAGTGAGGCATTGAGCGCCTGGAGCATAGCGGCGGGAGATGGTTTCTGGCCGGCGAGGGAGCGCATGGTTCCGCTGACGACGGCGCCGTAGAGTGCGGCTGCGGCGCCTTTGCCGCTGACATCGCCGATGGCGAGTGCACCGCGCTGGTCGTCGTAGCGGAGAAAGTCATAGAGGTCGCCGCCGATGGTGCGGGCAGGCAGGAATCGGGCCGCGAATTCGGCATGGGCCGAGCGCGGGAGCGTGGCTGGGAGCAGGCGGAGCTGGACTTCACGGGCCATCTGGAGGTCGTGATCGAGGCGCTGTTCCTGCTGGGCGACACGCTGGTAGAGCTGAGCGTTCTCAATGGCGATGGCGATTTGCGCGGCGAGGGTGGTGAGAGCGCGGACGTGGTCCTCAGTGAAGTAATTGACGCGTGTGTGTTCGATGTCGAGGACGCCGATGACCTTGCTTTTGTAAATGAGCGGGACGGTGAGCTCGGAGCGGGTTTCCTCGTTGATTTTGTGGTAGCGCGGATCCTTGCGGACGTCAGGAACGTTGATGGGACGGCGCTCGGCGATGGCGGCGCCGACGATGCCGCGCTCGACGGGGATGACGTCGCTGGGGTAGAAGCGTTCGCCGAAGCGGAGCGAGAAGCGGTTTTCGAGGACGTGTTCGATGGGGCGGACGCTCCAGATGGAGAACATCTGGTAATCGAAAAGGCGGCGGAGGAGCTGGCTGATGCGTTCGAAGAGGCGATCGACGTCAAGGATGGAGGTAAGCTCGCGGCTGATTTCGTTGAGGACCTCGAGGGTTTGCGCCTGGCGTGAGACGCGGGTGTAGAGGCGGGCGTTTTCGATGGCCTGGGCGATGCGCGAGGCGGTGAGGGTGAGCAGGCGGAGGTGTTCTTCCTGAAAGTAGTTGGGCTGCTCGGACTGAATGTCGATGACGCCGATGACGCGATTTTTAACGATGAGCGGGACGGCGAGTTCGGAGTGGACCTCGGGATTGGCGTCGATGTAGTTTTCGAGCTCGCGGACCTCGGGGACGAGCATGGGCTCACGGCTGAGGGCGACCTGGCCGGTGACTCCCTGTCCGAGGTGGATGCGCAGGCGTTCGATTTCCGGGCGATGGCCGATCTGGAAGCGCATGCGGAGGTCGTTCATGCGGGTATCGATGAGGAGGATGGCGAAGATGCGATAGTCGATGACGGCGCGAACGAGGGCGGCGGTGCGCTGCAGGAGGGTTTGGAGATCGAGGGTGGTATTGAGGGCGTCGGTGAGTCGCAGGAGGAATTCAGTCTGGCCCGGCTCGACGCGGATGGTGGGCGCGGCGGCAGGCGCAGCAGGGCCAGTGGGGCGGTAATCGCCCTCAAAAGACTCGGGGTGATTTTGAGGGGTGGGCTGGGGGCGAGTTTCGGACACGATTCTCCTGTTGACCTGACATGATAGAGCATCTCTCCCGATGCTGTAGAGTGATCGAGATTGGCCCTGGGTGAGCGTTCGCCGGATGGAACGTTCACCTTGGGCGGGCATCTTCTTCGAGCCCATCAGGAGAGATGCTGTTCTTGATGGTTGCGGCTAGCGCGCGAAAGAGTCAGGCGCAGGAGATCACTTGGGGGGTATCGGTTCGAGAATGCGAATGTCAGGAAGATTGCGGTAGCGCTCGGCGAAGTCCATGCCGTAGCCAATGACGAATTCATTGGGAATGCTGAAGCCGATGTAGTGAGCCTGGATGGGTTGGAGCCGGCGGGACGGCTTGTCGAGCAAGGCTGCGATGCGAATGGAACGCGGCTTGTGGCGCTCGAAGTGGCTCTGGAGGAAGCTGAGAGTGATGCCGGTGTCGAGGATGTCTTCGACGACGATGATGTGGCGGCCCTCGATAGGCTCGGCGAGGTCTTTGATGAGCTGAACGGCGCCGCTGGAGTTGGTTCCGGATTTGTAACTGGAAACGGCGACAAAGTCGAAGGTGCAGTCGACATCGATGGCGCGCGCCAGGTCGGCGAGGAAGATGGCCGCGCCTTTGAGGACGCCGACCAGCACGACGCTTTCGCCGCGCAGGTCTTCGCGGATCTGGCGGCCCATTTGCTGGACGCGAGCGTGAATTTGCTGGCGGCTGAAGAGAACGCGGAGATTTTCAGTAGCGGGAAACTCGGGCTGGTCGGGCATGATGGTCAGCCACCAGTTTATCGTGCATGACGGCGGGGATGGGGTGAGCCGGCCACTCCGTGCATGCGATGGGGCATCTGGTGCGTCTATATACTGAAAGGTGCGCCATCCGAAATTGGATGGCGCGCATTGAGATAGCGGTTATTCATGTATCCATTCATTCATATTGGTCGATTTACGATTGGCACCTTCGGCATCATGCTGTGGCTGGCCGCAGTGTTTGCGGCCTGGGTGCTACACCTGAACTTCAAGCGCTGGAAGATTGACGCGGACGCGATCAGCATCATCGCGTTTGCGACAGTGGCAGGGGTGGTGGGCGCGAAGCTTTACCACGTGCTGGAGAAGCCGGAACGTCTGATGGAGCATCCGTCGCTGCTGATCAGCAGGGCAGGATTTGCGTGGTTTGGCGGGCTGATCCTGGGGATTGCAGCGCTGCTATGGCAGGGCGGGACGTACAAGATTCGCCCGCTTCGGATTCTGGATCTGTGTTCGCCTTCAGCGGCGCTCGGGTATGGCATTGGGCGCATCGGGTGCCAGCTTGCGGGTGACGGCGACTACGGCATTCCGACGAAGATGTGGTTCGGGATGAGCTATCCGCACGGAATTGTGCCGACGCTGCAGAAGGTGTATCCGACACCGATTTTTGAGTTTATCGGCGGGACGATTATTTTCTATATCCTGTGGCGGCGGAGCCGGCCGGGGACGCCGCGACGGCTGGGGCAAATTACGGCTGAGTACCTGATCTGGACGGGTGCGGCGCGTTTTCTGGTGGAGTTTATCCGGCGGAATCCGAAGATTTTTCTCGATCTGACGAATGCACAGTGGGCGAGCATCGGGTCGATGCTGGGAGGGATCATCCTATTGTGGTGGTCGCGGAGTCACGGCTCGGTGGTGGAGGTCGGGCAGGATGGATTGAAGCCGGAGCCGGAGGACGGATCGAAGGTGGAGACGGCTGCTGCTGCCGGGCAGGGGTAGTTTTCAGCCCCTCGCCATTCGCTTTCAGCTGTGTGGTTGCACCGGATGGGACAGACTCTATCGGGGAACAGCTCTTCCTTAATTGGAAGGGCTGTTTCGCGTTTGCTGGAGTCTGTGGTGGGCTTCGTTTATTTATTGTCTTGGGGATCTTGCTCAGCGGCTTGATCGCCGTAGCTTGCCGGGGCGGTCATCTGCGCTGGTTCGGGAAATGGCAGGTGCGGTGGATCTGGCAGGGGCTTTTCGGTCATCTCCGCGGCGAGATGCTCAATGAATTTCTTAAATTGTCTGCGGGTCGCCGGCGATCCCAGTGCTGCGGGGGAGCCGGATCTATTTTCCTCCGCCAGCAGGATGGCCATTCCGACTCCGTCTTCTTCCGCGCGGACCACCCGACACTGTACGGTAATGGTTTCGCCGGACTTTTGAGGATCTTCAGATTGCGTCTGCAATGTGACGCGAAGAATCGAGCTTGCGGTCCAGCGATCCTCGGTTTTGACGAAAATGCCGTTACGGCTGATGTCAGGAACCGCGTGAGGTTTGGGAGATTCCCCGTCCCAGTAGAAAGCCAACAAGGGCGGAGACGGATGCCTGCTGGCCTTGCGTCTATCAGGGGGTGCGAACAGCTTTGACAGCCAACTCATGGTCTTGTACCTTTTGCGCTTATCGACCTCGCCTTGGTTCGTGTATGGATGAAGTGCGGTCGATTCTGTGGCACTCATCATACCGCAGAGATTTTGGATTGTGATCGTCCGTTGCTGACCCCTGCGGAAAATTTTCGAATGGATGGTTCCATATCGGGATCCATTGGCGGAATCCGGATTGGCGCCGGGCAGGTGCGAGCGGCCGCTAGCCCGCATTTCTCACAGGTGCTGATTCCGGTGCGTGATTAGGGACGTGTTTTCGTTTGCCGGTGCTTTTTGAGCAGTAGCGAGGGCCAGATAGTGTGTTGAGG
>JAJYVU010000038.1 GCA_021791875.1 Acidobacteriota bacterium | reverse complement strand
CACTATCTGGCCCTCGCTACTGCTCAAAAAGCACCGGCAAACGAAAACACGTCCCTAATCACGCACCGGAATCAGCACCTGTGAGAAATGCGGGCTAGCACCTGCCATACTAAAAAAGCAATGGCCGACCCAGCCCCCACCGCAACCCGACCCACCCAAACCTGCCCGCTCTGCGATGGCATGGGCATGCGCGTCATCCAGCGGCCGGACGGTTCTGCCGCCGCCGAGCCCTGCCAGTGCCAGCAGGCTCAGCGCATTGCCCGCCTGCTCCGCCGCGCACACATCCCAAAACGCTACGAGCACTGCACCCTCGAAAACTTCGACCTGCTGCCCACCGCAGGACCATCGCTCAGAGCGGCTTACATCCGCGCCCAGGGCTTCGTCGACGGATACCCCGTCACCACCGAGGGCAAGGGACTCCTCCTCACCGGCAACATCGGCGTCGGCAAAACCCACCTCGCCGTCGGCATCCTCTCGGCGCTCATCCGCGAGAAATCCGTCCCCGGCCTCTTCTGCGACTACCGCGAGCTCCTCAAGCAGATCCAGCACTCCTACAACGCCCAGTCCAACACCACCGAACTCGACATCCTCCGCCCCGTCTTCGACGCAGAAGTCCTCGTCCTCGACGAGCTCGGCGCCGCCAAGCCTACCGAGTGGGTATGGGACACCGTCGCCCTCATCCTCAACACCCGTTACAACGACAAACGCACCACCATCATCACCACCAACTACTCCGATCTCCCGCCCGGCGGCGCCTCCCGCGAAGAAACTCTCGGCGACCGCATCGGTGAGCGCATGCGCTCCCGCCTCTCGGAAATGTGCGTGCCCGTCGTCATGCACGGCGAAGACTTCCGCCAGAAAATCCGCAAAGCCAGCTTCAGCTAATCGCCCAGGCTGCTTTTCCGCTGACTTGCTGACTCGCTTGCGCCAAAGGCGCGTTCGCCTGGACGGCCAGTCCCTGGCCGTTTCATCCCTGGCAGCTTTCCGTGGCTGTAGAATTCCTCTGATGACCGACTCCAACCAGACGCCCGACATCTTCACCGCCCCACCCGAAGAAAAACCCTCCCGCCTGCCATGGATCATCGCTGGCGGCGTCATCCTGGTCATCATCGGCGTCCTCATCATCGTCAGCTACACGCAAAAGTCCTCCACGCCCGGACCCAACGCCGCGCTCTCGCCCTATGCCGGCAGTCTCACCCTTTCCGGCATTCAAATGGCCCAGGCCAGCACCATGGTCGGTGGCCAGTCCACCTACATCGATGGCACCATCACCAATAAGGGAACCAGGACGGTTACTGGAGTCACCGTGCAGGCCATCTTCAACGATTTCAACAATCAGCCTGCCCAGATCTCTACCCTCCGGATGCAGCGCATCCGCACCCGCGTCCCGTACATCGATACGGAAACCCTCAGCATGGCCCCCATCGCCCCCGGCCAGAGCGCGCCCTTCCGCCTCATCCTTGACCATGTCACCCAGGAATGGAATCAGAATCCCCCCACGCTCCGCATCGTACGCGTCGACTTCCAATAGCCCCAACTTCCATCGCCGTAACGCCTTCCAGAGAGCCTCATGTAACTCTCCGATCACTAGAAAAACCCGATAGTAATACGAAAAACTTACCCACCCCAAACCAAAATCTGCTCGCCGCTTCCCAAATCTTCCCAGTCGGTCCCGGCTTCCGATTCCGCCCCCTGCTCCTAAGTGTTTGAAAATTCATGACGAGAAATTCTTCTCGTGCCGCCGCGAGTTTGGCATCCTGAGTGCTCTATATTTCGGCGTCAAGCGGTAAGACAAAGTTTTGCGGATTTGCAGACGCTGGCCCCCACCGGTGTCTCAACCGCCGGGCGGCGCAGCCCTCCCCCAAGTTTTTTGCGTCGCCGCCCGGCACTATCCGCGCACAAGCTCTCACACAACGAGAGAACCAAGGCAGATTGGCCCCTCCCCCGAGGGGCCCCTTTTTTGCCCCGCAGCCCGTATACTCCATCTGTGCCTGAAAGCGTCTCGCTCCTCTTCTACGCGCTCGCCACCGTGCTCTTCCTCGGCGCGCTTGTCGCCGCCTGGATCACTGGCACAGCTCCGGTTTCGCCCCGCAAAGGCCGCGCAAAATTCCTCAGCTACGCCTGCGTCGGCCTCGCCCTGATCGCCTTCGGAACCCCTACCCTCCTGCGCCAGACCACCGAGCCCCCCTTGCCTTTTGCCGGAACCATCGCCTCCGTCCAGCAGACCGGCGGCAAGGCATCGCACGCCACGCTGCAGGTCCAGCTCAGGAATGGCTGCATGCTCACCCTCCACAGTGACCGAAGCTCCAGCTTCTTCCGCGCAGGTCAGGCCGTCGAGGGGCAATATACCCACTCTGGCGGAACTCTCGTTTTCGCAAGATTTCTCGCCGCCAGCGGCAGGCAGCAAGGCACCTTCAGCAACCGCATCCTCTCCGTGCTGCCCTGGGGAGCCGTGCTGCTGGGGGCGCTTTTCTTCGTCGCCGGATGGTTGCTCTATCGCCGCGATCCGCTGGGCGCAAACAACGCCGGCAAGCAAAGCTGAACCAGCACGCCCTCCCGGCAGGCTACCTGCTCATGGACTCAGAACCAGCCTGAGCCGCTCGCTCAGTTCCATTTGCTGCGGTCGTTGCCGTTCTTGTCCGGGTCGATGTACTTCCCGTCATCGTCAAAATGCACGTCCCGGTTCTGTTTCTTCATGTACACCTGGAACTTCTTCGCTGCCCGCTTCCGCTTCCACCGGTAATACTGGTTGCGCCAGTCAAAGTACTGCGCGCGGCCCGCCGCCGAAAATCCCCGCCGCGGTGCAAACTTGATATACAGGTACCCGAACAGCGCCCCGCCCAGCTGCGAAAATGCAATCACCTTCTCGCCCGAAAACAGAAACGCGATTGTGATCAGCATATACACCGCCACCAGGTACTTTGCCTTGATCATCATCGGCAGCGGAAACATCATGAATTCCATCTCCGCGTATAGCACGCCAAACGCGATCAGCAGGCCGAAAATCCCGCCCCAGCACCCGATCAGCGGTATCATCGTGGCTCCCAGCGCCTCAGCCAGCAGAATTCCGGAAATCCCGGCGCCCACCACCGACACGGCAAACATCTCCACCAGCCAGCGCGTCCCGTGGTTCGCCTCCAGAAAGCTTCCCAGAAACCACAGCGACAGCAGCTCAAACGCCGTATTCAGAATTCCCTGGTGAATGAAGGGATACGTCACAATCTGCCAGATAAATCCATGCAGAAACAGCGCCGGCGTCAGCGCCAGAAACCCGAACACCATCCCATAGCCCTGCATGGACGCCAGATGCAGCAGCACCAGCAGAAAATACGCGCCCAGGTTCCACAACACCAGGTCGCGCGTAAACCCGCGAAAATCACCAAAATTCAGAATCCCGCCATACCGTGGCATATCCCGATTCTCTCAAATCTCCCAAAACTCAGCCGGTGCCCCCATCTCGCTGGTGAGATGGGGGGAATCGAAACTCTCTCGTCCAGCGCAAACTGACAACCGGGGACTGACAACTATCTCGTCGGCATCGGGACCACCGCCGTGCTCCGCTGTCCGTGCGCCCCAACCGCCTCCACGCCGAAAATCACGTTGTCTTTTGACACAGGCACCGTCACCACGTAACTGCCATCCGCATTCTTCTCATACGCGCCGTCATGCACGTGCGCCAGTTGCGCCGCGTCAATCTGCCGCGTCCAGTCCGGAGCAGCCGTCGGCCGCCACACCACGATGTAGTGCGTATCGGTGGGCGCGCCCGGACCGTTCTTCCATTCCAGCGTCGAGTTGTTGTCCAGCTTGCTCACCACAATCTTCACGTCCACTGGAGGCGGAGGCGCTGTCGCCAGCGACGCCATCGTGGTGCCGTTGATCCGGGCCACCTTCGCCACGTAGTGGAAATCCACAAACTGCGGCAGATCGCCGTACTGCACGCCGTCCACGACGCGCACGTTCTGGTGCTGGTGATGAAAATTCTCCCGCCACTCCGTAAACCGTATCGCCGGGAAACCCTCCTGGTTGAATGAGTAGTGATCCCCGCCCCGCAAAAAGCGGTCCAGCCGGAACTCCAGCACCGGATGCACAAAGCCATCCGGCCCATAGGCCTTCGCATAGCTGCGTGCCACCTCCGTCACCGCCCGCGCTTCCTCTCGCGACGGCGAATCGCTCCCGTAACCCAGCATCAGCAGTTCCCGCACCTGCTGCGGCGTTGCATCCGCCGGAACAGGCTCGGAAAACACACGCACCACCCTGTGGTCCTGCAACTTGTCGCCCGGCGTCGTATCGCCGCCCACAATGTCGTTGTTCAGCACGGCCTCAATGTCCCAGCCCTCTTGCTTCGCCACCTCGGCCAGATGCTTGCTCCCAAATAGACCCTGCTCTTCGCCATCCTCGGCTACAAACACCAGCGTTGCCGGGAACCGCAGCTTTGACAGCACCCGAGCGCATTCCAGACTCACGGCCGTGCCGCTGCCGTCGTCGTTCGCACCCGGAGCCGCCCCGCGCCCGTCAAAGTTGTTGCTGTTCCGCGAATCCAGATGCCCCGTCACCAGGATGATCCGGTTCGCCTCCGCCGGGTCCGTACCCCGCAGAATCGCGTAAGTATCTGTAATCACGGTCGGTCCCGGAATCCGCTTCAAATACCCCGTCTTGCCCGGCATCTGTGTATAGCTGGCATGCTTCACCTCCAGGCAACCGCCGCACGCCTTGGAATACGCCTCAAACTGCGCCGTCACCCACGCAATCGCTGGCTTGATCCCTTCGCCCGGCGGCAGATCCTTCACATCCATCGAAAGCGTGCTCCGCGTATGAAAAGAAACCAGCTTCTCGATCGTCTGGTGAATCCTCTTCGCCGAAACCTGCTGGAGTGCGTGCACGATCGCTGGATCCACCGGCATTGGCTGCACCGGCTCGCCAATCGCATACAGATCCCGCTGCTGCGCCATGCCGGGCAGCGCTGTGACGGCAACCACCATCACAGCAGTTGGCAGCAGGCATCTACGCAACCAAAATGACCATAGTCTCATCTTTTTGTTTCCCCACTCTCGCACCGCTTGACGGAAGCGCGGCTTTTTTCAAAACTAGCCTAGTCGTACCAGCAATCTGGTCGCGATCATACACCCAACTCGCAGCGAGCAATCTGTATCAGCAGGAGGATCTCATGCCGATTTGCCCAGAATGTGATACCCCCCTCGACTTCGACGAAGACGAAGTAGACGAGGGCGACACCGTAATCTGCGACGAGTGCGGCACCGAGTACGAAGTCGTCGGCACCGACCCTATCGAACTGGCCCGCATCGAAGAAGACTACGAAGACGAAGACCGCGGTTACACTGACGATGAGGAGGAAGAATGAATCGTCGTTACCGTGGCGCGCTGCTCTGCCTTGTTCTGTTCGTTCTGGTTCTGCCCTTCGCCGCAGCCCAAGCCGCAACCACCCGAACGATCCAGGGTACCGTGCTCGGTCCAAACGATCAGGTCCTTTCCGGAGCGATCGTTTATCTCAAAAACACACAGTCCAAGGACATCCTCACCTACATCACACAGAGCAATGGCAAATACCTCTTTGGCTACACACCGGCCAACGTGGATATGCAAATCTGGGCAGCCTACAAGGGCAGGAAAAGCCCCGTACGCACCATCAGCAGCTTCGTCACCCGCTCCAAAGTAGTCGTCGACCTGCACATCAAGTAATTCGCCGTACTGCTCAATCTTCCTGATCCGGGTCGCGTCGCGCGCAATCCCCTCCCCTGCGCGGCCCGCTTCACTTCCAGTTCTTGCACTCTTCCAGATAAAACTTCGTGTAATCCAGGTAGTTCCTCGCGTACATCAGGATCTGCTCACAATCCTCATCCCCCAGTTCGCGCCTCACCTTGCCCGGAAGCCCCGCCACCAGTGACCGCGGCGGAATCACCATACCCTCCGGAATCAGCGCCCCGGCGGCAATGATGCTTCCCTCGCCGATGCGCGCGCCGTTCAAAATTGTCGCGCCCATCCCGATCAGACACGCGTCTTCCACAAGGCAGCCATGCACCGTCGCGTTGTGCCCAATCGTCACCCAGTCGCCGACTTCCACCGAATGCTTGTACCGCATCCCGTGCAGCACCGCGCAATCCTGCACGTTGCTGTTGCTCCCGATGCGGATCGAGTGCACATCCCCGCGCACCACAGCATTCATCCATACGCTCGAGTTCTCTCCCAGCACCACATCGCCAATCACCTGCGCCGAAACATCGACGTAGCAGCTCTCCGGAATCACGGGCACATGCCCCTGGTATGCGCGAATCATGACCCTAGTCTAGATGCACTCCGTCTCCATCGCGATGGATCGTGTGCGCCCCATACTGTCACGGGTCCGTTGCGCGAAAGTGTGGGCCGCGGCAGCCGTCGGGCCGCCCTGCATTGATTTATCCTCAACAGTAACCATGTCCGACCAACCCATCCCAACCCTTGCCGGCTGGAGCGAGGCCGAGCTCGACGCCGCCTTCGCCGCTCTCGCCCGCGAGGTCGAAGCTTCCGCCCGCGCCATCGATGCCGGCTCCGCCGAATCCGTCGAAGCCTTCCGCCTCCACTGGCTGGGCCGCAAGCAGGGCCGTCTCAAGGCCATCAGTGACGCATGGCTCAAGGCCGCTCCCGTCGAGGCGAAAAAGCTCCTCGGCCAGCGCTTTAACACGCTCAAAACCAAAGTAGAAACCGCTCTCGAAGCCGCCAGCACCGCCTCGCACGCCTCCGCGCTCGATGCCGAATCCATTGACATCACCCTCCCCGGCCGCGCGCGCCGCCTCGGCGCCGAGCATCCGCTCATCAAGACGATGAACGAAATCATCGCCATCTTCCAGCGCATGGGCTACTCCGTCGGCGTCGGCCCCGAGGTCGAAACCGACTTCTACAACTTCGAGTCCCTCAACTTCCCGCCCAACCACCCCGCGCGCGACACCCAGGACACCCTCGTCATCGCCGCACAGGAGCGCAAGCCCCTGCGCGACCGCCTGCTCATGCGCACCCACACCTCGCCCGTGCAGATTCGCACCATGGAGCAGCAGCCGCCGCCCGTGCGCATCGTCATTCCCGGCAAGGTCCACCGCAACGACGCGGCAGACGCAACCCACTCGCCCATCTTCCACCAGGTCGAGGGCCTCTGCGTCGACACGAACATCACGTTTTCCGACCTCAAGGGCACGCTCGACCACGCCATGAAGGAGCTCTTCGGCTCCAGCGTGAAAACACGCTTCTTCCCGTCGTTCTTCCCTTTCACTGAACCCAGCGCCGACGTCCAGATCAGCTGCCCCTTCTGCGGCGGCAAAGGCTGCCGCAAGTGCAAGTACTCCGGCTGGATCGAGCTCCTCGGCTGCGGCATGGTCGACCCCGCCGTCTTCGGCTTCGCCCAGCAGAAGCAGCCCGCCTTCGACCCCAAAAAGATCAGCGGCTTCGCCTTCGGCATGGGCGTTGACCGCATCGCCATGATGAAGTACGGCATCACCGACATCAGCCTCCTCTACTCCGGCGACCAGCGCTTCCTGGAGCAGTTCGCATGAAGATTCTTACGCAGTGGCTCCGCGAATACCTGCCACAACTCGACATTCCCGACCGCCAACTCGCCGACGACCTCACCCTCCGCGGCATAGCCGTTGAAGGCGTCTTCGACCTCGGCGAGCACGGCTCCGTCTTCGAAATGGACATCACCACCAACCGCGTCGATGCCATGAATCACTATGGCATCGCCCGCGAAGCGGCCACCATCTACAGTCTTCAGTTACAGCCGCTCTCCTCAGAATTGTCATCCCGAGCGAAGTCGTCGCAAAGCGGCGACGCAGCCGAGGGACCTGCGGTTTCTAACCCCGCTTATCCAGTCCGCATTGAAGAACCCACCCTCTGCGGCCGATTCACCGCGCGCGTCCTGCGCGGCGTCACCATCCGGCCCTCGCACGGCATCATCGCCGACCGCTTCGCGCTGCTCGAGCAAAAGCCCATCTCCAACGCCGTCGACGCCACCAACTATGTCACCCTCGCCATGGGCCATCCCACCCACGCCTTCGACCTCGACAAGCTCGAAGGAGGCATCGTCGTCCGCCGCGCCCGCAAAGGCGAAAAGCTCGTCACCCTCGACGGCATCGAGCGCACCCTCGACACCGACGATCTCGTCGTCGCCGACGAAAAAAAAGCCGTCGGCCTCGCCGGCGTCATGGGCGGACTCGACACCGCCATCTCCGAAACCACCAGAAACATCCTCGTCGAAGCCGCATGGTTTGATCCTGCCACCGTCCGCCGTTCCTCGCGCCGTCACGGCATCCACACCGATGCGTCACACCGCTTCGAGCGCGGCGCCGACTTCAATGCCCCGCCCATCGCTAATGCCCTCGTCAGCCGCATCATCCTCGAAGCAGGCGGCCACATTGAAGGCGACCTCGTAGACGTCCTCATTCCCGAAGCAGAGGCCCGCACCGCCAAACGCGCCGCCATATCCTTTGCCGTGCCGGAAATCCGGCGCATCCTCGGCGCCACCGAAGATCCCGCCGGCATCACCGCCGCCGATGCGGAAACCATCCTCACCGGGCTCGGTTGCACGCTCAAGAAAACCGCTGCAGACACCTACGACGTCATCCTCCCAAGCTGGCGCCTCGACCTCGAACGCGAAATCGACCTCCTCGAAGAAATCGCCCGCGTCTACGGCTACAACCGCTTCCAGAACACCTTGCCTGCCTTCGCCGGCTCCGTCATTGAGCTGCCCTGGGCCGAGAAGGAATCCACCCTCCGCCGCAAGCTCCTCGGCCTCGGCTGGAACGAAGCCATCTCTTCCACCTTCTGCGCCGCCGGTGACGCCGCACTCTTCGCCCGAGAGCCCAGCTCCGCCGTCCCCATCGGCAACCCGCTCAGTGAAGAAGCCGGCATGCTGCGCCCGTCACTGCTTCCCGGCATGCTCACCATGCTCGCAACCAATCTCAGCCGCGACGCCGAAGACGTCGCCCTCTTCGAACTCGGCACCACCTTCAGCGGCAGCACAGACAAGGTCGACGAGCGCCCCGCGCTCACCCTCGGCGCCACCGGCCGCGCCTTCGGCCCTGCGCCCGTCGATTTCTACGACCTCAAGGGTGCCCTCGAAGAACTGCTCCACACCTTCAGCTCCCGCTCGCTCTATTTCGACCGTTTCCCCGCCGAATCCGGCCTCATGCCCGCCTGGCTGCATCCCGGCCGCAGCGCACGCGCCGTCATCGACGGCAGCACCGTCGCCTGGTTCGGCCAGCTTCATCCTGACGCGGCCTCCGCGCGCAAGCTCCGCCAGCCCGTCTTCCTCGGCGAACTCTACCTCGACCGTCTCTACAAGCAGTCTCTGCGTTCGCCCCTCTTTGAGGAGCTCTCCCGCTTCCAGACCGTCCGCCGCGACTTCTCCCTGCTCGTGCCGGATTCGGTCCCTTACGGCACCCTCGCCGAGGCCCTCGCCGCACTGCCCATTCCGGAGCTCAAGAGCTACGCGCCCCGCGAAGTCCTTCGTGGCGACCGCGCTCCCGCTGGGCACTACTCGCTGCTCCTCGGCGCCGTCTTCCAGTCACACGAGCGCACCCTCCGCGACGAAGACCTCCAGTCCTGGTCGCAGCAGATCATCACCGCCATGCAGCAACTCGGCGCGCAACTCCGCTCGTAATCCCAATCTGGTCCCGCAAAAGGGGGAACCCTCATGGTTCCTCCACCTTTTCCTGTGGATTTACGCTGCTTTCCGCGTATCTACTGGAGCTATACTGCGCAGAGAGCGAATCGTGAAATCACCATTCCCGGCTCGCTCTAAAGAGAGAGGTTCCCCTATGTCCACGCTCGCCTTTCAGGAAGCCGGCCAGCAGGTCGTCACCAGCGAAGATTTCAATGCACTTGAACAGCGCGTCCTCCGCGCCGTCGAATTGCTCCGTGCCGAACGCACCGCACGCGCCGCCGCCGAACAAAAGGCCTCCGAACTCGAACAGCTCATGGAAGTCCAGGCCGCCGAGCTCGAACAAGCCCACGCCCAGCTCAAGGCCTACGAAGGCGAACGCGACCATGTCCGCCAGCGTGTCGAGCGCATGCTCAAGCAACTGGACGAAATCAACGCCTGAGTCTCCCCATAGAGTCCTGTCATGTCTGAATCCGATCACAACCCGAAATCCGCTCCCGCACAGGCCATCACCGTCGACATCTACGACCAGACCTACCACCTCAGCGGCCCGGATCCGGCCTACATTCAACAGCTCGCCGACGTAGTCGACGGCAAAATGCGTCTCGTCGCTTCCCACGGCCGCACCGTCGACTCGCTCCGCGTCGCCGTCCTCGCCGCCCTCAACATCGCTGACGAGCTCGCCACCCTCGAGCGCCGCTACCACGCCCTCGCCGGCACCACGGAAGAATCCACAAGCATCCGCACCCGCGCTCACACCCTCACCGGCCTCCTCGACGCCATCCTCGAAGACGATCGCAAACTCGGCTGATCCAGACCTGCGCTACCCTCTGTCCCTGCCCGTTCCCATTCCCGAACACGCGCATTTCACACACGTTTGTCAACTTGCAATCCCCCTGACCGCCCGATAGCATCCTCTTAGAGATCGGCCTGCAAAGCAGGTGTGATGGTCAACGCCGGTTGAACCTACATTCATGGAACAGGGAGCTCGACTCGACTAACGGCTCGGTGTGCAGCGTCCGCCAGTCCGGAATGCCTAAAGAGCCTCGGAGAGTTCCCACCGTCTTAGGACGGGTTCACCGGCGCACTTAACACGGCCCCGCGGGTCGATTTCTTTTTTCCTGCAAACGAATATCCTCGTAAGCGTGTATCCCCGCCTCTTTCAGTTCGGCCACTTTGCTGTTCCCACCTACGGAGTCGCCTCCGCCGTCGCGCTCCTCGTCGCGCTCAACATCGCCATGCGTCTGGCCCGCAAACTCGACCTCCCGCCGGAAAAAATCTGGAACCTCGGCATCTACACCCTCCTCGGCGGCCTCATCGCCTCGCGCCTGCTCATGGTCGTCACTCACTTCTCGCTCTTCCGCTATAACCCCATCTGGCTGCTCGGCCTCTCGCCCAGCTACGTCCCCTGGATCCCCTGGACCTCCGCCGCCCTCGCCCTCGCCGTCGCATGGCTCTATCTCAGAGCCGAGGAACTCCCTTTCCGCGCCGCCTTTGACGCCTACGCGCCCGCGCTCACCGCCGGTTTCGCCATCCAGGCCCTCGGAGCTTTCCTCGCTGGCGCCCAATTCGGCACGCCCACACACTCGCCGCTGGCCGTCACCTACACCAGCCCCTACGCCGCCCTCTGGTATCACACCCCGCTCAACATGCACCTCGTCCCCGTGCAGCTCTACCACGCCGCCGCCTGCCTCGTGATCTTCGCCGGCCTGCTGCTCTGGCTGCCGCGCCGCACCCAGCCCGGAGAAATCGCCGGCATCTGGCTCCTCACCTACGGCATCGCCGTCTTCTTTCTCGACTTCTACCGCGGCAGCGCCTATACCAGCGGTATCTTCACTCCCATGCAGCGTCTCGCACTCGTCGCTGTTGCTGGCAGCGCCGTGCTCCTCTGGAAGCGCAAATCCTCCACCCACCCGCAGCCCATGCCTACCCTGATCCCATGAGCCCATCCAGCCAAAACGAACTCCGCACCTTCATCGTCCCTGCTGAAGCCGCAGGTCAGCGCCTCGACGCATGGCTTGCCGCGCAGCTCGAAGGCGTCAGCCGCTCCCGCGTCAAGCTCCTGCTCGATCACGACCAGGTCCGCGTCGACGGCGCCGTCCAGAAAGCCTCGCTCAAGCTTCGCGGCGGAGAAGCCATCGAAGTCCACGGCGAACCCGCCCCGCCGCCCCTCCACGCCATCGCGGAAGAAATCCCGCTCTCGATCGTCTACGAAGACAAAGACCTCATCGTCGTCGACAAGCCTGCCGGCATGATGGTCCACGCCGGCTCCGGCGCCACCGACGCCGCCCGCAACCGCGGCACCCTCGTCAACGCCCTCCTCGGCCGCAAGGAGAAGCTTTCCAAAACCGGCGGCGACCTCCGACCCGGCATCGTCCATCGCCTCGACAAGCAGACCAGCGGCCTCATCCTCGTCGCACGCAACGACGCCACCCACCTCCGCCTCGCCGAAATGTTCTCCCAGCGCGAAATCCGCAAAACCTACCTCGCGCTCGTCCACGGCCACATCGAGCAGGACCGCGGCACCATCAACGCCGCCATCGCCCGCGACGTCATCCGCCGCACCCGCATGACCACCCGCCGCACGCCCGGCGCGCGCACCGCCATCTCCCACTACACCGTCCTGCGCCGCATTGAGTCGCCCTGGGGAAAATTCACCCTCGTCTCTGTCCGCATCGAAACCGGCCGCACCCACCAGATCCGCGTCCATCTCTCTTCCATCGGCCATCCCATCGTCGGCGATACCCACTACGGCGCGCCCGCCCTCATTCTCCCGCCCGCAGCCCGCACCCAACGCCGAAAAAACACGCCCACCCCGCCGGGCATTTCGCTCCCACGCAACTTCCTGCACGCTGCCGAACTCGAATTCGCCCACCCGCGCACCGGCAAACCGCTCCATCTCGAAGCCCCATTGCCCTCCGAACTCACCGATTTCCTCCACCAGATCGAAGCCTGACCGCGTTTTCCTCCCGCCCCCCGGCTCCCGCCGAAATCCGCCGAAGACCCCTTTTGGCCGGAAAACTCCTCGCCCCGCTCACCCCATCAGTTAAACTTGAACTATCTCATTCTTTGAGACCCTGTACTTTTTGTCGCCCTGGACAGGCAAGTCACTGTCAACCCCAGCGAAGACGAGATCCGACGCTTGACTCGATCCCTGTTCTTAGCTGCACCCGAGGATTATGCCCGATATCGTCACCGAAGATATGCCGCAGATCAGCGTCGCCCAGATGCAGGCTGATGTGCAGCACTTTACTCAAAGCCGTTCCCGCTCCCTCAACTGGAGCTTCGCCATTCTCATGGCCGTCATGCACGCAGCAGCCATTGCGGCGTTCTTTTTCTTCACATGGTCAGCCCTGGCGGCCTTCGCCGTCATGTGGGTCATCAGCGAAAACATCGGCATCGCCGTGAGCTACCACCGCCTGCTCACCCATCGCGGCTTCGTCGTCCCCAAGTGGCTCGAATACACCATGGCCGCCTGCTCCACGCTCGCCATGCAGGGCGGACCCATCTACTGGGTCGCCGTCCACCGCCTCCATCACCAGCTCACGGACAAGCCCGGCGATCCCCACTCCCCGCGCGACGGCGCATGGTGGTCCCACATGGGCTGGATCCTCTACGGCAACCTCCACAACGGCGACCCGGCGCTCAACCGCTACGCGCCCGATCTCATCCGCGACCGTTTCTACGTCTGGCTCAGCCGCTTCCACCTCGTGCCGCTGATCCTCGTCAGCGCCGGGCTCTACTACTTCGGCGGACTCCCCTGGCTGCTCTGGGGCACGGCCCTGCGCGTCGTCATCGGCTGGCACACCACCTGGCTCGTCAACTCGGCCACCCACATGTGGGGCTACCGCAACTTTGATACACGCGACGACTCCCGCAACAGTTGGTGGGTCGGACTCATCACCGGCGGCGAAGGCTGGCACAACAACCACCACGCCCACCCCGTTTCCGCTACCCACGGCATGACCTGGTATGAGCCCGACTTCAACTACTGGCTCATTCGCGTCCTCGGCTTCTTCGGCCTAGCGCGCAAAATCAAGGTCCAGGGCATCAAGGGCGGTCCGGCCAAGGTCCTCCACCCCTGAGCCCCAACCCATCTCCAACACGAAACCCCGCCCGGCTCCCATGCCCGGCGGGGTTTTCTTGTAAATACTCCATCGCTCCCATGCAAAGCCATAAATTTTGACAGGGAATTTCGACCGAAGATGGGCGCGATGCTCGCGTCAACCGAAGCGGAGAAATCTGCGGCTCCCCTCGCCCAGCCGCACAACTCCTCCAATCAGTGTTGCCCCGCCTCGTATTTCCCCACCTCGGGCCGAAACGCAATCGCAATCCGGTTCCACACATTGATCACGCCGATCGCCCACGTCAGCTTCGCGACGTCGGCGTCGTCGAACTCCTTCCGCAGCTCCATATAGACCAGCGCCGGCGCATGCCCCTGCTGGATGTTCGTCACCGCCTCGGTCCATGCAAGCGCCGCCCGCTCCCGCGCGGTAAAAAACGGCGCCTCCCGCCATGCATTCAGTGCGTAGATTCGCTGTTCCGTCTCACCCTTCGCCCGCGCGTCCTTCGTGTGCATATCGATGCAGAACGCGCACCCATTCAGCTGCGAGGCGCGGATCTTCACCAACTCCAGCAGCAGCGGCTCCAGCCCGCTCTGCCGAATCACGTGCTCGAAGTGCAACATCGCCTGGTATCCCTCCGGAAACGCCTTCACATAATCGAGTCTCACTTCCATTCCTGCTCCTCTTCCTTCGCCGCTGGGCTCTTGCGGCCGCTCTCTTTGGATGCCCGGTCTCCAAAAACCGTCCCACCTTTTCCCGCGTTAACCTGCCATCCACCACCCCCACCGCGAATCCGATACATTCAACATCATGAGCGCCCCGGCCACCCACAACTTCGACGCCCTCATCCTCGGCGCCGGCGCTGCCGGGCTCATGTGCGCCATCGAAGCTGGCCGTCGCGGCCGACGCGTCGCCGTCCTCGACCATGCCGACCGCCCCGGCAAAAAAATCCTCATCTCCGGCGGAGGACGCTGTAACTTCACCAACCTCCACTGCCGCGCCGAAAATTTCCTCTCCCAAAACCCTCACTTCGCCAAATCGGCCCTCGCCCGCTATACCCCCTCCGACTTCCTCGCCCTCGTCAACCGTCACGGCATCGCATGGCACGAGAAAAAACTCGGCCAGCTCTTCTGCAACGGCTCCGCCCGGCAAATCCTCGATATGCTCCTCGCCGAGTGTGCCGCCGCCAATGTCCAGATCTTCCTGCGCACCTCAGTTCGCACCGTCTCCCGCGACACCGGCTTCCACCTCGTCGCCGGCGACCAGTCCACCCGCACCGAATTCCGCGCGCCCGTCCTCGTCATCGCCACTGGCGGCCTCTCCATCCCCAAAATCGGCGCCACCGGCTTTGGATACCAAATCGCCCGCCAGTTCGCTCTCCCCATCGTCGAACCGCGCCCCGCGCTCGTTCCCCTCATCCTCGACCCCGAAGACCAGCGCCGCTGGGGCGACCTCACCGGCCTCTCCACTGAAGTCGTCGCCTCCACGGATGACGCCCGCTTTCAGGAGAAAATGCTCATCACCCACCGCGGCCTCAGCGGCCCGGCCATCCTGCAAATTTCCTCCTACTGGCAGCCAGGCGAGCCCATCTCCCTCGACTTCGCACCCGCCTCCAACCTCGCCGCGCCGCTGCTCGCCCATCCCCAGCGCGACATCGCACGTGTCCGCGCCGCCCTTCGCGAGAAACTCCCCCAGCGCCTCGCCGACCGCCTTCTCGAACTCGACCCGCCCGCGGGCCTCAACAACCGCGCCCTCGAAACCTGGGATCGATCCCTCCACCACTGGCAACTCTTCCCCGCCGGAACTGAAGGCTTCTCCAAGGCCGAAGTCACCGCCGGCGGCGTCGATACCGCCTCGCTCTCCGCCAAGACCATGGAAAGCCGCGTCCCCGGCCTCTTCTTCATCGGAGAAGTCGTCGACGTCACCGGCCACCTCGGCGGATTCAACTTCCAGTGGGCCTGGGCCTCCGCAGCCGCCGCCGGCCGCGCTGTCTAGCACCCGGGCAGATGCTCCACATCGGACCTTTTTCAGATGTCGGTGTCGGGGCTTGATATCCGCAAACCACGGCGCTTCCGAAAATGACCTCGTCTCAAAAATTCACCGCCCGGCTCAGCCCGCTTCGCGCTTTACCCCCTGGCCCATTAAAATCAAAGAGCACGCCATGACCATGAACTCTGCAGAACCCCTCAAGGAAATGCTCGGCAAAGCCGCCTCTGAAGCCGGCCTGCTCGTCATCGGAATCGACTCCGCGCTCGATTACAATCAGCACCCCACCACCCGCTTCCGACTCGGCCTGCCCGACGACACCGCGCGTGAACTCCTGCTTGAACTCAGCGAGGCCTTCGACTTCGACAAGCCCGAACTCCTCCCCGAGATGACCACCCACCTCCGCGAATCGGCCAGGCGCCTCCGCAACCCGCGCCCTGACGCCTACGTCACCGTCGCCGGCCTGCCCATCAGCTTTGGTGAGTTCCGCTGGCCATTCCATCGCTCTACCTCTGGCTCAGACACCTACATCGTCCACGGCCTCGCCAAGCTCGAAACCGGCAACGAATCCCCGCTCCATGCCAAAATTTCTGCAAGCATGACGGTCACATTTGCGGAAATCGTCCCCGCTCCTGAGCAGCCCTACGCCGAGACTTTCATCTACAACGCCATCCGCCGCACCCTCGACTATGGCCAGCTCGAAATGCTCAAAAGCGGCAACCGCCAGCCCGTCCCCGTCACCACCCGCTTCTACAGCCGTTGGCAGAAGAAGTTCGTCTTTGCCGACACCACCGACGACTCCCGCCTCGACTTCCTCGCAACCAAGGCCTACTGGCTCTCCGGCGTCCTCGGCAACAGCGATCCCGTCTGGATCACCGATCCCCGCGACGCCCAGTACCTCAACACCACCGCCGAAGAGCTCAAGCGAATGGCCGCCGAACTCCAGAAGCAGGGGATGATCCAGCTTCACGACGACTACGCCGCCGCCACACCTGCGCTCATGGCCCGCTCCGTCGAGTTCGAGGCAAAACTCATGAAGGCTCTGGACTTCACCAAGCCCAGCTTCAACGAGGAAATGCGCGCCGGCCACACCAATATGTAATCCATCCAGTATCAATATGCACAAAAAGCGCGGCTATTTCCGCGCTTTTTGTATTTCTATGAGTTACGAATTTCGCTTTTACCCGGGATTTCCCGCCTTTTGCCCCTGACTGCCCGTCTGCGGTTGCCCATTTTCCGGCTGCGCCTTCGAATCTGCCTTCTTATGTTGCCCGGCGCTCGTTTTCGCGGCTTTCACGCTCTCTTTCGTCGGGCCACCCGCACTCGGCGTACCGGTACCAGCACCCGTCTTCGGCGTCACTGCGGTTGGCGCTGTGCCGTTCGGCGTCGCCGCGGCCTTCGTCTTGTTCGACGCAGCCACAGCACCGGCACTCGCCGCAGAACCCGCGCCCGTACCTGCTGGCGCTGCTGCCGGCCCACCCGCGTTCCCCGCCTGCGGCGCCGTCGCCGGAATCATCGGCCCGCCCGGGTTAAACGGCAGCGGCGTCCCTACTCGAATCGCACCGGAACCAACTTCCTTCTTCGGTTTCCGCTTCACCACCGGCGTCGCGGCCTTCAGCGCCACAATGTTCACCGCCGTGGGATCATCCCGCAACTTCACATAAAGCTGCCCCGCCGCCGGCTGCGGCACCGCAATCGTTTCTCCTGGAAATCCATCGGGCACCTTCACCGCATCCTGGAAACCCGGATCATTCGCCACTGCATCCACCAGAAACAGGTTCTCGCCCGTCAGCTTGCAGGTCGCACCGGCAGCCTCTGGCCCATCCGGCGACTCTGCCCCATCCGCCCCATCGGTTGTGATTGCCGGACACTTCAGCTTCTTGAGCTTCGGTAGCCGTACCAGCGTCACCAGCGGGTGCCATGCGCCCGCTACGCCCTTATCCACCACCCGAAACTCCAGCGGTCCAAATGCCGATTCGCCAAATGCCCTTGCCGGACGCAGCGTGGCCACCGCCGTGCGCATGTCCTGCAGCGTCAGTCCGTCATTCTGCATGGTAAGCGTCGTCGTAAACACGCTGTCGGCCGTCGCCACCTCCAGCGCCTCGCTGCGGTCGAACTGCTGCGGAATCTCCGCCTTCACTGAGAATCGCAACGTCGCCGTCTGCGGCAGCTCGTTCCCATCCGCCAACTGGATATTGCTATGGTCCCCGCGCGCCAGCTCCACGTTCTTGGCCAGCAGCTTCACCTTCGGCCGCGGAGCCTCAATCGTTGCCCCCACCGTCAGCATTCGCCCGTCTTTCAGGCGCACATGCGCTTCCGCGCTGCCCGCTGCCAGCGTCTTGTATTCTTCCTTATCGGCAGCCTTCATCGTCAGCGCGCCGTCAGAAGCCGTCTTCCCCGCCACAAAGGGAACGCCATCCAGGTCCAGGCTCGCAACTTCGTCCAGCCGGCTGCCCTTCAATACACCCTCGTCATCGCCGGCATGCAGCACAAAGCTCTTCAGCACCGCCGGCTTGGCAAAACTCTCGAGCGTCACCGTCTCCGGCTGCGCCAGCCCATATTGATGCACCAGCAGCGTCAGCGCACCCGGCTTCGCGTCCTTCAGCGGAAGCGTCACTTCCACCTCGCCCGGCTTCAGATGCTTCCACTTCGCCTGCTCTTCCGGCTCGCTGCCGCTCTTCACCGCGACATCCTGCACGCACGCCGCATTCCCCGCGTTCAGATGCACCGTCGTGTCGCTCCCCACCACCAGGCTCTGGGCTTCGCCCGCGGCCAGCAACCACGGCTGCGAATGCGCATTCTCCAGCGTGAAGCTCGGCCCCTCATACGGAGCAAACCCCCAATAACCATGCAGCGTGGCCTGCACTGTATCCCCGAATTGCTTCGCATCCACCCCCTGCGTGTCGATCACGAACCCGCCCTTTTCCGCGTCAGCCCGCGCCGGCAGGTTTACTTCCTTGCCGCCCTTCGTCTCCAGGCGAAGCTCCATGCTGTGTGCGTACTCGGTGGCATACACCAGCGGAGCGCCGTCCGCCGGCAGCACCAGGCCTGTCTTCTCCGCGCAGTAGGTTTCGCTTCCACTCGCCTCATGCAACAACGGCAGCTGCGGTGCCTGTATTGCCGGCATCGCCGCCACAATCACTGACTTCTGTTTGCCAAACGACGGCGGCGTGTTCAGCATCAGGTGCATCGCCTTGCCCTTCCGCATCGCCAGCGCCGGAATGTACAGGTACTGCGGGCTGTGGAACGACGACATGATCCGCGCAATGTCCATCACCGACGCAATGTACGGACTGTAATACCCGTAGCCCGCTCGCGGCGTCGCGCTCACCTGCATCGCCAGGTCGCTCACCGCACCGGATGTCAGCGTGTCTGTAATCGATGCGCTCTGGCTGTCGCTCAGCACCAGCGAATTCTGGTTATGCATCAGGCACGGCGCCTGCTCCTCGCTCACCGCGTCAAAGCACGTATTGTTCAGCTTGATCGCCAGACTCCGCGCCAGCATCGGCGCCACCTGCTTCAGCTTCGTCGGGTCGCTCGCATTCACCTGCCGAATCGCCGCCAGATACGTATCCAGCCGCGAACGGTCCAGCATCGCCTCGTTCAAATCCTGAGACGCCCGCACAAATGAACCCGGCCGGCGCTGCACCGCGTCCACCAGCGTGTGATACGCGCCGCCCGTCTCCGGCGCCAGCAGCACCAGCATCTGCCGCGCCCCTTTCGGCACTGTCAGTTGCAGCCCTTCGCTGCCCCGGCTCTTCCACGTCTCGTCCTGGTGAAACCAGTTGTCCGGCGGCGGATTCGTCGCGCCCCGCAAAAACACCACCACCATCAGGTACCGCACCGACTGCGTCCGCGGAAAATTCGCCTGGATCCACACCCGGTCGCCCGCCTGCAGATTCGGCACCTCGGCGATCGGTAGCCGCGCCTTGCCGCGCGTCACCATCGCTTCCAGCGTTGGCCCCGATAGGTCAAACGACGTGCCCGCCCACGCCGGCCATGCCATGCACAGCACAACCAGCGCACAACACACTACACGGAGACAATACTTCATCACGAACTCGAGATCTCTCCTGATCGAATCAGCATAAACGGTGAAAGCACAAAGGCGGTTCGCCTTTGGCCCATGCAGACTAGCCATCCGCCGGGAGCGGCAACATCTTTCTTGATTAGACCCCGCAATCGCACGCGAAGTCTCGCACCTGGCCTCATTTCGCCACTACTAAATTCGATGCACCATCACCATTCGATGCACCATCACCCGCACCCTGGATGCCGGCAATCCCCACGAGGTATGCCACCCGCGCCTTGCCCGTGCCCGCCTCGCCAATCTCCCAGTGATAATCCTCCGCTTCCAACCCCCGCACCAGTTCCCGCATATCCGCCAGCGAATAGCTCCGCAGACATGACAAAATCCCGTCCAACCACAACGTAAACGGAATCACTGGAAGCAGATACGTCCACACCACCCTCCGCCAGCCCAGTGGCCTCATCCCGGGCGTCAGCAGCCAGTTCAGCACCGGCATCCCAAAACACAGCGCCACCGTCTTCGCCTTCGGCTGCGCCAGTTCAAACACCCCAATCCCTTCGCGTTTTTCAAACGCATCGGCCAGCATCGCACGGGCCGCTTCCGGCGTAAAGTGATGAAACGACGAGAAAATTGTCCGAAATCCCCGCAAATTTTCCCCTACCGCCCGCGCGTCTACCGGCTCCGCAGAAAAACCGATCCGCCCCCCGGAAGCCGCCCGCGTCCGCTCAAACGCCTTCCTGTTCGGAAACTTATCCGTCAGCACCACTGCCACGGGTTGCCCGCCCGCATCCTTCAGCTCCGGCGCCAGCGAAAGCCACGGCCCTCCCCCGCCCGAACACAAATCCACCACCTGCCGCGCCCCGCTCTCGGCCACTGCCCGCCGCAACAGCGGAGCGATGCTCCCGTACATGCCCAGCTTGTTCCACGTATGCTCCAGCCCGTCCGTCACCATGTCCCGCAAAAATCCCGGGAACCGCGGGCTGTCATGCAACTCAAACCACGGCTTGCGATTCATCCACTCAAGACTAATCCCGCCCGGCCGGCACGTGAATTTTGAGCGCAATCCCTGTATCCTCCGTCTTTAGAGCAGGACGAAATGCCATGAGCTTTTCCCAGGCCCAGACCGCCATCTGGATCGCCCCTGCTCTCCAACCAACTATGGTCGAAAGCAGCGAGGCCATTGCCGCTTTGGTCGAGGAGTACGGCCCGACGCTCTACCGCGTCGCCTACTCCGTGACCCGCAATGTAGCCGAGGCCGAAGACGCCGTCCAGGAAACCTTCCTCCGCGTCCTGCGCCACCGTGAAAAACTCGGCGAAATCCGCGACCAGCGCGTCTGGCTCGTCCGCATTGTCTGGAACGTCGTCCTCGATAAGAAACGGCGCGCCAAAACCCGCCCCGAAACCGACGACATCTCTGACCACTCGCGCTCGCTGCGCGCCTCTGGCCTTGCCGCCGACCAAAGCGCCATCTCGTCCCAGCAGTACCGCCGCATCCTGGCTCTCATCGACCAGTTGCCACGTAAAGAGCGCGAAGCCATCCTGCTCTCTGCCGTAGAAGAGCTCAGCACCGCGCAGGCGGCGGAAGTCCTCGGCACCACCGAGTCTTCCATCCGCTCCCGTATCTTCCGCGCCCGCCGCATCCTCGCCGAATTGCTGGAAAAGGAGGGAATCGAGCGATGAACACCCCTTATCAGAACCACCACGCCGCCAACCACATCATCGACCGCGCCCTGCATCAATTGGGCAATGCGCAGCCCGAACCCGGCATGAACGACCGCATCCTGCGCCGCCTCCACCAGGCTGAAGCTCAACCCGCACCCACGCTCCGTGCAGCTGCCTTCGCATGGCCCCGCTTCGCCGTTGCCGGCCTCGCCGGATGCTGCCTCTGCACGGCCGTCGTCATCGGCAGCATCCAGCACTCCCACGCTGTCGCCGCACAAAATCACCCCGTCGTGCCCATCCTCCAGCAGCAAAGCGGAATTTCCACCGCATCTTCCAGCCGCATCGCCGTGCATCCACCCGTGGCGCCCAAAGGCGGCGGACGCTCCGACCAGCACCTCGGCCAGGGCCGCGCCACCGTCAAGCCCGGTACCCACGTTCGCGGCGGCGATGGCATCACCGTCCCCCCGAACAATCAATAGTCCACGCGCCACACCACAATCAGCACCACGCCAGCCAGGTCTGTCCCATCCGCGGATTCCTCTCGGCCCATCCACTCGCTCTGCGATACCATCAGGTGATTCAAAATTCCCGCATCTAGAGCATTTCCCCGTATTCCTGTGAACTTTCTGAATTCAACCAAGCGCAGCTTTTCTTCACGGAAAAGCTGCGTTGAGATTCTCTCTTCGGTCTAGAACTGGTCTCATAAACCCTCCGCGCCTGGTGAGGCCTCGTATGAGACCCGCCATCGAAGCGGGGCTCATGCTTTTCGTCGAAGCCGCTACGCTATTTATGAGACCAGTTCTAGACTCTACGTCCTCATTCGCCGCCTCGCATCCGGCTATGGCCGTAGCGAAATCCCCACGCCCCTTCAAATTTCTTGAAGGCAGCCCCTGATTTCACTCCGCCTCACCCGCACCCACCCGGCGTTCACCTCACCATCGCAAATGCCCTGGCCCCACTCTCGCGCATTCCTATACAGAACTGATACCCTCTTTGGAACAAACCTCCGGTGTCCTGAAACGACACTATCTGCTAGCGGGAGACTCGAATGCCTTCGATCGTCGCCGGAATCGGCTGGCACATGATCGGCGCGGCGTGTGCCGCCTCGTTCTATGCCCCCATTGAGAAAGTCAAAAAGTGGTCGTGGGAAACCACCTGGGCCGTCGCCGGCATATTTTCCTGGGTCATCCTGCCCATCAGCGTCAGCCTCATGCTGCTCCCGCACTTCGGAGCCTTCTATTCCAGCATCCCCGCCTCGGTCCTCTTTACCGTCTTCCTTTTCGGCTGCATGTGGGGCATCGGCAACGTCAACTACGGCCTCACCATGCGCTATCTCGGCATGTCGCTCGGCATCGGAGTTGCCATCGGCGTCACCCTCGTCGTCGGCACCCTCGTTCCGCCACTCGTGCACGGCCAGTTGCTCGCCATCCTCGCCAGCCGCAGCGGGGCCTGGACCATGGCCGGCATCTTCACCGCCCTCGTCGGCATCGCCGTCGTCACCTATGCCGGCCACCAGAAGGAACGCGCACAAGGCGTCGCCGCCGAAGAGTTCAACCTCCGCAAGGGACTCATCCTCGCCATCCTCTGCGGCATCTTTTCTTCCGGAATGTCTTTCGCCATCGATGCCGCACGCCCCATGGCCGCCCAGGCTCACCTGCTCGGCATCAATCCGCTCTACGATGCACTGCCCAGCTACGTCATCATCATGGGCGGCGGAGCACTCGTGAACTTCGCCTACTGCTTCTCCCGCCTCGGCTTCGTCAAAAACATCTCCATCGCCCGCGACCTAGCGCAGCCGCGCCGCATCCTCCTCATCAACGCAGCACTCGCCGCTGCCGGCGGCATCATGTGGTACTTCCAGTTCTTCTTCTACGCATGGGGACAGGCCAACGTCCCCTCCCGCCTCTTCTTCATCAACTGGATGCTCCACATGAGCCTCTACGTCCTCTTCGGCGGCATCGTCGGCCTTTCCCTCGGCGAGTGGCGCGGAGCAGGCAAACGCCCCGTCCGCTGGCTCTGGCTCGGCATGCTCATCATCATCCTCGCCGCCAATCTCATCGGACTCGGCGCCACCTCATAAATCCGCATTACATAATTTCATCAGTTACAGATCAGGAAAAATGGCTTCCCTCCGGGGAAGCCATACTCGCATGCGCCTTGCGGCCCATATTTCTCTAGCCCCCATTTTCCCCGCGTGGTATAACTTCCGCCGGGGAGAAACCGCATGGACCAATTCAGCTATAACGACAACCAATCGCAGACCTATCAGCTCACAACCGGAAGAATGCTGCTCTACCTCGTCATGTCCTTCGTATACCTTGGTGTCTCCGGATTCTTCCTGCTAAAGTCCGGTTCCAATCTCACAGAGCATAATCCTGTTGATGCAATCTTCCTGATCTTCGCACTGGTGGCTCTCTACCTTGCCTCCTACGCAATCCGCACCCGCCTCATCCTGACCGGCGATCACATGGATTACCGCTCCGCGCTGCGCACTCGCTCCGTCGACCGCGATCAAATCGAAGGCATTCGCACCATCCGCGCTAAAAACGGCAGTTATATCCGCGTCTATCTCAAAGACAATCGAGGAACCTTTACCATCCCCTCATCCATCACCAATCAGGACGGAGTCAGCCAATGGCTCCAGTCTGTCACGAACCTCGACCAGCGCGACGCAGACCAGATCACCAGAGAGCTGAGCAACGAACAGACCATCTCCTCCGGCCAGGCCGATCCATCCGCCCTCCTCGGAAACGCAAAACTCGTCATGTACGCCCTCAGCGCTCTGGCCGTCATCGCTTCCTTTCTTGCCTTTCGCCAGACGCCCTCGCTCTTCCTTCCATCCGTCGTCGTGCTCTGGCTGCTCCCGCTCGTCGGCGTCGGCATGCTCCATCGCTTCCCGTTGCTCTACGGTTTCTTCAAACAAAAAGCTGACCCGCGCGCAGAGCTCGTCCCTGTCATCGTGATCCCCGCCTTCGGCCTCTTGTTCGCTTTCAGCGCAGGCGACTCAACCCACATCATCCACTCCAACCAGATCCTCATCTGGATCGCCGTCATCTTCATCGCCTTCGTCGCCGCAATGCTCCAGCCCGCGCTCAACAGCGTCAACCGCCTCGGCGCCATCATCGGAATCCTCGTCATCGGCGGACTCTACAGCGTCGGAGTCATTCACACTGCCGACACCGTACCCGATCACTCCATTCCCCAACCCTTTCAGGCCCAGGTCCTCGACATGCATGTGTCCCACGGCCGCAGCACTAGCTACTATCTCAGCCTCGCGCCCTGGGGACCCATGACCAGCGTCAGCAACGTGGACGTCTCCCCACGCACCTACAACCAGGTTCAGGTCGGAGACTACGTCTGCCTCGGCCTCTACCCCGGCTTCCTCCACGCTCCCTGGTACACCCTCACATCCTGCACGCAGTAAACCCCGCGGTGGCTTCGTCTACGCCTTCCCGTACTCCGCGTCGCTCACATGCTCCAGCCAGTCCACATACCTGCCATCCAGCTTTTCCTGGATGGCAATGTGCGTCATCGCCGTCGCCGGCCCCGCGCCATGCCAGTGCTTCTCACCCGGAGCAATCCACACCACATCCCCCGGCTTGATCTCCTCCACGGGGCCTCCCTCGCGCTGCACCCTTCCGCAGCCTGCCGTCACAATCAATATCTGCCCCAGCGGATGCGTATGCCACGCCGTCCGCGCACCCGGCTCAAACGTCACATTCAGGCCCGTCACCCGTGCCGGCTCCGGCGCGGCAAACAACGGATCCATCCGAACCGAACCCGTAAACCACTCCGCAGGCCCCTTGCCTGAAGCCTGCTCCCCATTCCGTGTGATTTCCATACTTCCCTCCCTGGATCAACCGGCGCATAGCTCAACCAACGTCGCCATCCATCTACTCCATGAGATGAAAAAGCCCGTGTCTGTGCTTACTTCGCAGAAACACGGGCCATCCATCCGGCTTTTGCCGCCTCGACTCTTATTCCGCCTTCAGCGAGGCCATGTCGATCGAGAACCGGTACTTCACATCCGACTTCAGCATCCGCTCATACGCCTCGTTGATCTTCTGGATCGGAATCACTTCCACATCCGATGTAATGTTGTGCTCCCCGCAGAAATCCAGCATCTCCTGCGTCTCCGCAATCCCGCCAATCAGCGAGCCCGAAAGGCTCCGCCGTCCCATGATCAACCCGAACGCCGAAACCGGCAGCGGCTTTTCCGGCGCGCCCACCAGCGTCAAATTGCCGTCGCGCCTCAGCAGGTTCAGATACGTATTCAGGTCGTGCTCCGCGGCCACCGCATCCAGAATGAAGTCGAAACTCCCAGCGTGCTTCTGCATCTCGTTCGCGTCGCGCGAAATCACCACCTCATCTGCGCCCAGCCGCAGCGCATCTTCCGTTTTGCTCGGCGAAGTCGTAAACACCACCGTGTGAGCGCCCAGTGCATGCGCAAACTTCACACCCATGTGCCCCAGCCCGCCCAGCCCAACCACGCCCACTTTCTTGCCCTTGGTCACGCCCCAGTGCCGCATCGGCGAGTAGGTCGTAATCCCCGCGCACAACAGCGGAGCCGCCCCTGCAAGATCCAGGTTCTCCGGCACCCGCAACACAAAGTGCTCGTCCACCACAATGCTGTCCGAGTAGCCTCCATACGTCACCCCGCCCGTATGCTTGTCCGGCGAATTGTACGTCAGCACCATCCCCGGGCAAAACTGCTCCAGCCCGTCCTGGCACGCCGGGCAGGCCCCATCGGAATCGACCATGCAGCCCACCGCCGCCAGGTCGCCCACCTTGAAGTTCTGCACTCCGGAACCCACCTTCGTCACACGGCCCACAATCTCGTGACCCGGCACGCACGGATAAATGGTCGCCATCGCAGCTTCCCACTCGTTCCGCACCGTGTGCAGGTCAGAGTGACAAACGCCGCAATATAGGATCTCAATCTGTACGTCGTTGGCGGTTGGATCGCGCCGCTCAATCACAGAGGAAGCGAGCGGCGAAGTAGCACTTGCAGCGGAATAAGCCTTGGCTTTTTGCATGATGCCTTGTTGGATGTTCCACGGCCCTGTCGATATGCAAAATCAGCCAATCACTCTGCTCTCGTTACAGCGGCATGAAAACAACGGCCCGGCTCTCACCGGGCCAAGTCCTCAAACGAAAATATGCCCCCAAATCAGCCTTAGTATTCAATCCGCATGCAGTTCCGCGTTTAGCCCTTCATTTCCGGGCGAGCCTCAAATATCCCCTTGAAGCTGGCACGATACTGCCAGAAAAGAATGAACCACAGCACCGTCGCCAGCGCACCCGGGCCAATCCCAGCCGGATTCATGGTGAGGTGGAAGTTCAAAATATTCACCAACAGCGGCCCCAGTAGCGTCAGCGCCAGCGGCACAAACCACCCGGCCAGCAACAGCAAACCGCCCACCACCTGGACCAGAAAAACCACGGTCATGAAGTGTGACGCAAACGTGGCCGTCATAAACTCCACCGCAAGGTGAGACGGCGGCGGCGGCATCGGAATGAAATGGAAAAACCCGTTCAGCCCAAACACGGTAAAGATCAACCCCAGCAAATACCGGGACACAATCACAACAATCTTCATCAATACCTCCCTGGAAAGATCGACGGCATCACAGAACGACAACCGTAGACTAATCAACAGATGTCGTCAAAAGATGAAAGACGCAGTAATATCAGCCCATGGGCCCCGAATATACCGGCAGGCAGGATCTAAATCTCGACCCGCGGGTACGCCGTACCCGCAAGCTCCTGCAAGACGCGCTCGCGAGCCTGCTTAAGAGAAAGGACTTCGACAAAATCTCCGTCGGAGAGATCGCCGCGGAATCCACCCTCAACCGCGCCACGTTCTACGACCACTACCCTGACAAATTTGCACTTCTGCAGTGCCTCGTCGCCGCACAGTTTCAGGATCTCATCGCCCGGCGCAATATCCGCTTCGACGGCTGCGACCGAGCCCTCCAAAACATCGCCATGGGAGTCTGCTACTACCTTTCGGAGACGCTTAAATCCGGCACCGAAAGCTCGCGCCAGGCCGGCACGCCCATGGACACCGCCATCGTATCCGTCGTGCGCCGCATGCTGCTCGAAGGCTTCGCGCTGCACCCTCCCGGGCCCGCTGTCTCCGTCGAGTTGCTCTCGTCCGCCATCGCCTGGGCCATCTACGGAGCCGCAAGAGAATGGGCTCTCCACCCTAATCGAATCTCCGCCCTCAAAATCAGCGAGAAGATAGCAGCCATCCTTCAGCCCATGCTGCCATAGCCAAGCTATTTGGGGTATGAGTGCGCCAGAACATCGAACCCCACGTGAATCACCGCCAGCACAAACGCCCCCACCAGCGCTGACCAGAAACTCGTCACCCGGAACCCTGGCGCCACTGCGCCCGCCATCTTGATCATCAGCGCGTTGATGATCAGGAACACCAGCCCCAGCGTCAGAATCCCCAGCGGCAAGAAGAGTATTTTCAGCAGCAGCCCCAGCGTCACATTCAAAAAACCGATCACCAGCACCGCAATAAGCGCTGATCCAAAATTCGCCACCTCGAATCCCGGCACAATCCACGTCACCACCAACAGCGCAAAGCCATCCAGCACCCACTTCAGCAGCAGCCGCAGCAGCATTTCACTCTCCTCTCTTTCTCATGCATCGCCTCGCGAATATTCGTCACCCTCCCCTTTTATGTTGTGATGCACCTTCTCATAAAAGGCTCTACGCGCGAAAATTGCCACAGGCCCTCCTATGCCGCTTCGTCTTTTTGCATGGCTGCTCCTTTGTCCGGTTACGCTCCTCGCGCAGTCCGCGCCCGCCCCGGCAAAATCGCAGCCACCCATCCCCGACGCCCCAACCCTCCTCCGCCAGGTCGTCGCCCATCAGCGCCAGATGGATTCCCTCCGCGAAAACTACACCTACCGCGAGCAACAGGTCGTCCAAAAGCTCGACAGCCACGGCCACATCCAGTCCACCAAGACTAGCGAGTTCAGGGTCTTCTTCGTCCACACCCATGAAATCGACGAACTCATCGGGAAGAACGGCCGCCCGCTCGGCCCCGGCGCAAAGCGCAAGCAGCAAAAACTCGTCCAGCGCGAGATTGCCAAGGCCGAAGACACGCCACCCGGCCAGTCCTCCGGTCACCCAACCGTCTCCGTCTCCCAACTCCTCGCCATCATGCGCCTCTCGCATCCGCGCCGCACCATCCTCGACGGTCGCCCCACCCTCGTCTTCGACTTCACCGGCAAGCGCCACGCGCCCGCCCACGGCAAGACCCTCAGAACCCTCCGCAAACTCACCGGCACTATCTGGATCGACGAGAAGGACCGCGAAGTCCGCCGTCTCGACGCCCGTTTCGACGCCGACTTTCACATGGGCTGGGGACTCGTCTCCGTAGCCAAAGGCAGCACCTTCAACTTCACCCAGCGCCCCATGCGCGGCCAGCTGTGGCTCCCCGCAGGCGCGCGGATTCACCTCGTCGCCCATGCCCTCGGCTTTTTCGGCTACCGTGCTGACGTCACCGTCACTGACAGCGACTATCAGGTCTTCCACGCCGGCGCCACGCAACTCCCCGGCGCGCACGTCATTCCACCCGCCTCAAAGCAGCCTCAAAAGTAAAACGGGCGCTGAACCATCTCCCTCAGCGCCCGTCCACAAGCACTTGCCGCTCAACTATTGTGGTTGCGGCATGCCGCGGTTCTGCCACCGCTGCTGCATCCGCTCCGTCTGCATTTTGTAAAGCTTGTCGTACTTCTCTTTCTGCTTGTCGTTCAGCACCGCTTCAATCTTTGTTTTGCTTTCCTCACGCAGCGCCATCATCTTGTCCCGCCGTTGAGCCCTCGTCAGCGAGTTATCCCGCCATACCTCCTGCATCTTCTGGACTCGCTCCTCCAGGATCGGCTTGATCTGCGCCTGCTGCTCAGGCGTCAAATCCAGCACCAGCGTCAGATGCTTCAACTGGTATTCGGGATCCATTCCTCTGCGCTGCATGCCGCCCATTCCCTGCTGCATTGGCGGACCCATCTGTGCATATAGCGGCAGACCGTTCATTCCAAGTACAAAGCTGCCTGCAAGGGCAAGCGCGAAAAGAGTTTTCTTCATAGCAAATTTCCTCCTGACCACTAGGACCTTTCATCAAGGCCCGCATTGCGTGTTCAGCCTGATCACCACACGCACACTCGTTGCCGGCGGTCTTGGCAGAGAGACGCGGATTCTGCTCTCAAGGGCGCACCCGCTCTCCGCTTTCCCGCACTAACGTCGCGCCGCCGCTTTCCTCGCCGGCAACTCTAGCGGCGGCATGTCCACCGGATTCGACCTCAACCCGCACGTCAACAAATGATCTATCTGCTGCCCCGGCGCCGGCAGCCACGCATACGCAAACACCGCCCGAAAGTTGCGTTCTCCCGGATAATTGCACTGCGCGCAGCTCGGGTCGTACGCAATCGCCGCATCATCCCGCATCCATTCCGTCCACTGCAGCCGTCCACGCGCCGGAATCGTAACCGTCTTCGGATCTTTCTCCGACGGGTGCTCCGGTTGAAAAACAAACACCGGCCCGTACACATTCTCTGCATTCACCAGCGCGCCGCCGCGCCCCGCCGACGCCCGCCACAGCCACAGGTTCCCCACTTCCGCATACCAGTGCGCGCTCGACGGCACCGGCGCCACCAGCGTTATCGGCCGGGCTGTCTTGTTATCAATCTCAAACAGAAATCCCGGCCCTTGCCCCGGCGTCGCTTCCGCCAGGTAGTTGGCCTTGAACTGTATCTCCCGCGAGCATTGTGGAACCGTATCCGGCATCCGCCCCACCGCCAACGCCGGCAGCGCCGCCATCCCGGCCAGCACGACCATCCCCACCCCGGCCTTCATCGCCCGGCAGCCTTTCATCCCTATCTCTTTCCGCAACAGCACCCCTCCACATAAGAACGAATTTCCTTCACGTGTATCCCGAAGCCGAAACACCCTGAGTGGCTTTTCCCTGGAGAAGGCCCCCCATCACAAAGCAACAAACCATGCAGCAGAAGGAAATCCCCTCTTGATACTCAGATGGCAGTTTCTTTGTTTCTGATACACTTCCGGCCATGCGATTCCGCAACCTATTGACCGCCGCGCTTCTCGCGGCCTTTACTTCCACCGCTGCCGTCGCCCAGCAGCCCCGCCATCTCTTCTTCCGCGTCACCGCTGGACCCGCCGTCCACGCCCCCATCTCCGGCCGTCTGCTTGTCTTCATCCGCAGGGGAACCGGCGCCAAACACATCTCCATCAACGAGTTCGACCCCAACGCCACCTGGGTCGCCGCCCGCGAAGTCCACGACCTCGCACCCGGCGCCGCCATCGACATCGACACCGACCAGATCGCCTACCCCAGGCCCTTTTCCTCGCTCGCCCCCGGCGATTACCAGGTCCAGGCCGTCCTCGACGTCCACCACGCCTATAACTACAGCGCCCTCACCCCCGGCGACCTCATCAGCCCCGTCCTCACTCTCACCCAATGGACACCTGGCCAGGGCCCCGAACCCGAACTTGCCCTCGACACCACCGTCCCGCCCCGCACCCCGCGCAAGCTCACCCCCGCACAGCAAACCGCCCTCACCCACATGCGCCTCGCCGAGGACCAGAGTGCCCTGCTCACCCAATTCTGGGGACGCCCCATCTACATCCGCGCCTGGGTCGTCCTGCCTCCCGGCTACCACAAGCACCCCAAACGCCGTTACCCCACCGTCTACTGGACTCATGGCTTCGGCGGCACCCTCCTCGGCTGCAAATACATCGGCATGATGATCTACCAGCGCATGGCCGATGCCAAAATGCCGCCCATGGTCTGGGTCATGCTCGACGAGCATCTCCCCACCGGCACCCACGAGTTCGCCAACTCCGTGAACAACGGCCCCTGGGGCTCCGCGCTCACCACCGAATACATCCCCTGGCTCCAGTCCCGCTACCGGCTCATTCCCCACGCGCAGGACCGCTACCTCCAGGGCCATTCCTCCGGTGGATGGGCCACCCTCCAGCTTCAGATCAACTATCCAAAAGTCTTCGGCGGAACATGGTCCACCTCGCCCGACCCCAGCGACTTCCACAACTTCACCGGACCCGACCTCTACGCCCCTCACGCCAACGTCTACACCCAGCCCAACGGCCAGCCTTACCCCCTCGTACGCGACCACGGCAAGGTCATCGCCACCTTCGAGCAGTTCGCCAAACTCGAACAGGTCCTCGGCCCCTACGGCGGCCAGATGGCCTCCTTTGACTGGGTCTTCTCACCACGCGGACCCAACGGCAAACCCGAGCCCATGTTCGACCGCACCACCGGCGACGTAAACCCCAAGGTCGTTGCCTACTGGCATGCCCACTACGATCTCGCCCACATCCTCAAAACCACCTGGCCCCAGCGCGGCCCTTATCTAAAGGGCAAAATCCATCTCTACGTCGGCACCGCGGACACCTTCTACCTCAACGAATCCGCCCGCCTCCTCGACGCTGTCCTCACCAACCTCCACGCCCACGCCCACTTCGACTTCCGCCAGGGCCGCACCCACATGAACCTCTACTCGCTCCACGGCGACCACTTCGCCCTCCTCGACACCATAGCCGCGCAAATGTACTTAACCGCCTACCCCCACGCCAAGAAATGGAAACACTTAGCCAACGTCAACTTCCCGTAGGACAGATCTCGAACGCATGCTTATTCGACCAACATAAGCCGCCGGCATTTACTTACCGCATCTATGGCCTTATGCTCCTCGACATTATGAGACCTGAGCTAAATCGCGTTCTATATTGCGACTGCGGAAAACCCATCAAGATCCCAGTTGAAAACCTTCATGCACAATTTTCTGATCCAAAGCATCTCCCTAACGACGCTCATGAAATAGGTGTCATATGTCCTCATTGCATCCATGTAATCAGGCATCCTCTTGAGCCAACAAACAACCGGCCACCGAATCGGGAAATGGAAATATTGGAAGCGCGCGACGAGAATGTGGAGATCGCCGCTGAAGCATGGCTCCCATGCGTAGAACCCACTTGTAATCTCCTTCTGCCAATAATGCGGCTCAAGCCTCTGAGCAAAGGCGAAAAAGCTTGGAGTGACTTTCTGCGCGATTCTAGATTCGACGGCCTGACCTGCCCGAAAGGGCACACCATTTTGAAACCGAAGGATTGGTGACAGAGCTATGGTGGCAGGAACTTTCGGAATAGGGCGTCTCTAGCGTTCGGGTGACGGAGCGGCGTGCTCCTCAAGCCACTTACGCGCCCGTTCCTGTACGCGGGACAGTTCGGCTGGAGACAGATAAGAAGCAGCAAGTTCGCGGCTCTCAATGATCGCCCCAGCCTCGGCAGCATCCTGTGTGCCCACCACGGCGAGTTCGTACCAAAAAAATGCGTCCACGTCGCTTTGAGAAACTCCGTGCCCGTTTAGATAGAGCCAGGCCAACATCTCCTGCGCATGCGAATGACCTTGGTTAGCAGCTTTGCGGAGCCACCATGCGGCCTTTCGGTACGATTTCTCCCGGCTGGCTTCGTAATCGTTGAAATACGGATCGCCGAGCCGCAATGCAGCGGCTGCGTCGTCGTGCATCCTAAAAGGAAGATGCTCGTCGCTGTAAGCAAGACCGAGCCGGAATTGCGCTTCTGGGTCGCCCTGCTCGGCTAGCGACTCCAGAGACTCGATTTCCTTCAATTCCTTTGAATTTTCATGGGGCGGCCGGTAGCGCCTTCCGAGCCAGACCCGCTCGTAAATGCGGCCAAGCATCTTCATGCTGACGATTGCGTCAGCCCAGAAATCGACAAGTGCCCTTTCTCGGGCATCTTCTCCCCTCGGCACTCCAGGCGTGCTCTCAGCAAATGCATTTGTCGCAAAATATTCGCTCGGCAGATTCTTAACGATCTTCTGAATTCCTTCGTTAAGGCGAAAGAGTTGCCAAAGGATGCCGCAGAGCAGAGCTATCAAGAACGTGATAAGAGTTTCTAGCATGAAGGCCTCTCCCTTCCGCTTGGGCGCGCCGCTTGTTGCTCAGAACATACTACAGCAGCGTGAAACAAGCCGCGCCAGAAAGGCGGGTGACCCGCATCAAAAAACAATGAGAATGAGGGAGCCCATGTCAGGCAGATACATCGGCGAGTTGCGGGCACCCCAAC
>JAJYVU010000001.1 GCA_021791875.1 Acidobacteriota bacterium | reverse complement strand
CGACTATCCTGCGGGCTCAGTGCACCATCCAAACACCGACCTCTATGCCAACCGTGCATGAAAACTCTACGGCATCCTCTCACCCCGTTTCATCCACGGCGGGTCGGAAATACCGGTGCGCGACTATTCTGGAATTAGAGACAAATACAGCGACGCAGTCACCGGAGCATTTTCCCTGAAGGTGTAGGGGAGAAGAAGGAAGTGGGCGTGGACGTTCCATCCAAGAACGGCCACACCGGATCAATCCAGGACACCTCATTGCAGCAATGGGACTTCACACCTGGACCGCCTTTCCCGTTTCTTCCTCGAGACCGATATACCATGCAGCCAAACCCATTGATTCTAAAACACTTACGAGACTAGTCCTTACGTAAGCCTTTTTGAATCAGTAACTTCCGAAACATGAATGGACATATGCAAATTGGGCAACCTCTCCAATTCGGAACTGGCTGCTTCTCCCTTGGCCGCGCACTGGCCGCTTCACCACCAATAAACTATTTGGAATCAATGAGTTCCACGCAAAAACACCGGGAGCTTACAACTCAGGAACGGGTACTCGACGCCGTAAAATCAACAACTTCCCCGCAAAAACCATTGAGATCGGCAAAGACTCTATTTTTCGCTCACGCGAGTTCACACTCTGGTGAGATGGACGGCGAAGCCGCGCTCGTTGGTCCGGCCGAGGCTCTCGTACCCGCTCATTCGATCCGTATATCCATACGAATCAAATCGTATTGACCACATAAAATCGCAGCGTTGCCTGCGACTGTAAACAATATGAAACAAAAGACTTATACGTCTAATGTCAGCGCAAGATCAACATTCTATGGCACTTGTTGGAGATACAGCGAAACACTCTGAAATCGTAGGGTGAAGAGCCCACCCGGGAAGCACAAAAGCCCGCTCACCGCGGGCTTTCATGCTTCCACAAACTCGAATGCAGGCAGAAATCTATTTCTCGACTTCCACCCCGCGCCAGAAGGCGATATGGCCCTTGATATTCCGGGCCGCCGGTTTCGGGTCTGGGTAGTACCAGGCCGCGTCCGGGTTCTCCTGCCCGTCGATCAGGATCGTGTAGTACTTCGCCTGTCCCTTCCATGGGCAAGTCGACGTCGTCGAGCTGGGACGCAGATACTCGCGCTTGACCGAGCTCTCTGGGAAGTAAACATTCCCCTCCGCCGTCACAAACGTGTCGCTTTCGGCCACAACTTTGCCATTCCACACCGCTTTGGCCATCGTCCTACCGTCCTTCCCTGCCGCCCGGCCACCGTCCGGACCGCAACCCTTTCACCTTACCAGAACAGAAACAGCATCGCCCTCAGGCCCGCGCTTCGGCGGCTTTGGTCCGCCGTGCCTCCAACGCCCGAGCCATGGACTCAACCCGCTCCTGCGCCGCCGGATACCGCTCGATCAGCCGCTCCGTGTGCATCAAAAAATTCGGGTTGACCTTCCGTGCCTCAGCCAGAAATGGCCGAAATTTCGCGTAAAGGAACAAAGGCTCCCCATTGCAATCTAGGAACAGGTCCCCGTTCAGCGCCCCATGCAGCACAAACGCCACCGCCATTTCCCAGTAGCTCGTCACCTGCCGGAACCACGCGTTCTGCTCCGTCCCCCAGGCCTGCACCGGGGCCATAAACTCCTCAAAAGACTGGGGATTAAACTCAGCCGCAATCCAATGCCGCGCCTTGCGCATCGTCTCTTCGCGCCGCAGATCATACAACTTCAGAACAAGTTCCGCATCATGAGCGGTCGCCAGCGTCGATTCCATTCATCCACTCTCCCAGAAAGCCTCTTCGCACTATAAATGAAACGCCGGCAGCGGCTTAAGCAATTCCTCAATCCCTGTATCCAGGAGACGCTACCCTCCAGTCGACGCGACCATCAGGGAGCGGCGATCCCGCACTGGGGGCGTGAGGGCACGTTAACTCGGAAATTCCCGTAAGCCTGCCGGCGCAGAAAAACGTGAGCCTTCGGCGCTTACACCTTGGCCAGCTCTTCCACCACCGGCCCGTGCGTCGCCGCCGTCGGCCGCGCCGCTGGCTCCGCTGGAGCATCCCCAATGCGCTTCGTAAAACTGCAGGCCGCGCCACCTTCGGCTTCGCCCTTCTTCTTGCGCTTGCCCGCAGCTTCCTCCTCGGCGCCCGACTTCTTGTTGTTCGGGCACACCAGGTACACACCCGACTTCAGCGTCTTCTCCATCAGGTACGGGCTGCCACACTCAGGGCATTTCTTGTCCACTGGCTTGAAGTTGGCGGTAAAGTCGCACTTCGGATACTCCGAGCACCCGTAGAACACGTTGCCGCGCCGCGCCTTCTTCTCCACAATCTCGCCCTTGTGGCACACCGGGCACTTCATACCGATCGTGTTCTGCTTGATGTACTTGCACTTCGGGTAGCCCGAGCAGGAAACAAACTCCCCGTACTGCCCGCTGCGCAGCACCAGCGGCTCGCCGCACTTCGGACACTTCTCGTCCAGCGGCTGGGGCGGCTTCTGCTGCTGCTTCTGGTTCAGCCGCCGAACCGTCTTGCACGGCGGATCCTCGTTGTACCCTGGGCACGCCATGAACGGCCCCCACGGACCATTCCGCCGCACCATCACCCGGCCGCAGTTCTCGCAGTACTCTTCCTGCTCTTCCACCTCGCCACCCGGCCCGGCAAGGTTCGGCTTGCCTTCAAAGTTCTCCTTCGTGAACGTGCATCCGCCCTTCTTCTTCTTGTCGTAGGCGCTGCACGCGTAGAACGATCCGAACTTGCCCCACTTCAGCACCAAAGGTGAGCCGCAGATGTCGCACTTCTGGTCCGTCGGCTTCTCCATGCGCTTGATGTCTTCCATGTTCTCGGCCGCGTCTTCCAGTTCCTCGGAAAAGTGCCCGTAGAAGCCGTTCAGCAGGTCCGTCCAGCGTTCCTTGCCCTCTTCGATATCATCCAGTTCTTCTTCCAGCCGGGCCGTGTACTTCGTGTCGAAGATATACGGGAAGTTCTTCACCAGCAGGCCCGTCACCACCGTTCCAATCTCGGTGGGAACAAACTTCCCGGTGCGTCCACCCATCTTCACCACGTACTCGCGGTCCTGGATCGTATTGATGATCGTCGCGTAGGTCGATGGCCGCCCGATCCCGCGCTCTTCCAGCTCCTTCACCAGCGAGGCCTCGTTGTATCGCGGCGGAGGCTCCGTGAACTTCTGCGCACCGGCCACAGCCGCTGCCCGCACCGGAACGCTCACTTCCGGCTCTACAAACTCAGCCAAAGCTCCTCCCGCGCCGGCACTCTCATTTCGCGCCTCGGCCTTCGCGGCCTTGGCGCGGTGCTGCCTGCGCGCTTCCTCCACCTTCTTCTGGCGCTCCCGTTCAGCCAGCACTTTCAGGTGTTCGGCCGTCGCCAGTTGCAGAGGCATGTTCTCGGTCAGTTCCGGCAGCTTCTGGTCTTCTTCCTCGGCGATGCTTTCGTTGTAGACCTTCAGGTAGCCCTCAAACTTCAGGATTGAACCCGTCACCCGATAGTCGTAACGCCGATCCGCCTGCGCCGCGATCTCCACCGTCGTCTGATCATAGATCGCCGGCATCATTTGCGAAGCCACAAACCGTTGCCAAATCAGCTTGTAAAGTTTGTACTGCTCGTCCAGCACAAACGGCCGAATATCGTCCGGATGAATCTCCGGATCCGACGGACGAATCGCTTCGTGCGCGTCCTGCGCATCCTTCTTGGACTTGAAGCTGTTCGGCGCTACCGGCAGATACTTCTCGCCCAGCTTCTTCTTGATATATCCACGCACCGATTCGATCGCCTCAGGCGCCACCCGCGTCGAGTCCGTACGCATATAGGTGATCAGACCTACCGCGCCGCGGCTGCCCAGCTCCACGCCTTCGTACAGGCGCTGCGCTACGCCCATCGTGCGCTTCACGTTAAAGCCCAGCGCGCCCGCCGCAGCCTGCTGCAGTTTGCTGGTCGTAAACGGAGCCTGCGGCGAACGCCTGCGCTCTTTGCGCTCCACCGTCCGAACCGACCACTTCGCCCGCAGTGAAGCCTCGACAATCTCCTGCGCCGTCCTGCCATCCGGAACCGCCGGCTGACTCACGGTTTCCACCGCCGCCCGCTTCCCGTCGATGCCCACAAACCGGGCAATGAGAGGCGTAAATTCCTTCGCCTTCGCCGGCGACTCCAGCACCGCCTCGATCGTCCAATACTCGACCGGCTTGAAGTCCTTGATCTGCTGTTCTCGCTCCACAATCAGTCGCAGCGCAACCGTCTGCACGCGCCCCGCGGAGAGTCCGCGCCGCACCTTGTCCCACAGCAGCGGAGAAATCTGGTAGCCCACAATGCGGTCCAGCACACGCCGCGTCTGTTGCGCGTCCACCAGGTGCTGGTCTACGTGCCGCGCGTGGTCAAAGGCATTCTTCACCGCCTTCGATGTAATCTCATTGAACGTCACACGGTAGATCGAAGCCGGCTTCACCACATTCTTCAACTCGTCAGCCAGATGCGCGGCAATTGCTTCGCCTTCGCGGTCTGGGTCGGGCGCCAGATACACAGCATCGGCTTTCGACGCCAGCTTCTTCAGACGGTCCACGACCTTCTCTTTGCCCGGAATCACAATCAGTTCCGGCTCAAAAGTGCCCTTTTCAACGTCCACACCGAGCTTGTTCTTCGGCAGATCCTTGATATGCCCGATCGATGCTTCCACCTGGAAGTCTTTTCCGAGATATTTATTGATCGTCTTCGCCTTCGCTGGCGATTCAACGATCACAAGTGATTTCCCCATTTGTTCCCTTTGGTCCGAATCCTCTCCGGCCCGCGCTCCCATCCTGAAAAATGAGCGCATTGTCTTGCAAACTATCACGTCACGTGATGGGACGCACAGCGGAGCGCGATTACGCCATTTTTTATTTTTTCCTCAGCCGGCCCATTTGGCCGACGCCACGGCCTAGTCTTTCAGTGCGGCAGGAAAGCTCTTCACGTAATTCTTACCCGGAAGCTGCCGGATTCGTCCAGCCAACTCCAGTTCAAAAAGCGTCGTGAAAATCTCTGATGAACTCATCTCCCCCTCCAGCTTCTCGAGGATTTCTTCCATCTGCAGCGCCTCATCGTGCCGTAGCAGGCGCAACAGGCTTGCCTCTGCCGGAGGAAGCGGCTTGTCCACAAATAACGATGCAGCAGACTCGCCTTCCGATGCAATCCCTTGCGCCGATTCCAGCTCGAGACGGACATCGGTCGGTAACTCCTCCCACACGTCTTCCCACGTAGCCGTAAGCTTTGCACCCTGTTTAATCAACGTGTTAGGACCCCACGCGTTTTTGTTCGTCACATTCCCCGGTACAGCAAAAACATCCCGGTTCTGCTCAATCGCGCATCGCGCCGTCACGCGCGTTCCGCTGAACTCGCCGCCCTCCACCACCAGCACGCCAACGCTCAACCCACTCAGGATCCGATTCCGCTTCGGGAAATTCTGCGGTGCCGGAAACGTCCCCAGTGGCATCTCCGAAATGATGGCTCCACCCGTCCCGATAATTTGCTCCGCCAGCGCCTTATTCTCCTTTGGATAAATCACGTCCACGCCCGTGCCCCACACCGCCAGTGTCGGCTTTTTTGCGGCCAGCGCGCCCTTGTGCGCCGCCGTGTCCACACCCCGCGCCATGCCGCTCACAATCAGCAAGCCATGCACTGACAAATCACGCGCCAGCATCTCTGCCATTCCTGTCCCATAAGGCGTAGGATGCCGCGTCCCCACCACAGCGATAGAGTGTCGGCTTAGCAGCGATGCATCGCCGCGGAGCCACAGCACCGGCGGTGCATCAAAAATCTCCTGAAGGCGCGCCGGATACGCATCATCCCGATGCGTCAAAAATCCTGCGCCGGTCTGCGTCATCCGTTCCAGTTCCTCGTCAGCAACTTTCCGCGCCATGCCGCTATTCACAAACTGTGCTGCTTGTGCAGGAAGATTCAGCGCTTCCAGCTCCGTCAGCGGCATGTCCAACAGTCTCCGCGCGCTTCCTGCCTTCTCAATCGAGCGCAGGATTCTCCGAGGTCCCAGCCCTGGCGTCAGAGCCAGTCCCAACCACGCGAGCCGTTCCTCGGTCACGGCCGGATAGGCCGCCTTCAATTCCAATTCCTGCACATCGTTCCCCATCTGGCGGTCTTCCACCGTAATTCTCTCTCCCTGCTCTCATTTGCCCGGGTACGGCCAAGATGACAGCCTTCCTCATCGATACACTCAGCGCCATGAACAGACAGGAATGAAGCCAACCACCAAAGCGAGATTCCGATTCCCCCAGGGATGCCGCGAACGAATGCTCTGAGTCAGCTTCTAGTCTGCCCCGACTTCTGCGTCAATGACTCTTGGCACTCTTCCGGTTACCGAAGCTACTTGCTCGTTCGTTGCTACACTGGGGAGTGAAGCTCCGCATTGCCGCCATCTCTTTTCTGAACCCCGCCCCGCTCATGTGGAACTTCGAACATCCACCAGCGCAGCAGGAACTAGCCAACCGCTACGAACTCACCTGGTCTACGCCCTCTGTCTGCGCCGCAAGGCTCGCCTCTGGCGAAGCTGACATTGGTCTGGTTCCCATCGCCGCCTATGCTTCGCAGCCAACCATGCAGATCATTCCCGGCTGCACCATTGCCTCGCTCAAGCACGTTCGCTCCATTATTCTGGTCGTCCGTGAAAATCGCGCCATGCAGGACATCCGCAGGGTTGCGCTCGACACCTCCTCCCGCACGTCAGCTACCTACACGCGCATCCTCTTTCACAGGCTCTGGAACACCTCACCTGCGTTCGAACCGCACAGCCCCGACCTCGATTCCATGCTCGACGCAGCCGATGCCGCATTGCTCATAGGCGACCCTGCACTCCTTGCACTTGAAGACCGCAATGCGCGCTATCAGCGCACGGGCGAAGCCCTGCTCTACATCGACCTCGCTGAGGAATGGAATCGCCTCACTGGCACACCCTGGGTCTCCGCCTTCTGGGCCATCCGCCCTGAAGCTCCTGCCGAAACCGGGATCTGGCCTACGCAGATCATCGCGGATTTTCAGGCCTCGCGCGATGCCGGTCTCGCGCACGTTGACGACCTCGTCACCGAATGGAGCGCGCGCATACCCGTGCCCGCCTCAACGATCCGCACCTATCTCACGGAAAACATCTGGTACCTACTCGACGAAGCCTGCATTACCGGCATCCAACTCTTTTATCGCTACGGCGTGGAGTGTGGTGTCCTGCCCTCCGTGCCGAAACTGCGTTTCCTTGGGTGAAATGACATCTGCTGCCATCGCTTCGTTGCTCTCTGCCACGCTCGTCGTCCAACGCCCGACCGAATCGCTGCCAGCATCCATGTGGCGCTATCTATCCAGCGCTGCAGTCGTTTCTCTAGGCGAGGGCAACACTCCGCTGCAGCTCATCGCGCCCGCTCCCTCGGTCCTGCTGAAGGACGAAGGTCGCAATCCCGGCGGCAGCACACTCGACCGTGTCGCTTCGGTCCTTACTTCCATCGCAAAGGCCGCCGGCCAAAAGCATCTCACCTATGCTGGCGAAAGCGATTCCCTGGCCGCCGCGCTCGCGGTCTACGCTGCACACGCGGGACTGCCATGCGCGGTTTCCCTCAGCAGCGACGCAGATGACCTTGATCATCTGCGCATTTCCGCTGCCGGCGCCACGCTGCTTGAATCCGGCAATTCCATCCACCCCGAAGGTGCACTTTCCTCGGAGGGTATCGCCCTGGCCGCGCGCTTGGCCGCGCACACGGTCGCCTGTGAGATCGCCGAGCAGATGCAGTGGAAGCTCCCGGAAACCCTGCTCATCCCCGGCGCTACACCCGCCGAACTCCTCCACTTCGAACAGTCCTTTGCCTTTCTGCTCGAACACAACTGGACGACCTCCGTGCGTGCCCCGCGCTGCCTCGCGGTACATATCGCACCGCCGCCACATGCTCGGGCCAAAGCTGCGGCGCGAATCGCCGCACGGGCACTGCAGCAGCTTTCCGATCAGGTCATCGTAATCGAAGAGGATCGTGTTCGCGAATCATTACACCACATGGCCCGCGTGGGATGGATGCTTTCACCCGCCGCCGCCGCCGGCATCGCTGCAGCTCAGACTCTGCCCGCTGTCGCCGCGCCCATCGTGCTCATCGAGCCGCGTTCCGCCCTCACCGCCGCGCGCGAAATCGCCCAGTTCCTCGGCATCCGCCGCTATCCCACGCGCATGCCCGTCGGTGGCATCATCTCGCCGCAATAATCGATTCAATATCCGCGCGCAACCAGCGATTCCATTGTCAGCGTCGACTCCTGCCGCGCGCGATGCTGCTCCAGAGCCAGCTTCATCAGTACATCCGCTTCCAGGTTCACCTTCGTGCCTGGTTTCAGGGTATGAAGGTCTGTCGCTGCATAGGTGTGCGGAATGATCGCCACTGCCAGCTCCGCGCCGTCCCACCTCGCTACCGTCAGACTGATGCCGTCAATCGCAATCGAACCTTTCTCCACCACATAGGGTCGCACCCCCTCAGGCACCGCAATCCGCAGCCACCAGTCCGTCTTGTCACGGTCCGCCGCCGCATCGACCGGATCCAATGCCAGCAGCGTCCCCGTCGCATCCACATGCCCCTGCACGACGTGTCCGCCGAGCGGCATTCCAGACGGTGTCGGCAGTTCCAGGTTCACGACTGTCCCCTCTGCCATATCGCCAAGCGTCGTGCGCGCCAGCGTCTCCGCCGCCAGATCAGCATGAAAAATTCCAGGCACAAGATCCAGCGCGGTCAGGCAAACCCCATTCACCGCAATGCTGTCGCCTTCGTGCAGCTTTTCGGCCAGCGCACCGGCTTCCACAGTAATCCGCGCCGCACCCTGCCGTTTCTCAATGCTCCGAATCCTGCCCGTCGCCGCAATCAATCCTGTAAACATGCTCTTACTCTATCGAACGCATCGTCTCCGCACGTCATGACGCGAAAATCTCTGCATCCCATGGATCACGCACATATCCCGTCCAGCGCACATCCGGCCCGAACTGCGCCGTCGACACGCGGCTCACACGCAGCCGTTGCATTCCCAGCTTCTCCATCAGCGGAAGCGCTCCGTTGCCCAACATCACCGGGGCATAATACAGCACCAGCTTGTCCACGCACTCATCCTGCAGCGCAGACGCCGCGACTTGTCCGCCCGCCTCAATCATCACGGAAATCATCTGCATCTCTGCCAGCCGCCGTAGCACCTCCCCGATCGGAACCCGGCCCGGTACGCGGCTGCGCAACGACTCTACGCGCACGCCACGCGCTTCCAGTGCTGCCACCCTCGGCGCCGGAGCGCCCGTGCAAAACACCAGCACATCTTCGTTTGCCGTCTTGACCAGCTTCGAGTCCAACGGCAGCTGCAACTCTGAGTCGAGCACCACGCGCAACAACGGACGCCGCCGCGGCAACCCTGTGCGGTCCGTCAGTCGCGGATCATCTGCCAGCACCGTCCGGATCCCCGTCAACAGCACATCGTGCTCATGTCGCATCCGTTGCACATCGTTGCGAGACTCGGCCCCCGTAATGAAATACGGCTCTTTCCTGCGCGCCACACCTTGTCCCGGCGCAATCCGCCCGTCGAGCGAAACACCTGCCTTCAGCGTCACAAAAGGCTGGCTTGTGCGAATGAATCCCGCAAATGCATCATTCAGCTCACGGCCCTCATCGCCGCCTTCGCCGCACTTCACCGCAATCCCTGCCCCGCGCAACCGCTCCAATCCCTTGCCATTCACTTCCGGGTTTGGATCGCCCGTCGCCACCACCACTCGCGCCACGCCACCCTGAATCAACGCTTCCGTACAGGGCCCCGTACGTCCCGTGTGACAGCAAGGCTCCAGCGTCACATATGCCGTCGCACCTCGCGCACTTTCGCCCGCCTGCTTCAGCGCGGCGACTTCAGCGTGGTCTTTCCGGTCGTAGTCGTGGAAACCCTCCCCAACCACCGCGCCATCCTGCACCAGCACGCAACCCACTGCGGGATTCGGCGAACTTACCGCTTTTGACCGCCGGGCCAGCTCCAGCGCACGCCGCATCCAGCGCGCATCTTGTGCACACTGCAACTCCGCTTGCTGGCTGCCTGCATCGGCCATCAATTTCCTCGCTATGAACGGCTCGCGGCCGGCTCGCCCAGCAGCGCTTCCACAAAAGCTCCGCTGTCAAACGGCAGCAGGTCGTCGACCTTCTCCCCAATCCCCGCAAACCGCACCGGCACGCCCAGTTCGCGCGCTATCGCAATTGCAATGCCGCCCTTCGCTGTGCCATCCAGCTTTGTCAGCACGATACCGGTCACACCCGCCGACTCGGTAAACAGCCGCGCCTGCTGCAATCCGTTCTGCCCCGTCGTCGCGTCCAGCACCAGCAACACTTCGTGCGGCGCATCTGGAATCAGCCTCTGCGTCGTCCGCCGCATCTTGTCAAGCTCCGCCATCAGACCGGTCTTCGTGTGCAATCGTCCGGCAGTGTCCACTATCAGCACATCGATTTTGCGGGCCTTGGCCGCCTCCAGCGCGTCGAACAGTACCGCCGAGGGGTCCCCTCCCTGTCGCGTCTTGATAATCTCCACACCCGTGCGCTCGCCCCACACCTCAAGCTGTTCAATCGCCGCCGCGCGAAATGTATCCGCTGCACACAGCAGCACCGTCTTGCCCTGCCGCCGGTAATAGGCAGCCAGCTTGCCTGTCGTGGTTGTCTTGCCCGTCCCGTTCACGCCCACCATCAAGATCACCTCCGGCGGCGCGGCCACCGTCTTCGGAGGCTTCTCCTGGTCGTCCAGTATTTTCTTCAGGCTCGACTTTAGCAACTCGCGCAACTCTGCTCCGTCGCGGATCTGCTCCCGCCTGGCACGCTCCCGCAACTGCTCCGTCACCTCAGCGGAGACGTGCACGCCCAAATCCGACGCAATCAGGCTCATCTCCAGCTCTTCGAGCGCCGCTTCGTCTACGCCCCGTGTCATCGCCACGACGGAATCAATCCGCTCGCTCAGCGAATCCCGCGTGCGCGTGACCGCCTGCTTCATGCGGTCAAAGAAGCCTTTTTCCTGCGGCTGATCGAGGCTGCCAAACAGTGTCTGAATCATATTTTTGAGTGTAGCAATCGCGCCGTACCTACGCTGCGAAGTCCAGGCCCCTCTACTCGTCGCGCCCCGGACGGCTCATAAGTGCTTGCATTCCTTCCAACGGCGAACACCGGCCCTCCAGCACTGCCTGCACTTGCTCGGCAATTGGCATCTCCACACCCACTCTCGCTGCCAATCCCAGCGCGGCCGACGTCGTCCGGACCCCTTCGGCCACCTTGCCACCCAGCCCATCCAGTATTTCTTCCAGCTTCCGTCCTTTACCCAGCTCGATGCCCACCATGCGATTTCTTGACAGTGCTCCGGTACAGGTCAGCACCAGGTCACCCAGCCCTGCAAGCCCCGCAAGTGTTTCGCGTTTTCCGCCGCACGCCACCGCCAGCCGCGTGATCTCGGCAATTCCGCGCGTAATAATCGCCGCCGTGCTGTTGTGTCCCAGCCCAAGCCCTGTCACAATGCCCGAAGCAATAGCGATCACGTTCTTTAGCGCGCCGCCTAACTCCACGCCGCACACATCGTCGTTTGTATAAAGCCGCAGCGAGCCGCTCGAGAAAATCCGTTGCATTTCCGTGGCAAAGGCCGCATTGTCAGATGCCACCGTCACCGCCGTCGGAAACCCCGCAGCGACTTCCTGTGCAAAACTCGGCCCGCTGATCACCGCAAGCGGCAGACTCAGCCCATGCTGCCCAGTCACCTGTGCAATCACCTGCGACATCCGCAGGTAAGTCCCATCCTCAATGCCTTTGGTCGCGCTCACCAGCTTGTGATCCGGCCGGAGGTGCCTGGAAAATTCCTCATACGAGTGCCGAACATGATGCGACGGCATCACGCTCACTACAACCTCGGCCGGCGAAAGCGCCTCTTCCTGGCTCGCCGTCACTTTCAGCGAAGCCGGAATGGCAAATCCCGGCAAAAAGTCGCGATTCTCCCTGCTCTCGGCAATCGTCTCCGCCACACGCTCCGAATGCGACCACAACGTCACCTCATGCTCGCCAGTGCGCGTCAAATGCAGAGCAATCGCGGTACCCCACGCACCGCTCCCCATCACTGCAATTCGGCTCATGCGGCCTCGGTGCGCGGCTTGCCAAAGCGGTACTCCGTACCCTTCACCAGCCGGACAATATTCTGCCGGTGCTTCCAGATCACCAGCACCGCCAGAAACAGAATCACGCCCCACATCAGCATTCCGCGCGGACCATTCTCCATCGCTCGCGCAATCGGAGGAAACGCTGCCGTCGCCAGGATAGATCCCAGCGAAACATACCTCGTCAGGAGAAAAATAAGCGCGAATATTCCCAGGCACACCAGCGCCGGAGCCGGTGCCAGCGCCACAAATACGCCAAACGCCGTAGCTACGCCCTTCCCGCCTTTAAAGTGTAGCCACACAGGATAGATATGTCCCAAAATGGCGAACAGAGCGCCCATTGCCTGCGCATCGTGCAGCGTCAATGCGCCCGTCCCAGCATGCGCCCCCCATATTCCGCACAGCAATACCGCCGCCACGCCCTTGCATGCATCCAACACAAATGTCAGCGCGCCCAGTCCCTTCGCACCCGACCGGATCACGTTCGTCGCGCCAATATTCCCGCTGCCTTTCTCCCGGATATCCTCCTTGCGGAAGAACCGCACCAGAAGGTAGCCGAAGGGTATCGACCCGAGCAGATACGCTGCAATCGCCAGAATGATGTAAGTCGCCACGGGCATGCTATCTCCACTTGAAACAGCGTCAGTTACATTTACATTAAACGTCGGCGAACCATGTCCAGCGCCTGCTGCGCCGCCAGGCTCCGCACGCGGCTTCTGTCTCCCGTAAACCGCTTCTCCAGCGTCTCGGTTGAGTCATCGCCGCTCACTGCAAAATACACCAGCCCAACCGGCTTCTCTTCTGAACCACCGCCCGGTCCCGCAATTCCGGTCACAGCCAATCCATAATCGGCGTCGCACTGCCTCCGAATTCCTTCGGCCATCGCCGCCGCCACTTCCCCGCTCACGGCTCCATGGCGCGCAATCAACTCCGGATTGACTCCGGCAAACTTCGTCTTCAGCTCGTTGCTATACACCACGGCTCCCCCTAAAAAGGACCGCGAGCTACCCGGAATATCCGTCAACCGCTCCGCAATCAGGCCGCCGGTGCAGCTTTCTGCCACCGCTAGTGTAGCCCCATGCATTCCCAGGTAATACAGCACAATCTGCTCCAGCGTCTCGCCCTGTGAGGAATAGAGTATGTCATCCAACTCTTCTTCAATGCGCCCCGTCAGCTCATCCACACGCAGCTTCGCCTGCGCCAGCAGGGGCTTCCTGCATGAGAGATTCACCTGGATATCCCCCAAATGCGCCAGAATTGTCGTCTCCACATCCGGATACTGCGTATAGATGGGTGCAATTCTCGCATCGCATTGCGACTCGCCAATCATCGCCGCCTTCAGCACGCGCGTCGCAATCGCCCGCTCCGGCAGCGCGTCTTTCAGCAATGGCAGACACTGATCCTCAAACATCGCCTTCAGTTCCGGAGGCGGCCCGGGAAGCATCGCCAGCAGCTTGCGATACTTGCCGTGCACAATGTCCAGCCACTGGCCCGGAGCCGTCCCGCGCGTATTCTCAAGTATCACGGCACCTTCCACCGTGTCGGCCTGTTTCTCGTTATTGCGCGTAATCGTGATGCGCCGCGCCGCTGCCCGCGCGTACATATTCGCGATCAGGTCTGCGTCGCGCACCAGCTTGCGCCCCAGCGCTTCGGCCACCGCTTCGCGCGTCAGATCATCCTCGGTCGGACCCAACCCGCCCGAAATCACAACAATATCTACCCGCCCCAGTGCCTGCCGCACCGAATTCACAAGGTGTGTGCGCTTGTCGCCCACTATCGTCTTGAAAACGACTGCCACGCCCAGTGCATTCAGCTTTTCGGTCAGGTATAGGGAATTCGTATCCTGCCGGAAGGGGGTGAGCATTTCCGACCCCACCGCAATAATCTCCGCATTCATCCGGTCCGTCTCTCCCGGCAAGCGCGCCTAGGGCTGATTTCCTGTAGGTATACCCCGAAGTAGTAGCCTCTCGCGCGGCTCATCTGCCGAGAAAACCCGCACTTTCCGCAGTCTTTCGGAGGTATGGCTACAGAAAATCAGCCTCATATCACGCGCCAGCCCTCAATGCCCAAATCCACATCATAAACCGCGGTGCTCGTTGCCAGCAGGGCCGTGCCGTGCGGCGTAAATGAGAATCCCACCAGGTCCCGTCCAGCTAACACCAGGGTCGGCTCACCGTCCTGCGGCAACCTCACCACTCCCTGCCGACCATGCAGCGAAGCCGCTACGTACACATCGCCGGCAATATCCACCGCCAGCCCCTGCGGCCGGCCCAGACCGCGATAATAGGGCCGCGTGCTTCCATCCGAATCAATCACATATACGCAGTCATGGCCCGACGTTGTTGGCACGCTCACATACAGCTTGCCTTCCTGCCCGAATGCCAGATGATACGCCGCGACGCTCGGCTCCAGCGTCGCATATACAAATATCTGACGGTCCGGCGCAATTTTGAAGATCGTTCCGCTCCGGTCGCCCACATACAGGTTCTGCTCGGCATCAAAAGCCATGCCAGTGGCAACACCCATCCCTTCGGCATACTTGGCCATCGCGCCGTTGGGAGAAACGCGATACACCGTGCCGTCATGCCGCGAAGAAATATACAAAAATCCCGTCGGATCCAGCGCCATGCCTGTCGCGTTCATGATCCCCTGGACAAAAGGCTGCGTCTCTCCGCTCGGCTCGGTGCGAAATACCGACACCGGCGTCTCCTGCCCGCGCGACCCGGAAAGCGTCGCATACACACGGCCCTCTTCGTCCATCACCGGACTCGCCACCATGTGCACATCATCGGCCACCAGCGTAGCGACCTTCATGTTCACGCTGTTGCTTTGCGCTCCATTGCGCAGCACGCGCAGCGCGCCGCTCTCAGCCTCCTCCGGCACACGAATCGCCATTCGCTCTTCGCGGGCCAGCAGCACCGGCGCGGCCAGATCACCCAGCATCACCACCGGCAGCCGGTAGGGCAACGCACTCAAATGATCTCCCACGATCTGCACATCGCCGCCCGGTATCGCCGCTGCCGGATCAATCTCTCTGATCAGCGGAGCATTCGTATCCGGAAGTATGGAACTAAATGGCATAAATCCCTTCGATCTCGTCCCTGTGCACTACCACCAGTGGCGCACAATCAACATCACAATCAGCCCCAGAATTCCCGCGGCCACATCATCCATCATGATGCCGGTTCCCGCCGGTAACCGTTCCAGTTTCCGCACGGGCCAGGGCTTCACAATGTCGAAAAACCGGAACAGCGCCAAGCCCAGCAGCACGTGCTCCCAGTTCGCCGGGCACCCAATCAGCACCACCCACTGCCCGGCCACTTCGTCAATCACCACAAATCCCGGGTCTTCCCTGCCGCTTTCGCGCTCCACGATGGTCGATGCAGGAATCCCCACCACCGTCGCAATCACAGCCGCTGCTACCGTGCCCCATACCAGTGCTGCCGCGCTGGCATGCGTCCCGCTCGCTACCGCAAACCAAACCACCGCAGCCGCCAGCGAACCCCACGTTCCAGGACCCGGCTTCAGCCGTCCCGCACCCAGTGCCGTCGCCACTACCCACGCCCATCCAGTTCGCGTCGCCGTTTTCTCCCCGCTACTCATCATCGCGCCGTTCCCGCTGGCCGGGTTCACCTTCGGTACCTTCCAATACGTCGGGGTCCAATACCGGCGATGAGATCTTGTACACTCCGCTCGCCCACTTGCCTAGGTCAATCTTGCGGCAGCGGTCGCTGCAGAATGGAAATTCCTCGTCCGTGGCGGTCACCAGAGATCCGCACGTCGGGCAGCGCAGCGTCTTCTTTCTTCCCATTACGCCTGCACCTCCGCCAGCTCCTGCACGTTCAGCGCTGACTCCTCCACCACGCGCGCCACCACGTCATAGTCGTGTGCTTCGGTAATCTCGCAGCGGTAGAACCGTCCCGGCACCAGATCCTCAAACGGCCCGAAGTCGTTCAGATAAACCACTCCGTCAATCTCGGGAGCGTGCCACTGGCTCCGTCCTTGCCACAGCAGCGGCGTCTCTTCTGACTCGCCCTCCACCAGCACGTCGATTGTCTTTCCGACCCACTCCTCGCGCACCTTCTTGCTGATGCCCTTCTGCAACTTCATCAGCGCGCGCTTGCGCTGCTCAATCGTCCGCTTCGGCAGCTTGCCGTCCAACTCGAACGACCGCGAGCCTTCCTCGTCCGAATAAGTGAACACACCCATCCAGTCAAACCGCGCCGCGCGCACAAACTCTTCCAGCTCCGCGAAATCCTCCGCCGTTTCTCCCGGAAACCCCACAATGAACGACGTCCGCACCGCAATCCCCGGCACAGTCTTCCTTGCTTTTTCGACCGTCTTCAGCAGAATCTCCGCATTCGCCCCGCGTTTCATGTTCTTCAGCACCGAGCCGGAAGCATGCTGCAGCGGCACATCCAGGTATTTGCAGATATTCGCATGCTTGGCCATCGTCTCCAGCAGCCGTCCAGTAATCTTGTTCGGATACGCGTACAGGAACCGCAGCCACACCAGACCCTCAATCTGCGCCAGCCGGTCGAGCAGCATCGCCAGCCCGTCCTTCAGCCCCAGATCCTCGCCATAGCAGGTCGTATCCTGTCCAATCAGCGTAATCTCGCGCACTCCATCGGCCACCAGCGCCTCAGCCTCGGCCACCACGCTCTCAAACCGCCGTGACCGGAACTTCCCCCGCAGATTCGGAATCACGCAGAAGCTGCACGGATGGTCGCAGCCCTCCGCAATCTTGATGTACGCCGAAGCCGACTGCGTCGCCCGCAGCCGCGGTGTCGTGTGGTCATACAGATACTGCGGCAGTTCCGCCGTCGCGCCATCCCATTCCGCGCGCGCAAACCGTCCCTGCTGCTCCCGCAACTCACCCTCCGCCCTGGATGACAGTGAGGGTGCCCCATTTCCGGGGTCCCCATGGACAGGTCCTCGTCCATCGGATGGATTCAAGCCTTCTTTTGACTTAAGTGGGGTAGATTCGCCCAAAATCCTGAACGGCGAATCTTGCGTGATCTCCGCCGGCAGCGTCAGCCCCGCCGCTTCCAGAATCTTCTCCAGCTCTCCCGTGCCCACCACGGCGTCCACTTCGGGAATGTTCTTCTGGATCTCGTCCCTATAACGCTCCACCAGGCATCCGGCCACAATCAGCTTCTTCGCGCAGCCCGTCGTCTTGTGCTCGGCCATCTCCAGAATCGTGTCGACTGACTCCTGCTTTGCCGCATCAATAAACGAGCACGTATTCACCACCAGAATGTCCGCCGACTCCGCGTCATTCGTCATCACGCCGCCCGCCCGGTCCAGTAGACCCATCATCACCTCGCTGTCCACCAGATTCTTCGGGCAGCCCAGCGATACGAACCCTATCCGGGGACGCTCAGCCGCGGCAGCGCCTTCGCCGCCGCTCGTCTTTCCAAGAGATTTCACATCTCTATTTTACCGGCAGCCACCCAGCCCACGTCGCCAGGCTAGCCGCACGCCTTCGCCTCCACAACTGGCGCCCTGCAGCGACCCACTGCGAATGTTAAACTCAATTTGTGCCGGGTCCTACGCGGCGCAACCCCGCAAACCCCGCCAGGTCCGGAAGGAAGCAACGGTAGCGGGTCAGTGCGCGCGCAGTAGGTCACCCGGTACTTTTCCAACATCCCATATTTGGCCAGGGTGCCCCATTCAAGCCCGGTTTTGGCTTGAGTGGGATCAGTAGCTCTCCGCTCCCTCAGACTCGCGCCTCGCCAACTCGCGCTGTGCACCGAACCTGCCTCCGCCCGTGCCCCAAGACTCTTGCGCCCTTTCTTTGCGGTGAAATCTTTTCCCTTCGGACAGGAGCAATCCCTACCCGGCGAACGGCCACTCCCGCCTTTTTCTTGCCCGCAAAAAATACAGCGCCGCGCCCGTCACGCCCACCAGCACCGCAAATCCAAATTCCTTCGCCGCATCCGGCCGTGAAATCAGAATGAACACAAACCCCGCCAGCGCCGCCAGAGGCGGCAGCGGAAACAGCCACATCCGGAACGGCCGTCGCATCTCCGGCCTCTTCACCCGCAGCACCATCACTCCAACCTGTTGCAACACATACTGCAGCACCACCCGAATCACCACCAGCGCCGCAATCGCCTCTGCCAGCCGCAAAAAACAGCACGCCGCCGACACCGCGCCCATCGCCAGCAATGACACATCCGGAAACTTGTGCTTCTCATGCACGTGCCCGAATGCCTTGAAGTAATTCCCGTCCAGCGCCGCCGCATACGGTGCCCGCGAATACCCCAGCAGCAGGGCGAACACTGACGACAGCGCCGTCCACATGATGAACACCGCCATCAGCTCGCCGGCCACCGGCCCAAATGCAATCCGGATCACCTGCGCCGCCGCCGTCGTCGTCAGCTTGTCCGCCGGAATCACTCCCAGCACGCTCACATTCATCGCCAGGTACAGGAAGGCCACAATCACAATCGAAAACAGCACCGCCCGCGGAATCGTCTTCCCCGGCTCTTTCACCTCGCTGCCCAGAAAGCAAACGTTGTAGTAGCCCCAGTAGTCGTAGGTCGTAATCAGCGTCGCCGCGCCCAGCCCCAGCCAGAAGCCCGGCGTCAAGTGCCACGCGCCCTTCGGCGGGGCCAGCAGCGCCGCATGGAAATGCGTAAACCCGCCCACGATCACCGCGCCAATCGTCAGCATCACGCCCGCCCACAGCACCAGCCCCACGCGCTTCACCTGCTCCACGTTCCGGAACAGCACCGCCACCAGCGCCAGACAAGTTCCTGCCGCCAGCAAGCTCGTATAGTGCAGCCACGGCATGCCGGGCACCGTATCCTTCAGCGGCGGATACAAATAAACCGCATACTCCGCAAACCCGATGCACCCCGACGCGATCGAAAGCGGCGCGCTGAATCCCAGCTGCCAGATGTATAAGAACGACACCAGCCGCCCCAGCCCATCGCGACCGTAAATCTCCCGCAAAAACGCATACGAGCCGCCCGCCTCCGGCATCGCCGCGCCCAGCTCGGCCCACACGAGCCCGTCGGCGAGAGCGATCAGCGCACCCAGCACCCAGCCCAGCAGCGCCTGCGATCCACCCATCGCCACCACCACCAGCGGAAGCGTAATAAACGGCCCCACACCGATCATGTTCATCATGTTCAGCGAAATCGCCGCCGTCAGCCCCACCCGTCGCTCCAAGCGATCCGGTTCCGGGCTGCGAAGCCTGTTCGTGTGCATCGCGTACTCTTGCTCTCGACTCATGCGTTGCAGTTGATCTTACAGACCACATACTGGCGCCGACACCCCCATCGCTGCCGTGCTAGTACACTGTTTCCTTACCGCCATGACACACCTGCGCCGTTCTGCTATCACTCGCATCCTGTCGCGCACGCTCGCCCTCGCGCTGGCCTCCGTTTTCACCACCACCACGCTCGCCGCCCAGGTCGTTCCATGGCGTACCCACATCGCCGCCTCCGCGTGGCCGCAACCCCTGCCCATCGACCGCGGCGCAGACGGCCTCGCCCAGACTCTCAAAAAGCTCACCACCTGGGGCAGTGTCATGATGATCGTCGCCCACCCCGACGACGAGGACGGCGGCCTCCTCACTACACTCTCGCGCGGCGATGGAGCCACCACTGAGCTCTTCACCATCACCCGCGGCGAAGGCGGCCAGAACGCCATGTCCCCCGCCACCTACGACGCGCTCGGCCTCATCCGCACCAACGAGCTTCTCTCCGCCGATCGCTACTATGGCGCGGAACAGGTCTTCTCACCCTTCATCGACTATGGATTCTCCAAGACCATCACCGAAGCCCATCAAAAATGGGGCGATCACAACGTCCTCTGCAACGTCGTCCGCGCCGTCCGTATCTACCGCCCCATGATCCTCGTCTCTGTCTTCGTCGGCGGAATCACCGACGGACATGGCCATCACCAGGTCGCCGGAGAAATGAACCAGCGCGCATTCTCTGACGCTGGAAACTCCAACGTCTGCCGCAGTCAGATGGCCGCCGGACTCAAGCCCTGGTCGCCCTACAAGGTCTACGCCCGCGAGCCCTTCTATTCCATCGGGCCCAAGGGTATGTACGACTACGCCACGCACCACTGGGCACCCGTCCGTTTCTACAACTACGTCACCAAAAAATGGACCGATCACGTCCCCTCCGTCAGCATCAAAATCCAGGAAGGCCAGTGGGATCCGCTCCTCGGCCAGTCCTACATCCAGATCGCGCGCAAAGGCTGGGGCATGCACAAATCCCAGTTCGGCGGCGGATTCACCCAGTTCCCTGGACCATCCTCCGTCAGCTATCACCTCTACGCCTCACGTGTCCCCAAATCGGCGGAAACCTACCACGACGGCCTCGAAACCTCCTTCTTTGACGGCATCAACACATCGATCAACGGCATTGCCACCCTCGCCCACTCCGGCAACAAGGCCTTCCTCGTCGCCGCGCTCCGGCAAATCAGCGAGCACGTCAACCACGCCAACGCTGCCTACGAGCCCACGCATCCGGCCGCCATCGCGCCTGATCTAGCCGCCGGACTCCGCGAAACCCGCGCCCTCATCGCCGCCGTCCGCAACAGCGATCTCGCACCCCTCGACAAGACCAACATCACCCATGTCCTCCGCGTCAAAGCCGTGCAATTCAACACCGCCCTCGCGGAAGCCCTAGGCCTTCAGGTCCGCGTCTATCGCCAGACCGCACCCCAGCGCTCCAACCGCTTCTTCGGCAGCCTCGTTCCGCAAAACACACCCGAGTGGGTCACCCCCGACGAATCCCTCCAGGTTCGCGTCCACATCACCGCCGCCCACAACTGGTCCCCCAACGGTCCCCTTCAACTCGAGCGCGCATGGCTCACCAACCCCAACGGCGAACACTGGCCCGTCCACCAGATCTCAGCGCCCGCGGATCCATCCACCGGCACCAGCGCCACCGACGCTGTCTTTGAGACCACCGTCCCGGCAACCGCCATCTTCACCCGCCCCTACTTCACGCGGCCCAATGTCGAACAGGCTTACTACAACATTCAAGATCCCAAATGGCTCGGCCGCCCCTTCGCGCCTTATCCGCTCGCCGGCTGGGCAGAATTCACCTATGACGGCGTCCCCATCCGCATCGGCCAGATCGTACAAACAGCTCATCGCGAACACGGCATCGGTCAGGTCTCATGGCCACTCGTCGTCGTACCCAAACTCTCGATCAATCTCATGCGGCACGCCGGAGTCGTCCCCATCGGCTCCCACTCCTTCCCGCTCGTCGTCTCTGTACGCAATGACACGCAGGACATCAAATCCGCCACCCTCCACCTCAACCTGCCTACCGGCTGGACTTCCAACCCATCCAGTCAGCCGCTCACCCTCGTCGCAGGCGACTCACAGACTGTCACCTTCCATGTGGATCCCGACGACCTGACCACGCAGGACTACGACATCCAGGCTGTCGCCACCAGTGATGGCGCCAGGTATATAGAAGGATTCCAGCAGGTGGGCTACTCCGGCCTCCGCCCCTACTATCTCTACAAACCTGCCGCCTATCACGCCCGTGGCGTCGCCATCAAGGTCGTCCCCAATCTCAAAGTCGGCTACGTCATGGGCACGGGTGACCGCGTCCCTGAGGCGCTGTCCGAAATTGGCATTCATCCCACCCCCCTTACCGATTCCGACCTCGCCACTGGCGATCTCAGCCAGTACCACACCATCATCATCGGCATCCGTGCGTACTCTGACCGCCCCGCGCTTATGACCTACCGTCAGCGCCTGCTCGACTACGTTCACAACGGCGGCAACCTCATCGTGCAGTATCAGCGCACAAACTTCACTCCCGCCGCGCCTTACCACATCCACCTCGCCCGCAGCCCTGAGGAAGTCGTTGTCGAAACCCAGCCCGTCAAAATCCTCAAGCCGAATGACCCGCTCCTCAACTATCCCAACCACATTACCTCCGCCGACTTCAACGGCTGGGTCGAAGAGCGTGGCCATTCTTTCCTCACCACCTGGGACTCGCACTACACCGCTCCTACTGAGACGCACGACCCCGGCCAAGCCCCGCAGGATGGAGGTCTCGTTTATACCCGCTACGGCAACGGGACCTACACCTATGTCGCCTACGCGCTCTACCGCCAGGTCACGCAGGCCGTTCCTGGCGCCTTCCGTCTATTTGCAAACTTGATAGCAGCCAAATAAGTAGCCGTTTTCCCTACATACACAATTGCAATGCAGACCGGGCATTTTCCCAGCCCGGTTTTTTTGCCGTTCCCTTAACAAACCTTCCGCATCATTCATCAAACGTTCACATAGAATTCGCAGAGCATTTACATGTCTCTGGGAAGATGACAAAGGCTTCATGCAACCTGAATTTTAGGATTGCGGCAAAGCCGAGGCCAACCAAAATGGGAACGGAAAGTCTGTACGTCTGTTCACCCAAAGAGACCTTCAACCTTGAAAGAACGAGAGGCCCAATGAACAGGAATCTCAAAGCGCTTGCAGGCATCGTGCTTGCGTCTGCGGTCACCGTCGCTTATGCGCAGCCTGCCGGTGCTCCAGCACCATTGCAGAAGCATCATACGCGCAGGATAGAAAAGCAACGGCCTTCCATCGAGCAGCAGATTGAAGAGCTCCAGGAGCAGATGAATCAGCAGCGCGAGGAGATCAACTCCCTGCGCCAGCAGCTCGACGAGCGCAACGCCGAACTCAAGCAGGCTCAGGCCACCGCTGAGCAATCGCAAACCGCCGCTCAGCAGGCGCAGTCCGCCGCAGATCGGCAAAAGCAGCAACTCTCTGACCAGACTCAGGCCGTCACGGCCCTGCAGAGCGCAGTTGCTCAAATGAAGCAACAGAACCAGCAGGTCGTCACCACCGTCAAGCAGACCCAGGCAAAGATCAGTACGATGGTCGAGCACCCTGATGCCATCCACTATAAAGGCATCACCATCTCACCGGCCGGCAGCTTCCTGGCAGCCGAAACGGATTACCGCACCGCCGCCACCGGTGGTGGCTTGAACACAGCGTTTACCGGTATTCCGCTGGATCATTCCCCGGCTGCTCAGCTCAGCGAATTCAACGGCACAGGCCGTCAGTCGCGCATAGCGCTCAAGGCTACCGGCAAAGCTGGCGACATGCAGTTGACCGGCTACTACGAAATGGACTGGCTCGGCACTGGCATCACCTCCAACAACAATCAGTCCAACAGCTACGTCGTTCGCGTACGTCAGCTCTGGGGCCAGGCGGCCCTCGATAACGGCTGGACCTTTACCGGCGGCCAGATGTGGTCGCTCACCGCAGAAACCACGCAGGGACTCAACAACGGAACTGAAATTCTCCCCGCGACCATCGACCCCCAGTACGAAGCTGGCTATGTGTGGAACCGACAGTATGGCTTCCGCATCACCAGGGACATCCACAACAAAGTCTGGTTTGGCGCTTCAGCCGAAAACGACCAGATGCTGCTTGCTGGTAATGATCTGCCCAAGAACGAGCTCGTCGGCTCGACCGGCAACGGCGGCGGATTGTATAACCCGACCGCCAACTACTCCTTCAACCTTGCTCCCGAAATCGTAGCCAAAATGGCCGTCCAACCCGGATGGGGCCACTGGGAACTCTTTGGCGTGGCGCGCTTCTTCCAGGATCGCGTCTATCCCACAGGACAGTCACCCTACAACGACTCGACGGTCGGCGGCGGCATCGGCGGTAGCGTCCGTGGTCCAGTTTTCACCAAGAAGATCTCCGTCGCCATCAAAGGACTCTATGGCGACGGCACGGGCCGCATGGGCTCCTCGACGATTGCCGATGCAACCCTGCGCCCCGACGGACAGCTTGCCCTGCTGCACACCTTTTCGGCCCTCAGCGATGTGACGATCAATCCCAATAAGCGTCTGTCGCTATACTTCGACTACGGCGGCGACTACGCAGGCCGCCGTTACTTCGGCACCAGTGGCGAGGGCTACGGCTCACCTTACACTGACATGTCTGGTTGCAATACGGAATCGGTCCCGGCTGGCCCCTATGCCAGTGGCCCTCCGGCCGCCCCAGCCCACTGCGGTGGCAACACAAAAGACGTGCAGGAGTTTACGGCCGGCGATTGGTACAACTTCTACAACGGCCCGAAGGGCATGCTTCGCTTCGGCCTGCAGTATAGCCGGATCGAACGCAACCTGTGGTCTGGCATCGGCGGTCCGAACAACCCAGATGGTGGCGCCCGGGGCATCGACAACATGTTCTTTACCTCATTCCGCTATTACCTCCCCTAGCCGGATCGAGCACTTCAAGCAACAACAAAGGGCATCCGTGCGGATGCCCTTTGTATTTCCCAGACACGCCTGCCTATCGCTTGCGCGCCCCTGCAATCAATATCCCGCCGCCAACCACAATGCACGCCACACCCAGAACCGGCGGCAGCGGAATCGTCTTCTTCTCCTTATGCGTCGCCTGGATCGGACCCACCTTCATAATCTGCTTCTTGTGCGAGTAAGTGATCCCGCCAAACGCCAGCGTCAAAATTCCCGCCACAATCAGTACCACCCCAATCCATCCCACAGGTTTCATGCTTTCTTCTCCACTTGGATTGCAATCCCCTATTCAACACCTCTAAGTGGATGAAGTTTTTTCCATCCGGGATGGATACGCGCTCCGCATTTGCATAAATCTTCCGCGCAACCACGCGCTCCCTCCATGCACAACCGAAGCCCGCGATTAAGAAACAATAACGGTTACATAATCACTACAGCCCCTTGTAACTGCCCCCATCCACCAGCACCGTCTGCCCCGTAATGCTCGCCGCCGGCTCGGATGCAAGCCACACAATCGCCGCCGCCACTTCTTCGGGCTTCGCCATCCGCCCCACCGGAATCTCACGCTCCAGGTCCGCCCGCGCCTGCTCCACGCTCACGCCCCGCGCCTGCGCCCGAAGCTCCAGCAACTTCTTCGCGCGCTCCGTCTCCGTAAATCCCGGCCCAACGTTGTTCACCGTGATCCCGTCCTTACCAAACTGGCCCGCCAGCGAACGTACTAACCCCATGATCCCCGCACGAATCGTATTCGACAGCACCAGTTCCGGCACCGGCTGCTTCACCGTGTACGAGGTCAGTGTCACAATCCGTCCCCACTTCCGCTCCACCATTCCAGGCAGCACCGCCTGAGCAAAGCAGATCGCACTGCGCAGGTTCAGTTGCCACGTACGTTCCCACTCCTCCATCGTCGTCTCTAAAAACGGCTTCGCCGGTGGCCCTCCTGCGTTTGGCACGCACACATCCACGCGTCCCAGCTCCACTTCTGTATGTTTCACGAACTCGACAATCGCCTTGGGATCGGCAACATCGACGGCCTCCACATAAGTCTTCACGCCGTACTGCTCGCGTGCCTGCGTCTCAACCTCCCTCAGCGCTGCTTCATTCCGTGCGCACATCGACACATGCGCACCCTCGGCTGCAAATGCCAGCGCCGTTGCCCTGCCAATGCCCTGGCTCGCACCGGCCACTATCGCCACATGATCTTTCAGCCCCAATTCCATCGCTTCTGCCTCACACTGAATGACTTGTTCTTACAAAATATCGCGTTCATGGCCCTCCCTGCGCCCTCCACTTGCCCCACCCGCCCTGCTTCGTGCACTCTGCAAAGGTCAAGATATCCTTCTCAAGGAGCACTCCCATGGCAAACGAATCTTCCGCAAGCCATCCAGTCACCGATTTGCAGTACTCAGGCTTTGACCGCATCCCCGTCGAGCAGCTCAATCCGCTCATCGACCGCCAGTTCGTCCACGGCGCTCAGGGGATGCTCGCCCGTCTGGTACTGCGCAAGGGCGCCATCGTGCCCCGTCACAGCCATCACAACGAACAGATAACCTACATCCTCGCTGGCGCGCTGCGCTTCACCTTTGACGATGGCCGCGTCATCACCGTTGCCGCCGGCGAAACACTTGTCATTCCACCCCATATGCCTCACGCGGCCGAAGCTATCGAAGAGACCATCGACCTGGACGTCTTCACACCGCCACGCGAGGACTGGATCAACGGCTCCGATGCGTATCTGAGAAAGTAGCCCACAAAAATTAGGCCGGGCGCAGGTTTTCCTGCCCCGGCATTCCGGTTCCATCAGTTTCTATAAATTATTTTCGGTGGGTCTCAGCGCCCACTCGATCCAAAGCCGCCGGCTCCGCGCTTTGTCTCCGACAGTTCTTCCACCACCACCATCTCAAGCTCCGTACGTGCAGGGAACGGAGACATTTGCGCAATGCGGTCACCACGATGAATCATCACACTTGCATCGCTGGCTTCCAGGCGTACGTCCGTGATTCCGCCATCCGGCCCGCGCTCCACCGCTAGGGAATACTGCGGCTGATTCACATTGATCAGGCACACCAGGATTTCTCCCCGGTAGCCCGCGTCAATCCGCCCGCCCGCGTAGGTGATCCCCCTGGCAGCCATGGAGGAACGGTCGCCAAGCACGAACCCGCAACCTGGTGGCCCCTCCACCGCAATCCCCGTTCGTACCTTCACAGGAACCCCGGGCGGCAGCGACGTGTCTTCTATCGCATATAGGTCGAAGCCCAGATCGCTTCCGGCGTGCTCCACCGTAGGAACCTGGGCATCGGGATGTAAAAGCTTGACCTTAATCATCCGCCAGTGGAACTACTTCTTGGCGGCCTGAGCTGCTGCGGCCTTCTGCTTCGCCCAGCGGCGCTTCTGTGCGGCAGCAATGCGGGCGCGCGCTTCGGGGCTCAGATTACGCTTCTTTGTCCCCGTCGCAGTCTTGCGGGCGAGCGCTCCGCTCAGTCGTCCCGAGCTTGAGTTTTGCAGTAGGTCTCGGACTTTTTCAAGTCGGCTGATTTCTTCGTCAATTGCAGCGATGATGTCTTCGCGTGTCATTTATCGTTTTTTCCTTAATGCTTTCTGGTTAGTACTTAACGTAAGGGGAACAGAACACAACTGCCCACTAAATTAGTCTATTCCCCGGCTTTAGTCACGAAAATACTTACAAACCCCTAACTGAACCGGTTCTGCCAGGCCTTCTTTTCACCAGATCTTCGCTTCGCCTTAGCCCAGCGTTCGATCAAAACTCAACACACCTGTCGCACCATCGAGCCGTGCTCACTCCTGATTGTGCATCGACTTCCGCGGCAATGGCGACTCCCGCAGCCATCGTTCCTGCCCCGGAAAGTTGCCGGTGATGGCTGACTCTCTCCAGATCCTCTTTGCCTCTGACCCTTCCGCGCAGGTACTCGGCAGATATAAATCCCGCATGGCAATTACAGATGCAGACCGCAATGCTGCGTGTCGCCTGAGATTTAACGTTTTCAATGCAGAATTAGGCGAAGGGCTCATCGAATCATACATACTGGCCGCGATTTCGATAGATTCGACCCGGTTCGCCGGCATCTCCTGGTGGAAGATGCCCAACTCGGAGTCATTGTCGGTATCTATCCCATGCAATCTGGCCCGTCCGCCACCGAAACTTTGGTTACTACAGCAGGCAGGAGTTTGACCTTACTCATTACGAAGCCGTCTGCAAATTCTGGAACTTGGCCGCGCCTGCATTCATAAAAACCACAGCACGAGTGAGGTACTTACCCCTCTCTGGCATTGCATTACCCAATATCGCCGCTTGAATGGACTACGCTACCTCATCGGCTGCTCCTCACTAGCCATAGGACCCCGCGAAGGTTGGGTCCTCTCGTCAAATGCAGGCCTCCACGACAGCGCCGGAATTCCGCACCGCAATCCCCCCTACCCACCGTCTGCCAATGGCCAAAGCCCATGCCTATCTCCAAATCAAAATATCCAGGCTACTTAGAACCTGCATCGGAACAGGAGCTCGCATCTACAGCGCCCTGCTCGATCTCCTTCCGCCTGACAGCAAACCCGCCCTGCCCAGCCATCCCTCATCTGTGCTACACATGCTGCATGGATACCGCAATCCGTCCCCGCCTGAGTGAAATCTCCCGCCTCATTGTGCAATCAGAAATCCGCTCCATGTCCGTCGAGTGCGACCGCGTCCGGGGTGTCAATCTCGCTCAGGGCGTCTGCGACACCGAGGTTCCCGGGCCCGTCCTCGAACGCGCCGCCTCAGCCATTCACGAAGGCTACAACACATACACCCGTCTCGACGGTATCGTTACGCTGCGCGAGGCCATCGCAGCCAAGGCCCGCCACTACAACGGCATCTACGTTGACCCCGAAAGAGAAATCCTCGTCACCTCAGGCGCCACCGGAGCGTTTTACGCAGCCTGCCTCGCGCTCTTCAATCCCGGGGAGGAGGTCTTGCTCTTTGAGCCGCTCTACGGCTACCACGTCAGCACCCTCAAAGCGCAGCGCCTTCAACCCGTCATCGTCCCGCTCGCAGAACCTAATTGGGCCATCGACTTCGAAGTTCTGAGCAGCGCCATCACCGCCAAGACCCGTGCCATCGTCATCAACACACCCTCCAACCCATGTGGCAAAGTCTTTTCCCGCGCCGAGCTTGAACACCTCGCAGCCATCGTCCTCGAACACGATCTTCTCGTCATCACCGACGAAATCTACGAGTACTTCCTATACGACGGCGCTGAGCACATCAGTTTTGCCACGCTTCCCGGCATGGCTGAGCGCACTATCACCATCTCCGGCCTCTCAAAAACCTTCTCCATCACCGGTTGGCGCATCGGCTATCTCATCGCGAACCCCAGCTTCATCGCCCCAATCGGCTACTTTCACGACCTCACCTATGTATGCGCGCCATCACCTTTCCAACATGGCGCGGCAGCTGGCCTCATCGCCCTGCCCGACGAATATTACCTCCAACTCGCCTCCGACTATCAGGGCAAACGCGACATGCTTTGCGCCGCACTCTCCGATGCCGCCCTCACTCCCTGCACTCCTGCCGGCGCCTACTACGTTCTCGCCGACTCCAGTTCCATCCCAGGCGAGACTGCCGCTCTCAAGGCCCGCAAACTCCTCGCCGATACAGGCGTCGCCGCCGTCGCCGGTACCGCATTCCTCACTGGCAACCGTGGAGACAACATTCTCCGTTTCTGTTTTGCTAAGCGCGCGGAAGACCTCGAGCGCGCCTGCGAGCAGCTCCGCAATCGCCCACGGGAATCCAAATAACAAGGGCGGCATCCCCAATGGACGCCGCCTTATTCGTTTATGTGACTCTCTCAGTAGCTATTCGCATCCGCCGGCAATCGACGGAATCACCAGCACCTCATCCCCATCTTGAAAAACATATTTCTCGTTGCCGAGAAAGCGAATGTCCTCCTCGTTCACGTAAAAATTGATGAAGCGGCGCACCTCGCCGTTCTCATCGCGCAGGTGCTTGCTCAGCGCCGGAAACGTCGTCTCAATCTCCGTGATCAGCGCGGGCAGGTTCTCGGCCGAAGACTGAATCTCCTTCGTCCCATTCGTGTGCTTCTGAAATGCGTTGGGCAACAAGACTCTAACTGACATAGCTTCCTTCCAGTACCAGCTCATGCTGGAGTTTCTTTTCTTCCACGTACGCTTCAAAATCCGCCAGCCGCGGCCGTACTGGCTGCTCCAGCGTGTACGCTCCCTGCAGCGCATCCGTCGTCTTCAGGCCATTACCGGTAATGCAGCTCACCGTCAATTCGTCAGGACGAATTCGCCCGTGCGCATATAGCCGCGCCGTCACTGCCGTCGTTACGCCTCCGGCTGTTTCGGTAAACACGCCTTCCGTCTCGGCCAGTTCCTGAATCGCCGACACAAGCTCCACATCAGACACATCCTCGGCCCAGCCGCCCGTTTCCTGAATCATCTTCGCCGCATAGCGCCCATCCGCCGGGTTCCCGATCGCCAGCGAGCGCGCAATCGTCTGCGGCCGCTGCGGCTCTATTTCCGTCCGCCCGGCCTTCACCGCCGTCGAAATCGGCGAGCAGCCCGTCGCCTGCGCCCCAAAAAACTTCACCGGCTTGTCCTCTACTAGCCCCAGCGTCACCAGTTCCTGAAACGCCTTGCGAATCTTCCGGATCAGCGACCCTCCAGCCATCGGCACCACTACGTTGTCGGGCAGCCGCCAGCCAAGCTGTTCGGCAATCTCGTAACCCACTGTCTTCGAGCCTTCGGCGTAGTACGGCCGCAGATTCACATTCACAAATCCCCATCGATAGCGGTCCGCAATCTGCGAGCACAGCCGGTTCACATGGTCGTAGTTCCCATCGATCCGCACCAGATTCGCGCCGTACACCTGAGTGTTTAAAATCTTCGCGGGCTCCAGATCTGCCGGCACCAGGATAAAGGTCTTAAAGCCCATCCGCGCTGCCTGCGCCGCTACTGCGTTTGCCAGGTTGCCTGTCGACGAGCACCCCACCGTGTCGAACCCGAACTCCTTTGCGCTCGCCAGCGCAATCGCCACCACGCGATCCTTGAAGCTCAGCGTCGGCAGGCAAACCGCGTCGTTCTTGATGTAAAGATTATTCGCGCCGATCCGCTTGCCCAGCCGGGGAGCCTTCAGCAGCGGCGTCCATCCCGCTGGAGTCACCGGTTCAAACTCCCGAGATACCGGCAGCAGCGCCTTGTAGCGCCACATGCTCGTCGGGCCAGCCGCAATCTTCTCGCGCGTGAAGTCCTTCCGCGCTTCATCCAGATCGCAGAACACCTCGAGCGGCGAAAAACACTCGTCGCAAATCGACAGCGGCGCATTTTCAAACTTGCGGCCGCACTCCGTACAGCGAAGCTCGTAACTGTCAGCCATAGGGCTCCTCATCGTCCTGATGAGAGGCTCAGAGAAAATACATCACGGGCTCAGTGACGCGTACGCTAGGGCAACTGAATCAGTCTTGCGGCTACTTCACTTCCTGGAATTCAGCGAGATGCGATCCTGCCTGCACCCCCGAATCTCATGTTCCCCGCTGTTTGGCGGGAGAGAGTTGACACCGCTTCTCGAATTGCTCGAGCCGGTTGTCGTGGCGTCACAGGGCCCGTCCCTCAGCCACTCTTCATGAAATTCAGGCTCGCTCATGAGAGCAAACTTGAATAATCAAAAAGTAACATGAGCCCGGTCGCACCGCAAGCCTTCTTCGCACACGTATTTCTTCCTTTTCATTCCGCCGCGGTCCCGTTGCCCTTGGCTCCAGCCCGCCTGGGCTTCTACAGACACGGTCACCCTTGTCGCGACAACCCCAGATTTCGGAATCACCCAAGCTTCTTCCCACAATGCGCTCTGCACTCGAACCTACCTGAGAACACATTCATCATCCCGAATCCCCCAATAGAGGCTAATGGCGAAACCACCTCGCCAATGCCAGCGCGAGCTTTCTGCATTGCGCTGATCCATGCCCACCATTAGACTTAGCTCAACGGATCACTCTCCTGCCAAGCCGCTTTTTCCCCAGACCACAGCGGCCCTGGCGCAGTCGCGGAAGTGGCGAAATTGGCAGACGCACCAGACTTAGGATCTGGCGGGGAAACCCATGGGGGTTCAAGTCCCCCCTTCCGCACCAAAATTTGTTTGTTATAACACTTGCCTGCGTTCATTGCTCCTCTTATAACCTTGGAGCATCATGAGCATTCCTCAACAGCCCGATCTCAACGTTACCCAGTCGCCCGATTACCGCGAGGGTTATGCCAACAGCGTCCAGATTCGCGTCAGCATCTGGGACTTCTACCTCGCCTTCGGTATCGCGCAGCAGGATTCTCCCGACCGCGTCGACTTCAAAGTCACGCAGGGCATCTATCTCAGCCCGCAGCAGGCCAAGGCTCTCTGGAACATCCTCGGGCAGAACCTCGCCAGCTACGAGCAGACTTTTGGGAAAATCTCCATCGAACCGCACGCAATTCCCGGTGCAGGACCGATCCACTAACCCGTGAAAACATCCGCACATGCGGCCGCTCTCAGCCGCCGGGCCCTTCGAGCACTTCTCATCCTCACAGGAGCATGGGCAGTCGTGTGGCTGCTGCATTATCCGCTGCTGCACCTGCCCTACTACTGGGACGAGGCTGGATACTACATCCCCTCGGCCTATGATTTCTTCCGCTCCGGCACCCTCATTCCCTATTCCACCCTCAGCAATGCACACCCGCCGATCCCTTCCATCTTGCTCGCCGCATTCTGGAACCTCTTCGGCTACCACATCTTCGTCACCCGCTCGCTGATGTGCCTCATCAGCGCAACCGCGCTCATCGCCGTCTGGCGGCTCGCGCGCGCGGCTGGCTGCCGCCTTTCCGTCGCGGCCGGCACGGTTGCGCTCACGGCACTCTATCCCGTCTTCTTTGCGCAGAGCTCGCTCGCGCACGCTGACATGTTCGCCGCGCCCGCCACACTCTGGGCGCTCGTCTTCCTCGTCCAAGATCGCCTCTGGGCCTCGATCCTCTGCTTCTCCATTGCAGCCCTCGCCAAAGAGACTTCCATTGCCACGCCCGCCGCTCTCGCCACTTGGGAGCTTCTGCAGGCATGGTGGCAGCGCCATCGCGGCATGAGTTCCTGGCGCCCTCACGCCCGCCGCGGATTCCCCCTGCTTCTGCCCATAATCCCTTTGGTCGCCTGGTACGCCTGGTATTACTCACGCACAGGCTTCATCTTCGGCAACCCGCAATACTTCAAATACAACGCCACCAGCACGCTTATTCCCACCCGCTTCGCCATCGCGCTGTTTCACCGCACGCTGCAGGTCACACTGCACATGAACCTCTTCGTACCTTTCATCCTCACCATGGCCGTTCTGCTCCTGCCGCCCCTGCGCGAGGCAAATGGCTCCTGGCGCGAGCCCATCGAATGGAAAAATCAGGCATACTTTTACGTCACCATCATCGCCAATCTCGTCTTCTTCGCCATCTTCGGCGGAGCACTGCTCACGCGCTACCTCCTGCCCGTTTATCCCCTCGTTTTGCTCCTTTGTGTCAACACCCTCTGGCGCCGCCTGCCCGCGTGGAAATATGCCGTGATCTTCTCCCTAATGGCCTTCGTGGCTGGTCTCTTTATCAATCCGCCCTATCAATTCGCGCCGGAAGATAACCTCGAATACGTCGCCTTTATCCACCTCCAGCAGGCTGCCATCCGTCAGATCCAGCAGCACGACCCCCATGCCACCATCCTTACCGCCTGGCCGGCATCCGACGAGCTCACCAAGCCAATGCTTGGCTACGTCGCGCATCCGCTCTCCGTTGTCCGAATCCGCGACTTTGACGCCGCGCAGATCTCCCGCGCACTCGCCGACTCAGGCCGCTACAACCTCGCGCTCGTCTTTTCCACCAAGTACGACCCGCCCCACCTTCTCCTCAATCTCGGCCCGTGGAATACCAACATCAACAAACGCTACTTCGACTTCCACCGCGACCTCCTGCCCCGCACTATCGCCACGGAGCTCGGCGGCAAAGTCATCTGGCACGCGCACCAGAACGGAGAGTGGATCGCAATTTTGAGATTCGCCCCCGCGCAGCCGGCCAAAATCAGCGCCCCAAAACCCGCAGGCTCTCTATAATCAAGCTGTCGTGAGCCTGAAAAAGTCCCTCCTGCCTCTGCTTGCCCTGTGCCTGACCCTTTCTGTCTTCTCCGCTCTGGCACAGGATGCAGTCCAGAATTCTGTCCGCCCATCTCCCACCAAGGGCATGACCCCCATCCACGGCCGGCTTGTCCTGCTCATGCCCTTTCAAAACAACAGCGGCAACGCCAGTCTCGACTGGATCGGCGACGCATTCCCTGACATCTTCGGCCGCCGCCTCTCTGGCGCGGATTTTCTGCCCCTCGGCCGCCGCGACCGTATGTATGCCTTCAACCATCTCGGTCTTCCCACGAACTTTGTTCCCTCGCGTGCGATGACCATCAAGATTGCCCAGCTCCTCGACGCCGACTACGTCATCGTCGGCTCCTACACCGTCAAGGGAAAACGCCTCACCGCCGAAGCCCAGATCCTCGATATGGCGGCACTCACCCTCAGCCAGCCGATTGAGGTGCAGTCCAACCTCTCCAGCATGCTCGACACCATCAACGACCTCGCCTGGGCAGTCGTGACCAAAATGGATCCACACTTTCAGGTCGCCGAGCAGACCTTCCGCGCCGCTGACGGCAGCGTCCCGCCCGGCGCCTATGAGAACTACATCCGCGGACTCATCGCGCCGACCCTCGCCAGTCGCATTGATCACCTCAAGGTCGCCATCCGCCTCGACCCCAACTTCTTCCCGGCATGGACCGAACTCGGCCTCGCCTACTTCGCGGATGAGGACTACAACCTCTGCGCCTCCACCCTCGGCCATCTACCCCGCAACTACCCCCGCGCTGCGGAAGCCGACTTCTATCGCGGCCTCGCCTTCTTCTACACTGGCAACTACCTCGAAGCTGAAAATGCCTTCGCCTTCGTCGCCGAACAACTGCCCATGCCTGAAGTCCTCAACAATGAAGGCGTCGCCGCCAGCCGCCGGGGCAAACCCGCCGCCGATTTTTTCAAGCGCGCCATCGCCGCTGACCCCAAGAATCCCACTTACTATTTCAACCTCGCCGTCACCCTCGACCGTCAGCATGACGTCCTGGGAGCCATCGCAGAACTCCAGGAAGAACTGAAGCTCGCGCCCAAAGACGCTGAAGCACAAAGCTTCCTCGCTCAGCTCAAGAATCCCCCTCCGCCAAATCCTGACCCCGGCAAGGCCATCACCGACATGGATACCCCGCTCGAGCGCATCGAACGCTCTTACAACGGCGCCAGCGTCCGCCAGGCCGCCTTCGAACTCGAACAGGTGGAAGAAATGCGCATCGCCTCACTGCCGCCGCAGCAGCGCGCCAAGGCTCTCGTGAAACAGGGCAACCTCTTCCTTCATCGCGGCCTCATCCTTGAGGCGGAACGCGAATACCATGCCGCCCTAAATGCGGATGCCCGGTCTTCCATGGCTTATGCAGGCCTCGCTGTTGTCCGCCTGCGCAGCGGCGATGACAAGTCCGCGCGCAAGGAAGCCAGTGCATCTCTCGCCATCAAACCCAACGCCGAAGCCTATCTGGTCCTCGCCCAGCTTGACTTCGCCGCCAAACAAACCATCCAGGCTGCCACTGAAGTCAAAGACGCGCTCCAGCTCGACCCACAGAACGCTGCCGCTCTCAGCCTCCGCCAGAAGATCGACTCATCCGGAGCCAATGCGCCATGAAAGCCCTCACGATCCGCAAAAATCGCACCTGGTTGTTCTTTGCACTCTTTTCTGTTGTCCTGCTCGTGCTCTTACCCGCCGCACGGGCGTCCGCACCGCAAGTCTACGTCCTCCATCTCGATGACACCATCCAGCCAGTCAGCCAGGCTTACATCGCCCGCGGTATCGACGTAGCCAACCAGCACCATGCCGCTGCCCTGCTCATCGAAATCAACACCCCCGGGGGCCTCCTCGACTCCACCCGCTCCATGGTGCACGACATTCTTCAGAGCAGTGTCCCCGTCATCATCTACGTCACACCCTCCGGTAGCCGCGCCGCCTCGGCCGGCTTTTTCCTTCTCGAATCCGCTGACGTCGCCGCCATGGCGCCCGGCACCAATACCGGCGCGGCCCATCCTGTCGTCGAAGGCGCACGCGTCGGAAAAATCATGGGGCAGAAGATCCTCAACGATGCGCTCGCCTTCCTGCGCTCCTATGTCTCCCCGCGTGGACGCAACGTGCAGGCTGCCCAGCAGGCCGTCCAGCAATCCAAGTCCTATACCCCGCAGGAGGCCCTCAAGCTCCATCTCATCGACCTCATCGCGCCCAACGCCCAAACCCTCATGAACGATCTCAACGGGCAAACCATCACCCGCTTCAACGGCACAAAACAGGTCCTACACACTGCGGATGCGCAGTTCATCAACATCGAGCCCACCCTCCGCGAAAACATCATGGACCGCCTCATGAACCCCAACTTCGCGATCCTCATCCTCATCGTGGGCGCTCTGCTCATCTATCTCGAGTTCCACATCCCCGGCACCATCGTCCCCGGAGCCCTTGGTACGCTCATGGTCGTCGTCGCCCTCTTTGCTATCAACATGCTGCCGGTTCGTGCCACCTCCTGGCTGCTCATCATCGGTGCGCTCGTCCTCATCCTGCTGGAGACCTTCTTCCCCAGCCACGGCCTCCTTGCCGGAGCCGGCACCATCCTCCTCGTAATAGGCCTGCTCACGCTCGTCAACGGACCCATCCCCCAGCTCCGCGTCCAGTTCGCCACCGCGGCCTCGACGGGCATCGCCTTCGGGCTCATCACTTCGGTTCTCGTCCGCGCCGCATGGAAAGCCCGACGAAACAAAGCCATCACCGGACCCAACGCCATGATCGGCTCCATCGGCATCGCTCAGGAAACGATCGCTCCCCGCGGCCAGATCCTCATCCGCGGCGAGCTCTGGTTTGCAGAATCCACCCAGCCCATCCCCGCCGGCGCCCACGTCAGAGTCGCTGGTGTCCGCGGCCTCACTCTGCTGGTCAACGGCGAAACGACTGACATCCCGAGCTGATCCGTTCCGATTCTTCCGCCCGGCCTGCCCTAACTGGGGTAAAATCGCTCCGGAACGGAGCTAGATCATGGGAATCCCGATACTGATCATCCTCGCTGTCGTCGTGCTGTACGCTCTGAGCTGCATCAATATCCTGCGCGAGTACGAACGCGGCGTCATTTTCTTCCTTGGCCGCGCCCAGAAACCCAGAGGACCGGGCCTTATCTTCGTTCTGCGCCCCGTCGAACAGATTGTCCGCGTCTCCCTCCGCCAGGACGTCCTCGAAGTCCCACCCCAGGACGTCATCACCCGCGACAACGTCACCATCAAAGTCAACGCCGTCATCACCCTGCGCGTCCTCGACCCCCTGCGCGCCGTCATCGAGGTCGCCAACTACGTCTATCAGACCTCCCAGTTCGCCCAGACTACCCTGCGCTCCGTCCTCGGCGAGGTCGAACTCGACGATCTGTTGGCCCACCGCGATCAGCTCAACCAGCGCATTCAGGCCATCATTGACGAGCGCACTGAGCCTTGGGGCGTCAAGGTCGTCAGCGTCGAAGTCAAGCAGGTTGACCTGCCAGACACCATGCTCCGCGCCATGGCCAAACAGGCTGAGGCCGAACGCGAAAAGCGCTCCAAGATCATCAATGCCGAAGGCGAATATGCCGCCGCCCAGCGCCTCGTCGATGCCGCCACCATGCTCGCCGAACAGCCCATCACCCTCCAACTCCGTTATTTGCAGACCCTTACCGATATCGGCACCGAAAAGAACACAACCATCGTCTTCCCGCTGCCCATGGAACTCGTCTCCCTCCTTGGCAAGTTCGATTCCGCCTTTGCCGCAAAGAAGGACAACCCAACCCCGCCTGCTTCATAATCGAACGAGGATGATGTTTCGCGACCGATTCGACGACGACGAAGACGACGAGAGCAAGGGCTCCGAAATCACCCTCGGCCTCGGCTCACTGCTGGGCATTTTTTTCGGACTTGTGCTTCTTTGCGGACTGTTCTTCGGCTTTGGCTATTCGCTTGGCCACGGTAGTTCACCGCTCCATGTCACCAATCCCTCCGCGGCCACCCCGGAAACGCCGCCATCCACCCCGGCAACTTCTAATCTGACGCCCAGCGGCGCCAAGCCGGCGGCGCAGCAGGCAGCACCTCCGCCCAGTCAGACGACGAACGGCGTAAACGGGACTCCTGACACCACTCCTGCTGCAGGCTCCCAACCCGGCACTCAGGCCAACCCGCAGTCGTCTGCACAAACCCCAGCCACGCCGCAGTCTCAGGCAACACCCGCACCACAGCAGGCCGCCAATACTTCACCTGCTCCGCAGAATCAAACAGTCACGCCCGGCGCGGCGCAGCAGATTTTCCAGGCTGCTGTTCCTCGCACCCCGTCTCAGGTCGCCGCATCGGCCCAGCAGTATATGGTTCAGGTCGCCGCCGTCAGCCGCCCGCAAGACGCAAGCGTTCTTGTCGCGGCTCTCCAGCGGCTCGGCTTTCGTGCTGTCACGCGCTCTGAACCGCAAGACAATCTCATGCACGTCCAGATCGGCCCTTTCGTCACACTTGCCTCGGCCAACCAGATGCGTGCTCGACTCAGGGCTGATGGCTATAACGCCATTCTCAAGCCGTGATTCCCCCTTTGACCGTGACTTACAATCCCGCAAGAAATTTTCAGTTGAGCCTTTGCCTCAGCCGCGTTCTGCCCCGGCGAACATGGCTTCATGAAGGAAGTGACGCTTGCCAAAAAATAACCTCTGCCTATCCGTAACAAATATGACGCAAACTGCGTCTTTATGGTCGATGAAATCTCTTGCCGCTCTCACCCTCGCCGCCGCGACGCTCACCGTCCCATTCCTCGCTGGCTGTGGCAAATCTTCCTCGATCAGCGCCAACGCCACGAGCTTCGACTTCGGCAACACAGCCCTTCATACCTCGGAGAATCGCGTTGTAGTCACACTGACCAGCAGCAGTTCATCCACCACTAATATCAAGACTTCCCTCACCGGCGACTCTAGCTTCTCCGTCGATTCCGGTGTTTCCTGCGGATCCGCGCTGGCCGCTGACGGCTCCTGCTCGATCGTAGTGACTTACACCCCGCAAAACACAGGCGCTGAGACCGCCCAACTCCACATCCAGGAATCCGGCGGTACATCCGGTACACAAGTCGTGAGTCTCTCCGGTACCGGCACCACGCTTTCTGCTGGTGACGGTATGGTGACTGCCACCAATAATCCGCTGGTCGCGCTCTACACCTACGCACCTACCGGTCCCGGCACCGTCTACGTCAAGTTTGGGACTACCACCTCCTACGGTCTCAAAACCTGGGCTGTACCCACGCCCACCAACGGTGACCCTGTCACCATCTACGTCGCCGGCATGACGGCTAACACCACCTACCACATGAGCGCCACGGAGACCCTCACCGCCGGTGGCACCGTACAGGATCAGGATCACACCTTCACCACTTCGAGTTTCCCATCCGCCATTCTGCCCACGATCACCACCACGACCGCCAGCGGAGCCACCCCGCAGCCCGGCATCGAGCTTGTATCGGCTTCCAACAGCAAAATTCCAGGCTACCTCGAGGCCTACGCCACAGACCTGAAAGGCAACATCATCTGGGGCTACAACTACGCCGACCGTACTAGTAACGGTAGCTTCTCCACCATCGTTCAGCCCATCAAACTGCTGCCAAACGGCGATATGATCGTCGTTCTTTCGTACCCTTCTTCGCAAAATCTGCCATCCAGCAATGACCTCGTAACGCCGCCATCCGGCACCACCGATCTCATCCGCGAAATTGATCTCGCCGGCAATCCGATCAAGCAGATCACCATGGCGCAGCTCAACTCCGAGTTGGCTGCCGCCGGCTACAAATTCACCCTCTACGATTTTCATCACGATGTCGCCGTGCTACCCAACGGCCACTGGATCGTCCTCGCCAACACCATCAATTCAGAAACAGGCCTGACCGGCGAACCCAGCCCCATCAACGTCGCGGGCGACGTCATCGTCGATCTTGATACCAACCTCAAACCCGTCTGGGTCTGGAACGAATTCGATCATCTCGACCTCAACCGCCACCCAATGAACTTCCCCGACTGGACCCACACCAACGCCGTCGTCTACTCACCCACAGACGGCAACCTGCTCGTTTCCATCCGTCACCAGAACTGGCTCATCAAGATCAACTACGACAATGGTAAGGGCAATGGCGACATCCTCTGGCACCTTGGCCATCAGGGCAATTTCACCCTTGAGAACGGCACTGCCCCCATCGACTGGTTCTATGCACAACACGGCCCCCACTTCATCGGCACCACCACGGCGGGCAACTTCGACATCACGGTGATGGATAACGGCGACGATCGCGTCGACAGCTCCGGCAACGTTTGCGGCTCATCTTCGTTCCCCTGCTACAGTACCGTCCCCATCCTGAACGTCAACACCTCGACGATGACTGCCACGCTCAAGTTCCAGTACAAAGTCCCCACCGCCGACTACAACGCCTGGGGCGGCAACGCGGAAGTCCTGGGCAACGGCGACCTCGAATTCGACCTCTGTAACCAACCGCCGGCTTCGAACGGCGAATACACCTCCAACATCGAGGAAATCACCCCCACAAGTACGCCCCAGACCGTCTGGACCATGCACGAAGTCGGCGCCAATCTATATCGCGCCAAACGCATCCCCAGCCTCTACCCCGGCGTCCAGTGGTAAATCGAGTCCGCGCGCGTTTCCACTGGGGGGCGCGCGCACCACTGCTCCGTCTTACCCGGTACTTGCCGACTGCATTTTGCTTTAGCCGCAACGCCGGAGGGCTCACACTCCGTCCCCCACAGAAGTACGCCCAAGAATTGCCCGGTAAATTTTTTTTTTGCGCCAGGAGCGGCTGACTTCCCGGTCTCTGACTCTTGACTCGTTCGCAGATGACGAGAGAATCATCTCTCGGTGCCCGTCGGTCACCAATCCAAGGGTCAGCGGGCCCTTGCATACTTTGCAACTCCTTCGATTTTCCCGCCCCATGCCACTCCGGCAATCATGGGAATCCCGCCATTTGCTGGTATATTAGTAGTTTAGGGATACGTCGATCTTTCGATTAGGGCGCTGCAACCGGCCGCCCCGCTTCTGGATACGCCGCCCTTCCCTCTATAGTTGTAGTTCGAAAGGATTGATTCGCTGTGGTCATGATTCGTCTCGCGCGCATGGGTGCGCGCAAGCAGCCTTACTATCGTATTGTTGTCATCGAGAAAAGCCGCGCCCGCAATGGCCGTTCGCTCGAGGTTGTCGGTACTTACAATCCCCGCACCAACCCCGCCAGCGTCACGCTCAAGCGCGAGCGTATTGATTATTGGGTAAGCAAAGGTGCTCAGCTTTCTGACCGTGTTGCCAAGCTCGTTGCACAGCAGCCCGCGTCTGTAGCGGCATAATTTCCCCCCTCGGCTTGGTTTCTAGAGCGCAGAATCATTTGCGTTTATGAGTGAACCTCTGCGAAGATGCGCTGTTAGTGGTTTGTTGAAAACGCGCCAAAGCCACTCGCTAAAGCGCGGGACCCGTTATCCTTGCCTGCTGCACTTTGCAGCAGAACAGGGTGCCCATCCGGCGGCAGGTTCGCTCTTCAACAGGCTGCTGGCAGGGAATGGTCAGCTACTTCGGGCTGCCACGGGAGGCTGTATATGACGGAACTTGAACGCCCGGATAACATGCAGCAGTTAGTGACTGAAATCGCGAAGGCTCTGGTCGACGACCCCTCCGCGGTCGTCGTCGAAGCCCAGGAGGGTGACGAAAGCACCGTCCTGCGACTTCATGTCGCCCCCACCGATGTCGGTAAGGTCATCGGCAAGCAGGGCCGAACCGCCCGCTCCATGCGGACCATCCTCGGAGCGGTCAGCATGAAGCATCATCACCGCTACACCCTCGACATCATTGAAGAGGATCGTTCGGAAAAAGAGTAGATCGCATGCCACCCACCCCCTGGGTTACCCTCGCGCACATCGTTCGCCCCCAGGGACGCAGGGGTGAGGTGATCGCAGACCTGCTCACAGATTTTCCGGAAAAATTTGCGGAACGAAAGCGCCTCTTCCTCGCTTTACCGAAGGAGGAGAACCCAGAACCTCGCCCTGTCCAACTTGAGGATTTCCGCCTCACACCGGGCCGCGTCGTGCTCAAGCTCGTCGGCGTCGATTCCATCAACGACGCTGAAACTCTCCGCGGCCTCAACCTTGTCATTCCCGTCGAAGAACGCGCGCCACTCGATCCCGACTCTGCCTACATCGACGACCTCATCGGCTGCTCTGTCTTTGACACCGCGCCCGCTGACGGCCCGCGCCTCATCGGCTCCATCATCGACGTCGACCGTCAGGCCAGCAACACGGATCTGCTCGTGATTCGCCGCGAAGACAACCCCGCGCTCACCGCGGAAATCCCCTTCGTCAAGGCCATGCTGATCCGCCTCGACATCCCCAACCACCGGGTCGACATGCGCCTACCCGAGGGCTTGCTCGACATCAACGTACCCTCCGCCAGGAACGCAAGAACCGAATAAGCTCCGTCATGCGCTTCGATATCGTCACTATCTTCCCGGAATTCTTTACCAGCATCTTCGCTCACGGTGTCATGCGCCGCGCCATTGCCAACGGCCTCGTCTCCGTCGACTGCCACGATCTTCGCAACTTCACCCACGACCGTCACCGCACGGTTGACGATCGCCCCTTCGGCGGCGGCGAAGGCATGGTCCTCAAGCCCGAACCTCTTACCGAAGCCATCGAATCCCTCGGCGTCACCCCAAAATCCAACCGCGACACTGGTCGTGAATCCGTTATCCTGCTCTCCGCACAGGGCGCGTCCTTTACCCAGCCCGTCGCCAGCCGGCTCGCAACGCTCGACCGCGTCGTACTCATCTGTGGCCGCTACGAAGGCGTCGACGAACGCGTCAACATCCTCCATTGCGACCAGGAACTCTCCATCGGCGACTACGTTCTCTCTGGTGGCGAGCTCGCGGCAGCCGTCGTCATTGACGCCACCATGCGCCTCATCCCCGGCGTCCTCGGCAACGAAGCCTCCAGCGCCTATGAGAGCTTCGGCCCCGCGCAAAGCGATCTCACCGCCCAATTTTCCCCCCAAGGAGGCGCGCCGCCGCTCTCCACGCACGGCTCCGGCGGACTGCTCGACTATCCCCACTACACACGGCCGGCAGACTTCCGCGGCCTCGCCATCCCTGACGTCCTCGCCGGTGGCAATCATGATCAGATCCGCCGCTGGCGCCGCGAGCGCGCTTTGGAAAAAACCCTGCGCAACCGCCCCGATCTCCTCGAAAAGGCCGACCTCTCCGCCGAAGACCACCGATTCCTGCGCTCGATCCAGTCGCAAGAATCGGAGAAGTAGTTCCTGCCGTCTCGGCCCCGTCTAATTCTTCCTGCGCAATTCCCAGCGGTGATAGTGCCGGTACACGTAGTGCCCGATCAACCAGCCAATCGTGCTACCCACGAGCACATCTGTCGGAAAATGCTGTCGTCCCAGAACCCGCGTCAGGCTCACGGTCGTCGCTGCGGTATACACTCCCGCCTGCTTCCACCATGTCGGATACTCCCCGGCCAGCACCGCGGCCGATGACCACGCCAGCACCGCATGGGTCGACGGAAACGATGAGTCTGCAGTCGCATCGCCCTGGAAGAAATCCCCTCGCGCGTTGTGCAGTACCGGCCGTTCCCGCCAGAAAACCAGCTTCATCGCCTCGTCCACCACCAGCCCGTCCACAATCGCTTCCGAGCCCAGAATCCCTGTCTCGTGCGCATGCTGGTCATGCTTCATCAGGCCCCACCCGTAGAGTGCCACCGGAGCACCGAGCAATCCTCCAATCACCCCATCCGACACATTCACGTTGTCCTGGTTGAATGTCGCGTCATGGCTCACCACCTGCGACATCGTGTGGTGGTCCGTCGCAAGCGCCGCGCCCGTCGCCGCCGCCACCGGCGCCAGCCAGATCAGGTCATGCGCCCGGATGCGCGCGGGACTCGTCCAGATCGCCCCCTGCTGGCGAATCACCTGCCCTGGCGCATTCCGCGCGGTTACCGCCTGGCGGCTCTCTACCGGCTGCTTCTGCGCTGCCGGAGCATTGGGCAACACCGCAACCGGCACTGGAGCATTCGGCAGCGGTGTAGCAGCAAAAACGGAAACACAACCAAGCGCCATCGTGCAGATCAGCGCGGCAACAGAGCGATGCAGTCGGGATGTATGCAGGGGAACGTCCTCCGGCTCAGAAAGAATGATCTTGCAGGGAACCCTATCCAAGATAAATGTTTCAATGCAATTAAGTCCTGCAGAAGGAGCACCGATTTGGAAATTGAGCTCAACAAACCGGCGCAGACCGATGCCGTCGCATCCCTCAAACGCTATTTTGAAGAGAATCTGTCGGAACCGATCGGCGATCTCACCGCCAGCCTGCTCTTGGACTTCATCCTCCAGGAAATCGGACCGGCCGTCTATAACCTGGCCATTGCTGATGCTCAAGCACGTCTACAGCAGCGCGTCGCCGACCTCACAAGCGAGCTCTATGCCGTCGAATTTCCCTACTGGCCCAGGCAACAGCCCAGAAGGCGCCGATAGATTTGAGCGGCCTAGCCCTCGGCAACCGGATCATTTTCCTGTAAACTAGAAATTCTGAGTCAATCTCCAGGAAAAAACTATGTCTATTCATCCAGTCATGCAGCGGCTTGCCGACAAAATCAATCGCACCGACCTGCCCGATTTTGTCCCGGGCGATACCGTGCGCGTGCAGGTCAAGATCAAGGAAGGCGAAAAAGAACGCCTTCAGGCTTTTGAGGGCATCGTCATCGCCCGCAAGAACGGCCCCCAGGGCAGCTTCACCGTTCGCAAAATCAGCTTCGGCCAGGGCGTCGAGCGCATCTTCCCCTTCAACTCCAAGGTCATTGACCGCGTCGAGAAGATCCGCTCTGCCAAGGTCCGCCGTGCCAAACTCTTCTACCTCCGCGGGCTCCGCGGCAAGGCCGCCCGTCTCAAGGAAGTCGAGCGCGCCTAGCTTCATTCTCCAATTCACTGCAAGAGCCCCGGATCCTCCGGGGCTTTTTTAATGCCGGCAGCCCTCGCCCGCCTCAACAACTTGGGTTCCCTTGCTCTAAACTTTGCTGGTGGCTTCCAAACCTCCATTCGAGACCGATTCTGAATCTGTCTCTCCGGCCACCCGCAAGCAGCGCATGTTGCGCACTCTCGTTTGCGGTGACCGCTATGAGCGTGCCGCCCGCGCCAAAGGAGCCGCCCTCATCGCCGGCGTCGACGAAGTAGGCCGCGGCGCCCTCTTCGGTCCCGTTGTCGCCGCCGCGGTCATTCTGCCGCCAAAAACCCGTCTGCCCGGCCTTCGCGACTCCAAGCTGCTCAAACCCTCTGCCCGCGAACACCTCGCCGCCCACATCCAATCCCTCGCCCTCGCCATCTCCATCGCAGAAATCGACGCCGCAACCATTGATCGCGTCAACATCTACCAGGCCACACGCCTCGCCATGACCGCCGCCGTCTCGCGCCTCTCGCCCGCGCCCGACCATCTCCTCATCGACGCCATGCGCATTGACCACCCCTGCCCGCAAACCAGTATCGTCTACGGCGACGCGCTTTCCATCTCCATCGCCTCCGCCTCCGTCGTCGCCAAGGTCTATCGCGACCGCCTCATGTGCCAGCTCGACGCCCAGTTCCCGCAGTATGGCCTCGCCCGCCACAAAGGCTACGGCACCGCCGAGCACCGCGCTGCCATCCTCGAGCACGGACCCTCTCCACTGCATCGAAAATCTTTTGCCCCTGTCGCGCAATCCAATCTCTTTGAGACCGACCAATTTCTTTCTTAGGAGCCCTTATCTTGACCTCAACGGCCAGCCGCCTGCTCTGCTGCACAGCTCATCCTGACGACGAAAGCGGCGCCTTTGGCGGCGCACTCCTGCTAGCCCACCAGCAGAAAATCGAAACCAGCATTGTCTGTCTCACCGCCGGGCAGAACGCACATTTCCGCGCCGGAGCCAAAGACAGTGAAGACCTCGCCCGTATTCGCCGTATAGAACTCGCCGCTGCCTGTGAAGTTCTCGGCGTCACCCGCCATGAAGTTCTCGACTTTACTGACGGCCAGCTCGCCCACGAAAATTTCTACGCTCTCGTCGGAGTTCTCGTGTCCTATATCCGGCGCTGGCGTCCGCAAATCGTCCTTACCTTCGGCGGTGACGGCGGGGTCAACCTCCACCGCGACCACATCGTCCTCTCGCTCGCCACCACCGCGGCCTTCCACTGGGCCGCCCGCCCGGAATTCTTCCCCGAGCAAATCGGCGTCAGCTTCCAGGGCCAACGCCTCGACGTCTATCGTCCGCAAAAGCTCTACTACTCCAGCACCCCGTTCGTCTCTGTACGCTCCCGTCCCGAGCTCGACGGTTCGCCCACTGTTCCGTGGTCGCTTTCCTTCGAACTCGGCCCGCTCGGCGAGCGCAAATTCGAAGCCTTCCGCAAGCACGGAACCCAGCAGGGCGTCATCGCCCGTGTCGGTCCCAGCATCCACGAGCATTTCAAGTACGAGCGCTACCTGCTTGCCGCCGCTCCCGGCCTGCTTCAAATCACAAATGACCCAGGCCTCTTCGAAGGTATCGAACCAGACTGATTGCAGATCCCGTTCGTTTCATTCAGCGCTGTTCGCTCTCACACAAAGCAAAAGCGGGACATGCTCCCATGCCCCGCTTCCATCACTCTCAATTCAACTCGGCGCCTATCTTGCGCCAATATTGATCGAGACAATGTATTCCCGAGGTGCGCCGGGGTCAACCAGCGTGTATCCTCCGAAACTCGTTCCAAAGTACCCTCCGCTCGTGATGTACGCGGTCGGGTTGTACTGGTTGTTCAAAAGGTTCTCGATGCCAAGCGACAGATGAACCGGCGCGGCAGCCATACGCGGTGGCAATCCATGAAATAGATGCCCGATGCCGTTGAGTGTCGCCACGGTATTGAAGTTCACCACGCCGTAGCCGGGCATCGTCTGAGTCGTCGGTGCGTTGTTCACATTGCTGAACAGGTAGCGCGTGCCAACATACTGCCACCACATCTCCGGCAGAATCGAATACACCCCCTGGTTGGAATCGAACCGCCCGGTCACTCCGACATTCGTAGTGAATTTAGGACTGTTCGAAATCGGATATTTCCCATAATTAAGGTGACTCCCACTGGGAACATAAGACAGGAAGTAGTTATGCTGGATGATTCCATTGCCGTGAATTTCGATATACCGGAACGGTGCATCGTCAAAGTTAAATGACACACCGTTGTACACGCTCGAAGCAAGGGCAATCGAAGCTGGAATGCTCTGCTGCGCAACTTGGGTCACCACGTTCACGTGGCTCAGTTTGTCGTGAAAATATGTGGCGTCCAGCGAACAGGTTCCAAAGAATGACGCGGGACATTTGGTGATAAGGAATCCGCCCTCGGCATTCTTGCTCTTGACTGCATGCAGAGCTGCGATGTCGACGCCCTTCGTTGGCAGGTTGGCGCCAAACGCCGAGTCTGTGGGGTTGGCATAGGTGACGGCATAATTCCCGTGAAGCGTGAACCAGGAAGACACATGGTAGTGCGCCCCGAAAAACGGTGAAAATTCCAGGAAGCTCTTGTGGGAATCAGGCGCTTGTTCCGGGTCGTTGGATGGAGGGGAATTCGGAAAATCCGCAACGCCTGTGTTGAAGTAATAAGTCCGGAAAAATTGCTCCGCCGCTCCGGGCGTGATAACAAGCCTATCCTTAAAGAAACTCACGCGGTCCTGAAGGTATAGGAACCCATAATCGGTATATAGTTGATCGCTGTTGAAAAATGCCGGGGCTGTTTTGCTGGTCCCAAGGCTTGGATTAAACAGCGCAACTGGATTGTGATAATCCTCATGCATCCAGTAGCCGCCGATCGTCGCCCGGTTGTGCGGCAACATCAGATCGAACGCGCTTTTGTCTCCAATGGTGTTCGAGGCCGGATCATACCACTCGTGGCCTACTGCATATTGCGGTCCATAGAAATTCACCACCCTGTTGTGGAGGCGATAGCCGTGACGATACCAAGTCTGCGAATGGAATAGGATGTGCGGAGACACGGATATGGCCAGCTTCCCGTACAGGATGTCACTCTGCGTCTTGATCTGCTTGTTCCATACAGCCTTCGCCAGCGAAGAATAGAAACCGCTTGTCTCCTGGCTGTAGTACTCGACTCCATTAGGAACGCTCGTCGCAGGCTGCGAATCAGGACCATACAGCCCCGTGGTAGTGACAGCATCTCCATAATTGTTGTTCGACGCGGGAGTAATCGGAGCAATCGGCAGGAAGTTCGGGCGCTGTTCTGTATTGCGGCTGTGATAATACCCGATGCTTATGTGACCGTTGGAAAACTGCTTGTTCAGCTTGAAATAACCTGCGTAACCGTGGGACGGCGCATCGTATTTCGGAATTCCGGTAGTCCCGGTCCTGAACGTGTCATTTGAAGCATACCCAAACGCAAACACGCCGGACCAGCCACGATAGTCGCCGGAGTTCACAACAACGTGCTCCAGGTAAGTGTTGTAGCTGCCCGCATCGAAACCGGCATCCACCTTGACTCCCGGTGTGGTGCTGGGCTGCGTCGGTATATAGTTGACGGTTCCTCCAATACTGTCGAACCAGCGATGAGAAGGCGCTCCCGGTCCGTAGTTCACGTTAATCCCGGAGATCATGTCCATGATCGGAATCTGGGTCGTCTGCCACTGCCCATTATTCGATATGGTGTTATTCATCGGGATCCCATCGAACAGGAAGCTGATCCCATTGCGGAGTACGTCGCCATTCACGCTGCTCCAACCGCCCTTGATGCCGCGCAGAACAACTTCGCTCCGCGCCGTCGCAGCCACGCCTCCATAGCCGTATACAAAAACACCCGGCGCAGCCGTGAGTGACTGGGCTGCACTGCCGAATGGTCCCGCTACGCCTCTGATTTCGTCACGGGAGATCTGCGCCTCCGTCACAGACGTTTCCGGAGATCCCTGCGCCGTAACCTTCACTGTTTGCGCCGCTGCGGCAACCTGCAGCGTGACTGGAAGTTGCACCGTCTGATTCGAATAGACGGTGATCCCCGACTTCGTGAACGTCATGAACCCTTTCGCGCTCACACTGATGCTGTAATCCCCCTCAGTGACACCCTCCATCGCAAAGGAACCGGATCTCTGGCTCTGTGCGCGATAGGTGGAATTGGTCTTAACATTGGTCAATAGGATCGCAGCACTGGCTATGGGCTTCCCGTCTTGACTGTGGACGATACCCTGAATGGCCGTTTGAGCCGCAGCCTTCAATTGGAGGCTGAACAGCGCAGACAGCATGATTAGGAAACAGAAGGCTCTTCTGGTAAATCGCATCAACGACTCCTGATTTCTCATAAAGCTGTACGTATGTTTTGGATACTTACTAAGGAAGATTGACGGCGTGAGAAGGATGCATTACGGCTGCACCTCACTGCTCGGACCATAGTCGTTGAATATGAATAGATGGCAATATCGAAATTACAAATAGTTCATTCAATAGATGAACAGTTAGTAAATATAAGGTGAATGAGAGCCATTGCCGACCGGAAGATATCTCCTCATCAATCACGTAGGAAAAGCGCTGCGGCCGCAATTGTGGAGCGATAGCTCGATTGATCTTGGCGGTTATCTCAGAAATTCCGCACTAATCAGTCGGGCAATCGGGCTTTGAGCCTGTGTAAAACAGAATCGCGGCCAGTGGCGCCACACACTCGTGCAGGCATCCGGCCGCGATTCTTTCCCCCTGAACTGTCGGGTACTAAAGCACTCCGCCAGGCTTCTCTCAGACCGTCAACTTCCTGAAGTCTGCTCCGCGCTCGCCTGTTTCACCAGCGCCTCTGCCGCATTCGCTTCCAGCACCCAGCTGCTGGCCGCCCCAATCGTGGTTTCATCTTCGAACCACAGCATCCCAAAGTTCGTGATGCACTCCGGGAAATCCGGCTTGATGATGATGTAGCCAGGAATCATCCCGCCGGGAATGTAGCTGTTGTCTCCGCGATTGTTCGAGTACGTCTTCAGCTTCGACTGTGTGCCAATCCCCGCAATGTATGACACGCTCGAAACCGGATGCGTTCCCAGCAGGTAGCTCGCCGCACGCAGCGTATATTCCGGCCCCACCAGCTTCGGAAACGCCTGATGCAGAAAGTACATCTCGGCACCGAACTCTGCCACCTCCGCAGATCCGCCCCATGCGCCCAGCGATGGCGGCACGCCGAAAGGTGTCTTGTCCATCGCGGCGTTCATCTTCGGCAGCCAGGCCGCCAGCGCTGTCTTGAATTGAGTTCTGTAGGTCTCGTCCAGATAAGGCAGTGCCCGCACCGCCGTCCAGCCTTGGAAACTCATATGCTGCAGCATCGTCGGAAACAACTCCTCCACGCGCTCCTTATACGGCTCCGCACCATGCGTTGCAATCATCAACTCCAGCGCCGCCGACCAGTCCATAGGACCAAACCGTCGAAACATCGGAGAAACCATCGGCATTGGATGCGCCTTCTCCTCCTGATACAGCTTGATCGCCGTCTGCAGGCACTCCTTTGCCAGTGGATCATTCCACCCCTTCAGCACTTCGGACGCTGAAGCCAGCGCGGCCGCGGCGCCGTATTGCATCGCCGGATTGTAGTTCGTCCACGCCCACCGGTCGTCCGGCTTGCCGGAGTAGTTCCCCTTAATCTCGTTCCGTCCCAGTTTCGGGTCATATATACGGCCATCGGTCTGCGAAGCAGCATCGCCAACAAACGTGTATCCCTTCAAGTACGGCGACTGAATCCCCATGATCGGGTGCCCGAAGGCATGCACCTGCGCCAGCGTCTGCAGCACGCCGTGCTCCACTTGCTCCACAAGGTCTGGAACTCCGTCGGGCTGGTGCATCACCACGCTCCGCGCCGTTTCGTTCACTGTCAGTTCGTCCCACTTTGGATGGAAAGTCGTGTACGTCAGCGCAAGATTCTCGATCGTCAGGTACTGCCCAAAAGCATCGTTATCGTAATCGCCGGCGTCAAACCATCCGCCTACGTTCAACCCTGGAACATGCTGGCCCGGCTTGTATGGGGAATACGTATGCTTGCCCATCCAGTACCCGTCAAAGTGCGGCGTGTTCGGCGGAGCCTGCAATGCGTCGTCCAGATGCGCGACGCCATGCCACATGTGGTAAGCGTCCAGTACAGAAACATGGTCCATCTGCTCAGCCAAAAAGCAGTCCAGCGTTGTCTGCCAAGTTCTGTTGTAAACATCGTGGGCAATTGGAAACACAGCCGTCCGCTTACCAGCGTATTCAATTTCGTATAACCCCGGCCGCTTCACCGATGAAAAATCAAACTTCACGTAGTCATAGCGCATCCACGGCATCGGCTTCGAAACCGGTGCCTCGAAAACCTTCTGGTACGTCCCATCGCTGGAGAGCCGCAACAACTCCGCCGTTTTCGGGGCGTCGAAATGCGGGTCCAGCTCGATAACCGCGACCTTCGAGAAATCCGTCGCATACCCTGCCTGGCTGTGGGCAATCATCGGCGGCCGCACCCAGTTCGGAATGTAATTCGGCCGAATATGCCAGACCACTGCGTCCTTCGTCTTGCCCGCAGGAATCAACGTGCGCAGCACAAACCAGCCATTCTGCGCCTGGTTCCTGCCGTCGTAGAGACGCAGCATCCCCGTATCCGTAGTCACGCTGATCCGGTCCAGCGGATTGCCCGCCGCCAGCGTAATGCTCTTCCCTTCGGCAAATGGAAGCGGCACCATGTATTTTCTCGCCTTCCGCCACTGCGCCACGTACCACACCTGCTTCGGCGCGCCTGGCTTCGGCAGATCCGCTGTCATCCTGCTCTCTGGATAGCGCGGCATCACCCCAAACACTTTGTCGTCCACCACGTACGACTTGTCCTCGTAGATCGAAGGCAAAAATTCCAGGTTGAAGCCCGCCTTGCCTACCAGGTCCTCCGGCAGCGGCTTGTCCAGATTCACCGTCACTTTCACTCCACCCGGTTCGGCGCTCACCACCACGTGGTAGCTCAGGTGGTATGCGGGATAAGCAAGACTCGCCGTGAGCCGGTCATGCGCCTTGTCCGCCTGGTGGCTCAGAATGTGCGGAATCGGACCCCACTGCTCCGGCGTCGGTGAAAGCCGCACACTGCCATTCGTCGCAATCCTGTGCCCGTGCAGAATAATCTGCATCGCCGAGTCCTTCTGGTCAAAGAACACGGGACTGTACACGTCGTCATAGAGCATCACGCTCACGCCGCGCCCCCGCAGGTAGCCGTTATCGGTCACCTTCATGTTCAGCTGCGCGCCAAAGGCAGGCAGGCTCAAGAACAGGGCTATCAACAGGCACACCGGTGCAACCGTTCGGGGTCGAGAGAACATTGCGGCATCTCCAGTCGTAATTGCTTCGCGACCGAATCCTACCTACGCCACGACTAAAGCGTCAAACTAAACCGTTAAACTTCTAAAATTACGCATTCCTGTACGGCCAGCCCCCGTGTGGTCAGCGCTCAGCGTTTTTTGTGATCTTTGCAGTAAGAGGTTTTTGCGGCGAAGTCGCGATTCGATGGACGCGCGGTCCCGGCTAGTTCCCTCCGCCATTCCGGGCAAGACTCATCCCATTCACAGAGTCCACATACCTGGCCACACCCCGGTAAAGTGCCTCGGCAATCCGCTCCCGATAGGCTGGCTCGGTCAGATCCTGTGCTGACTCCGGATTCGACAGGAACGAAATTTCCGCCAGAATCGACGGCATATTCGCCCCTATCAGCACCACAAACGGAGCCTTCTTCACGCCCAGATCCTCAAAGCCCGGATTGCCTTGCTTCAGCCCGTTGTAAAGGCTTTGTTCCACATCTTGCGCAAAAATTCGCGACTCGTTCAGCTTGTCATTGAGCGCAATCTTCTTCACCAGTCCAGAGAGTTGATGAATCGACTGCTTCGATACCGCGTTCTCTCTTGCCGCCAGCTCCAGCGCATCCGCCGAATTCGTAAAGCTCAGGTAATAAGTCGCAACGCCCCGTATCGCCGTGTCGGGATTCGAGTTCACGTGAATCGAGATGAACAGATCTGCCCTGTCCTTGTTGGCAATCGCGGTCCGCGTCTCCAGTGGAATGAATGTATCCGTGTCGCGCGTATAAAACACCTGTACGCCCAGCTTCCGTCGCAGAAGCCGTCCCAGCCGAAGTGCCACGTCCAACGCCACCGTCTTTTCTTCCAGGCCGTTCGGTCCAATCGTTCCTGAGTCGTGCCCGCCATGTCCGGGATCAATTACAATCCGATGAATCTTCAGCCCCAGCGCACGCACCATCGTCGGAGCATTCGGCTGCATCACCGGAGCCACCGCCGGCCGTCCCGGCACTGCTGCACGCATGCTCTTGAGCGGCGGAGGCAGCGCATTGCTGTTGTTTGCGCCTCGCTCCGGCGCATCCGGCGCGGGCTTCGTTTCCGGAACCCTGGCCGCAACCGGCGCCATAGTGGGCGCTAGCGTTGCTTTTACCTCGTGCGTCGGCTCCCTCATTGCCGCCAGTTCATTCCCGGGCAATCTATTTGTAACCTTTGATGATCGCTTTCCCGCTACCTCCTGCGCGCGCCCGCGCACATCCACAATCAGCCGCGGAGGCGTCGGCAGATAGAACGCCGAGTAGTTGCTCACCGGGCTCACATCCAGCACCACCCGCGTCACATCCTGCGTCAGTTGCGTCACGCTGATGCCCTTCAGGAAGCCGTCCTGCACCGTTTCCGTCGACCGCCCCATCAGTGAAGGAGAAAGCCGCGCCCCATACAGATCAAAGAAAATCCGGTCCGGATTCGTCGTCCGCGCCGCCTCGTATTGCACTTCCTTCTGCAGCGCAATCACCACCCGGGTCGAGTCCGCCGTCGACCAGTGCTGGATGCTCATTACCTGCGGCAACTCCGGGTTTCCGGCTACGGCCGGCGCTGTCATCGCCACAGGACGCTCTGGCGGACTTGTCACCGGCGTCGCTATCGCTGCACTCGGCACGCCCATCATTGGCTTGCTCCTGCGTGGAACAGGGACTGCCAACCCCGCTGCCGTCCGCGCTGCCAGCCCGGCTGGCTGCTTCATAGGACGTGCCGGATGGCTCTGCATCCCGCGCGCCACAGCCGTTTCCCGCCGCACCTGAGTAGGCCGCTCACGCCGACGAATCGCCGCCAGCTCATACCGCGCCTCTTCCCCCAGCGGGTTATGCGGATACAAGCGCAAAAACAATTCAAACTTCTGCCGCGCTCGTGCCAGTTCCCCCAGATCCAGTTCGTAAATGTCACCCTCGTTTAGCAGTGCCGAATACGCATAATCATTCCGCGGATATTGCTGCCGCAAAGCCTCGTATTGCCCAATCGCTCTGTGCAGCAGCGCCGGATCATGAAACACCCGGCCCTCCTCGGCATACAAATCCGCTGTCGCCGCCATTGCCGCCACGGCATAGGGCGAACCCGGATCATCCATGTAAACGTTGCGGTAGGCGTCCATCACGCGGTCGTAGTCGCGTCGGGTACGCCGCGTCGTCAGTTTCCCGTCCAGCGAGGCATGCATCCGCTGCGCATGCTGGAACTGCTGCGCGCTGTAGCTCTCCGCCGCACCATCCGGTACAGCCAGGCAAAGCAGCAACACAGCCAGGCAGACGCGCCTGAAATAAGGAAGAAAATGCATACGCGTTTCGGCGGCCACCTCAATTATAGGAAGCCCCGCGCCCCTCTCACTTCAGGGGGAATCCAGCTTGAAACCCGCAACCGCGCCCCCAACATCCGAAACGGGAAAAGCCCACATCCGTCTGAAATCCGCGCCGCTACCCCACCAATTCCTTCACCACTGCGGGAACACTCTTGAGCGCGGCATCCAGTTGCGAAGCATCCTTCCCTCCCGCCTCGGCCATGTCCGGCCGTCCACCGCCGCTGCCGCCAACTTTTTTCGCCACCTGCGCCACAATCTTCCCGGCCTGTACCCGCCCGGTCAGATCCTTGGTTACGCCCACAATCAGCGCCACCTTGCCATCTTCCTGCGCAGAACCCAGCACCACCACACCCGACCCAAGCTTCGTCCGCAGATTATCCACTAGCGTCCGCATCTGTCCGCGGTCTACGCCGTCCACGCGCTGCGCCAGTACCTTGATGTCGTCCACCTCTACTGCCTCATCCGCCGCGCCGGCAATCGCTTTCGCCGCGGACTTCATCCGCATCTCATCGAGCTCGCGCCGCAGCTTCTTCATCTCCTCATCCTGTGCCGCCAGCCGCTGCTTCAGTGCCTCTGCCGGAGACAACTCCGCGCTCGGTGCCACCTGTACCGCCACCTGGGCCACTTCATAATCCCGCCGAAACTCCCGCAGCGCGCCCAGACCCGTCACCGCCTCCACGCGCCGCACGCCAGAAGAAACACTGCCTTCGCTCACCAGCTTCACCACGCCAATCTCGCCCGTTGCGCCCGTGTGCGTTCCACCGCAAAGCTCCGTCGAAAAGTCGCCAATCTTCACTACGCGCACGCGCTCACCATACTTCTCGCCAAACAGCGCCATCGCGTGATACTCATTCACGGCCACATCTATCGGAACATCCTCCAGCGTCTCCACCTTCGTGTTCTTTAGCACTTCCTTGTTGATGATGTCCTCAATGTCCTGCAGTTCCTCATCGGCAATCTGCGCAAAGTGCGAAAAGTCAAACCGCAGCCGTCCCGGCTCCACCAGCGACCCGGCCTGTTTCACATGCGCGCCCAGCACCTCCCGCAACGCGGCATGTAAAAGGTGCGTACCGGTATGATTCCGCCGCGTCGCTGCGCGGAAATCCGCATCTACCACCGTGTCCACCTTGTCGCCCACTACCAGCGTCTGCCGTAGCACCGCCTTGTGCGCAAACACGCCCTGCACCGGCTTTGTGCAGCCGCTCACTTCGGCCACCACCGAGTTGTGATCCTCCGAATACAACCACCCATGGTCCCCAATCTGCCCGCCCGAATCCGCATAGAAACTCGTCGTGTTCAGCACCACTTCCACCGTGTCGCCCGGATTCGCCGCCTTCACGCCCAGCCCATCTTTCACAATGGCCAGCACCTCGGCGCCGTCCACGCGCAGCTTGCGGTAGCCCTCAAACTCCGTCTTCGGCAACTGTAGAAACACCGGGCTCGCCGACTGCTTCGCACCGCCCTTCCACGACGCGCGCGCCCGCGCCTGCTCTTCGGCCCGTGCTTCTTCAAACCCCGTCAGATCAAACTTGATGCCCGCATCTCGCGCCGCGTCCATCATGAAATCCAGCGGCAACCCATACGTCTCATAAAGATGAAAGCCAAATCTGCCATCCACCATCAAGTTCTTCTGCCTTTGGATTTCAAGCCACTTATTCAGCTCTTGAAGGAACAGGTAGGTTTGATCCGGGGCAATAGACAGATCTCGGCAACTGCGGTAAATGCGCTCGCGTACCTCTACACCAGTATTGGTCGGCTCGATCGCATGAACGATTGGGTCGAGAGCCTCTATCTCTGGATTGCTTAAACCAGCAGCGTTCATTGCTATGGCAAATGCATGGTCCTGCCAATCGCGAACCAGACTCTTGATGTGTTGCGAAAGCCGGCCCGATCCAATCTCCAGCACCCGTGCAAACTGCCGCTCCTCACCCTCCACCACTTTCGCCACGCGCTCGGCGCTCTCCTTCAGCTCCGGATACGCCGCCTGCATCTCATCCCGCACCGCATACACCATCTGACCCATGAACGGCTGCTCCTGCCCCAACAGCCGCCCGTGCCGAATCCCGCGCCGCAAAATCTTCCTCAGTACATACCCGCGCCCTTCGTTCGCCGGCAGCACACCATCGCTGATCAAAAACGTCGCCGCCCGCGCATGGTCCGCAATAATCCTGAGCGATGCATCGCTCGGCGAACCGCCGTCCCCGTATTTCGTGAGCGTCAGCTCCGCCGCCCTTTGTATTAGTGGTATGAACAAATCCGTATCAAAATTACTGATCTTCCCCTGCATCACCGCGGCCAGCCGCTCCAGTCCCGCGCCTGTATCAATCGACGGCTTCGGCAGCAGCGCCAACTCCCCGTTCGACGACCGATCAAACTGCATGAATACCAGGTTCCAGATCTCCACGTACCGCGCATCGTCCTGCCCAAACGGCTTGTCCACCCCCGGCGTTTCCGCCGCCTCCAGCCCCATATCGTAGAAAATCTCCGAGCATGGCCCGCATGGCCCCGTATCGCCCATCTGCCAGAAGTTGTCTTTTGTCCCGAACTCGAAAATACGCTCCGCCGGAACCCCCTGTCCGCGCCACAGCTCGTACGCCTCCTCATCCCGCGGAACCCCGTTCTCGCCCTTGAAGATTGTCACGTAAAGCCGGTCCTTCGGCAGCCCGAACCACTCCGGCGATGTCACCAGTTCCCACGCATAGGCAATCGCCTCGCGCTTGAAGTAGTCGCCAAAGCTGAAATTCCCCAGCATTTCAAAAAACGTGTGGTGACGCCGCGTAAACCCCACGTTCTCCAGATCGTTGTGCTTGCCGCCCGCCCGCACACACTTCTGCGAGGTCGTCGCCCGCACATAATCTCGCTGCTCCAACCCAAGGAACACATCCTTGAACTGGTTCATCCCTGCGTTGGTAAACAGCAACGTGGGGTCGTTCGCCGGAACGAGTGACGAAGAATGGACACGACGGTGTCCCTTGCTCTCAAAAAAGCGTAGAAAGGTCTCGCGAATGTCAGATCCAGAGCGGAAAGGCATGTCTTAAGTGTAATCAAGAGAGTCGTATTCGGCGCGCCAACAGGGTCGCCTGCTTTCCATACGCCCGCACCCGCCCGGGTATACCACTCTTACTCCGAAGGAGTATCCTGTTTGGCGATTATTCTCGCCAGGAGCCGCCCAATGAAACGTTTGATTACCTTCGCCGCAACGCTTGCCCTGCCGCTCGCGGCCCTTGCTCCGGCCATGGCACAGCAACCCGCTCGCCCGCCAATCACCGGCATTTCGCACATCTCCTTCTATTCCTCGCATCCCGTCGAGTCCCAGCATTTCTACGTACACGACATCGGCCTCAAAAAGATGTCTGACCCCGAAAATTCCGCCGGCGCGCGCTATTACATCGACTCAGACCAATTCGTCGAAATCCTGCCCCTGCCCGCCAACGAAGGCGTCAACCGCCTCGCCCAGATCGGCTTCCTCACCACCAACGCCCGCCAGCTGCGCCTCTATCTCCAGTCGCGCGGCATCAAGGTGCCCGCTCATGTGAGCCATGCCTCCGACGGCAGCTACTGGTTCAATGTCCTCGACCCCGAAGGCAACCACGTCCAGTTCGTACAACCGCCGCCACACGGCGTCTCCATGGCCGGCGCGGACCCCATCGGCCGCCACATGATCCACTTTGGTTTCATGGTCCACAGCCGCGCCAAAGAAGACACCTTCTATCGCACCATCCTCGGCTTCCGCCCCTACTGGTACGGCGGCATGAAGCCCGGCAAAATCGACTGGGTATCCCAACAGGTTCCCAACGGCCACGACTGGATCGAATACATGCTCACCAGCGGACCCTCCGGCAGCGGCATCCCCGCGCACATTTCCAAGCAGCAGCTTGGCATCCTCGACCACTTCTCCATCGGCATCGTCAACATGGAGCAGGCCGTCACCACGCTGAGCAAGGAAGGCCGGCTCAAGAGTAACCGCTACAACGGCCCGCAGATCGGCCGCGACGGCAAATGGCAGTTCAACGTCTACGCGCCGGACGATGCCCGAGTCGAGCTGATGGAATACACTCCCGTCGAAAAACCCTGCTGCTCGCCCTTCACCGCCGCCAATCCCACTCCGCCAAAACCGTAACTACGTCGATTACAGATCCACTTTTCGCGAAACACTGCCTTGGTCGAATCTCTCGGCGGCCATACTTTTGCTACTTCTTGAAGATCTCTTCCAGCGCCGAACACGCTGTCTGTGCCCCATGCTCGGCTCGAACGGCATGTGCAATTTCAACCGCCCTCCGCGCATAGGTCGGCTTTTCCAGCAGCGCGCGCAGTGGCCGCATCGCTGTCCGCGCGTTATATTGCGGACGCCCAATCACCTCCGCCACGCCCAGCCGCCGCACCCTCCGCGCATTGTCCGGCTGGTCGTGACTGTATGGCATCACCAGCATCGGCTTGCCCGCACGCAACGTCTGCGCTGTCGTCCCCACTCCGCCCTGATGCACGACCACGGATGCATACGGCAAAATCCGCGAGTACGGCGCATACTCCGCCACAAAGATGCTGTCCGGCAGCTTCCGCTTCGGATAATTCCCCGGCTCATTGCCCACCAGTAGCACGGCACGCTGATTCAACTCTTCCGCCAAACGCGCGCTCTCTTCGTAAAAGCTCCCCGCGTCCAGCACTGCCGCCGAACCCAGCGTAAACACAACCGGCGCAGGTCCAGACTCCAAAAACTGCCTCAACTCCGGCGCCAGTTCCTGCACACCCGCATCCCCGTCGTAGTACACAAACCCGGTAATCCGCGTATGCTCCGGCCAATCCAGTTGCTTCTCACCCAGCACGCTCGAAAACAGCGCCAGCGCCAGCCGCTCCGAGTGCTTCGCGTCAAAAATGGGATCCTTGCCGCGCGGCAGCCCCAACTCTCTGCGCAACTCGTATATCGGTTCCGGCCACTTCCGCGTTACGTAGCGAGCAAACCGCGCTACCACTTGGCCGGTTCCGGGCACCACTGCTTGCACCTTCGCCAAAAGCGGATACGGCGGCAGTACCGGCGGATCATAGGCTGAAAAAAATGAAAATGGAGCCAGCACATAGCTCGCCCATGGTACTCCGGTCTTTTCGGCCACAATCGGAGCCGCATACGCCAGTTCACCAGCCACCAGCAAATCCGCCCCGCCCTTCGCGCTCACGGCTTCCAGCAAATCTTCATAGCTTTCGCGAATCGACGGAAACAGAAACTCCCGCAGTCCTCGTTCGGTCCCGTGCTTGATGTCGTAAATCATCGCCACAAGCCGCTTGTCATGCGGATCCTGGTCTGGCCGCACACGCGCAAACTCAATGCCCAACGGTTCAATCTTCTCGCGAAACATCTCCGGAATCGCCAGCACGGGTGCATGCCCGCGCCGCTTCAATTCCAGCGATAGCCCAATCAGTGGATTGACGTCGCCAAACGTCCCAAATGTCGTCAGTACAATCCGCATGCCTTAAAAACTTGCCTCGAACAATTGAAATCTCCGCTCCAGCTCCCACTCTTCCTGCGCCTTCTGGCTGTGATCCACCAGTTGTGCGCATGCTCCCGTGGGCTTCGCGTTGCCAAGCTGCCCTCTGCACGCCGGGACCGGCGTCGTCAGTCGCTCCGGCGTGTAACGCACCCACAGGCTCTTACCCGGCAAAAACGCGTGCGCAATCGATGTCCGCGCCAGTAGTTTCATATCCTCGTACGTCAGCGGATAAGTCTCGGCCGCGCGCACATATTCATGCGTTAAATCGATCCGCTCCACGCCCTCGTCATCTGTCGAGAGCGCCACCGGCACGCCATACTTCCGGTACAGCATAAACGGATGATCTTTGCCCTTCACCCCCAGAATATCCGCGTTGCTCGTCAGGTTGATCTCAACCATGATGTGCTTCCGCGCCATCTCGTGCAGCAGCTCTATCGGGTGATTTTCATACGCAATGTCCACTCCATGACCAATGCGCTCCGCGCCCGCAATTTCCACAGCCTGCCGAATGTGGAACCGCAGATCCTTCGGCGGTACCATACCCATCGTCAATTCGCCCGCATGCAGAGTAATGTTCACCTTCGGATAAAACTCGTGCAGGACATGGATCATCTCCATGTGCATCGTGTAGTCCTTCAGCGAGTAATACCCATCCTCCGGCTGCACCAGGTTGATCCCTACCACATCCGGATCTGTCGACGACACTTCAAATCCCAGCAGAATCTGCGCAAATACATCCGGCGGAGGCATATCTCGCAGCACCTGGTACAGGAATCGCACTTTCACCCCACAGGCCGCCGTCGCCTTTGGCGTCCCGCAATGCTCCAGTTCCCGCTTTTGCTCAAGCATCGTCGAAAACATCTTCCGAATCGCCGGCTCCTCCTTGCGGATACCCGCCGCCAACAGCTTCTGCCTGTACTGCGCAAAATTTGGGTCGAATCCTACCTTTTCGGCCAGCTTCGCCGCTTCCGCAAAATTCGGCGTCACCATGAGCTCCAGGTACTGTTCGTTCTGTCCCGCGGCCCGTGTCGCCACGTCGTTCACCCACTCGCCGCGATGGCTCGTCGAAAGGCCGCTGAACCGGCCGAACGTATCAAAGAACCAGTCGTGGCCTGAGTCGCCCGTCACCGGCACAAACGTCCGCATCGAAAACGAATCCACCATCTCGCTGTATAGGTGCTCATCCTCCGGCAACGTTGACGCAGCGACATCCCCCTTGGGGCAATCCGGCGCGTGATATTTCGGGTCAAACCGCAGCCCCGCCACATTCACACACAGATGATCCTCCGCAGCATCCTTCAGAAATGTCTCGGCGTAGACAGCCCCCGACAAATGCATATGCAAATCGGCGCCCTTCGGCATCTTACGCAGGAACATTTCGAGCTCCGGCTGTCCTTCCTGCCGCGCCTCCGCGAATGCGCGCGCCGTTCTCACCTCGGCAGCGCTCTCCTGTGCCCTGGCCGCCGAAACCGCAAGGACTCCGCACACCACGCTCAGCAATATCAGCCATCTCACGGGCGCCAGACCATTTCCTTGTCTCATCAAGCCAAACACTCCTGAAAATTGAGTCGTGGCACAAGTTTAGTCGCTTCAACAGAAAAACCCGCCCTCACACCCCTCTTCGAGTCAGAATTTTCACACTTGCCGAGCACAATCAGACACCCGGAAACCGCCCCGGCCGGTCTGCTATACTACGTCAGGTTGTTGAGGTTATTTGGAGTTGAGCCAGCCCGCTCCCTGAATCGCCCTCCGACCACCCGCGCTGAACCCTTCAGCGCCCTTGGATCTCCAAGGCCAGGTAGCTCAGTGGTAGAGCGCGGCCCTGAAAAGGCCGGCGTCGGCGGTTCGATCCCGTCCCTGGCCACCACTCACATTTCCGTTTCACTTCTGCCGCGCTCAATCTCTGGGCGCAAGCGCAATAATGTAGTCCGCGGTCCCTCAAAGGCCGGCGTCGGCGGTTCGATCCCGTCCCTAGCCACCACTCACATTTCCGTTTCACTTCTGCCGCGCTCAATCTCTGGGCGCAAGCGCAATAATGTAGTCCGCGGTCCCTCAAAGGCCGGCGTCGGCGGTTCGATCCCGTCCCTGGCCACCGCTCACATTTCTCCGGAATCACCCTGATCAATCACATTGCAGGATGCTAGTAAATCGTCTTATTATTGGCTCCGCGTAACTAACGCCTCACTGCTGGCTGAATGGTGCGCATCACCTGAACGTTTGAGCCTGCGGTTCAAATCCGCGTTTAATCCTGCAGAGAGCGTCCCATTCGGCGCTCCGCCACACCAAGGAGTTTCATGCGTACCTTCTCCACGATTGCCGTTGTTGCAGTTTCCCTTGGGCTTTCCTGTCCAGTTGCCTCGCACGCACAGCCGGCAAAAGCCTCCCTAAGAGTGATCCGGCTTTCTCCAGCCCTCAATAAACTCATTGCACCCGGCGTGGAACCGCAGGTCGTCTCCGGCGGTTATATCTTCACCGAGGGCCCGATGTGGCGGGACGGCCGGCTTTGGTTTTCCGACGAAGAGGGCGACGAGGTGCACGCCGTAACACCGGACGGCAAGGACACCGTACTCATTAACTTCAAACACGGGCCCTACGCACTTCCCGATGGGCACAAGACCGGCCCCAACGCCATGGCGTCGGATAAGAACGGCACAGTCGTCATGTGCGAGCAGTATGCTCGCGCCGTCGTCAAGCTGGTCGGTAAACCACCCAATCTGAAACCGGTGCTTTTCTTCGACAAGTACCACGGCAAGCGCCTGAACAGCCCCAATGACCTTGTGTTTCTGCCCGATGGCTCGTTTTTCTTTACCGACCCGCCCTATGGCTTGAAAGGCGGCGACCATAGCCCCCTCAAGCAGATCCCCTTCAACGGCGTCTACCACTACAAAAACGGAAAACTCACAGCGATCATCAAGAATCTCACCCTTCCGAACGGCATCGCGCTCTCGCCCGACAATAAAACGCTCTATGTCAACAACTCAGGCCCAGCCGAGCGGGTCATCGCCTATCCGCTGCATAAAAATGGTACGGTCGGGCCGCCGCACGACATCATCGACTTTACTGGCAAGGAAGGCCCGGGCATCCCCGACGGCATGAAGATCGACAGCCGCGGCAACATCTGGACAACCGGGCCGGGAGGCATTCGCGTCATCACGCCGCAGGGCAAGGTGCTGGGGCTGATCGTGCTGCCGCAGGTGGCCGCCAACCTTGCGTGGGGCGGCAACGGAACAACGCTGTACATCATGGACACTTCGCATGTCTACCGCATTCGCACGCTCGTGAAGGGTTACCTGCCCGTGTTTCGCCGCTAGCCCAATGATCTGGAGGAGATATGAGTCCCATCGATCGTCGCGACTTCACCAGGCTTTCCCTCATGGCCGCTGCCGCCACCGCACTTCCGGTGCACGCCGAGGAGCACAAGCCAGTGCGCTTTGCACCTGTCGGCCTCGGAGCCATCTCGGACATCTTCATGCGAGCCTGCGCTCTGTCCACCAAATGCAAGGTGACCGCACTCGTCACAGGCCACGCCACGGAAAAAGCTCCAAAATACGAAGCCCTCTACGGGGTCTCTCCCAAGGCGGTTTATAACTACGAAAATTACGACGAGATAGCCAACAACCCTGACATCGACGCGGTTTATATCGGTCTTCCCAATAGCATGCACGCCGAATACACCATCCGCGCGGCTAAAGCAGGAAAGCATGTCCTTTGCGAGAAACCCATGGCGATCTCCTCAGCCGAATGCCGGCAAATGATCGACGCCTGCCGAGAAAACAATGTGAAGCTGATGATCGCCTACCGCGTCCATTACGACCCCATGTGGCGGCAGATTCGCAGCATGGCTCGCAGCGGCGCCATTGGCGAAATCCAGGGCTTTCAGGGAGGGTTTTACGGCCCGAAATACAAGGGCTGGCGGCTCGATCCCAAGCTTTCAGGCGGAGGCTCGCTGCTCGATCTCGGCATCTACCCACTGAACACGATCCGCTGGATCGCAGGCGAAGAACCCGCATCGTTCTCTGCGCAGGTGGCAACCAAAATCCCTGGCCCACGCTTCGCAAAAGTGGAAGAGAGCATCCAGTTCACAATGAGGTTCCCCTCCGGCACGATTGCATCGAGCGGCTCCTCTTATGGATACATCGCTCCCGCATTCCTCAGCATCGACGGAACCAAAGGCAATCTTTGGGTTGAGCCGGCGTTCCTGTATGACGGATTGAAGTTCCACGGCACCACCGTCCACGGACCTGTCAACGAAATCAGCCCTGGCGAGCTTCCCTACCAGTTCACCGCGGAAGCCGATCACTTCGCCGACTGCATTCGCAACAACACCCAACCGGCAACCCCAGGCGAAGAAGGACTCAAGGACATGCTCGCAATGGAGGCCATCTACCGCGCTGCGGGTGCCCCCATCGCTTGAAAAGTTCGTCTCTTCTCACAAATCTGACGGGACGCCTTTTTCGAGCCATATCCTGTACGCATATCCGGGAGCACTCGCCCCGTCTACGTCTTTTTCATCAGGAGAAGACGCACCCTCCACGCCATCGCGAGACATGGCAAAAGGAACTCTGCTCTTCTACGCTCCTGTCTCGACAAAATTCGTCAGTGTCCCAATCCCGTCAATCGTAATGCGCACTTCGTCGCCGCGCTTAAGAGTAAACGAATCCGGCGGAATAATCCCCGTTCCGGTCATCAGCAGGCAGCCCGTCGGGAAACTGCATTCGCGAAAGAGGTAGCTGACAAGTTCTCCCATCTCACGTTTCATTTCTGCCAGCGTTGTCCTCCCGCTGAATTCTGACTGCCCCTCGCGAACGATCTCGATGCGAATCTCCGTGGATGCAGGGAGTGGATCGGAACTCACCAGGACACCTGGCCCCAGCGCGCAGCTTCCGTCATACACTTTAGCCTGCGGAAGATAGAGTGGATTTTCTCCCTCAATGTCGCGCGAACTCATATCGTTGCCAATCGTGTAGCCGATGATCTTCCCTTGCGGATTCACCAGCAGCGTCAACTCAGGCTCGGGCACCGACCACGTTGCATCCTTGCGAATCCGCACCGCTTGTCCCGTTCCAACCACCCGGCCCGCTGTAGCCTTGAAGAAAAGCTCCGGCCGCTCCGCCGAATACACCCGATCGTAAAAGCTGCCGCCTCCCGCGCTCTTTGACTCTTCCATGCGCGCGCTGCGGCTCCGAAAATACGTCACGCCTGCAGCCCATACTTCCTGGCTGCCAATCGGCGCTTCGACCTCTGCAGCATCGACGTTGTCTGCCGGCTCCATCCGCTCTATCAGGCCCAATAGATAGGCCTTCGGATCGTCCTGCTCGACCACCTCGTCCCATGTCACCGCGGCAATGTGGTAATGCTTGCCGTCCTGCTCGACGTAAATGCCTTGCTTCGTGCGAAAGAGTTTCACTGGTTCTTCTCCAACTTGGAAATGATTGCATCGGCGTCGTAAACACACCCACCCCAAACCCCGCCGCTCGCATGCACCAGCGCAGCCCAGAGCCGTGTGTCATCAGGCAAAGCCGGATGTGGTGCAAGATCACTGCGCGACTGGCGTTCCGCGAGGCGTCGCGCTCCTTCTTCAGCCCCAAAGTGCTCCCCCGCGTCACCAACCAGGTGCACCGTCCCGGTCAGCGCCTTCCGGTCGATCACGATCTCAATTTGGTCTCCCTCCAGCACTTTGCCAATAACTCCCCCAGCCAGCGCCTCCGGCGAAATGTGACCGATACACGCACCCGTAGACACACCGCTGAAGCGCGCATCCGTCAGCACCGCGACATGCTTGCAATGCGGAAGTTGCTTCAGTGCGGCAGTAATCTGGTACACCTCCTGCATGCCCGCGCCCGCCGGTCCGCCGCAAATCAGCACAACCACATCGCCTTTGGAGATATCGCCCGACTTGATGGCGGCAATCGCAGCTTCCTCGGTTACAAATACCCTGGCTGGTCCTTGATGCCGGTAAACATCGTTTTCATCGATCAGCGAAGGATCGATCGCCGTGCTCTTGATAACCGAGCCCTCCGGTGCAAGATTGCCGACAGGAAAACAAAGTGTCGACGTCAGCCCTCGCGCGCGCGCCCGATCAGGACTCATGATCACATCTTCCGGATCAATGCCATCCCTCTCCCGCAGTCTCTTCCGCAATACATGACGGCGCTCGCTCTCGCGCCACCAGTTCAGGCATTCATCCAGCGTCGTACCTGTCACTGTCTTCGCGGATGGATCGATCAACCCATGCTTTCTCAGGTGTAGCATCACCTCAGGAACACCGCCGGCCAGAAAAACCTGCACCGTCGCAAAATGCCGCGGCCCGTTGGGCAGCACATCCACCAGCCTCGGTACACTCCGGTTCACGTCCGCCCACTCCGCAACGGTAGGACGGGATAGTTTCGCAGCATGAGCAATCGCAGGTAGATGCAAAAGCAAATTTGTGGAGCCGCCAAAGGCTGCATGCAACACCATCGCATTTCGCAGCGAACCCTCCGTCAATACATCAGCCACTCCAATTTGTAACTGGTAAAGCCTCATAATTGCCCGCGCTGAGCGCGCCGCCATATCCATCCAGATGCGCTGGCCCGAGGGCGACAGCGCCGAGTGTGGAACCGAGAGCCCTAGCGCTTCGCCAATCACCTGCGAAGTCGCAGCTGTTCCCAGAAACTGACACCCGCCGCCGGGCGAAGCGCACGCGCGGCAGCCTACTTCTGATGCGTATTCAAGTGAAATCTGCTTCTGTGCAAAGCGCACTCCAATCGTCTGAACCTTCCCTGCGTCCTCGCCGTCTTCAGGCAACAGCGTTACACCGCCGGGAACAAGCACCGCGGGCATCGTCCCGCACGCAGCCAGCGCCATCATCATGGCGGGCAAGCCCTTGTCACAGGTCGCTACACCCAGGACGCCTTTTCTCGTTGGCAGGGAGCGAATCAGCCTCCGCAGCACCATGGCCGCATCATTGCGGAATGGCAACGAATCCATCATGCCCGTCGTGCCCTGCGTGCGTCCGTCGCAGGGGTCCGTGCACGCACCAGCAAACGGCAGCGCATGCAGAGCTTTCAGCTCGCGCGCAGCTTCGGCGACCAGCAGCCCTACTTCCCAGTGACCGGTATGAAAACCAAGCGCAATCGGCTCGCCATTCTCTGCTCGCAATCCACCATGAGTGCTCAAGATCAAAAACTGCGGATCAAGCAGCCGCGCGGGCTCCCAGCCCATTCCCGCGCTCTGGGAGAGCCCAAACAAATTGCCTGAGGGCTCCGCGAGCAGCATCTGCGGCGTCAGCGGCAAAGACCCGGCAGGCCCAGCCGCGTGCGTGTCGACGTGCCACAGCTCCGCTTGGCCACTCTCAAGTACAGACGTAAGAGAAATATCCGGAATCGAACGCCTCACTTTCCTCACAAGTATAGTTGGACCGCATCAGCCACTTCCCGGCCTCCGCCTAAACCCTCGCCAAGGTCCGCTCCAGCAGAACCGCACCAGACCGAACGTGCCAACTGCTTCCCCGAAATGTTATAAGGCTTCCGTGCTCACTCAACAGCCGGAAAACGTGGAATTGCTTCAGCATCAGCTAAGGCGGCGCTGGTACTTTGTGGTGCCGGCAGTATTCATCACTTACAGCCTAGCTTATCTCGACCGCGCCAACTATGGCTTCGGCGCCGCGGCCGGACTGGCGCAAACCCTGCACATCAGCGGCTCACAGTCTGCATTCCTTGGCGCTCTGTTCTTTCTCGGCTACTTCCTGTTTCAGGTCCCTGGCGCGGCTTATGCGCAACGCAAAAGCGCAAGACGCATAGTCTTTGTCGCGCTTGTCTGCTGGGGCATCTTCGCAGCGCTAACCGGCGTCATTCGAGTCTTCTGGCTGCTCGCACTCGACCGCTTTCTGCTCGGTGTGGCGGAAAGCTTCATTTTCCCCACTATGCTCATCGTGCTCACGCACTGGTTCACGCGCAGCGAGCGCTCGCGCGCTAACGCCGTCATGATTCTTGGCAATCCCATCGCCATGCTGTGGATGTCCGCGTTAACCGGCTACCTCATCAAGATATTCGGCTGGCAGATGACCTTCATCCTCGAAGGCGTTCCCTCCGTCCTGTGGGCCTTTGTCTGGCTGGCCGTAATGCGTGACCGCCCGCGGAACATCGCGTGGCTCAGCGACGCCGCATGCGACCACCTGAACCGGCAACTCGAGCAGGAGCAAAAAGTCCTCCCGCGGACACGGAACCTCCTTGCCGCCTGCCGAATCCCCGGTGTGTTGCTGCTATGCCTTCAATATTTCAGCTGGAGCATCGGAGTCTACGGATTCGTGCTCTGGCTGCCGACCATCCTCAAATCAGGAATGCGACAGGGCATCGAAACGGTCGGCTTCCTCAGTGTGGCCCCGTACTTGCTCGCAATCGTTCTCATGGTGGTGGCGTCGCAGCGGTCCGACCGCACGCTCAACCGCAAGCGATACGTCTGGCCATTCCTCATGCTCTCTGGACTCGGACTGCTCGGATCGTATCTCTCGGCGGACCACAGCTTCTGGCTTGCCTATGGTTTCCTGATCCTTGCCGGCGGCGCCATGTACGCGCCCTACGGACCATTCTTCGCCATCGTTCCCGAAATGCTCCCCGAAAACGTCGCCGGAGAAGTCATGGCTCTCATCAATGGTTTCGGCGCATTGGGCGCCTTTGTAGGCACATGGTTGGTGGGACTACTGCAGGCGGTGACTGGGAATTCCCAGGCAGGATTTCTCTTCATGTCGGCATCCCTGCTGATTGGCGGCGCGTTGATGCTCGGCCTTCGCCGCCCCAGCGAAATGACCTCTGCTGCGAGTTGATCGCAGCTACGCCGCCAGAGACACATCAAGCGAACTGGAAGCCGGCTGTCATATAAAACACGCACAGGGAAGAACCATGCAGAAGAAAGAAAAAGAGCGGCGCTCTCTTGCCGCTCCTTGTGTTATCCACAATTTTCCAGTTCGATCCCCTTGCGCTGGCCTGCCGTCACGCTTCGAGCCTCACCTGGTGCCGCAAGCGAATATCCGCGGAAGACGACCCGATCATCAGGTCAACCATCCCCGGCTCCACAACAAATGCGTGCCGCTTCTCATCCCAGTAGCTCAGCGCCCGTTCACTATGAGGCAGGGTGAAGTGCAATGTCCGGCTCTCTCCCGCCGCCAGATGAACGCGTTCAAACCCCACAAGTTGCTTGAGCGGGCGTTGGACCGTTCCGCCCGCGACATGCACGTAGAACTGCACCACCTCATCGCCTTCGCGCTTACCGGTGTTGGTCAACTGCATTTGGAGCGATACGCGACCTCCCGGCTGGAGAGAGCTCCCCGTCACCTGCAGATTCGAATACCGGAACTCTGTATAGCTCAGCCCATGCCCAAAGGGATACAGCGGCACGCCCGCAAAATACAGGTACGTCCGACCATAACGAATGTTGTAGCTATGGAAGTCTGGCAGGTCTGACACATCTCGATACCAGGTGGTGTTTAGTTTGCCGCCAGGGTTGTACGCACCAAAGATTACATCCGCCAGCGCATGGCCCTGCTCCTCTCCCAGAAACATCCCACCCATAATCGCCGGCAGATTCTCTTGTTCCCAGTTCACGGCAACCGGACAATTCGAAGAAATTACCAGGATTGTCTTCGGGTTCGCCGCGTAAACCGCCTTCACCAGTTCAGGCTGCACCCCGGGCAATCCAAGGAAATCACGGTCATGCGCCTCACGGTCAATTTGTTGGTCGTCGCCAACAAAAATCAGCACCGTATCCGCGTCCTTCGCTGCCCGCACCGCTGCATCAAACAGCTTCTCATCCTTCGGCCCGGTCACCGCGCAGCCCACGGCGTACGTGATGTGAGCTTTGCCATTGGTGAAAGTCTGTGACGCCGGACCGGTATATTCGTCGCCAGTGAAGCCGTTTGCCCAACTCACCGTATTTTTCTTCCCCGGCATCGGCGGAGCAATAGGCGCTGGCGGTTGGATGCCAAAGTGCTCCAGAATTCCGTCCAACGGTGAAACCAGGTGCAGCGGCTTACCGCTGTAATTCCCCAGGTGACATACCCCCGCCATCGGCCCAATCACCGCCAGCTTTCCTGCATGGTTTGCATTCAGCGGCAGCGTGTTGTCCTCGTTTTTGAACAGCACCACCGATTGCCGTCCGACTTCGCGGCACAACTCGCGATGAGCCTCACTCTCCAGGCACGAAACAGGAATCGTGTGGTACGGATTCTGATCTTCCGGATCAAGATCTCCCAGCAGAATGCGGCCGGTCAGCGAGCGCGTGAGCGAGTGATCAATCGTCTCTTCGCTGATCAGCATCTTGTCCACTGCCTCACCTAAAAACTGTGGAAGCGTGTTGCCGCAATTGATGTCGCAACCCGCATTCACTGCCAGTGCCGAGGCCTCGGCAAATGTCGGCACAAAGTGGTGCGTCCGCGTAATGTCGCCCACGGCGTCGCAGTCTGAAACCACGTAACCGCGGAATCCCCACCGGTTGCGCAGCAGCTCCGTCAACAGGAATGGATTCGCCGTTGTCGGGATGCCGTTCATTTCGTTGTACGAACACATCACCGTAAAGACCTTGCCTTCACGCACGCAATCCTCAAATCCGCGGCTGTAATACTCCCAGAAGCTCCGAGGATCTACCGTCGCAGAAGTCTCCTCGCGATCATCTTCCGTATCGTTGGCGATAAAGTGCTTCGCGCAGGCCACGCTCTTCAGATATTGCGGATTGTCTCCTTGGATGCCGCGAACTGCCTCCACCGCCAGCTTGCCTACCAGCAGCGGATCCTCGCTGTAGTTTTCGCCGATGCGCCCCCAGCGCGGATCGCGCGTACCCATGTTCACAGTCGGCGGTGAAAACATCGCCAGTCCCTGCCCGTTCTTCTTGTGCCACGCCCATATCTCGTCGGAAACGGCAGTGAATACACGGTGAATCAACGCCGGATTCCATGAACATCCCATCGCCAGCGGCAGCGGAAACGACGTCACGGGCCCCTGATGAATCAACCCGTGCAGCGCTTCGCTCGCGTAGTAGTTGAACGCAGGCAGGTTCAATCGCGGAATCGCCGGCACACGATTCCCGAACTGCGAAATCTTCTCTTCCAGCGTCATCTTCGCGACGATCCCGGCGGCTCGCTTGCGCGCCGCCTCAAAATACTCCATGGCAATCGGACCTGTGTCGAGCGACGACGCGGCTGCCTGCCCTGCACCCATAGGTTGAAATGATTCCGCCTCGGCGCGCTGCGTAAGTGGCCAGCCCGTCACGGCGATCGCCGCGCCGTAACCGGCAAACGTAAGAAATTCTCGACGGCTTACATTCGGACGTGCATTAGATTCACGCTCTGCCATGGATTCAGTAACCTCCGGATCTGGATGGACTTCTTCTTTTGGAGAAACTACGCCTGCAAGAAATTCGCTCGGGAAACAACCATACCGCACTTCTTCAACGAAGTTTACTCTTCCTGTAATAACGACAGTCCCCTTCGCACCGTTCTCGGAGAAAATGTTATCTCGCCTCGGTGCGCAGGATTTCGTCAGAATAAAACGATTTTTCCTTTTGGAACAGCGGCATTTTGGTTAACACACCCCGGGAATGTCGAGACGCAAGCTGAAATTCAGTGCGCAATAACGTCTCCGTGGAAATACCCTCACGCCCCCGCCAGCTGCACGAGACGATCTGGAATCCATGAGACCTCTGGAGCTCTGTATTTGATGTAAGTTGTGATTCAGCCCCGAGTTAACTGCACAAATCATCTCCCGGCTCCTCTCCTGTAATTACCAATGTGGTTGACGGACCATCAGCAGGGTTGGTATCCATTAGGCTCTTAAAGGATTTGCAGTGATGTGTCTCAGCGGCCTTCTATTTCTTTCGGTGCTTTGTCTCGTCGTTCCTCCGGGACCCGCGCTTGGCCAGACGAATCTTCGCCAGCAGGGACTCGCCCTGGAACAGCACCGGGACTTTGGGAGCGCTGAGCATGCATGGAGGCTTCTGCTCAGTCAGGACCCAAAAAACTTGGAAGCGCTGGCTCACCTCGCCATGGACGAATTTCAGATGGGCCGCTATCAGCAGGCCGCGAACGCATATCGCAAAGCAGTCGCGCTCGACCCCGGTGCACTCCCTTTGCAAATGAACCTCGGCGTTTCCCTTTTCAAAGCGAGTGACTTCAAGCAGGCTGCCCCGGTTTTCGCAGGCCTTCTCATGCAGCATCCGGATGATCCGCGGCTCACCGTCCTGGTTGGGATGTCCTACTACGGGGCAAGAGAGTATGCACGCGCCGTGCCCTATCTGCGCCGGGCAGCAGACAGTCAACCTGACAACATCGCGATTCGGCTCCCCTTGGCCAACAGCTGTCTCTGGGCAAAGCAGTTCAAGTGCGTCCTCACGGTCTACAAGCAGATACTCTCCCTCAATGGCGAATCCGCTGAAGCTGACATGCTTGCAGGTGAAGCGCTGAGCGCCGAAGAGAATACCGCCGGAGCCATCAAGCAGTTTCGCGCAGCAGTAAAAGCAAACCCCAATGAGCCGGAAGTCCATTTCGGCCTTGGATATCTCCTGTGGACCCAAAGACACTATACCGAGGCACAAGCGCAATTCCGCGCAGAGCTCGCCAACAATCCGAGAGACGGCAAATCACTCGTCTATCTCGGAGATGTCCAGATGCAGTTGAACCACCCCGCCACTGCCCGCAACACCTTAGAGCATGCACTCCTGCTGGATCCAACCTCTGAATTGGCATACCTCGACCTCGGGGATATCGATGCTCAGGCAGGCCATAAGCAGCGGGCAATCCTCGAATACAGAAAAGCCATCGCGCTCAACCCCAACGACGCCACCCCGTACTGGAAGCTTGGTCGCCTTGAAGCGGCCATGGGCGAACGCCAGGCAGCAAAAAAAGAATTCGCGCGGGTCGCCACTCTGCACCGTGAGGCCGCGCAAAAGCTTTATAGGGAAATGGCTGGCAGTTCTGAGGCTCGTGCTGCGGCAGGACAAAAAGTAGCTTCGCAAAAGTAGGCGCAATACACATCCACGGCATTCGGCATTAATGTAGGAATCTTCCTGCCATGGATTCCTTTGGATGAGTTTGAGCTCTTACTTTCAAGCACTTATACCATTAAGGATTAGCTACCGGCTCTCCGGATGACGCCGCCTGATGTTTACCACTAACATGGCATCGAAGCGCCGTTGGTTGCGCAGGAATCCAGCCGCTTTAAAATTTTCCATTTGTGCTATTGACAAATCAGTTCACAACCACGTAGGGTAGCTTTTCACGGGAAACGTTTCCTCATTTTCCTGCTCAAGTAAATCGCTTTTTAACTCTGTACGACAATGAGATTCACCTTTTGGGGGTGCTATGCTTCGCAAGCTCTATGGAGTCCTCGCGCTGATAGCTGTTGCCTGTCTCATAACGTCATTCGCGGCAGCGCATGAGAACGCCTACATCACTGGAACCTTAACTGACCCCATGGTCGCCTTCATTCCGATCGCAACAGTCGTGCTCGAAAATATGAGCACAGGACATACACAGCATTCGGTCGCCAATTCTTCTGGCATCTATCTCTTTGGCAACCTGAACGTCGGCAAATATAACTTAACCGTCGGTGCAAAGGGCTTTCGCAAGACAACCATCGGCGGCATTTCCGTCAACACGGGTCAAACCGTCACCGAGAACGTGACGCTCTCCATTGGGAGTGCCTCGCAAACCATTACCGTGCAGGCCGGAGCACTGCACCTCCAGACGCAAACCAACGAACTGAGTACGCTCATGACCGGCAAGCAGGTCTCGCAGCTTTCAACCAACGGTCGCAACGTTACGGCGCTGGCTGCGCTCGGCCTCGGCGTCTCCAACAACCTGCCTGCGTTCAGCGGCGTCAATGCACTCACATCCGCCAACGGCATTAGCTTCAACGGCACGCGGGCGTCGCACAATATCTACCTGCTTGACGGTGGCGAACTCAATGATCGTGGATGCGGCGGTTGCTTCAGTTCACTGCCCTCCATCGATGCGCTCTCGGAATTCCGCACTCTCGACAGCAACTACCCACCCTACTATGGCCTTGGTTCCGGCGGCGTCATCATGATGGTCATCAAGTCTGGTACCCGCAAATATCACGGTGAACTTTACGAGTTCAACCAGAACCAGGCTTACGACGCAAACAATTACTTTACCAATCTTGCTCATCAGGCCCGCCCAGAGTTCAAGCTGAATGAACCCGGCGGCAATATCGGCGGCCCGCTCTATATCCCTCACGTCTACAATACCAATCGCACAAAGACGTTCTTCTTCGTCAATGAGGAGTGGAGGAGACTCATTCAGGGAAGCACGCCATCCATCGTAAATACCATTGCTGCCGGCAATTTCCCCACGCTAGGGCAGCCCCTGAATTACAACGTTCCTGCTGGCGGCGCTACACCGATCGTTCCGATCACAAGTGATCCAGCGAAGATGCGGCTATACGCGTCTGACGGCCTCACAATGGGTAAGCCATTCCCCAACAATGTGATTCCGGCAAACCTGATTGATCAGAATGCCGTTCGCGAAGTCAATGCAGGAACCTTTCCCAGGCCAAACTACGGAAATGCTCAGTACATTTCTTCCATCCCTACGGTCGACAATGTACATGAAGATGTAGTTCGAATCGATGAGACGATTAACTCCAAATTACAGCTGATGGGACATTTCCTCCACGATGGGGTGAGCGAGACTTTTTATCCACCTCTGTGGGGCGACAGTTCGTATCCCACCGTCGGCACGCAGATGAAGAATCCCTCTTACTCGGCGGTCATCAGCCTTACACAGACAATCAACCCTAACCTGCTGAACGTTACCGCCTTCGATTACAGCGGCAATAAGATCACACTCGATCCGGTCAACGGACCAGGGGGATCCTTTGTCCAGCCGAACGGCTGGACCGCGAAAACTTTCTTCCCCCTTGCGGATAACTTCGATAGCCGGCTTCCAGAAATTGACCTCCAGGGATCCCCTCTCAATGTCAACTGGAGTTCGTCGTACTTCCCATGGAAAAACGGCTACGAAGGCTATGAGCTGCGTGACGATCTGTCCTGGAACAAAGGCCGTCACGAATGGAGGTTTGGGTTCAGCATCTTCCATTTCTATAAGAATCAACAACTGCAGGCCAACACGCAGGGAACCGCGGTCTTCAACTCCAGCCAGTTTTCCGGCGATTCCTACATCAACTTCCTGCTGGGCGATGCAAGCAGCTTCACGCAGTTGCAATACCTTGCAGGAAAACACTGGGTAAGCAATAACTATAGCGGCTACGTCAACGATGACTGGCGTATCACGAATGACCTCACGCTCAATCTCGGCTTGCGATATGATGCCATGCCTCACACGGCAGAGCGGTACGATCAGTTCGCCAATTTTGTACCCGCGGATTACAGCTATCTACGCGGATATCCTCTCAATTCTGACGGCACCCTCAACTCCAACTTCCTCACGCAATACAACGGGGAGCCCTTCTACCTCAACGGCATGAAAGAGGCAGGCGTCAACGGCTTCCCCAGGGGCGGCGTGAAGAACGATTTCAACACTCTCGAGCCGCGACTGGGATTCGCATATGATTGGCTCGGAAAAGGCAGAAGCGTCATTCGCGGCGGATTCGGAATCTTCTATGAACGCATCCAGGGCAACGACGTCTATGGCGCAGCCCTGAATCCACCTTTTGCCTATCAGCCGTCTGCCACCAACGTTTACTTCTCCAACCCAAGTACGAGCGCCCTGACTGGGCAAACGACCACACAGCACTTTCCGTCTCAGCTGTCCAACATCTCCTATCATTACCCAAATCCGGGAACTGCTGAATACAGTCTCGGCGTCCAGCACCGATTCGCCAGTTCCGTCATTGGCGTCGTCCAGTATGCAGGGTCAGATGGATGGGACCAGAGCGACTCAAGAGCAATTAACACATTGCCTCTTACCAATCCCCAGGATCCAACAAGCCCGTACGCGCTCCGCGAAGGCGTCGCGAACGGCACCCTGAATGCAAACCTGTACCGCATTTTTCCTGGTTACAGCGGGATCAGCCAGGACGAAAATGAAACCAACTTCAACTACAACTCACTCCAGGTGGGTTTGCGCGCAGATAACTGGCATAATCTCACTTTGCAGGTCGCGTACACCTATTCGCATGAAATCGATGAGGTCAGTTACGACCTGAATGCTCTCTCTGATCCGTTCAACCCAAAATACGACCGCGGTTCCGGAGCTCTGGATCGCCGTCATATCTTGAACCTTACGTATATCTACGCTTTTCCATTCTTCGAGCATAGCCACCATGTTGCAGAACGCGAGGTTCTTGGTGGATGGGAGTTCTCAGGAATTACCACCGCGGAGACGGGCACGCCGCAATACATCACCTATACAGGCCCAGACACCCTGGGTCTCGGTGGTGGCACAGATAACCGTCCCAATCTCGTGAACGGCAAGGTAACCTACGTCAAGCACGGACTGCAGTGGTTCAGTCCATCTTCATTCTCAAATCCGGTCGCTCCATGGAACGGCGGAAAAAATCAAGGATGGGGCGACGCAGGAAAAGACGCTGTGGTCCTGCCTGGACTCCTGAATTTCAACTGGTCACTCTTCAAGACTTTCCGCTTCACAAGGGCCGCGCTGCCGAATCTGGAATTGAGATTTGAGGCATTCAATGTCTTTAACCACACCAACTTTACAGGCGTAGATGCCAATTCGACGGATTCAAATTTTGGTCAGGTAACTACTGCGTACCAGGCTCGAACCATGCAGTTCGGCGCCAAATTCCACTTCTGAAAGTGTCTTCTTGAATAACCTCCAGGCGTCTCCATGCATCGCAGGAGACGCCTCATTTATCCGGAAATCACTGTCCACTTTCCTCGGCTTCATGCATAGGGGGCTCGGCAGACTGCGCGCATATCACACCAGGCGGCAGTTCCAGCCGTAGCCCGAATCCCCAGTCTTGCTTGTCATCCTGAGTTCTCACCACAATCTGGTTCCACCCTTTCTGCAGATGAACTTCCGCTACGTCCAGCGGTGGATCCTGCACATTCGTTATACCCTTCACGCCTGCTGATTCCATCACTGCTGTCTGGTTCACCCAAACCGCAATACCCGCATTGTGCCGGGCACTCAGCTTCGCCGTTACTGCCTTGGGAGCATCCACCCACGTCACCGCTAGGGCTGACGCATCATCCTCCGGGAAAATCGTGTACAAATCGATCCAGCGTTTTCGCATCTGCAGATAATCGCCGCCTTTCGCGTACGTCTGCTTGCTCGTCGCCGCCAGCCACGTCACCCACGACACACGCTTGCCATCCTTGCCCGCATACGTGTTTCGCAACATCGCCGTCGTGACGGTCTGCCCGCCAATTTCCGGTGCCTGTCCTTTCGCAAAGGGTCCGGCAATATTCCACGCATCAAGCAACTCGTGCCGCACATCGATCCCGCGGGTCAACACACGATGCGCACCCCCTGCACCCATCGTCAGCGTTGCCGTGCCGCTCAGGTCGTATAGCGGATCCTGCGCCGCCTTCATCAGCGGCAGAAACGCATATATCGACTGCTTTCCTTCGGGCAACGAAAAGCTCTTATCCGCCAGGCCGGGCACATCTACAGTCAGTAAATCTCCGCTTTCTCCTGAAGGTCTCAACACGCGCACCAGCAAACCCGTGTTGTAACCCTCAATGTCGCTCGGCTGCCCATACGGCTTGTGATATCGCGGAACATCACGCGTCATCAGCCCTTCCCCAGCCTTCCGCAGCCGTACGCTCGCGCTCACATACGCATCGCTCAGCGCAAACGCCGCGGCCCGAGCCGGCTCGTTCCTGTACTCCTCAAGTTCCAATGCGACCTGCGCCTGCTTACCTTCGGCTGACGTCAACGAGGTTTGAATCTGTTGCTGACTGGCAGGACCAAATTCCTGCTCAGCCTTACTCAACAGCGTTCGCAGCTTGAAACGCAACGCAATCAACTCGTACTTCCACTCCGCGCGCACCTCGCCGGCTCCCGCCAGCGCCCGCTGCACATCGGCAATTCTGTTCAATATCTGAGGAATCAGCGCTTGAACGCGCTGCGAGCCGCGGAACGCCACACCAACCACCACCTGTTTCCGAATGGATTCCGCCGGCAACCGCACGTCCGTCGTCGCTGTCACCGGATCGTACTCATACCCCGGCACCGCCGTCGCTGACTCTGGCACCAGCCCGCCGTCCACCGTCACGCTCACCGGATGCGAGGTCACCGGCAGTTGCACCACGATCCGCCGCGCTGGTAGTTGTCCTGCATAGCTGCCCGTGGTCGGGCCAACCATGACCCGCACACCTTGAGCGCCCAGGTTCTCGTAGCGCAGCGGCGTCAGCGCGTAGGCTCCGTGCAAATACGCGGGCGATCTCCCGTCATCCTCATACATCGCGAATTTCCCGTTTGGCCCCGGATACACACGCACCACCAGCGGATTCGCGGGCTTCGCCGCCATGCGCATCTTCACCCTCTGCAACGGCAGCGGCACACCGCCGCGCGCAAACACCGGGATCTCCCCGGCCGTCGCCAGCTCCGTATGATTCCCCGGCTCATTCACTCGCTCGCTCGTCAGCAGATTCCACCACGTCCCGTCTGGAAACCACATGTCCGTCGCGCCCAGCCACGTCTTTCCCATGCCTCGCGTAACAATCGGCGCCGCCAGCACATCCGGACCAAACTCGTATTCTTCCGGATGCGCGTACGCTTGCTCCTCCTTCGGATAATCCAGATACAGCGGCCGAGCGAGCGGCAGCGACGTCTTCCACGTCAGATAGGCTGATGTGTATATATAGGGAAATAACTTCGCCCGTAAGTCATACGCCTGTCGCGTTGCTGTTACCGCCTGCTCTCCGTAGGCCCACGGAATCCGGTAGTTCCCAAAATGATTCGTGCCATGCGTCCGGAACACCGGGCTCAGCACCCCAAACTGTACCCACCGCGTAAACAGCTCCGAGCTGGGAACCTTCAGCCGGAAGCCGCTCACATCGTTCGACCAGTAATCCGCTCCCACGTTGCCACCCGTCGCGGTAAACGGAATCTCGAACCGTAGCACTCTCCACAGCGCAGACGTGTCTCCTGAAAATGAAACCGGATAGCGCTGATCGCCCCATCCGCCCCAGCGGCTGAATGACGCACCGCGCCGTCCAGTCCCCGGCCGCTCGACATCCCAGAAGTCCATCGCATTGTCCCACGCCAGATGATTCCCGTCATCGTCCAGCCACCAGAAGTCCACTCCCTGCTTCTCCAGCGGGTCCATCAGCAGCTTGTAGTAGTTCTGCATGAACTTCTCGTTCGTGTCTTCAAACGGAATCACTTCCTTCTTCGCCGGATCGATCCCCATGGCCCGGCAAAATTCCCCGTACTGGCTGTACCACGGCCCCACGCCGCCCTGCGGATGCCAGTTCAGCGTCACATGCAGACCATGCGCATGCACCCACTTGAGCAGCGCCGTCGGATCAGGAATCAGCTTCTTGTTCCAGTCCATCGATCCCCAGTGCGGCGTCGTGTGCCAGCCCATGTCCATCACCAACACGTCCAGCGGAAACCTGTGCGCGTCATAGTCCAGCACCAGTTGTTGAAACTCGTTCTGCGTGTAGCTGTAATACCTTGACCGCCACGACCCAAGCATGAAGCGCGGCGGTATCGGAACCCGCCCGCTGATCGTCGTCAAATCCGCCAGCGCCGTGTGATATCCACCCACCCCATATCCGAAGAAATACCAGTCGTCGATCTCATCCTTCGGTCGCGCTTGCAGCCACGGATGCGCCCCATTACTCACCAGAAACGTATCGTCCCGATACAAAAACCAGCCGTCCCGCGACACTACTCCATCCGGCAGCGGCTCCGCACCGCTGCAGCCATCCAGCTTGGTCAAGGTGCCGCCCAGGTTGCCCATTTGTTTCTCACCGGGATTCCACGTCCGCCACGTCCCGTTGTCAAAGACAAACGCGACCGACAAATTCTCCGCGTTGAAGCCATCCGTCCCGCCCTTCCACGTCAGCTTCATACGCGAGGTCGTGATGCTCAGAACCCCATCCCCCCGAGAAACTTTGTACTCGGGCGGCGTCACATTGCGCTCCCACGCGAAGTACGACCGCCGGTGGATGAACTTCCCATCGCGGCTGTATTCCATCCGGATCAGCGTCGGCGTTATCACCGTAAATCGCGCATGGCCATCCACCACAACACCGCTGCGCCCGCTCGTCGCCGCCGCGGTCGCAACCGGACCCATGCACGTACCGCCTGCAAGCATCAGCGCAACAACCAATGCCCGCTTCCACAGGAATCGTGAACCATTTGCCAACCAATCCATCAGCATCCTCTCCATTCGCAACTCTTTCACGGCCGTCTCGTACTGTGCGTTCACATCCGCACCTGTCTCACTCGGCACTCGTCAATTTTCAGTGATCACAACCACCCATTTCAGGGTGCGGCCACAGACTCAACCATGTGGTTCGAATTGTCAAAAATCTAACTCCTGGCGACTCGCCTTTGCTTCACCTCCAACAGCATCCATCTCTCATCCACTTGATCTTCCCTCGGGAATCTGATTCGCTGTTGAGTTCTGGCCTGAAAGGAAATCCACCGATGAGCACGCCATCCCTCCCATCTCGCCTTCCCCGCAAAGTCTCTCTCACCGGCTTCAACCTCATCAATTCGCCGCGCCTCAACAAAGGCACCGCATTCACTGACCACGAACGCGACATTTTCTTCCTTCACGGCATGCTTCCGCCTCATGTCGGCACGCTGGAAGAGCAGGTCGGCCGACGAACTTACGCGCTCGACACCCAGTCCACTCCATTTCACAAGTACGCTTTTCTCCGCGACCTCCAGGACCTCAACGAAACTCTCTTCTACGCGCTCCTGCTCAGCGATCTTGAAAAGATGCTGCCACTCGTCTACACCCCCACCGTCGGCGAAGGCTGCCAGCGCTTCAGCGAAATCTTCCGCAAGCCGCGCGGCCTCTTCCTCAGTTATGCCAACAAAAGCCGCATCGAGCAGATCCTCAGCCATCCCCGTTACGACGACGTCCGCTGCATTGTCGTCAGCGACGGCGAACGCATCCTTGGCCTCGGCGATCAGGGTGCTGGCGGCATGGGCATCCCCATCGGCAAAATGGCACTCTACACCGCTCTCGGCGGCATCCATCCCGAGCACTGCCTCCCCATCTTCCTCGACGTCGGCACGGACAATCAGGACCGCCTTGACAGTCCCATCTACATCGGCTGGCGCCATCGCCGCATCCGCGGCCAGGAATACGACGACTTCATCGACACCTTCGTCCAGACCGTCAAAGCGCGCTGGCAACACGTCCTCTTGCAGTGGGAAGACTTCGCCGGAGCCAACGCGGCGCGTCTTCTAGCCCGCTACCGCAACCAGCTCTGCACCTTCAACGATGACATTCAGGGCACAGCCGCCATCGCTGCCGCCACACTCATCTCCGCCATTAATGTCACGGGCACCCCGCTGGAAGACCAGACCATCACCGTCTTCGGCTTCGGTAGCGCAGGACTCGGCATCGCCAATCTGCTCGCGCAGTTCATGGAGGACACCGGCCTCTCAGCGGAAGAGGCCCACGCCCGTTTCTACGCCCTCGACATCGACGGCCTCATCGTCGACGACCGGCCCAACCTCGACCCCGCCGTGCGCGCCTTCGCGCGCCCTGCACAGCAAATTCAGTCCTGGCGCCACTCCGGCGACGCCGTCACGCTCCACGATGTTGTCCGCCACGCTAAACCCACCGTCCTCATCGGCGTCTCCGGCCAGGCTGGCGCATTTACGCAGGAAGTCATTCACGAAATGACCGCCCACGTCGACCACCCCATCATCTTCCCGCTCTCCAATCCCACCTCCCGCAGCGAGGCCACCCCCCACGACCTCATCCACTGGACCGAGGGTCGCGCCCTCATCGGCGCCGGCAGCCCCTTCGAGCCCGTCCACTACGCCGGCCAAACCATCCGCATCGCGCAAACAAATAATTCCTACATCTTCCCCGGACTCGCCCTCGGCATCATTGCCTCTCGGGCACGTTACGTGACGGATTCCATGATCAAAGCCGCCGCCACGGAACTCATTCGGCATCTCCCCACTCAGCGCGACCCGCACGCATGCCTCCTGCCGCCCATCTCAGAAGCACGCGCCCTCAGCCGCCACATCGCCGCAGCCGTCGGAAAACAGGCACTCCGTGAAGGCATGGCGCAAATCCCCGATGATGCATCGCTCATCGCCGAAATCGACGCTAACTTCTGGGAACCCGCCTACGAACCCTACGAACGCGCATAGTGCTCCCTTATTCGCGCTTTCCCATCCCACTCCCCGCCCTGTATCCTGAACCCTCTCTTTCCGGAGCGCCTCCTCGCGCGCTCCGCCATCATCCAAGCCTCACAGGGATTCGATGACCGTTTGCCTCCGCACATTTCGCCTCCGAACCGTTGCTCTCGCACTCACGATTTCCCTCACTTCTTCCCTCGCCCTCGCCCAATCCGCGCCGCAAGACAAACCGCCCACGCCTCCGCAGCCCATCAACACCTACATCCGCAACACCTGGAACACCCTCACCCGCTCCATGAGCGACTGCAACTCCATCGCAGACCCCAAGCTTCACTCGATCCCCGTTCTTTACCTGCCGCATGATCTCCCCATGCCCGCTGACGTTGCCGCCATGCAGCACCGCTGTCACGTGCGCGTCCTGCGCCTGCCCGTCACCATCACCCACTTCGGACAAATCAACCCCGCGCAGATCAAGCCGCCCGGACTGCTCTATCTCCCCCACCCCTACGTCGTCCCCGGCGGCCGCTTCAACGAAATGTACGGCTGGGACAGCTTCTTCATCATCAAAGGACTCCTCGACGATCACCGCGTCGCCCTCGCCCGCGGCATCGTCGACAATTTTTTCTTTGAAATTCAGCATTACGGCGGAATTCTCAACGCCAATCGCACCTACTACTTCACCCGTTCTCAGCCGCCGTTCCTCTCATCCATGATTCGCGCCGTCTACAAAGCCGAAGTCGCTTCCGGCCACCGGAAGCAGGCCCTCGCATGGCTCGCCCGCGCCTACATCTACGCCCAGCGCGACCACTCCGTCTGGCTCCTGCCCGTGCATCGCGCTGGAAACACTGGCCTCGCCCGCTACTTCGATCTCGGCAACGGTCCCGTCCCCGAAATGGCCGACGACAGCGCCTACTACCCCGACGTCATCCGCTGGCTCCTCGCCCATCCCCACGACGATCCTGGCTATCTCGTCCACGCTGGCCGCCATCCCAGCCCGGCCGAGCGCGCCCGCCTCGCCACCCTCAGTTGCAACCCCGCCCACTCCATCGTCTGCGCCCACGCGCACGTTCGCGGATACTGGCTCACCCGCTCCTTCTACAAAGGCGATCGCGCCATGCGCGAATCCGGCTTCGACACCACCTTCCGATTCGGCCCCTTCGGTGGATCCACCCAGCATTTCGCGCCCGTCGGCCTCAACGCCCTGCTATACAAATACGAAATCGATCTCGCCTGGATGGCCCGGACCCTCCACCATCCGGCCCAGGCCGCACAATGGCAACGCGAGGCCCTCGCCCGCCGCGCTGCCATCAACCGTTACCTCTGGAACCCCCGGCAGAAAATATATTTCGACTACAACTTCCTCACCCATCGTCAGTCGAATTACCTCTTCCTCACTGCCTTTTACCCGCTCTGGACCCGTGCCGCCGACCGCGCCCAGCAACAGGGCGTGCTCTCGCATATCTCCGACTTCGACTACCCCGGAGGCCTCGCCGTCAGCGCCAACGACTCCGGCGTCCAGTGGGACCTTCCCTACGGATGGGCCCCCACTACCTGGATCGCCGTCCAGGGCATGCTCGCCGCCGGAGACCGCACCGATGCCGCCCGCATCGCCAACCAGTTCAACACCACCGTCCGTCGCATCTATCAGCAAACCGGCAACATCTTCGAGAAATACGACGTCGTCAACGCCACAAAGCATTTCAAAGTCACCGCCGGATACCGCCAGAATGTCATCGGCTTCGGCTGGACCAACGCCGTTTATCTCGAATTCCAGCCACTCGCACAAGAACCCTCCGCCAAATCCACCAGTAACCAACATTAGGGCCTTCCATGAGAAGGCCCTAGTCTCGGCACCGCGCGCAACGGCATCTCTGGCGTTGCAGTCTCGAGGCATTGCTCGTATACTTTTGGCCATACGGGAGCCGGGCGCTCTCAGTCCGGCTTGCCGCGAGGGGTGAGCCTTCCGCAGCGTGCAGCATGCGCCACTGAATCAGCATGCGCCATCCGGAACATCGGATTGGCGCGCGGTGGTTCGCGTGCTTCGAAGTACCCCGAGCCGAACCCTCAACGCTGTCTCTACGGTTTTGTTCCCATCTCCGTGCCGCCTCTGCGGCACTCCGCTCGCTGAACTAACTACAGCCCCCATCTGCACTTCCTGCTGGAATCACCTCCAAGCCCAGTCCGGTTCGCTCTGCTCCCGCTGCGGAGAGCACCTCGGCGTCGATTTCGTCCCCACTCCCGCCGCTCCGGAAACACTCTGCCGCGTCTGCCGCATGGCCAAGCCGCCCTTCGCGCTCGCCGTGGCCTGGGGCGTCTATCAGGATGAACTCCGCCAGCTTCTCCATCTGCTCAAATACGATCGCATCGAACCCATCGCTCCGCGCCTTGGCGCACTGCTGGCCGCCCGTGTCCTCGAAATAGCTAACCTGCCCCAATCCCTGCTTGTCGTGCCTGTCCCCCTGCATCGCAGCCGTAGGCGCCGTCGCGGCTTCAATCAGGCGGAGCTTCTCGCGCGCGGTCTTGCCCGCAGTCTCCGGCGGAAGCATCCGCAATTAAGCCTGCAGCTAGCCACTGAAGCTCTCGAGCGTGGCAGGGCCACGGAAAGTCAGGCCGGACTCAGCCCGCGCCAGCGCCGCGCCAACGTGCGTGGCGCTTTTTTCATCTCCGGCAAACGAGCACAGCGCGTTGTCGCAGGCCGCCATATCCTCCTCGTCGACGACATCTACACCACCGGCGCCACCGCGCGCGCCTGCAGCCAGGCGCTCATGCGTGCCGGCGCGGCCAGCGTCTATGTGGCCACCGTCGCCCGCGCCCAGCGCTATGAGGCGCTTTACGGTCAGGTTCGCTCTGCTTTCTCAGACGAAGTTGCGGCTCCGGCCTCCACGCCCGAGCTGCCCATGCACGAAGATGTCGCCTTCTGGGGAACCGTCACGACTCAAAACCGATAAGGGGGAAATCATGTCGCTCGGGAAAAACACGGTCCACGCTCGCAAGCAAAAATCGCTTGCCAAGTGCCACACCATGACACAAGCACCGGCCGCAGAATTCCGCACGCCGGCCTCGCATCACGCCATGCAGACACCCGTGCTCGTGCTCAATGCGTCCTATGAACCCATCAACATTTGCGGCGCTCGCCGCGCCCTCGTTCTCGTGCTCAAAGGCGTCGCTAAAACAGAAGAAGAGCATGACGCCATCCTCCACGCCGCGCGCGTCCTCATGCCTCTGCCTTCCGTCATCCGTCTGCTCGAGTACCGCCGCATCCCGCACCAGACGCGCGCCCTCTCGCGCAAAAACATCCTCCTGCGTGACCGCAACACCTGCCAATACTGCGGCGTCGTACTCACGGCTGGCGAGCTCACCCTCGATCACGTCATCCCACGTTCGCGCGGCGGCCTTTCCACCTGGGAGAACCTCGTCGCCTGCTGCCACCCCTGCAATCGCCGCAAAGGTAATCAGCTGCTCGGCGAACTCACTGACATGAAGCTCTTGCGTGAGCCGCGCCCCTTCTCGCTCCACACCAGCCGCCACATCATGCGCATGATCGGCCACTCCGACCAGAAGTGGCGCAAATACCTCTACTACTGAGCGGTTTTTCCAAATTTTCCCGTCTCAAGAAGCGCGGATGACCACTCCGCGCTTTTCCTTTGCCGCCATCGGCTCACAATCCTTGCTGCATTCTTCCGTCCGGTTTATAGATACTGTTACGTGAGCCTTCACCCCGGCTTTGCCATGAAACTCTCGTCCGCATTCTCCGTCGCTCTCGCCGCGCTTCTCTGTTGCGCAGCCGCCGCGCAAACTGCCTCCGCCCCGTCCGCTTCAGGCAATCCCGCCGCGCAGCTCACCCCATCGCAGAATCGCCACGTCTTTGTCCCCGTTCTCATTCACAACAAAAAAGGCACACTCGTCCCTAACCTCACTGCAGCGGACTTCACTCTCACGGACAACACCCACCCGCAAACCATCCAGGCCTTCGCGCCCGACACTTCCCTGCCGCTCACCGTCGGCCTCGTCGCGCAAACCGGCCCCGGCATGAGCTCCTGGCTCCCCGCAGAGCGCCGCACCGGAGAAAAATTCTTCGATCGCCTCATGGCCGGCTCCAACTCACGCGTCAAAGCCTTCGTCATGCAGTTCAACCTCGACGTCGATCTCCTTGAAGATCCATCGCCCTCTACGCAAAAACTACACCGGGCGCTCACCCAAATCGGCGTCCCCCAGTTCAACGGCGACAGCAACGGTGCATACTCCGCCTCCGGCGCCACCAAACGACGCCGCAAACAGCGTCCCGGTGGAGCCGCGCTCTACGACGCCATCTACCTTGCATCCACACAGGTGCTCAACAAGGAGTCCGGGCGCAAAGCCCTCATCATCTTTTCCGACGGTGTTGACCGCGGCAGCAAGGAAACCATGAACGCCGCCATCAATGCCGCGCAGCGAAATGGCGTCGAAGTCTATGCCATCTATTTCAAAGGCGTCCCGCCGCCTGAGAAATTCCATAAGAACATGAACCGACGCAGCGGCCTCGGCTACCCTGGCGGCTACCCTGGCGGCTATCCCGGCGGATACCCAGGCGGTTACCCCGGCGGATACCCAGGCGGATATCCCGGTGGGTATCCAGGGGGCTATCCCGGCGGTGGTGGAACTTCCCAGCCACCCCCACCCGCACCCAGCCGCCGCGTCAACGGCAAAGGAGTTCTCGCCGACATCTGCGGTCATACAGGCGGCGAAATGTTCGACAGCAGGCGCGCCAGCCTCCAGACGCTTCTCGCGCAGATCGCCGACCAGATGAATGACGCTTACATTCTCCGCTATACACGCACCAAAGCCTCAAGCGATCCCGGCTTCCACCACATCATCCTCAAACCCAAGCAAAAAGGCCTCTTCGTCCAGATGACCGAAGGCTACTGGCGGCCACAGAAATAGTGATGCGTCCCCGCGCCGCGTCTCATTCACTTCACGCAAGGTCCCCGCTCGTATGCGTCCTCTCTCTGTCGTACTTGTAATCCTGTGCGCCGCTTGCCTTTTCGCAGCATCGCCTTCTGCTCGCGCCTCCATCTTTGCTCCCGTCGAAGGCATCATCCACGACCCCCAGCACCGCCCCATTCGCGGTGCGCATGTCACCCTCCACGCAGCGGACTCCGCGCTCACGTTTTCCCAAACCACCGGCCCCGACGGCATCTTCCGCTTCAACAGCGTTCCGGCTGGAGTCTATATCGTCACCGTCACGGCTACAGATTTCACCTCGCAAAAACAGGTAGTCGCAATCACCGCCAACAGCCGCCCTGTCCTGCACTTTGCTCTCACCGTCGCCATCGTCACCCAGACCACCGAGGTCAGCGCGCAGACCTCCAGCCTGCAGCCGGACTCCATGACGCCCACCACTCTCGTCAGCCGCCGCCAGATCGCCCAGACCCCCGGCGCCAGCCTCACCAACTCGCTCGCCATGATCACCGACTACACACCCGGCGCATACATGGTGCATGACATGCTCCACGTCCGTGGCGGCCACCAGCTTGCCTGGCTCATCGACGGCGTCCAGATCCCCAACACTAACATCGGCAGCAATATTGGCCCTGCCATCGACCCCCTCGATATCGACTACCTCGACATCGAGCGCGGCAGCTATCAGGCCGACCTGGGCGACCGCACCTACGCCATCTTCGACATCGTTCCCCGCAACGGATTCGAGCGCAATCGCGGCGGTGAACTGGTCCTCAGCGGCGGCAGCTACGCCCAAACCAACGACCAGCTCAGCTTCGGCAGCCACTCCGAGCGCTTCGCCTGGTACCTCAGCGCAAATGGTAACCGCAGCAGTTATGGACTCATGCCGCCCATCCCCCAACCTTACCACGACGCCGAAAACGGCTACGGAGGCTTCAACTCGCTCATCTACAACCCCACGCCCAACGACCAGCTTCGCTTCGCCTCGCAGGCCCGCGCCGACTACTACCAGATTCCCTACGACCCCAACCCCAACGACTACGAAAACCAGATCTTCCCCACCAGCCAGCTTCGCGACGGCGAGCACGAAACCGACGCCTTCACCGCTTTCACCTGGATTCACAACTTCTCGCCATCCGTGCTGCTCAGCATCTCGCCCTTCTACCACTTCAATCGAGCTCACTACGTCCCAGGCCCGCACGACGCTCCCGCCGCAACCACCTCCGATCAGACTGGCAATTACACCGGCCTACAGACATCTGTAACCTCAATAGTGGCAAATCACACCGTTAAGGTCGGCCTCTACTCCTACGGCCAGCATGAGAATGACTTCTTCGGCTCCACCTTCTCTGACGGTTCTCCCTCAGTCGCCGAACGCAACATCGTCAACGGCGCCGTCGTCGAGTTCTATGTGGAAGACGCATACAAACCCAGCCGCTGGGTCACCCTCTTCGGCGGCCTCCGCGAGTCAATCTTCTCCGCAGCAATCAACGAGAACTACCTCTTCCCCCGCATCGGCCTCGCCGTCGAAATCCCCTGGCTCCACTGGGTCTTCCGCGGCTTCTACGGCCATTTCTACCAGCCGCCGCCGCTTACCAGCGTCTCGGGCCCGCTGCTCGCCTACGCCCAATCCACCAATACCAGCTTCGAGCCCCTCCACGGCGAGCGTGACGAGGAACACCAGTTCGGCGTCACCATCCCCATCCACGGCTGGACCCTCTCCGCCGACAACTTCGAAACCCGCGCCAACAACTTCCTCGACCACAGCAACGTTGGCGAGTCCAGCATCTTCATCCCCGTCACCATCGACGGCGCCCTTATTCAGGCCTGGGAGCTCACCCTCCGCTCACCCCGCCTCTGGAAGTACGGTGCATTCCATCTCGCCTACTCCAACCAGCTCGCCCAGCAGCGCGGAGCCATCACCGGCGGCCTCATCTGCTATCCGTCCAGCTCGCCCGCATGCGCTGTTCCGCCCGGCTACACGCCCCTCGACCACGATCAGCGCAACACCCTCAACACCGGCTTCAACGCACATTTGCCCTCGCACGCCTACGCATCCATCAATCTCTATTACGGTTCAGGATTCTCCAATGGCGTCCAGACCGCCCAATACCCCGGCAACTATCTGCCCCAAAACACCACCATCGACCTCGCCGCCGGCAAATCTCTCGGTCGCCACTACCAGCTCAGCCTCACCGCGCTCAATGCCGCCGATTCCCGCGTCTTGCTAGACAACAGTCTTACCTTCGGCGGATTCCACTACAACGCCCCGCGCGAAATCTACGCCCAGCTCCGCTATCGCTTCCACTTCTAGCCGGCCCGGAAACTCACACCGCAAACCGCCTTCCGCCGTGGACACCATCATAGAACTCAGCCAATGGATCCTACCGCGCAACGCCTGCCTCTCCCGTCGCGCCGTCAAGGTCGATCCTTACTCCCGGACGAACCATGCGCAGCCCTGGATCGCTTGGGCTTGACCAGGAAATTCTTCTTGTCCGGCATAATCTGCACCTTCGCCCGAAACAGATGATAGTCTTCGAAAACGCTGTCATTCACCTGGGTCTCCATGGGCACAAACCTTCCGGATGAGAGATACATCGACGGCATCGTCGCGTCATGCGCGGGGAATCTCGCAATAGGTCCCGGCATAGGGGTGCGGAATACAGCAACGCTTCTGACTGGGCAGTAATACTTCCGTCCGCCCAACTCAACCGGGCCATACTTCACCATGATTCCCCATTGGTTAAGGGGTGCACGTTCCACCGTCGCCACCACGGTCACGCGAAGGATGGTTCCATCCGACGGATCAATCTCGAGTTCACCATGATAAGCGCTGAAGCCTCGGTAAGGTCGCCCGTAAATACAGCAGAAACCGATCAGGTAATGCGATGCCCGCTTCGGCACCTCGAAATGGAAGACTGCATCGAGCCCGTTCTGCCCCTGCACCCAGTGGCCCCATGCCAGCTTGCCTTTGGGCAGATCCCCGTAAATCACCGAAAAAATCGGGCCAAACTCGCCGTAGGTGGTCATGAAAGCCCCCGGTGAATCGGCGCGGTCTCGCTCTCGTCCACCTTTCTCAATGACTTCTTTACCATGGCGATATAGAACCGTTACGGTCGACCGGCCGACCACATGCATCGGCTCGTAAGCCGTAACCCGGCCCGTCGTCGGAGTTTGGAACTGTTTTCCCGCCGGCGAGTATTGGTAGCCGGTAGTGTCCATTCGGGCAAACAAATTCGGCATGTGGCGCAACGCAGTCAAAACGTAATCAGCAGACTTGCCGATGATCTCTTCCTGCTGCTGGATGGTAGGCGCCGGCCGATCCGGAATCTCTCTCGCCGGTAAAGGAAGGAATACGGCCTGATCGGCAAGGATCACCAGCGTCTGGCGCGACTCGGTTCCGGGAAGCTCCGCTTCAAGCGCAGCGAGCTTCTCGTCGCTCAACCGCTCCGTCAGTTGCAGGCCGGACAAGCCCTTTGCAACCTCGGCATCCGTTTCCTTCTGGGAAGAAACGATGATCTGGCTCAGCTGCTCCACCGTGACAAGCTTGGCCGCAAACGCGCATGGTGCCACAATAAGCGCCAGCAGCGAAAGGAGCGTTGCCTGGAATACCGGGAGGGACCTCACGGACCGCACGCGTCAGTTTATCCCCGGAGAAACAGCCCTGCAAATCAGGCATGCGGCTCGGCAATCAAAATGGCGCCGCTCCGAAGTCAAGCCGAACAACGCAAAGTAAAGTTAGGGGGAGTCGGGCGCGCAACGCGTGCGATTCGCCGGACGCGCACTCCCGCCCAGCCTCGCCCTCACAAATTCGACAAGCTCGGTGCTCATAAATCCTGGCGGAGCAATGCGAAATCGCGGCTTCCGTGCAATCAGCCGCCCCGAAACCCCCTCCCATTGCGGCTCCAACCCTTCACCCGAGGCATTCAACACTACCGCGTCCGCCCGATCCAGAAACAGCCGCGCCGAGTCCTTAAAGTCCGCCGTCCCCGCATCCAGCACCGTCAGATACAAGTCCGGCCGCAAAAACCGCATCACACTGTTCGACTCCAGAATTGCGTTCTCAGCCGTCTCCAGCTCTCGCCGAATCCGCGGCATCACCTCACCCAGCATCCCCATCCGCGTCCGCACCCACAGGCATCGGGCCGCGCCCGCCGCCAGAAAACGCGACGTATCCGTTCCCGTCGTCGCGTCCTCTTCCACACTTACTGCCACCGAGTGATCGGCCGTCTGGCAGTCGCACGGCTCCCCATTCGCCGAGCAGAACCCATGCCCATACTGCGTAATCTTCATCGCCGTCCATCGCATCTCGGGCATCGCCGCAATCAGCCCCGCCACCACGGAGGTCTTCCCAATGTTCCGGGAATGCCCGCCCACGACGACAATCGCCACCGCTATTCTCCGTCCCTGCCGCCACGCCGCGTCAGTCGCGCCAGCGTCGCCAGTTCCTTCAGATATGCCCGCAGCGGCTTGGCCGGGGTCCCCCAGAACACCGTCCCCGCACCCCGCAGATGCTTATGTGGAAGAATCCCCGCACCCGAGCCCACAATCACGCCCTCGCCAATCGACGCATGATCGCCCATCCCCACCTGGCCGCCCACCACCGCGCCCGCGCCCACGCTGCTCGATCCCGAAATCCCCGTCAGCGCCGCGATCACTACATTCCGCCCCACGCTGACGTTATGGCCCAGGTGAACCAGGTTATCGACCTTGACCCCGCGCTCAATCCGCGTCTCTTCCAGCGCCCCACGATCAATCGTCGTATTCGCGCCAATCTCGACATCGTCCTCAATCACCAGCCGCCCCTGCTGCGGGAACTGGACATATTCGCCCGTCGCCCCATCGCGCACGTATCCAAACCCGTCACCGCCCAGCACCGCACCCGCATGCACCACCACGCGATCACCCAGTTCGGTCCCCGGATATACCACTACCCGCGGATAAATCCGGCACTCCGCGCCAACGCGAACACCCTCGCCAATCACGGCGCCAGCCTCAATCCGCGTCCCCGTGCCAATCGACGCGCCCGGCCCAATCACGGCGTACGGCCCAATGAAAACCCCCTCTCCCAGCACCGCCGTCTCACTCACTGCCGCGCACTCATCCACTCCCGCCGCTTTCGCAACCGGCAGCAGCTGCTTCGCCGCCCGCGCAAACACCAGCTTCGGATGATGCGCCACCAGAAGCGCCTTCCTGCCTGCTGCTGCATCCACCAGGCCCGGCTTCACCACTACCGCCGCCGCCATGGAATCAAGCGCCACCGCCAGCGATGCCTCATCCTCGGCAAACACCAGTGACTCCGCCGTCGCCAGCCTCGCACTGCTCACGCCCTGCACCTCTGGGTCAGCATGGCCACCCAGTTCGCAGCTCTCGCCCAGTGCCCTTGCCAGCTCCGTCAGTTTCATCCGTTCCCCTCTATTTCCGGTTGTAGATCGGTTCCTCGCCCACCGGCCGCGTCTTCCAGCGCCGGTGAACCCACAGCCACTGGTCAGGATACCGCCGCACGTAATCCTCAATCACTGCCGTAAACCGCGCCGTGTTGGTCACCGCGTCGTCTTCGTCCGTCCCATCCCGCGCAACCTCCATCTCGGGCCCAAAATGCAGTACATATTTCCGCTCGGCTTCCTCCCATAGCAGGAAACCCGGCAGCACCGCCGCACCCGTCTTCCGCGCCACGCGGGCCAGCCCGGACGCCGTACACGCCAGACGTCCAAAATATGGCACAAACACGCCCTGCGGTGGCGTCATATTCGTATCCATCAGGATGCCAACCGTCTCACCCCGCCGCATCGCGCCAATCAGCCCGCGGGCGAAGTCATCCTTGTGCAGTACGCGGTTCCCATGCAGGCATCGGATCCCGTTTACGAGCCCATCCACACGGGCGTTATCCAACCGCCGAATCACCATCGACATCGGATACCCCATCAACGAATGCCAGAAGCTCGACAGCTCCCACGCACCCAGATGCCCGGTTACGATCATCACCCCGTGCCCGCGCTCCCGCGCCGCCAGGTAATGCTCCAGCCCTTCATAACGAATAAACCGCTGCGCTCTTTCCCGCGTATACTTTGGCATCTGGCAGAATTCCGCCAGTTGCCAGCCCAGGTTCCGATAGAGCCGCCGCAGCACGCCGGTGCGCCTGTCTTCTGGCCACTCTGGGAAAGCCAGCTCCAGGTTGCGCATACCCACCCGCCGAAGCCGCGGCACTGCATGCCAGGCCGCAGCGCCCAGCGCCGCTGCCACCCGCCGTGCCACGCCGCGTGGCAGCAGCCGCAAAGCGTGCACCAGCACCCAAACCGCGCTGTATTCCAGCCTCTCTCGCATCCAGCAGACTTCCCGGGGACTCTGGTCAGTGTAAATCCTCAACAAAACCTGCCCGTTACGCCGGAAAACTAAATCCCAGATAAAAAAAGGCGATTCCCGAGGGAACCGCCTTCATTGCAGGAAAAACTCTCGTCCGGTCAGTGCTGCACGCTCTCCCTGAAGTACTGAGCCACCGTCTCAAGGAACGGCCGCGCCGCCGCCGGAGGCAGCACCTCACCCTTCAGAATGGCTTCCATCGAGTGATGCGCGCCGTAAAATGCATCTGTCGCGTCCCGGTTCTGTGCCACCACCGTGCCGTTCAGATCGATGCCGGCAAACAACCCCTTGCTGCGCGACCAGGTGAGCAGTTCCGACTGCATCTTCCAGTTCGTGGCCATCTGCGCGTTGCGGCCCACCGGCCCGGCCGCCGCTGAAGCGCCCGCGCCAATCTTGAACTTGCTGTTCAACAGATCCTGAAATCCCTTCTGATTCACCGCTACCAGCACCAGGTCCGTCGCCTGGCCGCCAATCTGCAGTCCCCAGGACCCGCCCGTCATCTGGATAAACACAGGCGCGCTCCAGCCATGCCCGGTACGGCAGGTGACAACACCCTCTCCGTGCTCACCGCCAAAAATGAATGCCGCCTTGAGCATCCCGGGCACCACGCCCACGCACGTCGCACTTTCCGTAATCTGCTCGGGAATCGCCTTGTCCGGAACCGATTCAATCTCCTGAATCACTGTCTTGGCCGCATTCAGACGGGCCACCAGTTGGTCACGGCTCGGTGCCGCCATCGCCGGAATTGCACAACCTGCAACGCAGAGGAGAGCCACTACTTTCTTAATCATCTTTTTCTCCAGTCATGAGTTCAATATACGAACCACGGATATTCTCCCAAAACTACCCGTGGCAGAAGCCCACACGCAATAGGGGTGGTCAAAAAGTTACGTTCTGTCCATATTGCACGGCACAGTCTTGGCTGCTGGGATGTTGCCTTTTCAACAACCAGTATTGACTGGGATAGATGCCGACTTCGGCTTTCGGGTTGAAAGCCGGGTTGCAAAACACCCGTAAATACAAAAAAAGAGGGGGCTGCGATGCTATCGCCAGCCCCGTTCCCCAGATCTGCGTTATTGCTGATTCTGTTGTAGCTTTCATCTGAAATTGCGACAAGATATCGTCGGGACAGTGGCCTTTGGTAACCACCTCCGAGGCTGCCTCAAATGGATCATTCACCCAGGGAAGCGCCGGATCTCGCAAAGGCGCAATGGCAGCGCAGGCCGCCGTATATAGGCTCATCTGTGAATTGCTCGCTGCTGACAGAATGGATCAGCAGCCATCCCAGAACCGTAGAAAAGCTTTTCCTCAGCGCTCCCGGGTGAATTACCCGTAGCGATTACTTGGCCGCTCCAGCAAGCTCCGCGTCTTCTGACAGTTGTTTCTTCCCTGCCGGCAACGGAACCAGCATGTCTTCCTTCCGCATCACCATGCTGGTCGCATTCAGCGAAGCAAGCTCAAAGCCATGCCCGTGCGTAATCGCATCTGTCGGGCACGCTTCCACGCAATAACCGCAGAAAATGCACCGGTTGTAGTCGATGTTGTAGACTTTCGCGTATCGCTCCGCGCCGGAAATCCGTTTCTCTTCCGTATTTTCCGCCGCCTCGATGTAAATGCAGTTCGAAGGGCACGCCGCTGCGCATAGAAAGCACGCCACGCACTTTTCCAGGCCGTTTTCGTCGCGCTGAAGCTGGTGCCCGCCACGGAACCGCTCCTGAAAAACCGCGCCACGCATCGGTCCTGGACCATCCGGATAGTTTTCAACCTCGGTTGGTTGCCACATCTCCCGAAAGGTGATGCTCATGCCTTTGGCGATACCCGTTATGTTCCGAACAATCGACATGTATCCAGTATACAAACGGCAAGCTGGCGTGCACCTTGCTCCCTCTTCGGAATTTTCACTCGCCCTAAACCCTGGAAACTCAACAATCGTTCCAGTGCGCTCACCACTTTCACCCACGGCATCAGCCAACCGCCGCTGCTACTCGATCCCCAGCTTCTTCCAGATCACATCCACCCGCGCCTTCGTTGCCTTGTCCATCTCAATCATCGGAGGCCACGGCCGATTGAACCCCTCAGCCGCCCACTTGCGGGTCGCGTCTATGCCCATTTTGCTGCCGTAATTCGGCAACCGCGACGCATGATCCAGCGAATCCACCGGCCCCATCGTGAATTCGATGTCCCGCTGCGGATCGATATTATTCGCCGCCCGGAGCGTCACTTCACCCAGGTCCTGCACATCGCAGTCCTCGTCCACCACGATGATGCACTTGGTAAACATCGCCTGTCCCATCGACCAGATGCCGTTCATCACCTTCCGAGCCTGCCCCGCATAGCTCTTCTTGATCGACACAATCATCAAATTGTGGAAAACCCCGTCCGGCGGCAGATTCACATCCACAATCTCCGGTAGCGTCAACCGCATCAGCGGCAGGAAAATCCTCTCCACGGCCTTGCCCATCCACGCATCCTCCATCGGAGGCTTGCCCACAATCGTCGCCGCGTAAATCGGGTCCTTCCGGTGCGTAATGCACGTTAGGTGAAACACCGGGTAATCATCCGTCATCGTGTAAAAGCCCGTGTGATCGCCAAACGGACCCTCCGCCCGCAGCTCGTGCAGATTCACATACCCTTCCAGCACAATCTCCGCGTGCGCCGGCACTTCGATGTCCACCGTCTCGCACTTCACCAGCTCCACCGGCTTCTGCCGCAGGAACCCCGCAATGATGAACTCCTCCACCTCCGGCGGAGCCGGCACAATCGCCGAAAACGTCGTCGCCGGATCTGTCCCGATCACCACTGCCACTTCCAGCCGGTCGGCCTTCACATTCCCAAAGGCTAGATTTGTTGTTCCGCCCGCCGTCTCGGCCATCACCTCCACCTGCGCGCTCTTGTCTTCCCCCGCAGCGGTCCGCAGCCGCTCGCGCAAGTGCTCGGCCGCATTCTTCTGCCGCTGCCAGTGCATGCCGGTCGTTTGCCCGTCATACACCTGCATGCGGTACATGCCCATGTTGCGGCGGCCCGTCTTCGGATCCTTTGTCACCACCCCCGGCAGCGTAATAAACCGCCCGCCATCCATCGGCCAGCACTGGAGAACCGGAAAATCCAGAACACTGAAGTTCTCCCGCAAGATGACCTCCTTGCAGGCTGCATCCTTTGGCTTGATCACTTTTGGGAAAACCGCGCCCATCTCGGCCAGCATTGGCAGCATCTTCAGCTTTTCCATCAGGCCATCGGGAGACTTCATCTCCAGCAGATTGCGAATTCGTCCTGCAATTTCATCCAGCGTCTCCACTTCCAGCGCCAGCTTCATCCGCCGCTCGCTGCCGAACTGGTTCATCAGAACCTTTGCGCCGGGATAGTCCTTCACGTTCTCAAACAGCAGCGCCGGACCACCCGGCTCATAGCCCTTCACCCCGCCCTTGCGGCCGGACTTCGATGCACGGTCCGTAATCTCCGCAATCTCCAGGATCGGGCTCACACTCTCGCGCACCCGCTTCAGTTCCGTCGCGCGTTCCAGCGCCTTCATCCACTCGCGTAAGTCGTTATAGGCCAATTTATTCGCTCCGAGTATCTGCTCTTATCGTACCCGTTGCCGCCCGAGGTCAAAACGCTCCCGTCTCATCCCTCCGCTCGCTCCTCAACCATGTCGATATCCACCAGCGGGTACCCGCGTTTCTTCCACTCGTCATAACCACCGTATAAGGGACGGACGCGGCTAACCCCAGCCTTCCGCAATTCAAGCGCAGTGTGTACCGATACCGCCTCGCTCGGGCATGTGCAAAACAGCACAACCTCACGATTTTTCGGAATCAGCGTCACCTGCTGCCTCAGCTTGTCCGGGGATAGCATCAGCGCGCCCGGCAGCGTCCGCGGATCCGGCAGATAATCCAGCGGATGCCTGAGGTCCACGATGAAAACCTCATCGCCACGGTCCATTTGTGCCTTCAGCTCATCAGGAAAAATCCGTGCCATGCGCATCTCCTGCAGGAACATCCGCTGCTGCACCACCCGCCAGAGCAGCAGGCCTGCGAACAGCAGCGCGAACAATAGCAGCGCCGAATGTCCTACCCACGCCAATGCATCCGGATGACGCCGCAGCACATCGCCAAAGAATCGGCCGCACAGCGTAACGGTCAGAGCCCACAATAGAGTCCCCGCTGCGTCATACAGCACGAACAACTGAAACGGCATCTCCGTCTCGCCCGCAATCGGAGCCGCCACCGTGCCCAGGCCCGGCACAAATTTCGCAACCAGCAGTGAAGCCGGACCACGCTTCGCAAAATATTCCTCGGTTTTGCGCACGCATACCGTGCTCTCAAGCGACAGCCGGCAAAGCAGTCGCACCATCGATCCGCCGTACCGCTTGCCCAGCCAGTACCAGATCGAGTCGCTCACCAGGCTCCCGCCAAGCGCCGCCAGCAGCACCAGCGCCAGATCAAGGTGATGCGTCGCGGTAAGCGTCCCCGCCGTCAACAGGATCGGCGCGCTCGGCACCGGTACCCCCAGTTGCTCCACCATCACCCACAAAAACAGAACCCAGTAGGCATGGCGGACAAAGAAGTTCAAAGCCATTGGCGCGCCATCCTCCTTACTCCGGCCAGACTGGAATTCCCCGGGCCTTCATCATAGATGTTGCCGGAGGCTTTTCGTTGCGAACCGCCCCAAAAATACAAAGGACCGGAACCCCTCGGCCCGGTCCTTCACCATTTTCCGCCGTCAATACTCTCGCAGCTCTAACGTGCATCCGTCAGAGGCATGTTCACCAGATGTGCGCTCAGGAACCACACTTCCATCTCGTTGGTGCGTACCAGGTTGCTCACCAGGAGATCGTTCGTGCCTTCGTCACCCAGCTCTGCGGCCTCTCGCGCCCGGCTGCGGCCATCCGTCAGAATCAGCTCGTGCGCTTCCAGCAGCCGCGAAATCATCACCGGTGCCTCTTCGCGGCCTCGCGGGGCCCGTTTCACGCGCGCCATCTCTGCCACGTCGTGCGCCATCGCCACCGACACCCCGCCGAGCATCTGGATACGTTCCGCAATCAGGTCCACCATTTCACTCTGTTCCTCGTAATGCTTGTCGAGCAATAGGTGCAATTGGTAAAAAGTCGGTCCTGCCACCTGCCAATGTGCCTTCTTGTACAGGTCGCGCAGGCACATCGTATCGGCCAGCAGCACATTCAAAAAGGCGCATGCCTTCTCGCGCACCTTCGCATCCAGCCCGATCGGCAGCTCTTGGATCACCGTGCCGAATCGCTGGATCTCATGCGCATTCTGCCGAAGATGTGGACTCACCATGTCCGAAATCTTCGAAGTCGTCTTCGTTCGAGTAACAGGAATCGTTGTCGCGCTCATGCCGTATCTCCTTGTCGCCAGCCTTGTGCGTACGCATAATTCGATGCACTTTCAGCGCGCCGATTTGGCCGGGCCGCCGGCTCGTGGCGGCCGTCGATCCGGCTCCCTCTCCTCAAAAAGAACCGGGGCGTCCGCAGACGCCCCTTATCTCTCACGTGTGACGCGTATTACTTCACTCTGACCCTCGGCTCGACGGACATCCCCGGCCGTAACCGGTGATCTTTATTCTGGCTCGGCTTCGTAAAGTCGATGCGCACCGGAATCCGCTGCACCACTTTCACATAGTTGCCTGTGGCGTTCTCTGGCGGAAACAGGCTCAGCATCGATCCCGTCGCGCCGCCAATCTCCGTCACCCGCCCGGCGAACTTCTCGCCATCCAGCGCATCCACTGAAATCTGCACCGGTTCGCCGCGGTGAATGTTGTCAATCTGCGTTTCCTTGAAGTTGGCCGTCACCCACAGGTTATCCAGCGAAACTAGCGTCATCAGGTTCTGGCCCGCGCTCAAGTTTTCCCCCACCTGCACGCTCTTGGTGGTCACAATTCCCGCTGTCGGAGCCTTGATCACGCAGTAGCTCAGGTTCAGCTTTGCCTGCGCCAGCGCCGCCTGTGCCTGCTGCACCTGCGCCGCCGCCTGGTCGATCCGTGCTTTCTGTATCGCCAGTTGCTTCGGCCGCGTCTGCGCGTTTCTCAGGCTTGCTTCGGCCTGTGCTACTCGCGCGTGGGCTATATGCACGCCCTCTTCGCTGGCCTGCACATTTGCTTCCGCCTGCTGCAGCGCAGCCTGGTCAGCCGCCGCCGTCGCCACCGCCGCATCGTACTGCTGCTTTGAGATCACATCTTTCTCGACCAGCGGCGTGTAACGCCTTAAATCCAGCTTCGCCTTGGTGTAGTTGGCGCGCGCCACCAGCACCTGCGCTTTGGATGCCTGCAGTTGCCGCTCGGCCTGCGCCACCGAATCGTGGGCGCCCATCAAATCTGCGCTTGCGGAGTGCAGTGTGCTGCTCGTGTTCACGTTCACCACGGGCATATTCACTTCCACGGCTTCGAGGTTCGCCTTCGCGCTGGCCAGGTTCGCCTCGTCCTTCTCGACCGTCGTCTCGTAATCGCTCGGGTCGAGTTTCACCAGCACCTGTCCAGCCTTCACGAATTCGTTCTGCTCTACATTCACCGCAATCACATGCCCATTGATGCGCGCGCTGATCTGGATCAGGTTGCCGTTGACCTGCGCGTCATCGGTATCCTCGTAATAGGTCGAGTGCCACCACCACAAGCCCGCGCCGATCACCGCCACCACAATCGCAACAATCAGGATCAGCCGTCTCTTCTTCTTTTTCTCAGGCTGCAGATTTTCAGGCTGCTCTTCCTGCGGCCCCGCGGGCTGTCCGCCGCCCGGCCGATTCTGCTGTTCAGGATTTTGATCCGCCACTTACTTCCCTCCGAGATATGTCTTATAGTTGCGGCCGGCGATACCCATTGCCCGCGCCAGGGAAAGCTTCGCGACATTGTGCGCGTACAGGCTGCTCACATACTGCGCATCCGCCTGGGCCAGTGCCTGCTGCGCCTGCGATACCGCCAGGTTGTCAGATACTCCTGCCACATAGCGCTCCTGCGCTTCCTTCAATTCTTCCGCTGCCAGCGCCACGTTGCTTTTGGCCACCTGCACCTGCTTCGCAGATGACTCAATGTCCAGAATGCTGTCGTCAACATCCTGCGTGATCTGTCCGCGCAGGTCGCTCAGCTTTGCTTCTTCCTCATCGAGCTGCGCCTGCGCCTGCTTCGCATCGCCGCGCAACTTCGGCTCTTCGAAAATCGGCACGTCCAGCGAGCCCACCGCATTGCCTGTTCCATGCGAATTCGCGACGTTGATCCCGATATCGCCGTAATTGCCGCTGAACTTGATTACCGGAAGCCGCTCGTACGTCGCCGCCTTCCGCGCATGCTTCGCCGCTTCTACCTTCTGCTCCAGAGCCTTCAGGTCCTGCCGGCTCGCCAGTGCCTCGCTCACAGCCTGGGCCTGATCAATATGATCGAGCGGCGCAAATGGAGCTGTCTCGGTAGCAACATATTTCTGCTCCAGCGGTAGGCCAATCGCTCGTGCCAACGCAATCTTGTCTTTCTCAAAGGCATTCTGCGCCGCAATTAATGTCTGCTCTTGCGTCTGGTAGTCCACGCGCGCACGCAACACATCCAACTTTGGCGCAGTCCCTGCGCTGTGCTGGTCCATCGCCTGGTTCAGCGATACCCGCGCCGTCGCCAGCTCCGCCTTGTCGGCGGCAATCTGTGCTTTGTCGGCAATCACCCGCAGATATGCGTTCCCCACCGTCAGCACCACCATCTGCCGCGCGTCTTCCACTGACAACTTCGCAGCATCAAAATCATGCTTCGCCGCCAGGTAATTCTGTAACGACGACAAATCCAAAAGCGACCAGTTCAGGCTGCCCCGTATATCCGTGTACCCATACGGCCCAATAATCTTCGGGAACCCTGAAATCCGCAATCCCTCCGCCTCTAGGTTCGTCTCCTGCTCTGCTTCCTTGATATCGCCATTCACCGTCGGCAGCAGCGCCTGTAGTTGATCCAGTTCCGCTCCGCGCGCCGACTGCGTCGTCTGCGACGTCAGCAGCAATCCAAGGTTATGCTGCAACCCCATCTGGATCGCATCATCCAGCGACAGCCCAATCACCCCCGGCTTCACCTGCGGGACAGCCACGCTGCCTTCGTAGGTCGAGTTGTTGATCTGCGGCTGAATCACCTGGATCGGAGGCGGCGGCGTGGACACTCCACCCCCCGTCTGTTGCGCCCGCGCTTGCAGCGACGCAGTGACCGCAATCGCCAGCAGCGCACAGCCTAAGCCGGCGCTGGTCCTGTTTCCCTTGCCAGCTTTCAACACTGAAATATGTTTCCTCTTAGGTCGGAAAGAGAATTGATTGTCTAGAGGCTGTTATTCACTCTACGATGGGCGACCCTCACGTCGCCTACCCCAAACTGAATAACAGCCTCTATCAATAAAGTACGTCCTTTGGATGCGCATGCACCCTGAAAACAGTGCAAAACTTTTCACCGGCCCCGAAAGCAGCGCCGGGTAGTCCGCCTGGACTCCGCCACAAAGCCCCGCCAACATCCGCTTGCACCGCGTTATCCCTCGCTGGGTTCGTCCCCTCAAGCCGTTGCGGCTGAAGTGGAATGCGCCAGCTGGTTCGCTAGCGAACATAGCGCCGATCGGAACATCGCGCTCACATAATCCGCTGTCCAGCCGTCTGCCCCGCACACCTGCCGAAATTCCTCTGCAGCCGTCTGACTATTCCTGCCCAGCACGGCCCGCAACACAAACACCGCTCGCTGTGCCATCGGCAGATCGTCCAGCCAGCTCCGCAGCTTCTGCCTTTGCCCGCCACTTAGCATCTCAGCCAGTTTTGCGCTCGAAATTCCCGCCGCTTCCAGATCGTCAGTTTCCACGCAGCCGCCAAGGGATACAGACGTCCCCTCCACCTCGAACGACTGCGGAGCCCGCTGCCGCATCCACTGCAATGCCCGCTCCGTCAGCTTCCGCCGAACTCTCTCCTCGGCGCCAGGCTCAGCCGCGCAGGGGTCCAGGTCCGATGCCGAAACGCTTTCCTCCACAAGTTGCAGCGCCTCTTGCGGGTCGCCTACCAGCAACGACGCCAACTGAAAGAGCTCCAGAGCCGTATGCTCGGCCCGCGCCACGCCGGCGCTTCCCTGCTCAAGGCAATCCTGGTTCGGCACGATTCACCCCCGGTTCTTCTACTTTCTGTATCCTCATCCGCGCATCCTGCCAAGTCAACCTGCCCCTCCTGGACGGTAGGCATACACTGGAATATGACTCGGAGCTCTTTTTCGTCACCCGCGCGAGAAAGAGCTTCCAACTGCAGCACGAGCGCACATCTCACTGGAACACCGCCGGTTCATGCATGGGCAAAGCAAAGCAAACCACGACCAGCCTCTTTCTCGGGCGCGATGTCTCCTGGCTTAAGTTCAATCGCCGTGTACTCGAAGAGGCCGAAGACCCATCCAACCCCCTCTTCGAGCGCCTCAAATTCCTCGCCATCACCGCCAGCAATCTCGACGAATTTGTTGAAATCCGTGTCGCCGGCATCCTGCAGCGCATTGAAGACGGCTACAACGAAATTGACCCCGACGGCCGTACTCTCGAGCAGACCCTCGACGCCCTCGTCGAGGAAATGCACGCCTACGTCAAGGAACAATACCGCTGCTGGAACGAGCAACTCCTGCCCGAGCTCGATCGCGCTGGCATTCGCGTCCTCAGCTGGGACCAGATGGACGACGACGCCCGCGAGGCCGCCAACACCTTTTACCAGCGCGAAGTTGACCCACTCCTTACACCCATCACCATCGACCCCGCCCATCCCTTCCCTCGCGTCCTCAACAAGGCCCTCTGCATCGCTCTGCTGCTTCACAGCAAACGTAAAGCCACCAGCGAACCCGTCCTCGGTGTCATCACCGTGCCTCGCGCCCTGCCTCGTCTTGTGCGCCTGCCCTCATCCGCCAATACCATCGATTACGTCTCCCTCCACGACCTCATCGAGCGCAACGCCTCCAGCATGTATCGCGGCTACCAGATCCTCTCCAAGGCCGCCTTCCGCGTCACACGCAACAGCAACCTCTACTTCCAGGAGGAAGAATCCCGCAATCTCCTCGAAACCGTGCGCGCCGAGTTGCACAATCGCCGCAAAGGCGATGCCGTCCGCCTAGAAATTGAGCACAGCGCCGACCACGAAATCATCGAACGCCTGCGTACCAACTTCGAGCTCTCCGAGTCGCAGGTCTACCGCACCGACGGGCCTGTCAACCTCTCCCGCCTCATGCAGATTTACTCCGACACGCCCCGGCCCGATCTGAAATTCCCAGCCTTCATACCCCGCGAGCTCCGCCTCCATCGCAAATCGACCGACATCTTCGACGAGCTCCGACACCGCGACATCCTCCTGCACCACCCCTACGACTCCTACGACGGCGTCGCCAGCCTCATCGAATCCGCCGCCCAGGACCCCAACGTCGTCTCCATCAAGCAGACTCTCTACCGCACCAGTCCGGATTCACCCATCTTCCGCGCTCTCACCGAAGCCGCCGCCACCAAGGAAGTCACCGTCGTCGTCGAACTCACCGCCCGCTTCGATGAAGCCTCCAACATCCGCTGGGCACGGGCCCTTGAGGATGCAGGCGTGCAGGTCTTTCACGGCATCGTCGGCCTCAAGACCCATTGCAAGCTGGCCCTCCTGGTCCGCCGCGACCCCGACGGCGAAATCCGCCGCTACGCCCACCTCGGCACCGGCAACTACAACCCCGACACCGCCCGCTTCTACACCGACCTCAGCCTGCTCACCGCCGACCCCGAAATCACCGCCGGCGTCCACAACGTCTTCAACTACCTCACCGCCCATTCCGAGTCCGACGACTACGCGCCCCTGTTCGTCGCCCCGCTCACCCTCGCCGAGCGCTTCATGCAGCTCATCCATCGCGAGACCGAGCACGCCCGCGCCGGCCGCCCCGCCCGCATCATCGCCAAAATGAACTCTCTCCTCGAGCGCAGCGTCATCGAGGCTCTCTACGACGCCTCCCGTGCCGGAGTCCAGATCGACCTTATTGTCCGGGGCATCTGCTCGCTCCGTCCAGGCCTCAAAGGTGTCAGCGAAAACATCCGCGTCCGTTCCATCGTCGGCCGATTTCTGGAGCATAGCCGCATCTATTCCTTCGAAAATGGCAACAACCCGGAAGTCTATTGCGGCAGCGCCGACTGGATGCCCCGAAACCTCTTTGAGCGCTGCGAAACCATCTTCCCCGTCCGCGACCCTGCGCTCCGAGACCGCATCCGCGAAGAAATTCTCGCCTCCTGCCTCGCCGACACGATCAAATCCCGCCTCCTGCGCTCCGACGGCGAATACATCCGCATTGCCGAAGCCCCAACGGCACGCAGCGCGCCTGCCTTCAGCTCGCAGGATTTCCTCATGCGCATTGCCGAAGGCAAAGCCTCGGTCCGTGACATCCCGCCGGCCATCCTCTATCCACTCACAGACGCGCAACCTCCGGCTCCTCCAGCCGTTCTTACACCCGGCAACAAATCCCGTAAGAAAGCCGCCAGCTCTCCGCGCCGCAAGAAGCCTTCCCGAGCCAGCGGACTCCAGATCGCCGCAGCGGAAGACGATCACATCGAATCCGCCCTCTCATAGCGATGCGCGGCCATCACCGGCTGAAGATTCAACCCCTCGCAACCAGCCGGCAAAAAATTAACATTTCTCCCCTGCTTCGATTGTTACAATTCTGTAAATTCGCGGGCAGCCGTCCTTGCTGTCAGCCCTTCTAACGCCTTATGAATCTCTACGTTCTGAGACATGCCAGCGCCGGAACGCGGCGCGCTAACCCCACCATTGACGTCAAGCGGCCCCTCGACAAGGAGGGCAAGCAGCAATGCATCCTCGTCGGTACCTACCTCAACGGGCTCAAGGTCCAGTTCGACCGCATCGTCTCCAGCCCGCTCAAGCGCTCCCAGCAGACCGCCTCTTTTGTCGGAACCGAGGTCGGCTACGAATCCGAGATTGTCATCTCTGACGCACTCGCGCCCGGCGCCACCCTCCGCGACTTTTACAACCTCATCGACTCGCTCAACGGCGACGAAAACGTGCTGCTCGTCGGCCACAATCCCAACATCAGCACCTTCCTCGGCTCACTCTTTTCCACGGGAAAAACCAGCCTGCGCCTCCGCAAGGGCGCCCTCGCCCGCGTCGACTACACCCGCCGCCCCGGCACCCTCCTCTGGCTGGTCGAGCCACGCATCCTGCGCGGCATCTATGGCAAAGTCACCAGCAAATCCCGACGGAAGACCTCGCGAAAATAATCCGCCTCCTTGCGCAGCGACCACAACTCCAGCTCCGCCCCCGTCCGCCCCGGGTACAGTTCCAGAATTACTCGCTTCGGGTAAACATACGTCTTCACCTTCAGTACATCGCTCGCCCGATCCTGGTTCAGACTTACCGCCAACCGCAGCAGCACCACCGCCCGCTTCACCCATTCGTGCTCGCTTGGCGGAACATCCCGCATCGTCCGCCCCTCCGGCGCCGGACGGCTCTTGCCCAGATAGCGCGCAATCGCCGATATCACCACCCGCTGCTGCGGCGTAAACCCGTACAGTTCCGAACTCGCCACAATGTACTGCGCATGCCGGTGGTGCCCTTGGTAATTCAGAAACTTCCCCACATCACGCAGCACCGCCGCCGACTCCAGCCATAACAGATACTCCTCCGGTAACTCATGCACCGTCGCCAGATCATGAAACATCTGCTCGGCATGCTGCCTTACCGGCTCCATTTGCTTGGGATCCGTCCCATACCGCCGCGCCAGTTCCAGCACCCCGGCCCAGCGCTCGCGCTCAAATGCCTGGTGCGCGCTCGTCCGTACGTCTTCCTCGGCCAGCATCTGCGACAAAATGCCGTCCCGCATCCCAAACTGCGAATACCGGAATCCCGGCAACCGATAATGCTCCAGAAGCTCCGCATACACGTGCGCGCCCGCAATGATGATTTCCGACCGCCTCGTGCCAATCCCCGGAATCGCGCCCCGCGCGGCATTGTTCATCTTCGCCAACTTATCGGTCAGCCGTCGCACATCCCGCGCGCTCGCCGTATTCGGCTCCCGCTCCGCTGCAGCCTTCCCTTTGTTTTTGGTCGACTTCGCCATCGCGGCGCTCGCCTCGGCCAGTGCTGCCGCTGTGCCGCTGGTCGCAATCGCCAGCTTCACTTTCGTCGCGTCCACCCTTCTCGCCGCCCGCCGAAGTTCCCGTGCAATAAACTGCTTCATCCGCCCAATTTCTTCTTCCGTCGGCGGATCACTCCTGAGAAACTCCTGCGTCAGCCGTACCGCGCCCAGCGGCAGGCTCACCATCGCCTCAATCCGCTTGTGCTCTGAAAGGATCACCTCGCAGCTGCCACCGCCCAGGTCCATCAGCACGCACCGCCCACGCGTCCCCGGCTCCCAGTCCACCACTCCACGGTGAATCAGCCGCCCCTCTTCCAGCCCCGAGATCACTTCCACGTCCCAGCCTGTCTCATCCTTCACCCATGCGCGGAACGCCCTCGAATTCCGCGAATCCCGCAACGCAGAAGTCGCCACCGCCCGCGCCCGGTCCACGCTGTGCAGTTGCACAGCCTTATGGAAGCGTTTCAGCGTGCGAATCGTGTTGGCCATCGCCTCCGGCGAAATCAGCCCCGTCTCAAACACACTCGCGCCCAGCCGCGTCACTTCGCGGTCTTCAAACACCGTGCGCAGCTCGTGCTGCACCACTCTGGCAATCTTCAAACGGCAGGAGTTCGATCCGATATCAATGGACGCAAAGGTTCGCAATCTATTCTCACCCCGGGAAACACAACTCTAACGAAGCACCATACACGATGCACGCTCACTCTGCCCTCACGCGGTCTTGGCCAGCCCAGCTCCGGCTTCATCCGCTCCTCGTCCCACCCTCTGTTTCGCGAAGTCTTCCCACTCGCCCAGCAGTTCCTCGCGCACGCGTTCAGTCGTCTTCATCGCGGAACGGAACTGCCGGTCCCGTCTTGATTCCATCCGCTCCACCAGCTCGTTCCTCTCACCGCCCGCCGCTTCCTGTGCCTCGGTCGCCAGCACCAGCCAGTCGTGCCACATCCCGATCGCATCCTGCACGCGCTTCAGCCGTTGCGCCGTCCGTTTGCTCCAATCATCGTCCCCGCCTTCGGCAATATAGCGGGCATGCTTCGCGCCTTTCCGGAAATCGTGCAGTGTTCCCGTATCCAGCACAGGAATCTCCCTGCAAAGCCCTGCAAAGCTCTCCAGGGCCAACTCCGCCGCCCCGGCATTCGCCGGCGGATCACCCGCCTCCGCCGCTGCCTGTAGCACCGCACCCACTCGCTGATCGAGTCTTCCCTGCCACCGGCAGGCCCTCTGCCTGAATTTTTCCGCTCGTCTGCCGCGCCGCCGTTCCAGTTCAGCGTCCAGATCCTCCGCCTGCTTCAGAACGGAGCCAGCGGAACCATCTCCGGCGCGGCTGGCCCGAGGGTCCGAGTCCAACTCCGGCGTCAATTTCCTCAGGAGCCCGCGATGCACATCCAGGTCTCGCACTTTGCCCGCCCGGCGTCTCACTTTTTTCAAGAGTTTGCGCAGTTTCACGGCACTTTTGCGCATGGCTTCGCTCTCGCTGGTTTCTCGTTCCAGCGCGTCCAGTGCCGCATCCAGTCGCCGCGAGCCTGTTCTTACGTGATGGATCGCCCCCACGTCCGGCGTCTCCCCGCAACGGCCCAGCGTACAACCCAGACGCGACGCCACGGCGGCAAATCTTTCAGCCCGCATCGCCATGTCCTCGCTCTACTTTATTTTTAACGCCGTTCTCGCTGCTATCCTCGAAAATGTGAATAACTTGCGCCCTGCTGTGACCGCTACTGCCGATCCGGATACAAGCAAGCCGCCCGTGCTCTATCAATCGCGCGTCAAAGCCTGGACCATCCTCATCCTGGTCTTCCTCGCCGTCCATTTCGCGGCGCTCTTCGGACCGCCACAAATGGATGATGTCGACTCCGGCCACGCGGAAGCCGCCGCCCACATGGCCGTCACAGGCAACTGGATTACGCCCTACATTGACGGCGTCCGCTACCTCGAAAAGCCCCCCATGTACTACTGGCTGGCGGCCATCGACTATCACATCTTCGGCTTCCACGTTTTCTCCACCCACCTGCCCATTACCCTCTCCGTGCTCGGCCTCGCGATCATCGGCTGGTTCTGGGGCCGTCGTGCCTACGGCGATCGAGCAGGCTTCTACGCCGCCCTCGCCATGCTCACCGCCATCGGAGTCTTTCTTTTCACCCGCCTTTTCATTCCCGACGCTATCCTCACATTCTTCCTCATCCTCGGCCTCTACATGTTCTTCACCGGCCTTGAGGATCGAAAACCCTCCCGCCTCTACATCGCCTACGGAGCCATCGCCCTCGCGCTGCTCTCCAAGGGTCTCGTCGCCATCGTCTTCTTCTGGGGCGCGCTGATTCCTTATCTGCTCATCACCGGCGAGTGGCGCCGCTGGCGCGAAATGCGCCTCTTCACCGGCACCGTCGTTTTCCTGGCCATCGCCGCCCCCTGGCACATCCTCTGCGGCCTCGCCAATCCCGATCAGGGCCACCCCATCGGCAACATTCCCACCTGGGGTAATGTCCACGGATTCTTTTACTTCTACTTCATCAACGAGCACTTCCTGCGCTTCCTTGGCACCCGCTACCCACGCGATTACAGCAAGGAGCCTTCCTGGGTGTATTGGCTCTGCCAGTTCGTCTGGATCTTTCCCTGGAGCCTTTACGTCCCCATCTTCATTCGCCGCGCATGGCGCAACCGCAGGCTCTTCCTCCGCGACCTCCGCGAAAGCAGTACGGATACGATCGCGTTTCTCGATCCTCACACTAGCGCCTTTGAGGCCTCCAGCGCCGCGGCCCGCCTGCGCTTCCGTGCCCGCACCAGCCTACTGCTCGCTTGCTACGCCGGTTTCATCCTCATCTTCTTCGGCCTCTCGGGAACAAACGACCAGTACTACACCTGGCCGGCCTACCTCGCCCTGCTATTGATCATCTCCGGCTCGCTCGCTGCCGCCGAAGAAAGCCCCGACGCAGAGAATCCCGACTCTGCCACCTCGCGCTGGCTGCGAGGCATCCATCTCGCCTTTACCATCGTCGGCCTGATCGTTGCTGGTCTCCTTGCCTGGGGGCTCTGGTCCTCCCGAAACTTGCCCTACATCCCGGACATCGGCACGCTCCTTGCCCATCGCGGCGTCGGCGACTACGCCATGGCCATGTCCCATTTCTTTGACATCACCACCCGTGCATTCGCCGCGCTGCGTCTCCCCGCCGGCCTGGCCTGCGTCACATTCCTCGTCGGCCCCCTCATTGCTTGGGTACTCCGCCGCCGCGGTCACCACTTCGAATCCACCATCTCGCTCGGATTCACCGTCGCTCTCTTCCTCATCGCCGCGCACATCGCTTTCGCCCGATTCTCGCCGCTGCTTTCCTCCAAGCCCTTCGCCGAAACCATCAATCGCCTTACCCACGGCGATAACAACAGCTACACGCTGCTCTGCTATGGCGACCAGAGCGAGTGTTCCTCCGTCATCTTCTATACCCACCACTTCGTGCCACCCTATGCGAAATTCGTGCACGGCAAGTACTGGTACTTCGAACCCGACCCCAAGAACAACGGCGGCTCCAAAGACCTCTTCGGCTCATCCATGATCTGGGGCTCCGACTACCCCGACACGCCCAACGTCTTCCTCGACGACACCAACCTCGTCGCCATGTGGGGACACGGCAAGCGCAAATTCCTCTTCGTCCCCCCTGAGTACTACAACCACATCCAGAAACTCCTCGGCGGGCGCCTCTACGAGATCCAGGATCTCTCCAACAAAACCCTCTACACCGACCGGCCGCTCACCCCGCAACAGCAGATGGAGTTGCGTCAGCAGTAACCCCCTCCGCACCAAAACAATGAGGCACGGCTGCCATCGCAACCGTGCCCTTTTTCTTTGCTTGCCCCTTATCGCTTGCTGGAAATACAAACCGGTTCTACCATCGGCAGCGCCTCCGCATTCGGAAAATATCGCCTCTGGAAATACATCGCCACATTCACCAGTCCGATCATTACAGGAACCTCCACCAGCGGCCCAATCACCGCGGCAAACGCCGCACCAGAGTTAATGCCGAACACCGACACCGCCACCGCAATCGCCAGCTCAAAGTTGTTCGAAGCCGCCGTAAACGAAAGCGTTGTCGTCTTCGAATAATCCGCGCCCAGCTTCCGCCCCATGTAGAACGACACCAGGAACATCACCACGAAATACACCAGCAGCGGAATCGCAATCCGCACCACGTCCAGCGGCAGCCGCACTATGTAACCGCCCTTCAGCGAAAACATCACCACAATCGTGAACAGAAGCGCCAGCAGCGTCAGCGGGCTCACCCTTGGCACAAACTTCCTGTCATACCAGCCGCGCCCTTTTAGCCGCACCAGCGCCGTGCGGGTCAAAAAGCCTGCCAGGAACGGAATCCCGAGATAAATAAACACGCTCTCGGCTATCTCGCCCATCGAAACATGCACCACCGCGCCCTTGAGCCCCAGCTTTGCCGGCAGCACCGTGATAAACACCCACGCATACACTGAGTAGAAAAAAACCTGAAACAGCGAATTGAACGCCACCAGCCCCGCCGCGTAATCCGTATCGCCCTTCGCCAGCTCGTTCCACACGATCACCATCGCAATGCACCGCGCCAGACCGATCATGATCAGACCCGCCATGTACTCCGGATATCCGCGCAGAAACACGATCGCCAGCACAAACATCAGCACCGGGCCAATCACCCAGTTCTGCACGAGCGACAGCGCCAGCACCTTCTTGTTCCGGAAAACCTCGTGCAGTTCCTCGTAACGCACCCGCGTAAACGGCGGATACATCATCACGATCAACCCCACTGCAATCGGAATCGACGTCGTTCCCACGCTGAACCGGTTCAGAAACGGCACCACGCCCGGCAGCAGCCATCCTAGGCCAACCCCCACCACCATCGCGCCAAAAATCCAACCCGTCAGGTAGCGGTCCAGAAACGACAACTTATTCGTAACTTTCATGCGCACAATCCTCTGGAACGGAGAACATGATTTCTCATCAAACAAATGCCTCTCTATGATCGGCCAATCTCATGCAGTTTCTGCTCCAGCTCCATGCGCTCCAGTTCCTCCAGGGGCAGGGCCAGCAGCAGCCGAATCCTGCTCTCCAGCACCATAAACGCATCGCTGAAAGCCCGTGCAATATCCTCCGGTGGTCCCTCCACCGCTGCCGGATCATCCACGCCCCAATGCGCCGTCGCCGGATGCCCCGGCCACACCGGGCACACTTCCTTCGCCGCGTTGCCGCACACCGTAAAAATAAAATCCATGTGCGGCGCATCCGGCCCCGCAAACTCATCCCACGACTTGCTCCGCAAACCCTCCGTCGATATTCCCACGCGCTCCAGTTGCTTCAGCGCCTCCGGCCGCACCTTGCCTGACGGATGACTCCCCGCGCTATAAGCCTTGAACCGCCCCTTACCCAGGTGATTCAAAATCCCCTCCGACATGACCGATCGCGCAGAATTTCCCGTACACAAAAACAGCACATTCCACACCTTGCTCACTTACCTTCTCCGTTTTTCGAATTCGCACATCCACATCCCGAGCCACAGCAACCCTCCGCAGGCCGTGTCGCACGAATGAACGAACTCACAAACTTCCCTTCCACCTGCGGCGCAATGGCATCCACGTCCACACCCGCTTCTTCTAAAAACTGCCGCGCATCTTCCAGGTCATACACGCGAGTCGGCTCCATATCAATCGCCGTAAATCCAGCCGCCGCCAGCTTCGCTCGATACTCCTGTTCTTCCAGCGCACCGGCCACGCAGCCCACCCACATCATCATGCTGTTGCGCACAGCGGCTGGAACCTCGCCGCGCACCACTACGTCGGAAACCGCAAACCGTCCGCCCGGCTTCAGCACGCGAAACGCCTCTCGCAGCACCTTGTCCTTGTCCGCCGAAAGGTTGATCACGCAATTCGAAATCACCACGTCCACCGTCTCGTCCGGCAGCGGAACGCTCTCGATCTCACCCTTCAGAAACTCCACGTTCTCCAGGCCCGCCTGCCGCTGATTCTCCCTCGCCAGCGCCAGCATCTCGTCCGTCATGTCCAGCCCGTACGCCTTGCCCGTCGGCCCAACCCTCCGTGCAGACAGCAGCACGTCAATCCCGCCACCCGAACCCAGGTCCAGCACCACCTCGCCGGCCTTCAGCTCAATCAGCGCCGTCGGATTCCCGCATCCCAGCGATGCCAGCATCGCCTTCTCCGGAACCGCAGCGGCCTCCACGTCGTTGTACAGATTCGCCGTAATCGGATCACAATAGCGAAGCGCCTTGTTGCAGCACGATCCCTTGCTTTCTCCACCGGCCACCGCCCGCGCCGCTTCGCCATACCTCTGCCTGACTTCTTCCCTTACGCTGTTCGCGGATTCCATTTTGTGCGCCCTCATATACGCTGATGCGAATATATCTCCAGACAACACATCTGTCAAAACGAATATGTTTAGGGTATAGTAAATCTATGGCTCGTTCCGACTTTGACATGCCGCGCATGTTCGCCGCGCTCAGCGACCGCACCCGCCTGCGCCTGCTCAACCTCATGCGCGATCGCGAAGTCTGCGTCTGCTATTTCGTCGATATCCTCGGCCAGAGCCAGCCCAAAATCTCACGCCACCTCGCCTACCTGCGCCGCGCCGGCATCGTCAGCGCACGCCGCGAAGGCAAGTGGATGCACTACCGCATCACCCGCCCCACCGACGCCGCCGCCAACGCCATCCTCGAAGCCACCCTCCAATCCTTCGAGGCAGATAAGGAAATGCGAGCCGACCTCGCAAAATTCAGCAAAGCCTGCTGCGCCCCCGTCACCATCGGCGCACCACTCCCCACCCAACTATCCCCATACAAAGCCTGAAAGCCGCCTCTACACCTTCGGCACTGGCAGCACTAGAAACTGCTCCAGTTTTCCGTCCGGCTCCGTATAGGTCGTAATCATCAGCGTGTTCTTCCCATTCGGAAACATCGCCCGGAAAACCCGGAATGTCATCCCGCCCCGCAAACCTTGTTGCAGCATCTGAATGCTCGCCGGCTTGCCCAGCGGCCCCAGGCTGTTCTTATAGTCCTCGATCGCCTGATGGCTGAAGTATGCATTGCACCAGTCCGTGAACTTCGCGCGGTCAATCTTCCCATGCTGCAGCCCGGTGAAAATCTCCATTGCCTGTGCCTCGGCCTGCTTCGCTTCCTCAGCCGTCGACTTCCCAACCGGCATCCCCAGCACCAGCGGCGTCAGCGCCCGTCCAATCGCGCCCGCGGCCGGAGAAGCCATCTCATTCGTCAGCACCACAATCGCCGCCTTGTCCTGCGGGAAGACAATGTTCTCGGAAACAAACCCGGAAACCTCGCCGCTGTGCTCCAGGTACGCATGCCCATCCCGCGTCCCCACAAACAGGCCCAGCGCGTAATGCGAGTTCTGCCCGTCTTCCAAGAGCACTGGCGTAAACATCTCGTCATACGACTGCTGCGACATCAGCGACCGGTCCATCAAACTAATGTCCCACTGCGCCAGGTCATAAGCGGGCATCGCCAGCTCCGCCGCCCCCAGCATCCAGCCCGGACCCTCCGGCGTCGCCGGCCGCAGCGGCCCCAGCGCATACCTCTGGTATCCCGCAGCATCCGTCTTGAGCAGTTCGTGCAGATCCGAATTCATCACGTCCTTCATATCCAGCGGCCTGAAAATCCTCTCCCGCAAAAACTGCATCAGTGGCATCCCGCTCACCTTCTGCACAATCAGTCCGGCAATCACATAATTCGTGTTCGAATACTGCCACTTCGTCCCGGGAGCAAAATCCAGCGGCCGCTTCCCCCATACATCCAGAATGTGCTGGGGCGTCGTCGGCTTCTCCATCGGAGGCATCACGTAGTCTTCCGGCCAGTAATCCTGGTAGCCGGACGTATGCGACAACAGCATCTTGATCGTCACATTCTTCGCGTCCGTCAGGCCCGGGAAGTACTTGGATACCGGATCATTGATCGACAGCTTCCCTTCATGCTGCAGCATCAACATCGCCGCCGCCGTGAACTGCTTTGAAATCGACCCAATCGAATACCGCATCCATGGCTCGGCAGGACTCGGCGGCTGCAGCCGCGCCAGACCATATCCGTGCGTGTAAACAATCTGTCCGTGCTCCACCACGGCAACAGACGCGCTCGGCGTTCCTGTCTCTTTCAGAATCTTCTCGGCCGCCGCATCCATCTGCTCGGCCTGCACCGGAGCAATCCGGTCCACCACGTCATGCCCGGCCTTCACACCGCTCTGTGCCCATAACGCAACCGGCGCCGCCAGGCAGATCCCCGCCACTGCCGCCACAAATCTACGCATTGCTTGACCCCCCTCTCAGACCAGTCAGTATACCCATTCCGGAGACCGCTCAGGACCGGCAGATTTCCCGCGCCCTGCCGCGCAAAAAGCCGCACCTTTCCACTCCCACACGACATCTACAATAAATTCACGTGCCTCACGATTTCCTCCAGTCCCTGTTCCTCGCCGCGGCTGCCTTTCTCGGGGGCGTCATCAACTCCATTGCCGGTGGCGGAGGCTTCATCGCATTCCCCTCGCTTATCGCAGCCGGGCTCCTGCCCATCCAGGCAAATGCCACCAACACGGTTGCACTCTGGCCAGGCCAGTTCACTTCCATCGCCGGATACCGAGAAGATCTCCGCAAGAACCTCCGCCTCGTACTCCCCGTCGTCACCGTCGCCGCCATCGGCGGCTTCGCCGGATCATGGACACTCCTTCATAACAGCCAGAACTCCTTCCTCCGCCTCGTCCCCTATCTGTTTCTCTTGGGGTCCACCAGCTTCGCCCTCAGCGGTCCCATCTCCCGACGCATCAAAACCCGTGCCGTCGCCCATGCCGGCTCGCCCGAGCACATCTACGTCGTACCCCTGCTCTTCCTCCTGCTCTGCATCACTTATTACATCGGCTACTTCGGCGCCGGGGCCGGCCTGCTCACCATGACAGCGCTCTCGCTCTGCGGAGTCGAGCGCATCGCGGAAATCAACGCCCTCAAAACCGTCATCACCACGGTTGCCAATCTGGTCGCCGTCATCATGTTCATCGCCTACCGCGCCGTCGACTGGCGCTACTGCTGGTTCATGATGATCACCTGCGCCATCGGTGGATATACGGGCGCGCGCAACTCCCGCCGCATCAGCGACCGCATCCTCCGCCCCATCATCATCGCCCTGGGATTCGCCATCGCTATCTGGTTCTTCACCCACCCCACTCTATGAACGCAAAGCTCCTATGATCCTCCATCTGCCTCTGCTCACCCTGGCCGGCTACCTCGCCGGCGTCCTGACTACGCTCTCTTTCGTCCCCCAGCTCGTCCGCGTCTGGCGCCTCCGCAGCGCCCGCGACATCTCCCTCACCATGTTCCTCGCATTCTCCCTCGGCGTTTTCCTCTGGCTGGTCTATGGCATTTCGCTTCACTCCATCCCCATGATCCTGGCCAATGGAACCACCCTCGCGCTTTCCGTCGCCATCCTCATCCTCAAGCTCCGCTTTGACCACCGCCGCTAATGCGCAATCCCTTCACGCTTCGCCCCAACCGACGCGAATCGGCGACAATAATAGAGATATGAGTCACGAAGGCATCCGCTTCGTTTCAAAAGAAGAAGCACGTCGCACCGTCCAGCAGGACCGCACACTCCCGCCGGAAGCCACCCAGCCCGCCAAGGTCCGCGTCAACAAAACCGAAGGCACCGGCATGGAAATCGACTGGAAGGACGGCCACCACAGTTCCTGGACCTTTGCCTGGCTGCGAAACGCATGCCCCTGCGCCACCTGTCACGAAGAGCGCGAAGCCTCCGGACGCCAGCCCGGCGAGCCCCGCCCCAAGGCTAACAATCCACTCCCTATGTATGAACCGCCGCCGCGGCCCACCCTCGTCGCCCCCGTCGGTCGCTACGCCATCAGCTTCACTTGGAACGACGGCCACTCCAGCGGCATCTACTCCTGGGACTTTCTCCGCCGCCACTGCACCTGTGACGAGTGCAAACTCCACCACTCTCAGCAAAGCTGATCCCACGCCCAACACACCCAATATTCTTGTCATCCTGAGCGTCGTGCAATGTATAAGCGGCGAACAAAATCGAAGAATCTGCAGTTCCGCCACTCTTGAAAGCAACACAGCTAAAGGCTAAGAGCTGGGAGCTATCAGCTTAAATCTACGAGCTACTCCACCAACTTCCCCATCCTCGCATCCCCGGCGACTTCCCCCTCCGCCGCCCACGCCCGCTCCACTGCATCCAGCGCCACATCCGCGTTGCCCGCCACTTTAATCAGCTCAAAATTCTCCCGCTTCAAAAATCCCCGCGCCACCGCCGTCTCCAAAAACTCCAGCAGCCCGTCGTAATAGCCCAGCACATTCACCAGCACACAAGGCTTCGTATGGATGCGCAACTGTGCCCATGTCAAAATCTCGATAAACTCGTCCAGCGTCCCAAACCCGCCCGGCAGCGCCACAAACGCATCCGCCCGCTCCGCCATAAGAGCCTTCCGCTCGTGCATCGTTCGAACCACATGCAGCTCCGTGAGCCGCGCATGCCCCAGCTCACGCTCCATCAGCACATCCGGAATCACGCCCACCACCTCGCCGCCGGCACGTAACGCCGCATCAGCCACCGCGCCCATCGTGCCCACCGTCGCGCCGCCGTACACCAGCCCGTGCCCGCGCCCGGCAATCGCGCGTCCCATCACCCGCGCCTGCTCCATGTACTCCCAGCTCTCACCCTCCGCCGACGCGCAAAAAACACACACCCATTTCTTCATGCAAGCTCAGTCTATCGCCTGCCTCTCAAAATCTTTCACCCTTCCCACCACCCCGCCCGCGCGCTCACAATAGCGGCATGCAACTTGCCGTCTTCACCCCGCTGCTCTCCGGCTTGTCTCTCGAACAAACCCTCGCCAAGCTCCGCGCCCTCAACATCACCACCGTCGAGCTCGGCTCAGGCAACTACCCCGGCGACGCCCACTGCCCGCTCACCCTCCTCGACCACCCCGACGACCTCGCCGAATTCCAGCAGACCCTAGCCCACGCCGACGCTTCCATCTGCGCCCTCAGTTGCCACGGCAACGCCCTGCACCCCGACCCCGCGCGCGCAGCCGCCGCCCGCGATGTCGCCCGCAAAACCATCCTCCTCGCCGAAAAGCTCCACGTCCCCACCGTCGTCGACTTCTCCGGCTGCCCCGGCGACTCGCCCAACGCCACCCATCCCAACTGGGTCACCTGCGCCTGGCCGCCCGACTATCAGGACCTCCTCGCCTGGCAGTGGGATCACGCCGTCGCTCCCTACTGGCGCGAACACGCCCAGTTCGCCGCCGATCACGGCGTCCGCATCGCCATCGAAATGCACCCCGGCTTCGTCGTCTACTCGCCCGAAACCATGCTCCGCCTGCGCGACATCACCGGCCCCGCCGTCGGAGCCAACCTCGACCCCAGCCACCTCTTCTGGCAGAATATCGACCCCATCGCCGCCGTCCGCGTCCTCGGCGACGCCATCCACCACGTCCACGCCAAGGATACCCAGCTCTACCCCGCCAACCTGCCCCGCACCGGCGTTCTCGACACCCAGCCCTACACCGCCGAGCGCACCCGCGGATGGCTCTTCCGCACCGTCGGCTATGGCCACGACGCCGCCTGGTGGAAGGAATTCCTCTCCACCCTCCGCCTCTGCCATTACGACGGCCCCATCTCCATCGAGCACGAAGACAGCCTCCTCTCCGCCGAAGAAGGACTCACCAAAGCTGCACTCTTCCTCAACGAAATCCTCCTCCGCGAGCAACCCGGCGACGCATGGTGGGTGTAGACGCTCGTCCTACTCCCGCGCAAGAACGAAAGCACGACTTAACCCTCCGTAGCTGTGGACTTTTCGGTCTTAGCGCCCACTTTTCCAGCGCCGAGTCGCTCGACTGCGCGATACCCCGGATCTTAAGCTCTTGCCTCCACAACGCTTCTGCAATCTAGGTCGAGGAATCCGACGAGAGCTATGCTCCGGGACAATAAATCGCTCCTCCCCGCAGCCTGAAACGACCGACCTCATAGGCAAGCCTAATTTCCCGCAGCGACCGCAGTAAACAGTTCCATCGGGTTCGTCTGGTCCAAAAACTGGACGCCCACTTCCATGACATGGCATATCTATTTGCATATTCCTCCTTTGGACGAATTCTCCATCGCTATGCCCAATAATCTAGTTGTATTTTTCCGAATGTCATGTATTGGCTTTCAGAATCATGCCTCAATCCCTGACACCAGGTTCGGGGCTAAGATTCGCATATCGCGGCATTTGCCCCGTAAACGATGGATCTCGATCTAGTTAGAACGAAATTTTTCTGGATTTCGCTAGCCTGCGAAAGCATCGGTTGACAGCCACGAACTTAATTCCGAAAATGCCTCATGAAGCGAGGCCATCAATCCGACTACGCTGAAATAACACCAGAAGTGTTTGGGCTCAACTCGCTTGTCGTTGCGACAAGCTCAGCTGATCACATGATCAACATGCTCACTTGGCCCATCAATGCAAACCAGAGCCAAGCGCTACTACAGGAGACCATCTTCTTCCATCACTTCATGGCGATTGCTGCTGCCCTCCTCGTCATCCCGGACAGGCCATCTCAGCGGGACTTTTGCGACAGGATGGTTTCCGCCATCCGCGCCGGGACTGAGGTACCCTCCTGCGAGGACTGCGGCCTCGCCCCCTTGACACATTTTTCGAAGCGCAACCAAGAAACCGCCATCGGGTATTGCTTCAATTCCGCGGGCGGAATCATTGCCGGGATGCAGCAAGACCTGTATTTGAGGCGGAAGCCTTCTAAGTCCGATCTCGAAATCATGAATCTGAACCACGTCAAAGAAATGACAGGGTGGCATTTAGAGACCGCAAATACAGTGCAATACTTCGCCGCCGTTCTTATTTCGCGGCTTTGCGGAGCATTAGAAATCGAGCCTCCATCCAGATATTTCGAATTTCTAAGATTGTCATTTTGCGCGACAGGTGAGGCCAAAGCGTCGTTCAAGCTCTATACTGAGGCGCTCCGAGGCAACGTCAACAAGTAAAGCGCCCTAATTGACAGATATGTGCGCGAGCAAGAGTGGCGCCAAGACGACAGAATGCCCCCAGCCTGCGCCAACGCCAAACCCGCCCGCAATTAGCCGTTCACTGCCCATCCCCCGCAATGGCTTCCTGTCCAGGCCTGTCGGCCCGCATCCAGTATGCCTTAACCTGTAGAGTCATCCCCGTCCGGCTCCGCCGAAAGCCCGGGCGCAACAGGAGCCGATTTCGCCCATGCCCTTCACCCTCCACCAAATCGAAATCCCCGGCCTCGCCCAGTACTCTTACGTCATCGCCTCCGAGGGCCGCGCCGTCGTCATCGACCCCATCCGCGACTTCGACCGCTACACCCAATACCTCGCCGAGCACTCGCTCACCCTCACCCACATCCTCGAAACCCACATCCACGCCGACTTCGCCTCCGGAGCACCCGCACTCGCCGTCGCCACCGGAGCCGAACTCGCCCTCAGCGCCTATGACGAAGGCGAGCTCTACCAGTACGCCATGCCCCACCGTCCGCTCCGCAACGGTGACCGCATCCCCCTCGGCCAACTCACCATCGAGGCCCTCCACACCCCCGGCCACACGCCCGAGCACCTGTCTTATCTCCTCTACGACAACGATCACAACCCCGACCACCCCATCGCCATCTTCAGCGGCGATTTCCTCTTCCCCGGCTCCCTCGGCCGTCCCGACCTCCTCGGCGAAGACGCCAAGGTCGGCCTCGCCCATCAGCTTTACCGCAGCCTCCACAACCGCATCTCGCACCTGCCGGACCACCTCCGCATCTACCCCGGCCACGGCGCCGGCTCCTTCTGCGGCTCCTCCATCGGCGCGCAATCCCAATCCACCCTCGGCCAGGAGCGCGCCACTACCCTCCTCTACCGCCTGGACGAAGACGAATTCGTCCGCCAGGTCCTCGACTCAGTCCCCGCCATGCCCGCCTATTACCCGCGTATGAAGCAGCTCAACTCCGCTGGAGCACCCTCCGTGGCCACCCTCCCCGGCAACGCCGCGCTCACACCCGGACAGGTCCACGACCTCGCCCAAACTCACCGCGCCGTCCTCCTTGACCTCCGCTCACCGGAAGACTTCGCCGCCGCCCACATCCCCGGTGCCATCAGCATCGGCGCCGGACCCAGTCTCTCCCTCTGGGCTGGCTGGCTCCTCGACGCCACCATCCCCATCGTCCTCGTCAACAACTCGGGCGACGACGAATCCTCACGCCGCGCCCTCGTCCGCGTCGGCCTCGACAACATCGCCGGATTCCTCGCCGGAGGCATGCACGCCTGGACCGCCCCCAACCCGCCCGCCGCAAACCTTCCCACCGCCCGAATCACCCTCCTCAACCCCGAACAGGTCCAGTCCCGCCTCGACTTCGCTCCCGGCCAGGTCATCCTTCTCGACGTTCGTAACCCCTCCGAGTGGAACGCCGGCCATATCCCCGGCGCGCGCCACATCATGCTCGGTGACCTTCCCCATAAACTCGACACCCTCCCCACCCAACAGCCCATCATCACCGTTTGCCAGGCAGGACACCGCGCCAGCATCGCCGCCAGCCTGCTGGCTCGCGCCGGCTTCCAGAACGTCGCCACCCTTGAAGGCGGCATGAACGCCTGGACCCTCCAGCAAACCGCCAACTGAAGCGAGTCGCCCGCACAATACCCAATCCAACCAACGAATTGTCATCTCGACTGCAGTCGACGCTGTCCATTCATGCATGAGTCATTCTGGGCCAGGTCTGGCCCGTACTCACGCGCCAGACGCAGCGGAGTGACCTGTAGTTCTACCTTTCCTTCATAACAATCCCTTTCGCATTTTTTTACTTGCAACTCACAAGTAACTTGCTCTATCGTTCTCCCCGTGCCAGAGAAGTCCCGCGCCCAGCCGCGCTCCGGGTGCCCGGTCAGCATCTCTCTCGAAGTCTTCGGAGACCGCTGGTCCCTGCTCATCGTCCGCGACCTCATGGTCCGGGGCTTCCGCCGTTTCAAAGACTTTCAGCAGAGTGGAGAAGGCATCGCCACCAACATCCTCGCGGATCGCCTGCGCAGGCTCGAAGACGCCGGCATCCTCACCACCACCCCCGACCCGGAAGACGCACGCCGTAGGCTCTACCGGCTCACAGAGAAAGGCATCGACCTCGCCCCCGTCCTGCTGGAAATTCTGGTCTGGGGCGCGAAATACGAAGAAACCGGCGCACCCTGCGAGGTCATCTCACAGATGGCACAGAACCGCGAAGCCGTCCTCGCCGAAGTCCGCCGCCGATGGCAGCAAGACGACCCCACGCCAATCCTCCCCTGGCTGGGCGGGCCTAAACGCAGCAAGTAGCCGTATTCGTTGCATATCCATTCGTACGGAGTCCTTCATGTCCACTCTCGCCCACAATCCCCGCATCACGCCCTTCCTATGGTTCGACAACGACGCCGAAGACGCCGTGAACTTCTACACCAGCATCTTCCCCAACTCCCGAATCCTCACCTCCGTCCCCAACCAGCCGGACATCACCCCATCCAAAGCAAAAATCCTTACCATCGCCTTCGAACTCGACGGAGTCCCCTTCACCGCCCTTAACGGAGGCCCCAACTTCACCTTCAACCAGGCCGTCTCCTTTGTCGTCCACTGCGCCAATCAGCAGGAAATCGACTACTACTGGGCGCACCTAACCGCCGATGGCGGCAGCGAGGTCGCCTGCGGATGGCTCACTGACAAATTCGGCCTCTCCTGGCAGGTCGTCCCCGCCAACATCAGCGAACTCGTCCGCCGCCCCAAAGCCATGCAAGCCCTCATGCAGATGAAAAAGCTCGACATCGCAACTCTCGAAGAGGCCGCTCGCGAATAACTCTTTGACTTACGCGAACTATGCCGTCAAAATTTCCTACCGCAAAGGAGTCATTATGGAGACCTGCCCTCATCTCGGTTTTCCCGGAACCTGCGAAGAAGCTCTCCACTTCTACGAGCAGGCAATCGGAGCCAAAATCCAATACCTCAGCCGCTATCAGGAAACAGCCATGGCCGCACAGGTTCCGCCCGACTTCGCCAACAAAGTCGTCCACGCCACCATCACCATCGGCAACTCCCGCATCATGGCCTCCGATGCTCCACCGGATCGCTACAGCAAGGCCCACGGCATCGCCATCACCCTTGAATCCAATAGCCGCGAAGAGGGCGAAAGAGCCTTCCGCGCCCTCACCGCCGGTGGAGATATCGACATGCCCTTCCAAGAGACTTATTGGTCCCCAGGCTTCGGTATGGGACGCGACAAATTCGGCATCCCCTGGATGGTCAATACAACTCGGCCGCAGTCATAACCAGATCGAATTTCCACTGAAAGGAATTCCTTATGAGCAGCGTTCGTGTTCTCGTCGGTACGCACAAAGGCGCGTTTGTCCTCACCTCTGACGGCAAACGCAAAGACTGGAAAGTCAGCGGTCCCTTCTTCGCTGGCATCGATGTCTACCACGTCAAAGGCTCACCCGTGGACCCCAACCGCATCTACGCCTCGCAAACCAGCAGTTGGTTTGGCCAGGTCCTCCAGCGCTCCAACGATGGCGGCCATACCTGGGAGCCCGTGAGCAACAAATTCGCATACGAAGGCGAAACCGGCACCCACCAGTGGTACGACGGCACACCTCATCCCTGGGAATTCAAGCGCGTCTGGCACCTCGAACCCTCCCTCACCGACCCCGACACCGTCTATGCCGGCATCGAAGACGCGGCTATCTTCCGCTCAGCCGACGGCGGCCAGTCCTGGGTCGAACTCCCCGGTCTGCGCCACCACGGCACCGGACCCCACTGGCAGCCCGGCGCAGGTGGCATGTGCCTGCACTCCATCATCCTCGACCCCTCCAATTCCAACCGCGTCTTCATCGCCATTTCGGCCGCCGGAGCCTTCCGTACCGACGACGCCGGCGCTACGTGGAAGCCCATCAACCGCGGCCTTCGCTCCCAATACATCCCCGATCCCGAAGCCGAAGTCGGTCACTGCGTCCATCACATCGCCATGCATCCAGATCGTCCCGGCATTCTCTTCATGCAAAAGCACTGGGACGTCATGCGCTCCGACGACGCCGGCGACAGCTGGCACGAAATCAGCGGCAATCTCCCCACCGACTTCGGCTTCGTCATCGACATCCACGCCCACGAGCCCGAAACCATCTACGTCGTTCCCATCAAGAGTGACTCCGAACACTACCCGCTCGATGGCTCCCTCCGCGTCTATCGCAGCCGCACCGGAGGCAACGAGTGGGAACCCCTCACCGCGGGCCTGCCCCAGCAGAACTGCTACGTAAACGTCCTCCGCGACGCCATGGCCGTTGACTCCCTCGACCAATGCGGCATCTATTTCGGTACAACCGGCGGTCAGGTTTATGCCTCGGCCGACGCAGGCGACACGTGGACTCCCATCGTCCGCGACTTGCCTTCCGTGCTCTCGGTCGAGGTGCAAACCCTGCCCTAGCGGGAGGCAATCATGATCGAAGCGCTCCAAGGATTCCCTTCACCGATCCTGGCCTTTGCCTGCAAAGGCCACGTGACCAGAAACGACTACGAAACCACACTGATACCAGCGGTCGAATCAGCGATGCAGCAACCCGGCACGGTCCGCCTTTACTACCAGATCAACCCCGACTTTTCCGGCATCGAGTTCGGCGCCGCATGGGACGATTTCAGAGTTGGCATGCATCATCTCGCCCGCTGGGAGCGCATGGCAGCCGTCACTGACGTCGACTGGATTCGCCATACCATCCGCGCCTTCGGCTTCCTCATGCCCGGCGAGCTCAAAATCTTCGCCTCGCCGAGCAAGCCTAGGCCCGCGAGTGGATCACCCAGGGCCTCACAGCATAACCATGACAAACGCTAACTCCGCACCCATCGTCCGCGTCGAACTCCCCCACCACCTCCGCACGCTCGCCGGCACCGGTATTGAGGTGGAGCTCACCGTCCCCGCGCCGGTTACCCTTTCCACCGTGCTCGACGCGCTCGAGTCGCGCTATCCCATGCTCCGCGGCACCATTCGTGATCACGTCACCCTCAAGCGCCGCCCCTTCCTGCGCTTCTTCGCCTGTCAGCAGGATCTCTCCCACGATTCACCCGACGCGCCGCTCCCCGCCGCCATCCTCTCCGGCGCCGAACCCCTCATCATCCTCGGCGCTATCGCCGGCGGCTGAATCTACGTCCCGCCCAGAAAATCAGGAGCAGCCGCAGCTCTCGCCCCGCATCGCGCGCCGCGCCTCCACCACGATCAAGGGCACCGCCGCCAGCGCCGCACCCGAATCCATCCACGCCGCATGCCACACGGCATTCACGGCCAGCCCCGCGAGGGTAATCGCTGCCAGATACGCGCACGTCGCCGACTGCACCGCATCCGCCGCCATCGCCCTGTCTGCGCGCTTCCGCGCCAGTCTTCGCTTCTGCCAAGCCAGCAGCGGCATCACCACCAGCGCAAGCGCTGTGATGATGATCCCCGACAGGCTTGCCTCCGGCCTTGCACGCAGCGCTAGCGTGCTCACCGCAATGCCCGTCACCACCACCGCCAGCGCATACAGCAGCACACCCGCCATTCGCGCTGCCCGTGCCTCATCCAGCCGGAACCACTGGGTAAACTGCAGCATCACCACTCCGGCAGAAAGCAACTCCACCAGGCTGTCCGCGCCGAATGCCAGCAGCGCGGGGCTGTGCGCCCCTAGCGCGCTCCACAGCGACACGCCACACTCGGCCGCCATCCACGCCAGCGTAATCCCTTGCAGCCAGACCGCATACGCCGCATGACCGGTGCCCTTAGGCGCGGCACACGTCGAACACCCGCAACCAAGACCCGTCGCTTCTTCCATATCTTCCTTCTAGGATGCATCCACTGGTACTGATAGGACACGTCTAGCCGCGTGGGATGGTCGCCTCACACAAAGCGAATCATCTACAGACCAATGACCACGCCCTAAACGAAATGGCGCGCAAAGCGCGCTTATGCCCGTGCGGCCAGCACTCAGTCGTACCGCTCAAACACAATCTGCTTCCGATTCCACCCCATCTCTTTCAGCAGGTTCCGCGTCGACGAAACCATATCGTTCAACCCGCAAATGTAGGCATGAATATCAAACGGTGGACCATCCGATGCTGTCACCACGCCCGTCTGCGTCGCGCGTTCCTCCACTATCTGCGCTACATATCCCTGCACGTGGCCGTGCAGTCCCTGCCACTCTTCGCCTTCCCGGCTCAGCGTCTTTAGATACCTGAAGTTCTTCCGCTCCGCCGCAACCTTCTCGAAGTACTCTTCGTAGTAAAGCTCCGTCTTGTATCTCGTCCCGTACACCAGCCAGATATCCCGTCCCTCCGACCGGTCCTCGCCGCTTTCCGGAAAAAGCCACTCCACAAAGCTCCGTATCGGAGCAACTCCCGTCCCCGTCGCTACAAAAATCGAGTCCGTCAGCGGCTGCTTCAGCACAAACATCCCATGGGGCCCATGAAATTCCACTTCCTGCCCGGGCTCCAGGTCGCACAGCAGATTCGAGAAGAAACCGCCCTCTACCCGGTTCACCAACAGGTCAAATCCCCCCGGCCGCGGCGCCGACGCAATCGAGTAAGCCCTAGTCTGCTGTTTCCCATTCCCGTCCACCGCCAGCAGCGAAATAAACTGCCCCGGCTGAAAATCAAAAATCTCCACCTCCGGAACACTGAATTCCAGGTGGTAGCACTGTGCAGCACCAGACAGTAGGACTCTCCGCGACAGAAAAGCGCGATAATGCCGTCGATCCAATGTCGATACCCCTCCGAATATTCACACCAGTGTAAGACAATCTGGTGGATACTCATGCCATGTCACGCTCGACACTTGCCATCCGCTTTTCCTATGCTATTCACACAAATCCCAGTCCTCGCCGTTCCAACGACCATATGCCATCGGAACCGCTTCAGATCGAGCTCTCCACCATCGCCGAGCCACCCGGTCGCATTCTCCGCCTGCACGGCCCGCTCGTCCTCGGCAATCTGCGCCCCTTCCGCGCCGAACTCCGCAAGGATGACACCCTCCTCACCATCCTCGATATCTCCGGCGTCCCCTTCATGGACTCCACCGGCATCGGCGAAATTGTCAACTTCTACAGCCGCTGCCAGGCCAACAGCGCCCGCCTCATCCTCGTCGGACCATCCCCGCGCGTCTCGGCACTGCTGCACATGACTCGCATCGATACCCTCCTCACCATCGTCCCCACCCTCGAAGCCGCTCTCCAATAAGCGAGCCCCGCTCCGCATCATCCTTCCATCTGCGCTCTATCCCAACCCCTCCATTCCTTCCGCATCCTGCCCGCTATCGCCGCATCCAATTCAGCAAGTCACTTCGCCCAGCGAGCGCCCTATGATGGTATGCATTTCGTGTAACGCCGCAGAACGAAGTCACTCTAACGGATGAGGAGAATCAGCCGGCGTGTCTAGCCCGACCAGTTCCGCCTTCCAGCAAGACCGTCTCGCGGACCTCATCTCGCGCTTCTCCACCGTGCGCCGCCAGTCGCTCGCCCTCTGTGAACCGCTCACGCCTGAGGACATGATGGTGCAGTCCACGCCCGAGGCCAGCCCCGCGAAGTGGCACCTCGCACACACCACATGGTTCTTTGAAACCTTCATCCTCCGCGAATTCTCGCCCCGCTACGCCCCGTTCCATCCTGATTTCCTCTGGCTCTTCAACAGCTACTACAACAGTGTCTCCGCCCAGCCGGAAAAGAAACTCCGCTCCACATTCTCGCGGCCTTCGCTCAGTGCCATCCTCAACTACCGCCGACACGTCGACTCCGCCGTCGAATCCCTCCTCGCCGCAGGCATCCCGCAAGAAGCCGCGTCGCGCCTCGACCTCGGCCTCCATCATGAGCAGCAGCATCAGGAACTCCTCCTCACAGACATCAAGCACGCGCTCTGGGCCAATCCCCTCCAGCCCGCCTACCGCGAAGGCTCGCTTGCTTCATCCGCCGCGCAGCCGCTCCAATGGCACGAATTCCCCGGAGGCGTCCACGAAATCGGCCACTCCGGCCCAAGTTTCTGTTTCGACAACGAACTTCCGCGCCACAAGGTCTACCTCGAACCCTTCCGCCTTGCATCCCGCCCCGTCACCTGCGCCGAATACCTCGAGTTCATCCAGGACGGCGGCTACCACCGCAGCGACCTCTGGCTCTCCGACGGCTGGACCACCGTCAATTCCGAGCACTGGACCGCACCCCTCTACTGGTCGCAAAACGACATGGGTGAATGGATGCTCTTCACCCTCCGCGGCCCCATTCCGCTCACCGAATTGCTTTCCACGCCCGTCTGCCACATCAGCCTCTACGAGGCGGACGCCTATGCCCGCTGGCGTGGCATGCGACTCCCCACCGAGTTCGAGTGGGAACTCGCCGCAACCACCGCTCCTGTCACCGGCAACCTCGTCGAATCCAGCCGCCTCCACCCCGCCGCCTCGTCCGCGCCCTCCAACCACCCCTCGCAGCTCTATGGCGACGTCTGGGAGTGGACCGCCAGCGCCTACCTCGGCTATCCCGGCTTCCAGCCAGCTCCCGGCGCCATCGGCGAGTACAACGCCAAATTCATGTCCGGCCAGATGGTCCTCCGCGGCGGCTCCTGCGTCACGCCCGCGTCGCACATCCGCGCCACGTACCGCAACTTCTTCCAACCCGCCACGCGCTGGCAGTTCTCCGGCCTGCGCCTGGCGCAAAACCAGTCCTGAGGCACGCTCCCTCCGGACCGCAAGGCAACTAAATGTCTCTTGGGAATCTCTTTGCCGTTCTACCCGACGAAGCACAAACTCCTGTCGGCGCCGAGGTCTTGCGCGGCCTCACCGCCAAGCCCAGATCTCTTTCGCCCTGGCTTTTTTACGACGAGCACGGCTCCCGTCTATTCGAACAAATCACCGAACTACCCGAGTACTACCTCACCCGCACCGAGCGCGACCTCTTTGCCGCCTATGCGCCCGCTATCCTCGCCACGGCAGCCCAGGACTCACACCTCACCCTCATCGAACTCGGCGCCGGAACCGCTTCCAAAACCGGACTCCTGCTGCGCGCCGCCCTCAACCAGCAGCCCCAACTCACATACCGCGCCATTGACGTCTCCGCTTCGGCGCTGAATGCCGCGCGCCAGACCCTCTCTGAAAGCTTCCCCACTCTCTCCATCGAAACTCGCGTCGGTGACTACACCGACGGCCTTGGTGACCTGCCTTCCCGCAAATCCCCAAATTCCCGCCGGCTCGTCCTCTACATCGGCTCAAGTATCGGCAACTTCGATCCTGATGACGCCCGCGAACTCCTCGCCCGTATCCGCCGCCAGCTCGCCCCCGGCGACTGCATCCTCCTCGGCGTCGATCACGTCAAGCCGCTCGCCCCGCTCCTCGCCGCCTATAACGACGCCGCTGGCGTCACTGCCGCCTTCAACCGCAACATCCTCACCCGCATCAATCGCGAGCTTGGCGCCAACTTCCACCCCGACCGTTTCCAGCACCGCGCCCTCTTCAACGCCGCGCACTCCCGTATCGAAATGTATCTCGTCAGCACGCGCACCCAGCAGGTCTCCATCCCCGCGCTCGACCTCGATCTCGACTTCGCCCCCGGCGAAACCATTCACACCGAAAACAGTTACAAATTCACACCCGAATCCGCTACCGCCCTCCTCGCCGCAGGCGGCTTCACCGTCACCCACTCCTGGACCGACCCCCAGCACTGGTTCGGCGTCTACCTCGCCACCACCATCTAGTCCCCAGCAACAATCCGTATGCCCTGCATTGTCTTCCCGTGTAGGTCGGAAAGAAAGTGGGGCCGATTTGCCCGAAGGGCACCCGTCGTCCCAAGGTGTCACAATACTTCCGTATGCCCCGCATCCTTTTCGACGATCTCCACCACGCCCTCACCGCCGCACTCGAGCGCCTCGACTTCACCTCCGAACGCGCCTCTCTTTGCGCCCGCCTCTTCGCCGAAACCACCCGCGATGGCGTCTACTCCCACGGCGTCCTGCGCTTCCCGCGCTTCGTCACCACCATCCGCAATGGCTCCGTCGATGTCCACGCCGCGCCCATGCGCGTCTCCGCTCTCGGCGCCCTCGAGCGCTGGGATGGCCGCCGCGGCCCCGGCAACCTCAACGCCCACGCCTCCATGGACCGCGCTATCACCCTCGCCCGAGCCCAGGGCATCGGCTGCGTCGCCCTCCGCAACACCAACCATTGGATGCGCGGTGGATCCTACGGCTGGCAGGCCGCCGACTCAGGCATGATCGCCCTGTGCTGGACCAACACCCTCGCCAACCTCCCTGCATGGGGCGCGGTCGAACCTTCCCTCGGCAACAACCCGCTCGTCGTCGCCGTCCCACGCGCCTCCGGCCATCTGGTCCTCGACATGGCCATGTCGCAGTTCTCCTACGGCGCCCTCGAAAGCCACCGCCTCCGCGGCGAGCAGCTCCACATCCCCGGCGGATTCGACGCCAGCGGCAACCTCACCCGCGACCCCGCCGCCATTGAAGCCTCTGAACGCCCGCTGCCCATCGGCTACTGGAAAGGCTCGGGCCTTTCCATGCTCCTCGATGCCATCGCCGCCATGACTGCTCTCGGCAACGCGACCCACCAGATTCCACGCGAACCAACGCGCGAGACTGGCCTCTCGCAAATCTTCCTCGCCATCAACCCTGCCGCACTCACTTCGGAAAATGAAGGCGACGCAGCTGCCCTCGACCACATCGCGGACACCATCATCGACTCCGTCCACACCGCCAAACCCGCAGACCCCAGTCAGCCCATCCGCTACCCCGGCGAGCAGACCCTCCGCATCCGCGAAGAAAATCTCCGCCTCGGCATCCCCGTCGACGACTCCCTCTGGCAGCAAATCCTCAACCTTTAACCCACAACAAATGTGCCTCGCCCATCGCGCAAATTATCATGTGTGCCATGTCTAAGAAAATTCGCTGGGGCGTCCTCAGCACCGCCAACATCGGCGTCAAAAAAGTTCTCCCCGCCATGCAACTCGGCCAGTTCTCCTCCGTCGACGCCATCGCTTCGCGCAATATTGAGAGCGCCCGCGCCGCCGCCGCCTCGCTCCGCATCCCCAAGGCCTACGGTTCCTATGAAGAACTCCTCGCCGACCCCGAGATCGACGCCATCTACAACCCGCTCCCCAACCAGCTTCACGTTCCTTGGACCATCAAGGCCGCCCAAGCCGGCAAGCATGTCCTCTGTGAAAAGCCCCTCGCCATGACCGCCGCCGAAGCCCATACCCTCCTCGACGTCCGCGCCCGCACCGGCGTCAAAATCGGCGAAGCCTTCATGATCCGCAGCGCCCCGCAGTGGCTCCGCCTTCGCGCGCTCCTCGACGACGGCCGCATCGGCCAGCTCCGCTCCGTCACCGCATTCTTCAGCTACTTCAACGTCGACCCCGGCAACATCCGCAACCAGGTCGAAACCGGCGGCGGTGCGCTCATGGACATCGGCTGCTACTGCATCCAGTCCGCCCGCTACGGCTTCCAGCAGGAACCAACCCGCGTCGTCTCCCTCATCGACCGCGACCCTGAAATGCAAACCGACCGTCTGACTTCGGCCATCCTCGACTTCCCCTCCGGCCAGGCCATATTCAGTTGCAGCACCCAGCTCGTCCCTTACCAGCGCGTCCACTTCCTCGGGACCAAAGGCCGCATCGAGATCGAAATCCCCTTCAACATGCCCAACGACCGCCCCACGCGTCTCTTCCTCGACGATGGCTCAGACCTCACCGGCGCAAAGATCATCACGCAAACTTTTCCCACCTGCGACCAGTACACCCTGCAGAGCGACGCCTTTTCCCGCGCCATCCTCGACAACACCGAGGTCCCCGTCCCCCTCGAAGACGCCATCGCCAACATGTCCGTCATCGACGCCATCTTCCGCTCCGCCGCCTCTGGCCAATGGGAATCCCCGCAGCACGCGTAGCATCAGAATCCGCTCGGCGCCCCATACTTTCTTTCCGAGCTGTTCGGAAAGAAAGTGTGGGCCTTATCGCCCGTCAGGCCAGCCCCCATGCTCGTGAAGCTAGTCAGACCCCTGCGCGCGAAGCGCGCGGTCGCCTGGACGGCCAGTCCCTACTCTCGCACCCAGTCTCCACTCTTCCCGCCGGATTTCCGCACCAGTTCCACCCGCTCAATCGTGATCCCCTTGTCCAGCGCCTTGCACATGTCGTACACCGTCAACGCCGCCACCGAAGCCGCCGTCAGTGCCTCCATCTCCACGCCTGTGCCCGCTGTAGTCGCCGCCGTCGCCTGAATCTCCACGCCGCCCGCAACTACCTCCGCAGACACATCCACAAAGCTCAGCGGTAGCGGATGGCACATCGGAATCAGCTCGGCTGTCTTCTTCGCCGCCTGGATCCCGGCAAACCGCGCCACTTCCAGCGGATTCCCCTTCGGATTCCGCGGCAGTGCCGCCAGAACCTCATCCGTCAGCACCACAAATGCCCGCGCCACGGCTTCGCGCCGCGTCGCGGCTTTCCCGCTCACATCCACCATGCGGGCCTGCCCTGCATCGTCAAAATGCGATAGCTTGCTCATCGCCATCAGCCTATCAGCAGTACGCTGACTTCTGCGCCCGTCGGCATACGGTCCGCTCCTTCGGGAACCACCACATACCCATCTGCCCTTGCCGCGCTGGCCACGTCGCCCGACCCCTGCCACACCCTCGGCGTCACCTTCACGCCATCGATCGATCCTTCCACCGTCGCCGGAACAAAGCGCGTTAACCCAGCCTTCCCGCGCGCTTCCGCTGTCAGTCTCCCGCGCGTCCAGCGTGGCCAGTGCCAGCCCGTTTCACCGCTCAATGCCGCCACCAGCGGCGCGCCAAACAGCGCAAACGTAACCATCGTTGAAATTGGATTTCCCGGCAGTCCAAGGAAAAACTTCCTTTCACTCCCATGCGGAGCACGCCCGAACACCACCGGCTTCCCCGGCTGTATCCGTGCCCCCGTAAATACGGCCTCCGCGCCAATCCGCTCCAGCGCATGTTCCACATAGTCGAACTTTCCCATCGAAACGCCGCCTGTCATCACCACCACGTCACACGCCAGCGCCGCTCGAATCGCCTGTTCGGTCGCCTCCAGTTCATCCGCCACAATCGGCAGCCGAACTGGCTCCGCGCCCATCGCCTCCACCTGCGCCGCCAGCGAGTAACTGTTTGAGTTACGAATCTCCGCCAGCTTCGGCTTCTCCGCCACTTCTATCAGTTCATCGCCTGTCGCCAGAATCGCCACCCGGGTCCGCGCGTACACTTCCACTTCGGCATATCCCGCCACCGCCGCCGCCGAAATCTGCGCAGGTTCCAGCCTCGTACCCGCATCCACCAGCAGGTCGCCCGCACAGGCCTCGGCGCCTCGCGGAACAACATTCTCGCCCGCTGCCAGCCGCCGGCCCGTCATCAGCCGCACAGTATCGCCGCCGAGCTCTACATGTTCCGCCATGGCCACGGCATTCGCGCCTTCAGGCACCGCCGCGCCGGTCATAATTTCCACTGCCTCGCCCGCGCCCAGCACCCGGTCGCGCCACATCTCCCCTGCGCGCAACTGTCCCACCACTTTCAGTGGTCCTGGCAAATCCTCCGCCCGCACCGCAAATCCATCCCGCGTCGAGCGGGCAAATGGCGGTTGGTCCCGGTCCGCCCGCAGCGGCTCGGCCAGCACACGTCCCAGCGCCGTCGTCAGCGATATCCGGTTCACCAGCTTCGGCAGCTCGCGCGCCGCATCCGTCGCCTTTCGAATCGCCGCCTCCGCCTCGCGATATCCCAGCACCCGCTCCCTCACCCCATCCTCCTCGTACTCCAAACAAAAAGAGCGCCGCGCTCCGCGACGCTCTTTTGGATTTGACCGTTGGGCTACCGGTTGCGAACCGTGCTCTGGATCTTCTGCCCCAGCGATTGAAGCACCGACTTCGCATCGTTCGAAAATGGCCCGTTCGGAGCCAGCTCCAGGTACTTCTTGTACGCCTCCGCGCACCCCGGAGGCGCAATGATCTTCTGCGTCTTCGGATCCACTGTCGCCTTCTGAATCAGCGCCTGCCCCTTCAGATAGTACGGAATTGGATTGTTCGGATTCGCTGCAATTGCCGCATCCGCCGCCTTCACCGTCAGGTCGTTTTGCCCATTCCGGTTCATCACGATCGCTTCATTCGTGTAGAACATCGCTGCGCTCTTTGGATCCGCTTGCGCAGCCGCAGTGTACGCAGCATCAGACTTGTCGAACTGTCCGGCGTCGCCATAGGCCTCGCCCAGCACGTTGCCCGCGATCCCCTCCACTTCCAGGTTCGGCTTCTTGCTTTGCTGGTCGATCTGGATCGCCTTCGTCATCGAATTGATCGCATCGTTGAACTTCTTCTGGCCCAGTTGCGCGGTGCCCAGTTCCACCCACAGCAGGTAGGCGTCCGGCTTAAGCGCTACGTCCCGCTGCATCAGCGTTTCAGCGGCGGCGTAGTTCTTGGCGGCATTATCCTTCCGGGCCTGTTCCAGATCCTTGTTCAGGTTCTTGATCTGCGCGTTTTCCTTCAGAATCTTCGCGTTCTCCGCTTTCACCTTTTCCAGCGCCTTGCGCTGCTCAGGAGTCAGCTTTGCCAGGTAAGCCGCGCGCGAAAGATCAAAGTTCTGCACCGTATCCTGCCCGCCCGCGATCCTCACGCCATTGAACTGGTCAATCACCTGCCCCTTCGGCGTGTTCGGCTCGCGCAGCGTCACGACATAGGCACCCACGGCAATGCCCGTACCCTTGTAGTTGCCGCTGTCGTCCGTCTTGAACGTATACTTCGGGGTCGTCGAGCCTTCAGGTATCAGCTGAATGATCCCGTCCGTAATCGCCGCACCCGTCGGATCATTCACATAGCCGTGAATGCTTCCAGTCTGCGTTGGCGTTGGCGTCGCCGTCTGCGCCATCGCTGGCACAACCGCCGTAATGAGAGCTGCAATCGCAACCGTCAGCCAAAGTTTCTTCCAGTTCATTTCCGTTTTCTCCCGGACCGCGCGCTTTCAGGGCAGCGCGGTTCTATTTCCTGCATCAGCAATTCGCAGTTTCCATTCGTGCGTACGAAATCGGGTCCACTATTCCCGCTTCCGAAAAGGCACGAAGGCGCAGCACGCAGCTTTCACATTCGCCGCACGCCCGCTCCGCACCGGAGTAGCACGACCACGTTAAATCCAGCGGAGCGCCCAGTTCAAGACCGAGCGCCACGATCTCCCGTTTTCGCATCCGAATCAGCGGCGTCTCCACTATGATTCCCCCATCGCGGGTCCCCGCTTCGATCAGACGCTGAAATGCTTCATAATACGCCGGACGGCAATCCGGATATCCCGAGCTGTCCTGCTCCACTGCCCCAATCATGACTCGCTTCGCGCCCAGCACCTCGGCCCAGCTCACGGCCGCAGCCAGAAAGTGCGCGTTGCGAAACGGCACATAGGTCACCGGAATCTCTGCACCAATCGCCGCTTCTTCTTCCGGCGCCTTCGGCACTTCAATCGCCGCATCCGTCAATGCCGACCCGCCAATTCTCCGGAACAGGTCGATCTTCAGGTGCAGAAAATCCTTGAATCCCAATCTCTCCGCCACCGCCCGCGCCGAGCGCAACTCGCGGTCCTCGGTGCGCTGGCCATATCCAAAGTGCAGCGCATAGGCATCGTAATCCCTCGCCGCCAGGGCCGCGCAGACGCACGAATCCATTCCCCCTGAGAGACATACAACCGCCCGTTCGCGCGCCTTTGCCATTCACTTTAGAATAACCCGTCGCCGCCAACTTTGTTGCCATCCCGGCAGTCCAACTCTTCATCTCACTCTTCACAAATGAAACTGCCGGGATCATCTCTCCGGCATTAGACGCGCCTCGTACGTCTGGCGAAAACCCCGGCCCTGGCCACCCCCCCTTGACGGCAAAGGTTTGGAGCTTATGCAGATCGCCACTCGCCCTGTCAGCGCCTCGCAACTCGCTGCGCTTACCACTTCCCTTCGTCACTCCACTACCGATCCCCATGCCGGCCTCTTCGGGCCGGACTCGCTCAGTTGGCGTATCAACCGCGAATCCATTCTGTTCCTTGGCGCAGGCCGTGCTTCTCTGCTGCAACTGGCTCACCCCTGGGTCGCCGCCGCGCTCGAACATCACTCCAGCCTGCGCACCGACCCGCTCGCCCGTTTCCACCACACCTTCCGCATCGTCTTCACTATGGTCTTCGGCACTCTGGACCAGGCCATTTCCGCATCCCGTTACCTCCACCGCCGCCACGGTGCCGTCCGAGGCAAACTTCCACAGCCCGTCGCCGGATGGCCCCAATATTCCCCGTACCAGGCAAACGAACTCAACGCGCTCATTTGGGTCTTTGCGACCCTTGTCGACAGCGCAGTCGTCGCTTACGATGCCGTCCTCGAACCCCTCCAACCCGCCGAATCCCAGGCCTATTACGACGAGTGCAAGCGTCTCGCCGCTCTCTTTGGCATTCCTTCCGACGCATTGCCCTCGGACTGGTCCGGCCTTCAGGCATACCTGCAGTCCACACTCGATTCACCCCACATCGGCGTCGATGACCTCGCCCGCGATCTCGCTGACGGAGTCCTCCACGGCCGCGGCACCTGGATTCCGGTGACGGGCTGGTATCGCGCTCTCACCGCCCAGTGGCTCCCGGATCCCCTCCGTGTTGCCTTCGCTTTGCCCTTCGGCCCAGACGAGCAATCCGCCGCCACTCGCGCGCTCGACCGGATCCGCAGTCTTTACCCGCAATTACCCCGCCCCGTCCGTTTCGTCGGGCCCTACCGTGAAGCCCTGGCACGTCTCGCGGGTCGCCGCCCGGGCCCCCTCGTCAGGGCCAGCAACCGCTTTTGGATAGGAAACTCCCTCACCATGTTTCGCCCCGACGCTCCGTAACGCATTCGTACCCCCACCTCGACCCGGGGTATCTCGAAAGCTACTCGTAAGTGATTCCAGCGGTTCATCTTTGCCACTAAAGTGGTATGTTAGTCCTGCTGACACAGTGGATTTTCCATCAGGAGGCATCCCATCACACAGCAGACACGGTTAGGCGAAATGTTGGTTCGCGCCGGCTTGGTCACTGAGGATCAGGTCGCCAGCGCAGCGGCCTCACAGTTCCAGGACGGTGGACGTCTGGGCGATCATCTTGCGGCGATGGGTGCCATTAGTCCTGAAGCCTTGGAGGCATTCCTGCACCGCACCCCGAAAGAGCCCTCAAACCTCTCTGAAACAGGCATCGATCAGGGCGAACTTCTCTCGCTGCTTCTCAAACTCGTCTACGTCGAGCGCCTCGCTACCATTCCCCAGTTTGCCAACGCCATCAAGCTTGCCCCGCATGTCGTGATGGACCTTGTTCGCATGGCCCTGGACCGGCATCTGCTCCATTCCACCGGAAGCACCGATGACCAGTTCAGCAATATCCGCTACGCATTATCGGATGAAGGCAAACACTGGGCGATCGACGCCCTGCAGCAATGCCGCTACGCTGGCCCAGCGCCCGTCACCCTCAATGACTTCACACAGCAGGTCGCCCTCCAGAAGCTCACCAACGAGACCATCACTCATCAGGCCATCCGCGCATCCCTGTCCGATCTCGTCGTGGACGAACGCCTCATCGAGCAGAGCGGCCCGGCCATGACTACCTCCCGCGCCATCCTCCTCTATGGTCCGCCAGGCAATGGAAAAACCTCGGTCGCCGTGCGCCTGGCTACCGTGTTTGAGGATATCGTCTACATCCCCCACGCCATCTCCATCGATGGCCAGATCGTACGCGTCTTCGACACCAGTCTCCACGAGCCGGTCGACTCCGATGACCCCAGCGAGGATGAGAACTCCTTCGTCCGCCGCAGCCGGTATGACACCCGCTGGGTCCCCTGCCGCCGCCCCATCGCCATCACCGGCGGCGAACTCACGCTCGACATGCTTGAACTGCGGTATGACCCGGTGGCCAATCTCTACGAGGCCCCACTCCACGTAAAGGCTCTCAACGGGTGCCTCTTCATTGACGACTTTGGCCGCCAGTTGGTCAGCCCGACTCACCTGCTCAACCGATGGATCGTTCCGCTCGAAAGCCGCATCGACTTCCTCCGCCTCCACACCGGAAAAGTCGTCCGCATCCCCTTCGAGGAGCTCCTGATCTTCTCCACCAATCTCGACCCCGAAGATCTCATGGACCCCGCATTCCTGCGCCGCCTGCCCTACAAGATCGAGATATCCGCTCCCAGCCTCGATCACTTCCGGCGCATCCTTGAACTGGAAGCCAGGAGACATGGCTTGGAGGTGAACGAAAAAGTCTTCGAGCAAATCGTCTCCAGAATCACTGAAGACAAGGGCTTGGAACTCGCCGCGTATCATCCTCGCTTCATCGTCGAGCAAGTCGTGGCCACCTGCCGTTTCTTAGGCGAATCGCTGCATTTCTACCCGCGCTTTGTCGACCACGCCATTGACAACCTCCGTGTGCGTCGGCCGACCGACAAAGGACCCTCTGTCACGCACGCGCGCGTCTGAATTATGCTCTTCATATTCGCAAGAAACGCGGCCTACGGGCCGCGTTTCTATTTCCTGACTCGCAGGCGCCCCACGTCTCGTTCTTGGAATGTCGGTTACAAAACCGCTCCGCCTTCGCGGCGAATCATTTTATGCTGAAGGCGAGCCCGTCCGTCCTGCACTCCACCAGGCATCAAACGCCGCCAGCGCTCGCTCGCACTGCATCCGGTGCCGCTCTTTCTTGTCGCGAACCCTCCGCCGAATCTCCTCCTCCAGCGGCTCCAGCAAATCAAACGTAATATTCGCCGGTTGGAATCGCTTCAGCTCCGCCCGCGTAATGTAGTTCACCAGCGAACCCAGAGCCGTCCCCCGGGGAACCGGCGTTACTTCGCGTCGCTGGGCCGCGCCGGCCGCATACACGCCCGCCAGCAGACCCATCGCCATCGACTCCGTATAACCCTCCACACCCGAGATCTGCCCAGCAAAATAAATCCGCTTGTGCTCCCTCAAATGCAGCCGCTCCGCCAGCACCGCCGGCCCCTGGATATACGTGTTTCGGTGAATCTGCCCATATCGCATAAACTTCGCGTGCTCCAGCCCCGGAATCATCCTCAATATCCGCGCCTGCTCGCCATACTTCAAATGGTTCTGAAAACCCACCAGGTTGTACGAGTCCGCCCGCAGATTCTCCTGCCGCAGCTGCACCACCGCCCACGGCGTCTGCCCGGTCCGCGGATCGCGCAACCCCACCGGCTTCATCGGACCAAACCGAAGCGTGTCCCGCCCCCGCCGCGCCAACTCTTCAATCGGAAGACAGCCCTCAAAATAATCCAGCTTCTCCCACTCTTTTTCCTGCACCGTCTCGGCCGTCACAAGCGCGTCGTAAAAACGGTCGTACTCCTCGCGCGTCATCGGGCAGTTGATGTAATCCGCCGTACCCTTGTCCCACCGTGCCGCAAAATACACCCGCTCCATGTCAATCGATTCGGCCTCTACAATCGGGCTGATCGAGTCGTAAAACGCCAGATTCCCACGCCCCGTCAACCGGGCCACTTCGTCTGACAATGCCGAAGACGTCAGCGGTCCGGTCGCCACAATCGTTAGCGGACCATCCGGGTCCAGTTCCGTCACCTCCGTGCGATACACCGTAATACGCGGCTCCGCCTCAATCGCTGCCGTGATCCGACGCGAAAACTCCTCGCGGTCTACTGCCAGCGCATGCCCCGCCGGAACCGCTGACGCATCCGCGCAGGCCAGCAGCGGCGATCCCGCCCGCCGCATCTCCTGTTTCAGCAGCCATGGGGCCGTATGCTCACTCTCCGACTTCAGCGAATTCGAGCAAACCAGCTCTCCAAAATCCCCCGTCTGGTGCGCCGGCGTCTGCTGCACCGGACGCATCTCATACAAATCCACGTCCACGCCCGCACGCGCCGCCGTCAGCGCCGCCTCTGGCCCGGCCAGCCCTCCGCCAATCACGCGAATCCTCTCAGCCACGCCCCAACCTGCCACAAACACTCATTCTTTTCACTTCTCGATTATAGGAATCCGGAAACTCCCGACGATCTCCCATGCCGGAGTCCTCAGCGGCGCTTGCGTCGATGGGGGGATACAACCCTGCGGCTGGGTTGAGTGGGAATAGATGCCGGCGCGTTCTCAGGTAACTGGGAACGAAACACCAACAATTGAGGAATGGGGACTGAAAACTGGCAACTCACTCGTACGCCAGCGCGTCGATTGGATCTTTCGCCGCGGCTTTTAGCGCCGGATAAAGCGCCCCCAGAATCGCGCTCACCAACGCAATTGCCGCACCAATAAACCACCACTGCGTCGGCACCTTGAACGAAAACGTCGGATTAAAATGCCACAACAACGCGCCCGCAATCGCCGTCAGGATCATGCCCACCGCAATCCCCGCGCACGCTATCATCGCAGCCTCACGCAAAATCACATTCACGATGTACAGCTTCGAAGCACCCAGCGACTTCAGAATCCCAATCTCCCGCGTCCGCTCCAGCACCGCCGTGTACATCGACTGGAAGATCACCAGGAATCCCACGATCAACGCTATCCCAATCACCGTATTCAGCGCCGGCTTGAACCCTGGCAGATTCTCCGGAGTCATCAGCGACAGCCACTGCTGAATCGTCTGCACTTTGTACTGCTCCAGCCCCGGCGTATTCTTGATCTCCTGCTTGATCAGATCTTCGTTCTTCGGATGGTCGCTGCGAATATAAAACAGTGACGCATTGCCAGGGGTGCCCAGCAGCTTGTCCAGCGTCTCAATCGGAATAAACTTCCGCCCGCCCTTGCCGTGCTCGACGATTCCGCAAATGGTAAACGGATGGCCCTCTACCGGAATCGTCTGCCCCACCTTGTGCCCGCCGCCGGTTTTGGCAAAAATGTCGTCGATGATGACATCGTTCGGACCCTTGAATGGGCCACCTGACAGGAACACAAATGGACGCAGGGCGTTGTAGCTCTTAAAGTCGATCCCCCAGATATTCTCGACCGCCCCAATCGTGCTCAGGTTCGTCGTCACCGGCGAGGCCACCGCTACGTGCGGCAGCTTGGCCAGTACATCGGCCACGGCCATCGGCGCTGGAGCACCGCCGATTCCCGCGATGAAGCTGGCGTTCGGTGGCTCCACAATAATGTCTGCACCAATGCCTGTCTTCTCCGCACGCGCGTTGTTCAGCATGCCGATCATCACGCCCACAATCGACAGAATCATCACCACTTCAATGCCGACCGCCATCATCGTAATGATGGTCCGCAGCGGACGATGCAGCACATTGCCGAGCACAAGCTTGTTCATAAGAAATGTGAAAACACCGGCAAAATCAGAAACCGGCACTCTCCCGAGTCTAACAAAGCGCCGTGCATCCCTTCCCGCACAAATGATCCCTTCAAATCCGTATTTCTAAATCTCATTCCCCAAAATCCATTCACGTCACCGATTGGTAATGTCGATAATCCCAAAGAATTGCAAAATTCCTTTGACCTGTGGATTTCCCATGTTCTACGTTGGTAACAGCTTGCGGTAAGTTGTTCACTTTGCTCTGAGAAACCGCTCCCTCCAGGCAGGCAAAATGACTCATTTCGGTATCGAACTTCGCAAAGAACGGGAACTCCGCGGAGTCTCCATCGGGGATATTGCCCAGGTAACTAAGGTCAGCAGCCGCTACCTGACTTCCCTTGAAGAAGAACATTTCGAAACTCTACCCGGCGGCGTCCTCAATAAGGGAATCGTTCGAAACTACGCTCAAGCCCTCGGCCTTGACGAAAATCTCTGGACCGAGCGGTTCATGGCCGCCTACCGCGAAAGCGGCCAGATGAAAGACGACGACCTCCAATGGGTCGAATTTGCTGAAAATGTAAGCCGCAGTCGCGCCCGTAAGCCCCAGCATTCCTCCTTCCGGCTCCGCTGGGCTGGCGTCTTCATGCTCCTCACCGTTCTCGCCGTCTCCGGCTGGTTCGTCTGGAATTATGTCAACAGCAAAGTCGATGCGACTTCCCCCGCTTCCCAGACCACAAAGCCCGTCGCCGCCCAGTTTTCTCAGACCGCTTCCAACGGCTCCTGACCTGACCTGCGGCGCCTCACTTTTCGCGCTATTTCGCGCCCGCTCCACCTCCTGCCCAAATTCATAAACCCTCCACGCCATCCCCCTCCCGATCGGCCTCGCATTTCCTGTCTCTGCATCCCCTGCCTTGGAATTCCTCATTACCCTCGTGATCTGTCCGAATCAAACCGCCGCATCTACTCTCTCTCCATGCGCACGGCCTGGCTCTGCTTTCTGTTGCTGATGTTGGCGTTGCCCTCCCCCGCGGAATCCAGAACGCGCTCCGACAAGGAGCACAAGCGCCGTGCGCATACCCGCGTGGTCCACACCATCTTCCTCGGCCCCTGGCACACGGTCCCTTATTCGCCCAACCCCGACGTCGCCACACCAACACACTCCCAGCTCCGCGTCCGCGCCCTCGTCGTCGATGGCCGCATCGCTGACTGGACCGCCGGCGACATCCACCCCGTCACCGAAACCAGCTACACCGTTCGCCAGGCTCTCCGTATCAACGACGCCCTGCCCACGGCCACGCATGAACACTGGATCTGGCAGCCCGGCGCCTGGCTCTCTGTCAACCGGCTCACCCGTCGCGTCTCCGTGCTTCATCTGCCCGGCTTCGATCCGCGCATCTCCCACGTCGTCTGGTTTCGCGACCTTGCCGCCTATTGCGGCCTGCGCGGTGCCAAAAATCCGCAGCTCACCGCCCTCATTGCGCGCATCTCCGTCCGCAAGGCACTTCTCTCCACCAAAATCAGCCCTTGGAACCCGGCGCAGGACCCCACCCTGTTATCCACTCCCGCTTGCGCCCCCGCCACCTGGCAGCTCGATCCCCTCCGTGTCAGCTTCCAGCCCACTATCGGCAAGCCGCTCACCTACAGCCTCGTCGGCGACACCCCCATCCTCATGCAGCCCAACCCCACCACCACTTCGAGCTCATCCATCCCCATCCCCTAGAAAATCTCCTCCCATCCAGACGCTCGCCCCTTGCGCATCAGCAGAGTCCGAAAACCATCCCGCCCCAAAAAATGTTGTCATCACGACCGAAGGTGCGCAGCACCGTAGCGGAGGGACCTGCAGTTTCTTCCAATCTCATAGACTCCCGGGCTACCCCATCCAACTCACCCGAATCTCCCCACACCTTGCCCCCCAAAAAGCAAGCCCAAACTAAACCAGGAAATCTCTCGCCGCCTACCGCTTCAATATCACCGCGGCCAGAGCACCCCACGCACTCGTCCGCGCCAGCCCCGTAGCCCCAATCAGCACCACCACCAGCGCTCCATAACTCATCGCCAGCCAGCGATCCAAGCTTCGCGTCATCATCCAGCGGACAATCAGCAGCAGCGCACCCAGCACAAATACCGGACCAAAGATTCTCGCCCCACCCACGGCGCCAAAGACAGAACCAAGAAACGGCATCCGCGTCGTTGCGGGAGGCAGCAGACTCATGCTCGCCATCAGCATCACCGGCCTGTGGATCCGGGGCTTCTTCCGCATCAAAATCCCCAAAGTCGCAAACACCGTGAACAACGCAATCTCGGCATACATCATCAGCAAAAACTGCGAGTAAAGCATCCCGAGAATCGGCATCTTCGGGGAGTGAACCATCACCGACTGCGTAGCTACCCAAGGCCCCGTCACCGCCACGCCCAGCCCAATCGCCACCGCCGCCCAACCCAGTTTCAAGTGAATCTGCCGGTTCTTGGACGCAATCAGCAGCGACTGCACCAGGAACAGCAAAAACCACAGCCCCACGCACGCCCCGTGAACCGCATCCAATCGAAACATCTCCGGCCCAATCACCCGGCCGCCAGTCCCCCTGCCCTCCAAAATAAAATCGTGAAATGCCACAACGATGGCTACCAGAAATAGGGCGGCCGCAGACGAGTAAAACCAGCGATCGATCTTCATCGTGCACCTGCTCAGAAATTCGCTCTCATAAGCAGCTTCAGGAGGGGGGCGCGCTAAGGCTACCACAAACCCGCCGCAATGCAATATCAGCTTCCGCGACTACCTCACTTGCCCCCGCCCCGCAAACAAGCCCAAACTACATTCATGGAAACCCTCGACGCGCTCCTTCACGAAGCCGAAATCGCTCACGGCCATCTGTGCGCCGGACAAATCCTCGGCGTCCGCATGGCCATGATTGGCTGCGACCGTCTCGGCATCGACGAACCCCGAGGCAAAGACCGAAAGCGCCTCGTCACCTTCGTCGAAATCGACCGTTGCGCCACAGACGCCATCGGCGTCGTCACCGGCTGCCGCCTTGGCAAGCGTGCCCTCAAGTTCCGCGACTGGGGCAAAATGGCCGCCACCTTCGTCGACCTCTCCACCGGTCGCGCCATCCGCATCGCCGCCCGTGAATCCTCAAAGGAACTCGCCCGCCGGCTTCACCCCGAAATCGAAAACAAGAATCAACAGCAGATGACCGCCTACCGCGAACTCCCTGACGCCGATCTCTTCACCGAGCAGTGGGTCTCCGTCAAACTTCACCCCCGCGAGTTTCCCGGCTACAAAGGCGAACGCGTCACCTGCTCCATCTGCGGAGAAAGCATCAACTACGACCGCTTCATCCGAGACGGCGAAGCCGTCGTCTGCCTCGCCTGCGCACACCCTGAGGACCGCTATTTCCAGCCGCTCCCCGACGGCCCCGAATCCGTCACCGCGCCCGTCGCCATTCCCGAAACGCGCCGCGGCTAGAGCAAGAGTAGAGCCGGTGCATCCCCGAGACACTGCCTACAGTTGACGCTTGGGGATGGCGCGCGCTCTGCCTGCTGGGATGGGACCATCAGGGAGCGGCACCACGGAATCCACGCAACGGCACACAGTAACTCTGGAATTGCCCTGAGCCCATCTCCCGCAGCCTCTATCCCTCGAATCACCATTCCTGACCGATTCAACTCACCCAATTGCACTCTCCATGCCCGGATTTGCATCTTTCCTAACAGTTATCTCGTCGTCTCTATGTTAGGGCTGTTCATTTAGAACGACCGAGGTCGCCGTGACCCTTACCCGTTCGTACCGCGCCTGGTGCATCGCCTTTCTCGTCGGACTCGCGCTCGCCATCCCTTCCTGGGCGCAAAAAACGCCGCCCCACCCACCTTTCACTTTGCACGCGCATATTCGCGAAGTCCTCATCGATATCACCGTTACAGACGCCAACGGGAATCCGGTTACCGGCCTGCCAAAATCCGCCTTTCACATCTACGACAATGGCCGTCCTCAGACCATCGACTCCTTCGTGGAGCACGCCGGCAAGAATCTCGCCGTCACACCCAGTTCCACAGCGTCGGGCGCCTTTAGCAACAGCTATCTTTCCCACCCGCCCGCCGTTTACAACGTTGCGTTGATTGACGTCACCACCATGACGCTGGCCGAACAAATGATGCTACGCAAGCAGTTGGTCCACTTTTTTGAGCAGCTGCCTTCGACCGAGCCCTTGGCCATTTACCTGTACAACGGCTCACATATTGTGCTCGTGCAGAACTTCACCACCAGCCACGCCCAGCTGCTGGCCGCCCTGCGTCGCACCATTCCACGCTTCCGCACCACTGGCTTTGAGTACGATACTGACCGCCCGCTCTTCACTCAGATGGCGCACTATCTCAGCCAGTATCCAGGCCGCAAAAATCTCCTCTGGTTCAATGGAGGCTCCAACCTCTTTCTCCTCTTCGACCAACAGCAACTCTTCGAGATTTTCGGCTGGCAGGCGGCGGCTGACTCCATGCCCTTGGAGTCTTACAATATGCGCCCGCTATACGATGCGCTCGACGCGGAGCGTATCGCCATCTATCCCATCGACGTGCGTGGGCTTGTCGCCGATAAAGACTACGCGCTCGACAATCAGGAATTGATGATGAACGATGAGGCCGCGACCACAGGCGGCAAAGCTTACTACAACACCAATGCCATCGCGCAGAGCGCCCGTCAGATTCTCGATCACAGCGCCGATTTCTACACCATTACCTACTCACCCCACGACCTGCACCAGCGTGGCCGCTGGCACCAGGTCCGCGTTCACGTCGATGGCCCTTATCAGCTCAGCTATCGTCACGGCTACTTCGACGACAATTATCTGGCCAGGCATCCCACCAGACTCCTCACCGTAGCGGATGGAGAGGATGTCCAGGCGCCCAGCCTGCACAGCAACCCCATCCTCTTTCAGGCGCAAATCCTGCATGCCACAACATCCGCGCAGCGCACGGTGCGACATGGAGCAATGCCCTATATTGTCCGCTACGAGCTGCCTGTCGCGGCCTTCCCCATCGCTCATCTCGACGCCCAGCATTCCATCGTCACTTTCGGCGTCGCAACTGTCGTTCTGGATAACGGTGGGCTTGTTCGCTGGCAACACGTGAAAATGGTCGAAATGCGCTTCCGCACGACTGCCATTCAGGCCCATCCGCGGGCCCACTTCACATGGCAGCAGATGGTTGACCTCCCTGACGGCGACAACGACGTCTACCTCGCCGTTTGGAACACCCACACCGGACGCCTGGGCACAATTCAAATCCCAGTCAACGTCAAAAGGCACTAAGTCACGCACCCGCGAGGCTCGCATCTACTTTCCATCTGCGCACTCAGTCCTACGCCCGCGCCAGCGCTTTCTTCATCGCTGCCGTCGCGACGTCCACCGTCCTGCCGTGACCCACCGCCAGCCGCTCTGGCTCCAGCCCGCACAGCTTGCGCGATGTCTCCAGCGCCACCTTCCGGTTCCACGTAGCCATCGCCGGCAGTGGAAATTTCCAGTTCATCGCCCCGCCAGGAATCACTCCGCCCAGCGTGCTCCACGCGTCGCCGGCAAACAGTGTCCCCTCGCGCTCATCCAGCAGCGCAATATGCCCCGGCGTGTGTCCTGAAGAAGCGATCACGCGCAGCGACCCCACCTTGTCGCCCTCGTCTAATTCCCGCGATACCTTGGCATGGCTCTCCACATAACTGCCCCGCAAGGGAAACCTCGCCTCAATTGCCTCCAGCGTCAAGTCCCCGCGCAGCAACCGCAACTCTCTGTGCCCTACCATCACCAGTGCTGCGGGCAGCATCTTTACCAACGCATCCAGCGATCCCACGTGATCTTGGTGCGCGTGCGTCAGCACAATGCGCACAATCGGATGCCGCAAATCCGCCGCCGCCTCCACAATCGCTTCCGCCTGCCCCATGCATGTATCAATCAACGTGAACCCGTCGTCCTCCTCCACCAGGAACGCATTGATCATCCCCCACTGCGTCAGCTGGTGCGCGTTGTCTGAGATCTTCATGACCTTCATGCCCACTACCTTAAGCCCTTTCGCCTTGAAAACGTTACGTAGAATCATCCAGAACCGTTCCTGCCTGTGACCCACGTCACCGAACCGGCCCCGCCTGCCCTCTACTCTCAACGCAGCCGCGCTGTGCCGCGTTCGCCCATTTTGAGACCATCCTTTCCCCCACGGATTCGTCTCCGTATTCGCGTACCACAGCCGCGACCATCACCCCAAAGGAGGCGCGTCCCATGAATGTCCTGCTTGTTTATCCCGGCATTCCGGACAACACCTACTGGAGCTTCCGTTACGCGCTCTCCTTTCAGGGCAAGCGCGCCGCACAGCCGCCCCTCGGCCTCATGACCGTCGCTGCCATGCTCCCCTCTACGTGGCCCAAACGCCTCGTCGACATGAACGTCGAGAGCCTCCGCGACTCCCATCTAGCCTGGGCCGATGTCGTCCTCGTCAGTGCCATGCTCGTCCAGCGCGAATCCCTCGCCGCTGTCATCACCCGCTGTCGCGAGCACGGCCTCCGCACCGTCGTCGGCGGACCCATCACCAGCAGCCTTCCCCCATCCGTCCTCGGCGCTGACCACGTCGTCATCGGCGAGGCCGAAGACATCATGCCCTCCCTTGTCCGCGACCTCGAAACCGGCTCCGCCCACCCTGTCTACCAGGCCCCCGAACGGCCCTCCCTCGACCACACTCCTCCCCCGGACCTCTCGCTCATCCGAATGCACCGCTACAGCACCATGACGCTCCAGTACTCACGCGGCTGCCCCTACCAGTGCGAATTCTGCGACATCATCGAAATCTACGGTCGAAAACCCCGCACCAAGCCCATCCCCCGCGTTCTCTCGGAACTGGACCAGCTCCACGCCGCCGGCTGGCGCGGTGCCATCTTCCTCGTCGATGACAACTTCATCGGCAACCGCCAGCGTGCTAAGGCCCTCCTCCTCGAACTCACCGCCTGGCAAATGCGTCACCACCATCCCTTCCGCTTCACCACGGAAGCCTCGCTCAATCTTGCCGACGACTCCGAGCTCCTGCAGCTCTTCGAAGCCGCCGGCTTCACCAGCGTCTTCCTCGGCATTGAAACCCCCAACGAATCCGCCCTCATCACCGCCCGCAAGCTCCAGAACACCGGCCGCGACCTCCTCGCCAGCATCCGCGCCATCCAACTCCACGGCATTGAGGTCATGGGCGGATTCATCCTTGGCTTTGACACCGACTGCGAAGACATCTTCGACCGCCTCGCCGATTTCATCCAGTCCAGCGCCATTCCCATCGCCATGGTCGGCCTCCTGCAGGCCGTTCCCGGCACCCGCCTCTACCGCCGCCTCGTCGAAGAAGGACGCATCCTCGCCACCAGCACCGGCAACAACACCGCCGCACAGCTCAATTTCCTCCCCCGCATGAACCCCTCCAGCCTCATCGAGGGCTACCGCGGCGTGCTCCGCCAGATCTACTCCTGCGATGCCTATTACGAGCGCGTCACGCGCTTCCTCAGCCAGTGCCAGTCGGCCACGAGGCTGCAGCGCCGCGCGCGCCTCAGCCTCACCAGTCTCCGCGCGCTCTTCTCTTCACTTTTCCGTCAGGGAATCCTCGACCGCCATCGCCTTGCCTACTGGCGATTCGTCCTCACCGCCGCGACACGCTACCGCCGCTCCTTTGGAACAGCCATGACCCTCGCCGTCATGGGCTACCACTTCCAGCGCATCACCGATCAGCTTTGCAACCAGCGCTCCTGATTTCGCCCACGCTTTAGTGCAGAAACACCAGCAGCGCGATGCCCACCACCAACACCCCAAAGGGAATCCAGAAATGGCTGTCCGTCAGGATAGCTTTGAGCACGACATCTCCTTGCGATATAGGCAGCTTGCCACTGCCCGAAACGAATCCGTGGGGCCATCGAGGTTCAGCCTGCACTTTACGCTCCTGCCACCCGCAACGTAAAGCCCCTCCAGCCCGCCGCGCCTGTCCGAAAATTCATCGCCTCCACACTTGCTCATGCCATGTTCATGGTGCTATTGCTACCTCTAACCGCAAAGGTACGCCGTAGCCGTCAAGAGGATAATCAACATGAGCACAGAACCACGCGCCACACAGGGCCCATTGGACCAGCTCGACCAGTGGGATGACTTCGTCGCCGGCCGCTATCGCGAAGGCAAAGACCAGTCCGAATTCCGCCAGTACGACGAACAGGCCACTCCCGGCGTTGCCGAGTTTTATCGCCTCAACCACACCCACCAGACCCTCGACTTCGTCCTCGCCAAGGAGAAGGAATACTGCGGCCTCCAACGCGGCAAGCGCACCCTCTGGGACGCGCTCGACTACCTCAACACCCTCGTCGACGACAGCGATCCCGACACTGATCTCTCCCAGATCGAACACCTCATGCAGACCTCCGAGGCCATCCGCGCCGACGGCCATCCCCGCTGGATGATCCTCACCGGCTTCATTCACGACCTCGGTAAGGTTCTCTGCCTCTACGGCGAGCCCCAGTGGGCCGTCGTCGGTGATACTTTCCCTGTCGGCTGTGCTTTCTCTGACCAGATCGTCTTCCACAAGTACTTCGACCACAACCCCGACTCCAGGGTCCCCGAATACCAGACCCTCCACGGCATCTACGAGCCCAACTGCGGTCTCGACAAAGTCCACATGTCCTGGGGCCACGACGAATACATGTATCACGTCGCCAAAAACTACCTGCCCGAGCCCGCACACTACATGCTCCGATACCACTCCTTCTATCCCGCGCACCGCCACGGAGCCTACCGCCACCTCATGACTCCCCATGACGAAGAAATGTTCGACTGGGTCAACAAGTTCAACCCCTACGACCTCTACTCCAAAGGCGCGAGCAAGCCCGACGTCAAAGCACTCCGCCCCTATTACGAGGACCTGCTGGCAGAGTTCTTCCCCTCTGAAATCGCCTGGTAGCGAGGGCCTGCCCTTTTGCCCGTCCCCACCTCCGTCAGCCCGTACTCCACCACCCTGCATGCCGACAGGTTCCGCTCACTGCACCGCCTCGGCATCCTCTGCGCTCTGGCCGCGGGGGCCTGGCTTGGCGGAGCCGAAGCCCCCGCCAAGCTCGTCTCCGCCGGCTTTTCCCCCTTTGCCATCTCTCTCTGCATGGTCTGCGGCGTTTTCCTCGCCCGCTGGACCATTCCCATCGCCTTCAAAGGAACTCCCCACGTCTTCCGCGACCTCCACGCCAAGCCCCATCTCCTCGTCTGGGCCGTCCTCGCCGGAGCACTCTGGGCCGTCGCCAACACTCTCACCATCTTCGCCATCCGCGACGTCGGCCTCGCCATCGCCTTTCCCCTCTGGAACACCAACTGCCTCATCGGCCTCTTCTGGGGATGGTTCCTCTTCCGCGAGCTCCAGGGCGCCGGTGCCCGCACCTGGGCCCGCGTCCTCGGCGGTGCCGTCGCCATCGTCCTAAGCGCCGTCATGCTCTCCGCCGCCTCCGTCCATGCCGGATTGACTACCCACCATCGCGCCGTCTCCGGCGTCCTCGCCGCGCTCGGCGCCGGTCTCATCTGGGGAACCATGTACATCCCCTACCGCAAGGCCTACATCTCCGGCATGAACCCGCTCTCCTTCGTCACCGTCTTCACCTTCGGCGAGCTCGGCACCATGCTCCTCCTCGCGCTCACCCTCCACGCTCGGGGCGTCAGCCTCATCTCCGAACTCACCGCCCTCCGGCCCTCCATCTTCTGGCTCTTCCTCGGCGGCTTCTGCTGGGTCATCGGCGACCTCTTCCAGCAATACGCCACCAAGTACATCGGCATCAGTCGCGCCATCCCGCTCTCCAACACCAACCAGCTCTGGGGACTCGCATGGGGCGTCCTCGTCTTCGGCGAATTCGCCCACATGTCCGCCTCCGTCCGCGCCCTCGTCTACGCCGCCTCCGCCATCATGATCGCCGGAGCCCTTGCCATTACCAGCGCATCCGCTTCCGCCAAAGAGCAGGACTCCTGCCGCAGCGCCATCGCCCGCGAGTGCGCTCGCTACAACCTCAACCTCCAGCAAACCCTCCAGACATACTCCGGCAACGACCCCGCCTCGCCCAGCACTGCCAAACGCCCCTGGTGGGACATCCTCATCCTCGTCGCCGCCCTCGCCGTCTTCTTCTGGCTAGCCATCGGAGTCCGGCTTCCCCCCATCGCCGCCAACCACGCCTGGGCCATCTTCCTCATTGCCCTCATGCTCGCCCTCTTCGCCGCCTGCACGTGGCTCCTCCGCAAACAAACCCGCTTCTCCTGAAACTCCCGCCCGCCGGATGCCCATGCCCTCGTCCTCGTGAACCGCACCGCCGGGCCCGCGAGTCGAATCCGGAACATTTACCACCCATGCTGCTGAAACCCTCAACAACACTCTCGCCGTTCTACGCCCCCTCTGCGCAAACAAGGTCACTCCCCGCTCTGCTATCCTCTTAGTCCTGATGGCGTTTCTGCTGGAGCGCCGCGATCGAGCCGTAAATCTTAGCCAGCAGGGAGGATCCTCATGAAGAAGAATTTTGTCTTCGGCCTGGTGATCGTTGCTGCACTCTGCGCAACCGCCTTCGCTGCCCTCAAACCGGGTGACCGTGCGCCCGAGTTCTCCGCACCCGCCTCGCTGGCGGGCAGGCAATTCCATTTCTCGCTGCGCAAAGCCCTCAAAAAGGGCCCCGTCGTCGTCTATTTCTACCCATCTGCCTTCACCGGCGGCTGCGACCTTGAGGCCCACACCTTCGCTCAGGACAAGAGCAAATTCACCGCTGCCGGAGCCACTATCATTGGCGTCTCAGAAGACAGCATCAAGCGCCTCGATCAGTTTTCCGCCGACCCCAAGTACTGCGCGGGCCGTTTCCCTGTTGCTTCCGACCCCAGCGGCAACATCGGCGTCAAGTATGGCGTGACAACCTTCCCGCCCATGCACGATGCCAAGGATGTGCGCGGCGTTGTCATCCACCACGGCTTTTTCGCCCGCACCACCTTCGTCATCAACAAGCACGGCAAGATAGTCGCCGAATTCTCTTCCAAGGCCGATCACCTGACGCCGCCTGAACATGTCGAGAGGGCCTTGGCAATCGTGCGGAAGCTCGACCACAAGTAACTCTCCGCCGGCTCACCGCAATCCATCATGCAACATCGACGGTTTGCGCTCCATGGAATAGAGCTTTCCCCTATTGGTATAGACCGAAGAGAGAATCTCAACGCAGCTTTTCCGTTAAGAAAAGCTGCGCTTGGTTGAATTCGGACAGTTCACAGCAATAGGGGAAATGCTCTAAGAATGGCTGCACTGAGTTGAATTCGGACAGTTCACAGGAATAGGGGAAACGCTCTAACGATCCCGCTGCGCCGCGCCACCACTCCCCCGCGCGGGGCCGGACGGCAGGTCCATGACCGTGAGTTCGCCTCTCCGTCTGGATTTCGAGCGGGCAGGCCAAATCATCCCCTCACCGTTGTCGCTTCGACCGAACTTCACCCGCCTCCCGCAAGTGAACCCAGCAAACAGCCCCGACCACCACCGAAAACTTGCCCCATGCCCCGTTTGCGGGGATCTATCACGATATCAACGCCCACATCGCGTCTGGTGAATGCGCGGGCGCAAGCCAACCGTTAATCCGGGTGACGCCGATTGCCGGATACGAAACATCACTTCGGCACTCGTATGAATGGCTATGGACCAGGAAGGACAAGTGCCGACAATTGGGCACGGGAAGGCGCTAATCCGGAATCGCCAGCCTCGCAAGCCAGCCTGGCCAGGGCCGCAGGCCGGTGATCGGCCTGCGCATCCTGAGCTGAAACCATCAATTCACCGTCACTGTCTTCCGAGCGGTATAGACGTCGCCGTCGGCGTCCCACAGTTTGAACAGCAGGTTATGCGAGCCGGCGGTTAGGTTCTGCGTCGTCTCTACGTAGGATGTCCCACCGGCGCAGTTTCCATTGCTGTAGCAGTAGCCCACGTTATCTACAACCAGTTTCCCGTCGATATACAGTTGCGCTGCGGTCGGCACTGCCGTTCCTGTGTCGCCGTTCGCCAGGATCAGGACCGGTGAGTTGCTGGCCGTTCCACTGGGAAGGCAAATCCTCGCTGAGTCCGTTGTCACCGCGCAGGTTGGCCCCGGCGATCCCTTGTAAACCGTCACCGTTCGATCTGCCCGGAAACTCCGCCCGCTCGCATCCCAGGCCTTGGTCAGGAAAAAATGCTCCCCCGGAGACTCTGGAAATATCTTGTCAAAGCTCGTTACTGGCTCCGAATACACCAGCTTCGAATCCACATATTCCTGCAAGGCCGTCACCGGCGTCGCGTCATAAGTGGTCGCGGACACCCTTACTGCTACGGGGGAATAAGTATCATTCACCGGCTGGCATGCAGTCACCGTTGGACTAATCGTGTACTTTCCGCATGCCGCCCGCGGCGTTGCATTCAGAAAAAACTCCGCAGGAGTGCCGGTATTCTCACTCATCGCGAAATCAACCATTCCGTTGCGCGTGAAATCCCCGTACGTCATCGGGCCAACACCGCCCGTGTTGAAGATGAAACTCTGGGGCGTCTGCTGGAACGATCCGTTCGCCTTGCCAAGATAGGTAAACAACCCAAAGGAACACCAGCATTTCGTTCCGCCGGCGGTAACGATATCCCCATAGCCGTCACCATTGATGTCCACACCAAAAGGCCGTCCAACGTTGTACACACCGGGGTCAGTCACCAGCGTCCGCTTGTAGAGCTTGTTGTTGCCCTGCCCGTAGTAGCCGTCAAAGCCCGCGCAGGCATTGTATTCCGGACCCCTTATAGAACCACTTTGGGTAGGGTTGCACACATAGCCCACGAGGATGTCCTGCATCCCATCCCCGTTGAGGCTGGCAATGGACAGGGTCGGCTCGGTGTAATTCCCAAGCTGCACCGGCTTAAAGTCACCCTTGCCGTCATTCCACAACACATACACCGGATCGGCATTCGTCGTGCCGCCGGAAAATGCCGCAGCCAGATCCGAAATACCGTTACCATTCAGGTCGCCGGCTGACAGAGACGCGAAAGTGAAGCCGGAACCCACACTGAGGTTCAAAGCCTTGTCAAAAACGAAATACCCGTTCCCTTCATTCCGGAATAAGTCGATGTTCCCACCGGTCTCGCCCACAGCAATGTCCGGCAGCCCATTGCCGAAAAAGTTGCCTACCGCCACCGCGTTGGGCGCGAAGGTCGTGCTGTAAATCTGCCCCGGCTGAAAGGTGCCGTTGCCATTGCCCAGCCATACCTCCACACCGTTGGTCGCCGGCCCCGAACTGGAGTTGCTGCCAAAAGCTGGCAGACCCACCAGATCCAGATTGCCATCGCCATTTACATCCGTGGCGATCAATTGCACCGCGCCTTTCGAAGCGGCCACGGCGGTAACCGGAGCCTGGAATGTTCCGTCACCATTACCCGCGCGAAACACAAGCCCCGTACTGTTACAGCACTGCACCAGATCCGGCTTGCCGTCATTGTTGAAGTCGCCTGAAACAACTGCGTTATAGCCGATGGCGTACGTGTCAGCATAAAGTTCCATGCTGACGTTGGATTGGGCATAGATGGTGGCTGTCGTCCCGGCAAGGAACAACACAACAAGAATTCGATAAAGCATGGGGGATAGCTCCTGGACTCCTGAAAAGGAAGGTGAGATCGTTCTTTGTAATTTCACTGTGCAAGTGCTGAGACGAGCTTCCAGGCCAACACAGCGCCTCCGGGCAATACTCTGCCGCCCTCGCGAGTTGATTACATTACGAGACAGGGAAACGCCGGCTATACGGCTGCTGCGCCCGGGCGCTATCTAAGAAAACTAATAAGTGGAAACGGTCGAACAAAGCACCACAGCACCCATGTTCAGCGGACGAGCACTTAGCGGCGAGAAACTTCCGGCTCTACCCCGCTTAGAGCAAGCGAACCCGAATCAGGTTGTCCACACAACAACCCGCTCTATCTCCGGAATCGACTGCCACACGATGAGGTTCGGCTTCGATCATTGCCTCCCATGCCGCAGGATGCACTGACGTGCGGCTCTGCGACCTCCGTCTCTGTCATGTATGTAACGCGCCTCCTGCATCTCTCTTTACCGCGACTCTCCCCCCTGGCTCAGCCGCCAACGGCAACAGCATCGCGTCATGGACGGATAAATGCACCCTCGATGACGCGCTACTACCCATGGGCTCATTCAGGGGAAAAATAGGGATCGGGAAGTCGGCATCGCTCCACCCTTTCTTTCAACTCACAGCCCGATCCCTTGGCTGACCTGACCCAACGCTTTTGTCTCAGCACCGCGCGAGTTCACACCCTGCCGCCGCAGGACACAATTCCTCCGCACTGACCACACCTGCCTCAACCAATCTGCCGGGAATTATCCCTTAAATTGCTAACATGGAATTAGGGACATAAGAAAAGGCAGCCATATCTGGCTGCCTTTTCCCGTCTTGAAACCGCCCCGCACCGGGTCAAACAATAGTCGATCCAATAGAATCAACCGTTTCCCGGCAAAAACACCGGGGGTTAATCAATCAATAACGAGTACACCTTCCAGCAAAATCAACAACTTCCCCACAAAAAGGAGGGGGGTCGTCAAAGCTTTTAAATTGCGCCGGGCTGGCCTGTTTTTGCGCACAACCCACTGAAAACAAAAGAATCGACAGTTTGATGGGTGCCCATCAATCCTGGCTCTGCTAGGGTGGGAATCGCGCCGTCGGCGCGGCCACTGACAACTGGTTACAACTCGGTCCAATCCAAGACCACCTTGCCAGTCTCGCCCCCAATCATCGCCGCAAACCCCTTCTCAAACTCCTTGTACGAGTAGCGATGCGTAATCACCGGCGTAATATCCACCCCGGACTCGACCAGCACCGACATCTTGTACCACGTCTCATACATCTCGCGGCCGTAGATGCCTTTGATCGTGATCATGTTAAAGATCACTTTCCTCCAGTCAATTTCCATCGGCTTGACTGGAATCCCAAGGATCGCAATCTTGCCGCCGTGGCACATGTTGTCGATCATTTCCACGAACGCCGCCCGGCTGCCCGACATTTCCAGCCCCACGTCGAAGCCCTCCAGCATCCCCAGCTGTTTCTGGGCCTCGGCCACCGGCGTCTCCCTCGGATCCAGCGCCAGTGTCGCCCCCATCTTGCGCGCCAACTCCAGCCGGAATGGGTTCAAATCGGTAATCACCACGTGCCGCGCGCCCGCCTTCCGCACAATCGGAATCGACATCAGCCCGATCGGCCCCGCGCCCGTAATCAGCACATCCTCGCCCAGCACCGGAAATGTCAGAGCCGTGTGAACCGCGTTCCCGAACGGATCGAAAATCGCCGCCACGTCTTCCGGCACGCCCTCGTGGTGATGCCAGATATTGGTCATCGGGAGCGAAATGAACTCGGCAAACGCGCCCGGTCGGTTCACGCCCACGCCGCTCGTCCGCGCGCACAGATGGCGCCGCCCCGCCAGGCAATTCCGGCAACGCCCGCACACCACGTGGCCCTCGCCGCTCACCAGGTCGCCCACCTTGAAGTCGCTCACGTTCGCCCCTACCGCGGCAACCTCGCCCACAAACTCATGCCCGATCACCATCGGGACAGGAATCGTCTGCTGGGCCCACTCGTCCCACTGGTAAATGTGAACATCCGTGCCGCAAATCCCGGTCTTCTTCACCCGGATCAGCACATCGTTGATGCCGTACTCCGGCACCGGCACGTCTTCCAGCCACAGACCGCGCTCCGCACGGCTCTTCACTAGCGCTCGCATAGGTTCTCCCTCAAAACCGAACCTATTAGCCTACGACAGCCCAGGCATGGCGACAACGCCCAGCATCAGCCCCCACACGAGCCCGGCTATTTCTCCAGCGCCGCCTCCGGCCACCCGTCCACCCAAACCAGCGTGGACAACTGCATCGACGGCCTCCCCGTCTTGGCGCTATAAGCGTGAAAAATGATCAGATCCTTGCCGTGCCGCCCCATCCACACGCTCTCACCGCCTGGGCCCAGCCACCGCGAATTGCCCACCAGAAGCTCCGACCCGCCGCCATCCAGCAGTGGCTTTCCCGTCTTGTCCACATACGGCCCGGTAATCGCTCGCGACCGCCCCACCATCGTCCGGTAGGTACTGTGGATCCCGCGGCAGCACAAATCCCACGACGTAAACAGGTAGTAGTACCCGCCATGCCACACAATAAAGGGAGCCTCAATCGCCTCCCAATTCGGCGGCAGCCCCTTCGGCGCCGGAGCTGGATGCGCAGGCTCCGCTCTCCGCGCCAGCGAGTACAGCTTCGTATGCTCCTTCGAGACCAGCCCTTCTTTGTTCAACCGCCGCAGCTTGATCCCGCTCCAGAAGCTCCCAAACACCAGCCACGACCGCCCCTTCCGGTCGCGCACAAAGTTCGGATCAATCGCGTTGTAATCGTCCTTGACGGTCGACTGCAGCACCAGCCCCTTGTTCACCCACCGGTACTCCGGGCTGGCCGAATCCAGCGTCCTATTCACGGCCAACGCAATCCCGGACGTGTTCTTGCCAAACAGCGAATAGGCATAATACAGCCGGTATTCATGGTCTTCATGGGATATATCAGGCGCCCACAGCGCCTCGGTACCCGGGCTCCGTTTCCTGATCCATGCCGGAATCCCCGGAAACACTTGCCCGCAAAACTTCCAGTCAATCAGATTCGTCGAGCACCGGATCGGCAACTGCCCGCCTTCCGGCGCCTTCCCAGTCGCAAACACGTACCAGGTCTTGCCTTCCCGAATGATCGAAGGATCATGCGTATAAGCCACTGCTCCTGTCACGTGGTACACATGCGGAGCCTGAGCCTCCGCACGCACGCAGATCAGCACAAAGGCCACAACGAACATCGTCGTGAGCGATCGAATCATTGGATTCTCCTGGGAATGCCTGGTATCAGATAACGTACTTGCTGAACGTAAGGTCCCGGCGCCTTACTTGCTCTCGCGCAAGTGCATCATCGTCCCGCGCGGAAATGACGTCGACTCGCGAACCACCAGTTCCGTCGTAATGTTGTACTCGCGCTGAGCCGGATGCTCTGACTCCTCCACGGCAGCCCGCAACGCCGCAACCGCGGCACGCGCCAGATCGAAACGCGACATGCGAATCGTTGTCAGGGGTGGAATCGTGACCTCGGCAATATGAATGTTGTCGAACCCGATCACAGAAAACTCATCGGGCACATTCATCTTTGCCCGATACAGCTGGTGCAACACGCCGATCGCCGTCATGTCGTTCGAGCACATCACCGCTGTCGGCAAATCTTTGCTCTCTAACAGTTGCTCCATGGCACGCGTCCCGCCTTCCAGCGTGTGATCGCCTTCTTTGATCCATTCGGGCGCCGGCGTAATTCCACACTCCTTCGCCGACCGCATAAAGGCCGCCAGACGAGACTTGGCGGAGTGAAGACGTGCCGGTCCCGCAATGAACGCGATCTTCCTGTGTCCCAGCGCTGCCAGATGCTGCACACCTTGCCGGATCCCGTGATGATAATCCACCTTCAACACGCTCACGCCCGGTCGCTCCGGCCCCACATCCACAAACACCATCGGAATATTCCGCTGGGCCAGTTGCTCCAGCAGAGGTTCCTCGATACCAAATGTCATGATCGCCACGCCTTCCACCTTGCGCTCGATCATTCGTCGGATGCTCTGCGCCATCCGTTTCGGATCATAGTTCGTAGAGCTGATCAGAACCTCATAACCATGCTCAATCGCTACGTCCTCAAAACCCTGAATCAGCTCCGGGAAAAATGGATTGGTAATTTCCGAAACAATCAGCCCGAAAATCCTGCTTCGGCCTGAAACCAGCGCTCTCGCCTGCGTGTTAGGAAAATAATTCAGCTCTTCGATGACTTCCCACACTCGCTTCGCAAGCTTTGGATTGACGGTTGGGACTCGGTTCATCGTGCGGGAAACCGTGGCAATCGACACGTTGGCCAGCCGCGCAATCGTTCGAATATCGAGCCGTTCCGGCGTCTGACCCTCTCTCTTTTTCGAGCCATTTGATTTTCTCGGCATAATTGCCACGATCCCCCGACCCCAGAAGTCTACACACTGCGAAGCCGAATTCGACCCCATGTCACGGCCTGCATACTTTGACACGGTTCAATGTCTGAACAAGGAAACATTTACTTCTTTACAACGCAGGATATCCTTTCACTTCACAGCGGTGCTTGACAAGCTCTATTGTTGTACGAGCTTGTTGTCATCGACTTGTCATCTCGCCGGGTGTAAACGATTACCACCCCTGGCAACCCGTCCCCCTATCAATGCGCCGGTAAGCCGCAAACTGGTTGCTGCGTGAACCGCCGTTTATCACGCCCCGAGTGTTCTTCTACTGGAGTGTAGCGAGTCTTGCATTCTGATCCAGTATCCATCGGTCAGGCAGCCAGACGGAAAGGTTACCGTCAGGCGTGACGGGCAGCCTGGTGAGCCATTATGTGAAATAGAGCTGCGGAGCGATGGCGTGCCGCAGCTCTATCTGCTGGAAAAAGCATGCATGCAGATTACTGCACGTGCATCTCGATCACATTGATGGAGTACGGCGCGAACGTACGATGCACGTCCGAACCGAACCAGTTCACCTCCTCGGTGTGCGGTACCACGTTCCGCGGATCCGTGATCGTATTGGTGGCGTGCGTGCTTTTCGCCTCCAACGTCACCAGCGTTCCGCTGTGCGCCACCTCTCCCGCGCCCTCAATGTGCAGGGTCAGCGGCTGCGCCTTCGGCGACGCGTTCACGACTTTCACATACAGGGTGTGCGTGGCCTCATCCCGAGTAACGGACTCAAAGCACAGCGGCCCCGCTCCTGTCAGCTTCGACGCCACAACCTGGTTGCCGAGGTATTTGCTGAACATCACCTGCGCATAGTAGCTCGGCGAACCATAGCTATGCATTGAGTCGTAGCCAATCAGATTGGTGCCCCACTGCGCAGCCATCGGATTGACGTTCACAAACAACGGCGCATAACTGGCCATAATCACCAGATCGCTGTTCCGCTCCAGCCCGGTCATCCATGCCGCGTCGCTCAGCGCGGCACCAAAGTCCGGCGTCGGGGATCCTTCCATCGTTGCCCACTCGCCAACGAAGATTTTCGGCCCCTTCCGACTCATCTTGTCATAGTGATGCGTGTCGTTAAGGAATTCCTGGGGCGTGCGATAGAAGTGATCATCCACCACATCCGGCTGCACATCTCCCTTCACCGGCATCGTCGCAATCAGCTTGAGATTCGGATATGCCTTGCGAATCGCACGCGCAAACTGGGCAAAGCGCCCGTGCGATCCACTGTAGCTGTGCGATGGGTCAAAGAAGTCCTCGTTTCCGATCTCTACGTACTTCAGATGGAACGGCGCCGGATGACCGTCACGCGCACGCACCGCGCCCCACTTCGTCGAAGTGCTGCCCGTCACATATTGAATTTCCTCCAGCGCGTCCTTCACATACGGCTCGAGTTCGGGTCCCGGCGGAATATGCTGGCGGTCCAGTGCATAACCGGCATATACGGCCAGCACCGGCTGCATGTGCAAATCCTGGCACCACTCCAGAAATTCCAGAAGGCCCATTCCATCCGACGACTGATAACCCCACGGGCTCGGATGCGTTGGCCGATCCACAATCGGACCAATCGTGATCTTCCAGTCATACCAGTCGGCCAGCGTGTTGCCTTCGAGATAGTTGCCTCCTGGGAAGCGCAGGAATGTCGGGTGCATCGCTGCCATCTTCTGCATCAGGTCAATGCGGTCGCCATTCTTCTGGTTGTCGTAAGTGGGCGGAAATAGCGACACCACGTTCATCAGCACCGATCCGGGATGGCTCACCGTGACGCGAACAAAGTTGTTCTCCGATTCGGCAACGTTTCCCGTCCGCATGGTCGCCGTATACTGCTTCCATGCAGCTCCGGCAGCGGGGAAGGTCGCGCTGGCCATCACCTTGCCGGTTTCCTTGTTCACGATGGCCATCGTCACCGGCCCTGGATTGTCATCGCCTGCAGCCTTCAGATAAATAGAGGCATGGTACGTCGTGTTCGGCCAGACCGGCACACCCCAGTAGCCGGGGTTATCCACTCCGCCTGGATCTGAGGGACTTGCCTTGGCCGCTGTCAGCTTCAGGCTGTAGGGCAAGGCATCGCTTGGCCCTGTTTGATCGTCCACCGAAATCGATATTCCGTCTTCCGCGTTCTGATCCAGGTTCCATATCTTCCTGAAATCGTGATGCTCCCGATTGAAAAACGTGCGATCGCGAATCAGCTCCGCATACAGCCCCCCATCATACGAGTGATTGATCTCTTCCGTCATGAGTCCATAAAGTGTTGGACTGACCGCATGTAATGGGTGGTTATACTGCACCGTAAGTTCAGCGGATCCGCTTGCAGACGCGGGCGTTTGCGCAAACGCAGCAATCGAGGCACCCACGAGTGCCGCAACCGTTAATCCGGCTCGGAATGGCAGGCGAAAATTCATGTATCAACAACCTCCGGGAAACGTTTCATCCGAGAGTGTACTCCTTTCTGCACGTTTCAGGCTTCTTGCTCGGGCGGCAATGGGGATTATCGAATTCCGGCTCTATACAGGATGGTTTAGGCTATTGACAACGCATGACGGGACGCTTAACCTCACCCATGCCGTTTCTGGTAAATGTTTTCCCAACTCACACCGTAGACTGGACATCGGATGCTGCACCAACTTAAAGAGCAAGTCCTCGAAGCCAATCTGGACCTCGTACGCCAGGGATTGGTCGTCTTCACTTTCGGAAACGCCAGCGGAATCGACCGCGATGAAGGACTCGTCGCTATCAAACCCAGCGGAGTTCCCTACGAAAAACTCCAGCCGGAAGACATGGTCGTGACCGATCTCGATGGCAAGATCGTCGAAGGCTCCCTCAAACCATCTTCTGACCTCGCTACCCACCTCTTGCTCTACAAGGAATTCCTCTCCATCGGTGGCGTTACCCATACCCACTCCGAATTCGCGACCGCTTGGGCACAGGCCAGAATGCCCATCCCTCCCCTCGGCACCACACACGCAGACTACTTCTATGGCGAGATTCCGGTCACCGACGACCTCACGGATGAGGAGATTAATGGCGATTACGTATTGAATACTGGCGTTGCCATTGCCCGCCGCTTTCGCCAACTGGATCCGCTCGCTGTTCCCGGTGTTCTCGTGGCCGGGCATGCTCCCTTTACCTGGGGCAAGAATGTTCTCGATGCCGCCCATAACGCAGCGTTATTGGAAACGGTGGCACGAATGGCGTTTTATACGGTAAGCATCAATGCGGACTACCGCACGATCTCTCAGGCATTGCAGGACAGGCACTATTTCCGGAAACATGGAGCAAAAGCCACATATGGTCAATAGAAAATCCCTTTATCTAAGCGAAATACACCGGATTTCTGTTACCGTTTCTTGAGCGCTCTTTTGCTTTAGTTCCGCACATTTCGATTGCAGGTGATTGGGGAATGTTTCCACTTCTGGCAGGCACGACTTAAAGGCCACCTACGGACAAGAAAAATGAATCCCGCCGGCCATGGCGCGTTTCGATTTCGATCAAATGTGAGGACTCCGGACTGATGCACCCCATAAGGAATATGTCAACAAGCGATCCAGCTATCGGCAAAAAAAGAAGGCGAAACCTGGCGTTCATCTACTTTTTTGGTGCCTTTGGCGGCATCTTGTTCGGGTACGACATTGGCGTGATGACGGGCGCTCTGCCGATCCTCCAGCAGCGATGGAATTTGCAGAACAGCCCAGTCGATCTCGGCTTGATCACTTCGGCGGTGATGTTGGGCGCCATTCTTGGTGGCGCTATGGCGGGGCGTCTGGCAGACCGATATGGCCGCCGTCGGCTGATTCTGATTGCATCGCTGGTTTTCATAGCAGGAGCAGCATTTTCGGCAATAGCACCGGATAATGGCGTGGCTTATCTCGTAGCCGCGCGCATCATCCTCGGCTGGGCGGTCGGTGCTGCCTCTGCGCTGGTGCCTGCCTACCTGTCAGAGATGGCCCCAGCCGATGTCCGTGGTCGCTTGTCAGGTCTCAATCAGGTCATGATTGTCACTGGGATGCTTCTCTCCTATGTCGCGGACTTTTTCCTGGATAGCTTGTCTGCGACCTGGAGCTGGCGCATCATGCTCGGTGCCGCGGTCGTTCCGGCAATCATTCTTTTCCTTGGCACGCTTGAGTTACCCGAGTCTCCTCGTTTCCTGGTTAGCCACGGTCTTATCGACGAGGCCAGACAGATTCTCACGACGATCCGGCCGGAACGATGGCACCTCGAGGACGAGCTGCAGGATATTCGACGAACTGTACAAAACGAAAACGAACAAGAACGGACCAAAGGACATTACAAAGCATTCTTGCAGCCGCACTATCGACCACTCATAGTAGCTGGTCTGGGCGTTGCTGCATTGCAGCAGTTTCAGGGCGCCAACGCCATATTCTATTACTTGCCGCTCATCGTGCAGCGGCTGAGCGGCGCGTCGACGCATTCGGCATTGATGTGGCCCATGCTGGAAGGCGCTATCCTCGTATTAGGATCGCTATTCTTTCTACTGTTGGCTGACAATATCAACCGCCGCACCTTGCTGACTGTTGGCGGCATCATCATGGCGATTTCCTTCATCGCGCCTGCACTACTGCACATGCTGATGCCGTCGTTGGGCGGCAACACGGTCGTAGTGTTTCTGAGCATCTATGTGGCACTGTACTCGTTCACATGGGCGCCTTTGACCTGGGTGATAGTCGGCGAAATATTTCCATTGTCGATTCGCGGCTCAGGCACAGGATTGGCATCCTCGTTCAACTGGATTGGGTCGTTCCTGGTGGGGCTCTTGTTCCCGATCATGGCTTCCGCGATGTCCGAGTATGCCGTCTTTGCGATCTTTGGGGCCGTGTGCGTGTTTGGCGTCATCTTTATCCGTTTGTGGGTCCCCGAGACGCGTGGCCGCACACTGGAAGAAATTGAGGCAAGGCCGGAGACCACATGAAACTACAAGCTACGGTCGAGCACAGCCAGGCTTCTCTACACCACCAAACCCAGGGCCGGGTCCGAACTGGCAGGCTTGATCTACGGCGCCGTCGGAATTTTCAAAGAACACGACAAACATGGGCCTCTGTGATCTGGCCCATCCACCCTATCCAACTCCCGTTCTCTTCAGCCTGCATCCCTCCATCTGGTGGGGTGGCTTCATGGGCAACGCGGGCGCGGCTTATGTCATCCGCTACCGCCCAAAAAAGTAATGCCGAAATAAGGAATCAGCACTATGAATAAACAACTTACATTTGGTTTGATTGTCGGAAACCGCGGCTTTTTTCCTGATCAGCTCGCCAAGGAAGGCCGCGACGAAATGCTTGCCGTGCTTGAAAAGGCTGGCCACAAAATCATCACTCTCGGGCTCGAAGACTCGAAGTTCGGCTCCGTCGAAACTCACGATGACGCCATCCGCTGTGCGGAACTCTTCCGTAAGCACCGCGATGAAATCGACGGCATCATTGTTACACTGCCCAACTTTGGCGACGAACGCGGCGTTGCCGACTCCATCCGCCTCTCCACTCTGAAAGTCCCCGTTCTCGTGCAGGCTACGCCCGACCGCAGCGACAAGATGAAAATCTCGCATCGCCGTGACAGCTTCTGCGGCAAAATGTCGGCCTGCAATAATCTCAAACAGTACGGAATTCCTTACTCGCTCACTGCAAAGCATACCGTCCAGCCCGACTCAGACGAGTTCCGAGCCGACCTCGAATGGTTTGCTAAGGTCTGCCGTGTCGTCGGCGGATTCCGCAATCTCCGCATTGCCGCCATCGGCGCACGGCCCCAGGCCTTCAACACTGTCCGCTACAGCGAAAAGCAACTCGAGCGCTCCGGCATCTCAGTCATCACGCTCGATCTCTCAGACGTCTTCGGCGGCGTCTCTCGCCTCAAGGACAATGACGTTGCTGTCCAGCAGAAGCTCGCGGCCATCAAGGACTATGTACCCACCCAGAACATCCCTTCGGATGCACTCCTCAAGATGACCAAGCTCGGCGTCGTCATCGAGCGCTTCATGGCCGAGCAGCACTGCACCGTCAGCGCCATCCAGTGCTGGACCTCGCTCGAAGAAAATTTTGGCGTCGTACCCTGCACCATCATGAGCATGATGAGCGAAAACCTGCTGCCCTCCGCCTGCGAAACCGACGTTATGGGCACTGTCTCCATGTATGCGCTCGCCCTCGCCAGCCAGACACCCAGCGCGCTTCTCGACTGGAACAACAACTACGGCGACGACCCTGACAAGGCCGTCTGCTTCCACTGCTCCAACCTGCCCAAGCACTTCTTCGCAGATGTCATCATGGATTTCCAGGAGATCATCGCCGGCACTGTCGGCAAGGAGAACACCTTCGGTACCTGCGTCGGCCGCGTCAAGGCTGGCGATATGACCTTCGTCCGTTTCTCCACCGACGACAACGCCGGCGGTATCAGCGGCTACATCGGCGAAGGCGCGTTCACCAACGATCCCCTTGAAACCTTCGGTGGTGCTGGCGTCTGCCGTATTCCGCGCATGCAAAAGCTTCTCAACTTCATCTGCGAAAACGGCTTCGAACACCACGTCGCGGCCAACTTCTCGCGCGTGGCAAGCCCTGTCTATGAGGCTGCAACCAAGTACCTCGGCTGGCAGATGGCCTACCACGAACCAGGCGCACACGACCGCGTCACAATCCACACCACCTAACTGTAACTGTCACGGAGAGAAATGATGGCGATCGTTGCCGGTGTCGATTTTGGAACCCTGAGTGTCCGCGTAACGCTGGTAGACAGCACGCGCGGGCGCTTGGGCACCGCCTCGGCCGAGTATCCACTTGAGCGTAGACGGGATGACCCTGACTACGCGACCCAATCGCATCAGGATCAGATGCAGGCTTTGGCCAAGGCCATGCGTCTGGCCTGTGAGCAAGCTCAGGTCTCCGGCGACGCCGTCGCATCGATCGCCATTGATACCACTGGCTCCAGCGTCATTCCTGTAGATGGACAGCTTCAACCACTCAACGATTACTACCTTTGGTGCGATCATCGCGCCCATCGCGAAGCTCGCGAAATCACCGAGCTCGCCCACCGAGAAGAACTCGAAGCCATCGAGTGGTGTGGCGGCGTCTACTCCCACGAGTGGGGCTTCGCCAAGCTTCTGCACTGGCTCCGCCACAATCCTGACAAACGCGACCGCTTCGCCACCGCCCTTGAAAACTGCGACATGGTTGCAGCTACGCTCTGCGGCGTCACCAATCCTCATGCGGTCAAGCGCAGCGTCTGCGCCATGGGTCACAAGTGGATGTGGAATCCAAAATGGGGCGGTCTCCCGCCACAGGAATTCCTCTCCAAGCTCGATCCCCTCTTCGACGGGGTTCGTGACAAACTCGACGGCGAATACCTTACCTCAGACCAACTCGCCGGCTACCTCACCCCCGAATGGGCAGAGAAAATGGGCCTCCGCGCTGGCATTCCGATCCCCGTAGGCGCATTCGACGCGCATTGGGACGCCATCGGAGCAGGCTGCAAAGAAGGTGACGTCGTCAACGTCGTTGGCACCTCTACCTGCATCATCGCCATGCAGAGCAAGACCACCCTCGTCCCCGGCGTCTGCGGTGTCGTTCCCGGCAGCGTCCATCCGGCTTACACCGGCGTCGAAGCCGGCCTCTCCGCCACCGGAGACATCTTCGAGGCCATCGCCCGCCGCGCTGGCACCAAAGTCTCGGAACTCTCCAAAGGGCTCGAAAACTATCGCGCAGGACAAACCGGCCTACTCCGCCTCAGCTGGGACAACGGCGACCGCACCGTCCTCGTCAATCCCGAGCTTGGCGGCATCACCCTTGGCTGGAACCTCATCCACACTGCGCAGGACGAGCTCTTCGCCGCCATCGAAGGCACCGCCATGCACACCCGCATCATCCTCGAGCGCATGGCTGAATACGGTGTCCCCGTCGAGCGCGTCATCAACGCCGGCGGCATCCCGCAAAACAACGCCACGCTCAATCAGATCTATGCTGACGTCCTGGGCAAACCTGTACTTATTCCCGACGGTGTCCCGACCAGCCTTGGCTCTGGCATCTTTGCCTTCCTCGCGGCAGGCACATTCCAGTCCATTGAAGAAGCCCAGGCCGCGGTTTGCCTGCCTTTCAAGACCTACACGCCCAATCCGCAGGCGCACGCCGTCTACAACCGTCTCTTCCCGCTCTATCGCAGCGTCTACTTCGCAATGGGCAAGCCGCACGCGGAAGCCATCCCCCTCGGCGACGTGCTCCCCACCCTCCGCATCATCGCCAAGCAGCAGGTCAGCTAATGCCTCCCAGGCGCACTCAGCATGCGGCCCTCCACGGGCCGCATTTCTGCGTCAACCGAACAAAAACTCCTTCGTCCGCATCTCCTTGATCGTATCCCGCAGCTTCGCCGCCTTCTCAAACTCAAACTTCTTCGCCGCCTCGCGCATCTCCGTCTCAAGCTTCGCAATGTGAGCGTCAAGCTGCTCCTGCGAAGCAATCTCAGGCATCTCCTCGGACTCTTCCTCTATCTCCGCATACTCTGCTTTCAGAATCTTCGCCAGTGACATATCCGCCGAGCGAATAATCGACGTCGGCGTGATCCCATGCTCCTCGTTATATTCGCTCTGCACCAGGCGGCGTCGCTCCGTCTCGTCCATCGCCTGCCGCATCGAATCGGTAATCCGATCGGCATACAGAATCGCTCTTCCATTCACATTGCGCGCTGCCCGGCCGATCGTCTGAATCAGAGATCCGCTCGACCGGAGAAACCCTTCCTTATCCGCATCCAGAATCGCCACCAGAGAAACCTCCGGCAAATCCAACCCTTCGCGCAGCAGGTTGATCCCCACCAGCACGTCATACTCTCCTTTGCGCAAGTCGCGCAGCAGTCGCACGCGTTCCAGTGTCTCAATCTCCGAATGCATATAGCGGCACCGCACGCCCACTTCGCTGTAATAGCCGGACAAATCCTCTGCCATCCGCTTTGTCAGGGTCGTCACCAGCACACGCTCATTCTTCGCTGTGCGCTCGCGAATCTCCGCCAGCAGATCATCAATCTGCCCGCGAATCGGACGAACTTCCACCTCTGGATCCACCAGCCCCGTCGGCCTGATAATCTGCTCCACCACCACGCCCGCAGCCTTCGTCAGCTCATACGCGCCCGGGGTCGCAGACACATAAATCACCTGGTTCGTCCGCGCCTCAAACTCCTCAAATTTCAGCGGCCGGTTGTCCATCGCTGAAGGCAATCGGAACCCATAATCCACCAGGTTTTGCTTGCGCGAGCGATCCCCGTGCCACATCCCATGCAGTTGCGGAACCGTCACATGCGACTCATCGATAAACAGCAGAAAGTCCCGCGGAAAATAATCGAGCAGCGTCGGCGGAGGCTCGCCCGGCAGCCGCCCGGAGAAATGCCGCGAGTAATTCTCAATCCCGTGGCAGTATCCCATGGACTTGATCATCTCCAGATCAAACCGCGTGCGCTGGTGAATGCGCTGTGCCTCCACCATGCGCCCCTCCGCTTCCAACTGCGTCTCCCACTCGCCCAGTTCCTCCAGAATCGATTCAATCGCAGACTTCTTCCGCTCCGGCTGCACCACGTAGTGGCTCTTCGGGTAAATCGGCAGCCGCGAATACTTCTGCTTCACCGTCCCAAACAGCGGGTCAATCTGCGCCAGCGAATCAATCTCGTCCCCGAACAGTTCAATCCGAAACGCATTCTCGTCATACGTCGGAAACACCTCGATCACATCGCCGCGCACCCGAAACGTCCCGCGCCGGAAATCCGCATCGTTCCGCTCATACAGAATCTCCACCAGCCTGCGCGTTATATCCTCGCGCTTGATCCGCTGCCCTTTTTCCAGCAGCAGCAGCATCCCGTAATAAGCCTCCGGCGAACCCAGGCCGTAGATGCACGACACCGACGCCACAATGATGCAGTCCCGCCGCTCAAACAGTGACCGCGTCGCCGAGAGCCGCAGCTTGTCCAGCTCCTCGTTAATCGTCGCTTCTTTCTCGATATACAAATCGCCCGCCGGAATATACGCCTCCGGCTGGTAGTAGTCGTAGTACGAAACGAAATACTCGACGGCGTTATCCGGGAAGAACTGCTTGAACTCATGAAACAGCTGCGCGGCCAGTGTCTTGTTATGCGCCAGGATCAGCGCCGGGCGATTCAGTTCCTCAATCACCTTTGCCATGGTGAAAGTCTTCCCCGAACCCGTCACCCCCAGCAGCACCTGGTGCTGTTCTCCGGCCGCAGCCCCGCCCACCAGTTCGCGAATGGCGCGCACCTGATCGCCTTTTGGCTGGTACTCACTGACTAGCTGAAAATCCACAATTCGATGTTAAGGGATGCAACCGCCCGACGCGAGCCTGCATGGTTTCGCCCTTAACTCGTACAAGACCTTCACAAGCGCGCAATCTTAGCCCTGGTTTGTTGCGCTTTCTTGCGTAGAATGGCGCAATGGCTTCCAGCCCGCGCCCGCAAATGGGGACTGGGCTCTCCCTCTCCACCACAGCACCATCAGCGCAGCCATCACGACGAGCAACGGCACAATCAGCAAACTGCCCTCCGGGCCCGTCGCGCCGCCGCTCATCAGAATGTTGCCCACAGAATGTTCACGTAGAAGATGCCCTTGTGTCACGAGTCCGCTATCCGCGGTTCCATAGAAATACGATTCTCCCCAGTCCCACGCCGCGTGAAACCCAATAGCCCACCACAACGACCCCGTGTACCAGAGGCTGATACAGAAGACCAGGCCCACCGCTCCGGCCGAGAACAGACCCACCGGCGACTCACCCGGGTTATGCCCGTGCATCGCGCCAAACAGCACAGAAAATAGCAATGCACCCCACCAGAATCCCATTCCTCGCGTCAGCGTCAACTGGAGATATCCGCGAAGCACGGACTCCTCAAAAAAACCAACCAGGCAAAACATCACGCCCCACAGAAGAGCATCCCTGATTGCAGGTCCCGCCATCAGTGTTGTGCCTTCGAGCCTTGCATAGCCCAACCCCCACAGCGTGAGCACCAGCGCAGAGATGGCAACAAATCCCCATAGCAAACCTGAAACCAGGCGCACCAACCGGGCCCGCCCCTGGTAACCGTAGGACAACAGCGGCCGTCGCTCAATCCGCGACATAAGCCACAGAACCGCCACGAGAATCAGAACATCGATGCCTTCCGCAAGGATCCCGGTCGTTGGCCGCATCGCGGCTTTTGGATTGAAGTGGAGGAGACGCACAAGCAATGGTCTGAGGACAACAACGACTGCCGCAAAGGCTGCAATGAAGAATCCCACTCCCCACCCGGCACGCAGTCCCTGCGACCCGAAAAACACCCAGCGAATATCTCGCTTGCGAGCAGCCGAATCGTGTTCCGTCTGGGCCTTGGATTCCCTGGCCATCGCAGCGCTCTCGTTGGAGTCAGTTACTGGCTTTGTCAGTCGATCGCCGGATTCAGTCAAGCGTCCTCCTCAAAGGCTTGCCACATGAAGCTGCGGCAAGTTCCAACCATCCTACTCTTAGCGAATCAGTAAAGAAAACGCTTCCGCCCACTCCAGCGGCTCATCCACCAGCACATCGGCCGGGATGTTCTCGATCGTATGCGGAGATAACCCATATTTGCAGCCCAACGACCAGGTTCTAGCCCGCTGCGCCGTCAGCAGGTCCACGTCCGAGTCGCCCACCATCAGCGTCTCTTCCGCACTCACGCCCGCTTCGTGGATTAATTGCAGCAACCCAATCGGATCCGGCTTCTTCGTCTCAAAACTGTCACCGCCATAGATACGAAAGAAATGCGGACTCAGTTCCAACGCCTCACAGATCGCCAAAGTTGGCCCAATCGGCTTATTCGTCAGCACTGCCATGCTGCGCTTGCCGCCGTCCGGCAGGCTGCGCAGCGCCGCCAGTGCCTCAAACACACCTGCATAGACACGCGTGTGATCCAACTTGTGCGCCCGGTACCACGTCAGAAAGTGCTCCAGCGCATCTTCTATCAGCGCCTCATCATGCGGATCACCCAGTGCACGCCGCACCAGCATTCCCGCGCCGTCGCCTATATAACTGGCGATAATCTCTTCCGGTAGCGTCTGTCGGCCAAATTCGGCCAACATCGCGTTCACTGAGTTGACAAGATCCTTGCGCGAATCAATCAGCGTTCCATCCAGGTCGAAAACGATAAGTCGAATCTGGTGTACAGGGAGTGGGCGAAGCACGGAAATCATACTTCCAGTCTATCGATAACCTCTATGTTTCCCACCATTCTTGACGTATCCTTCCGCCATGCCAAAACTTGCCTGCCGCCCTGCGTTATGCGCGCTTCTTGGGGCTTCCGTTCTCCTTCCTGTCACCCTGCGCGCCCAAAAATCAAACTTCCCAAATAATGAAGCGCTGCGTCACGTCCGTGGTCTCGCAAATCCGCAACTCTCTCCCAGCGGAAAGGATGTTCTCCTCGGAGTGGCCGACTCCACCGCCAAAGGCGGAAAGGATCATCTCTGGCTTGTCGACATTGAGAAAAACACAGCCCGCCAGATGACTGACACGCCCGCAAACGACTCTTCTTCAGACAAGCGCGGCGAATACGACGCATCCTGGATGCCCAACGGCAAGAGTGTACTTTTCCTCGCGCACCGTGGAAAACATACGCAACTCTTCCGTCTTGACCTCGATGGAGGCGAAGCCCACCCCTACGACCTCAAAGTCCTGCCCCGCGTCGACGAATCAAAAGCTCCCGACGCGGTCCCGCCGGTTAAGACCCCGTCCACCACAAAAGTCGAACCGCTCGAAATCAATGTCGCCTATTATTCCGTCTCGCCGAACGGGAAATACATCGCCGTCACGGCCCGCGACCCCGAAACCCCCGGCGAGAAAAAGGAAAAGAAAGAAAAGGCCGACGCAGTCTGGGTCAATCATGACCCGCACGGCACTCGACTCTATCTCCTCAACCCTGCTTCCGGCGAACTCACCGATACCGCTGTACCACCCGACGTCCGGCGCGTCGCATGGAGCAGGCAGGGTAATCGTCTCATAGCCATCGCCTCTGGCATGAATCATCTCAACGATCTCCACCCATCCAACTCCGCATGGCTGCTGAGTGTCGCGGCCCCCAATCGCCCTCAGAAGCTGGCTCAAATTCCCGCCACCGTCGAGGGTGGAACATGGTCCCACGATGGCAGCACCTTCTACTTCCTGGCCCAGTCCGCCGCCAATACCCCTCCCGGCTACGATGACCTCTATGCCCTGAATCTTTTGACACACCAGATCTCTAACCTCACCAATGGCTTCTCCGGGTCCCTCAACTACGGACTCCCCGTCGCGACCCGTACCGGCATCCTGCAATCCGTGCAGATCGACACCCGTGTCACTTACATGGACGCCCACGGCGACACGCATCAGATCCTCAATTTCTCCACGCCTGTCGTCCGCCAACTGGCAACTAACGAAAGCGAGTCCGGATGGGTCTGGCTCGGCACCGGCAGCACAATCCCCACTACCCTTTACTACGCCGCGAGCCTTCACCAGAAGCCCATCGAACTGCACGCTCCATCCGTCATTCCTGTCCCATGGACGCCGGTCAAGGCTAAGATCATCCACTGGACCAACCAGGACTTCCACCTCGAAGGCCTTCTCTATCTGCCCCCACATGCCAGCCCCGCCCACAAGGTTCCGCTCATTGTGGACGTGCATGGTGGACCCACCGGTGCATGGGTGGACGACTACTCACAATTCAATGAGTTCCTGCTTGGCCACGGATGGGCGGTCTTCGAGCCGAATCCCCGGGGCAGCACAGGCTACGGGGCCAAATTCGTCGCCGCCAATCACAACGACCTCGGTGGCGGCGATCTCCGCGACATCATGACCGGTATCGATGCAGTCATCACTCAGGAACCGGTCAACCCTGCCCGCCTCGCTCTCATGGGTTACAGCTACGGCGGCGAAATGGCCGGCTTTGTCGAAGGCAAAACTACCCGCTTCAAAGCCATCATTTCCTGTGCTCCGGTCATCGATCAGGAAAGCGAATACGGCACTGAATCCGGCCCTTGGTACGACCGTTGGTTCTACGGTCTGCCTTGGGAACACGCCGCCGATGCGTGGCGCCAGAGCCCGCTCGCCTATGCCGCTCACGCCAAAACACCGTTACTCTTGCTGCAGGGCGAGGCAGACACCACCGACCCTCTCGGCCAAAGCGAAGAAATGTACCGCGCGCTGCGAGAAATGGGCGTCCCTGTCGACCTGGTCGAGTATCCGCGCGAAAATCACGTCCCGTTGGCAAAGGGAATCTTCGGCATGCCTAGCCCGGAACCCTGGCACGGTTTCGATGCACGTCAGCGAATCGTGAAATTCATCGACGCTGCGTTCTCAAAGTAACCGCAAGAACAGAGGGCAGGCGCTCAGCCTGCCCGTCCTGTCTTCCAGCCCTTCCAGTCAGGCCTTCCTGCTCAGCGCCCGTTTCAGCACGACCTCCAGCGCCCCTTTGATCTCCGCATACTGGGCCTCCGTAAGCTTGCCTTCCACGCGCTCAGTCTCCACAGCAAACAACTCCTCCTTGAGCGCCTGCAATAGCGTAGGAGAAGAAGCTCCGGGAACACCCTTCGCGGCTGTAGTCGCAGATGTTGCTGGCCCGCGCGACGCTGTCATTGGTGCTGATGGCGCAGTTCCTGGCGCACCGGCCATCCCCGGCACAACCGTGGGAGTAAGCGGTGACGGCTCGGGTTCCAGTGCCGTTTCGCCCTCGGCCGGCTTCTTGCCTCCGAGCAGAAATGCTGCCACGACCACCAGGAGCAGTCCGAGAGAGCTCACAATCCACCAGCGATATTTATGCAGCGGACCGGGCGTATCAATCGGCGGTCCAAGCCCTCCACCAGGCCGGTCATTCTGAGAGGTGCCACCAGCCTCAGCCTGGCTCTGGCTCCCAGATTGAGCCTGCAATTCGCGCGGCATCGAGCCATTGCCGGAAACCGTGAAAGACAACGTCTGACTCGGCGTCACGTTTCTCGCCACAAACGTCTGCGCCGGAACCTTCTTGTCTTGAATCTGTTCAAAGCCCGATGAACCCGGCGACTGGAAGCTCATGCTGTTCGGCAACATCACAGCGTAGTTGCCGGTGGGCAACCCAACCTTCGGAGTAAACGTGAACGACCCGCTGTATGGAATCAGGTAGCTGATCCCGAAACGCGTCTCTCCGGGCCGTAACGGAAACACAAATGCATAGTGGCCCTTCCCAGCCAGCGGCACCGGCGAAATCGAGACCGGCATGCCGTCCGGGCCCTCCGCCTGTGCCCCTTCAATCTGCGCATTTGGCGGCAGATAGATGGGATATGCCTCCGAACTGAACTGCGTCCGCGGAGGCTTCGAGCTGTTCTCGACGAAATAGTTCTCGATCACGTGCAGCCCCTGCGAGTCCGTCTCCAGCCGCAGCACATCCGCTTCGGTTCTCACTCCCGGCACCTTCGCCGCAACATCGTAGACTGTCACGTCCACATGTGTGCTGCCCGGCGGAACAGCCGCATAGTAAGACGCCTTCTGATGATCCACCCGGATCAGGTGCATGTTACTGTCTGGAACATTGATGGAGAAATGCCCCTGCGCATTCGTCTTCGCCGACGCTACTTCCTGCATCCCTTGCGAAAGTGACAACAGCACAACGGTATCGCCCGAATCCGGACGCCCGGTGGTCTTATTGGTAACCGTACCGGTTACACTCGCTGCCTGCGCAGCCAAAGGCAGCATCAGTCCCGCCAGGAGGATCCAGCGGGAGACAGAATCAGTCGTTTTTATGAATTTCAAGGGGTGTCTTCCTGTTGATCAAATACCGGATTTTGCTGAAGATCTTCACGCTTGGCCGCGCTGTGTCCGGCTCGTCGATTCGATCAAATCGATTTCCGCAAGCACGACAGCCGCTTCGTTCTCCAGTTGCGCTCGCTGTGCTGCGTAATCCTCCTCGGAATACTTGCCAGCCCGATTCTCAAAATTCAAATCGCGCAAATTCTCGTACAGCGTCGCTTGCAGCTCCCGCAAATATTCCAGCCGAGTCTTCTGGCGCTGCACCGCAACATGGCGCTCCGGGTAGAACATGTAAACCAGTGCGCCTGCCGTAAGCAGAATGCACGCAAACAGCGTCATAAGTCGGTCTCCTTGCGAATTCTCGAGCGAAGCTCCTCAAATCCCTGCACATTTGCCTCGGCTGGAACCGCAGCAGCGCGCAGCCGCCATTTCCTCACCAGTCCCATGACGCCAAAGATTCCGATCATAAGCAGCGCCGGCGGCACAATCCAAGCCACCATGTTGAAGCGAGTCAGCATGGGCGCCGCCAGCACGGTTGGCCCGTACTCGGCCTGAAATGCCGCGAAAACCTGGCGATTGCTCATCCCTTTGGCGATATCAGCCCGTAACTCCGCCAGCTCTACCGGAGAATCGGGGCAGCTCTCATGGTTGCATTCCGCCAGAATCTCGTTGCAGCCGCACACGCACATCAGTTCGTGGCCGATCCTGTGGTAGCGCACAGTTGGATTCGTCGCCCCCATCGAGAGCATCAGAGCGATGGCGATCGTCGGCGCGACCGCAAATTGCGTCAGGCGCGTCATCAGCTTCTTCATGATCCCGACTTCCCGGCGGCCACCAATTCGCGCTCCTCCGGCCTCTTTTCGTTAGCGCGCGCCCCACCTCCGCCAGCCTGCATGTTTGGCACGAGGGCAACCAGCGTACCGAAAACCACGATGATCACGCCCACCCAGATCCACATCACCAACGGGTTCAAATGCGCGCGAATAATCGGCTGTCCCGTCTGCGGATCCTGGCCCGCATACACCACGTAAAGGTCCCACTCCGGCGTTGACCGCTCCGCCACAATCGTCGAAGTCTGCTGGCTCGCCTGATAGAAACGCTTCGCCGGATCCAATTGCGTGACATATTTCCCGTCGCGGTAGACATTCAGCAGTGCATATTCAGAGTCGTAATTCGGGTTCGTGTCCTCGGAATAATCCAGGCACTCAAGCCGGTACGGCCCAACGGTCATGCTCTGGTGGAAGTCGAGCGTCTTTTCTACGCTCCGGTTGAACGCCGACCCCGCGAGCCCGATAAAAATCACCACTACGCCGAAATGCACCAGGTACCCACCATATCGACGCGTATTGCGGCGCGTCAGATGCACGATGGATGCAAAGAAATTCTTTCCCGTGTGCCGCTGAATGACTCTCGCACCCCGCAGAAATTCTGACCCGATTGCGGTGGTCACGAATGCCGCCAGCACAAAAGTCATCCACGCGTAAAACGGCCCAGGTGTGCTCGTGAAAATACTCCACGGACGCACGCCTATCGCAATCACGACAATACCGGTCAACAAGGCCGCAATCGAAGGAGCGATAAGATTCTTGCGAATGCTGCGCATCGACGTGCTGCGCCACGCCAGCAGTGGGCCCACGCCTGTCAGAAACAACAGGAAGACGCCGATCGGCACCGCAACCCGGTCGTAGAAAGGTGCGCTCACCGTCACCTTGTTCCCCTGTACAAACTCCGATAGCACTGGGAAGAGCGTGCCCCACAGCACGGTAAAGCAGGCAGCCATCAGCACGACGTTATTAAACAGAAAGCTTGATTCCCGCGATACCAGTGCTTCCAGCTTGTGATCCGATTTGAGGTGATCGCGATTAAGAAAGTACGTAAACAGGCATACCCCAATGCAGATCACCAGGAACGGCCAGAACCAGTTTCCAATCGACGACTGTGCAAACGCATGCACCGAACTCACCAGGCCGGAACGCGTCAACATGTCGCCCAGAATCGCAAGCAGAAATGCCGAGAAAATCAGCCATACGTTCCACTTCTTCATCATGCCGCGCTTTTCCTGCATCATCACCGAGTGCAGAAATGCTGTGCCGGCAATCCACGGCATAAGCGATGCGTTTTCGACCGGATCCCAGCCCCAGTAACCGCCCCACCCCAGCACTTGGTACGCCCAGTGCGCGCCCAGAAAAATGCCGCAGGTCAGGAATAACCACCCCACCATCGTCCACCGGCGCGTAATGCTGATCCACTTCTCGCCCGGATACCGCATCATCAGCGCGCCCAGCGCGAACGCGAACGGCACACTGAAGCCTACGTACCCCAGGTAGAGCATTGGCGGATGAATCACCATCTCGGGATACTGCAGCAGTGGATTCAGCCCGAATCCGTCATGCGGCACCGTGCCCTGAACCAGCGCAAACGGCGGCGCGGCGAAATTCACGACCAGCAGGAAAAACACCTGAATCCCGGCGAGGATCGTCGACGCATAGGCGGACAGCTTCACGTCCACTTTGTGACGAATCCGCACCACAAATCCATACCCGGCCAGCAGCCAGGCCCACAGCAGCAGCGATCCTTCCTGCCCTGACCAGAGCGCGGCGAACTTGTAAGGCCACGGCAACGCCCTGTTTGAGTGATGCAGAATGTACGCAACCGAAAAGTCGTTCGTAAATGCAGCCCATACCAGCGCAAATGCAGCACACGTTACCGCCGCGAAACACGCAATACCGGCTCGCCTTGCTGTCTCCGCCAGGCGTTCTGGCGCAAACCTTCCGCGGCTTCGGGTTGCAATCTGGCGTAGCGCGATTGCGCCTGCGAGCAGGTTATAGGCGCTTAACACTAGGGCGAGGAGTAGCGCGTAGCTGCCGAATGTAGGCATGTTCAACTCAGGCTTCATTCTCGCAGAGTGTAAAGGCCAGCCGCAATCCAAAGATGTGACATAAAGCACAACTTCACGAGCGGAAATTTGCTCTCATGCGCACAGAAAAGGGCATCTCGCCGACGCCCTCATCGCCCGAAAATCCCTCTGCCCGCCGCCTCAGGCCGTCCGCGCCACGGAGCTATCCAACAGCTCATTCACCAGATGAATCAGCGCATCCGGGGCAATCGGCTTCATCCGAAACACCACATCGCCCGGCTCGTACTCCGTCTCCGCGTCAGGCAATCCGCTCAACACCACCACGGGCGTTTCCGGCAGCTTTTCGCGAAACTTCCGCACAAACTCCGGGCCGTTCATACCCGGCATCAGATGGTCGGTAATCATCAGCGCGATCTGTGCGGCAACCTCTTCATTTGCCAGCATCTTCAGCGCCGCTGCGGCACTTTCTGCGATCAAAACCCGTCGTCCCGCTCGGGTGAGGACCGCCTTCCGGGTTGCCGCCTGAATTGCGTTGTCGTCAACAAGCAAGATCTCTGACATGGGCCTCGACGTATTTACGACATCCATAATGTTTTGCGTACGAACGCAACTCTTTCCCCTGTTGTATGGGTCCTCAACGTCCGATGTACATTCTCGCGTTCCTGGTTGCCCGGCGTTACCTGCCTTTTCACTCCCGAAGTAACCACTCATAAAAATGAGGCAGTTAGCGGCTTGGCGACCCTCGATCCTGATCGGAATGCATCCATGTATACAAAATCAGGGTAACGTGCCGCAAGCCGCATCTATGAAGTGGCCTTAGCTGTAACACAACGGGCTTCGCCCACCCGCAAACCCGTCCAGCCGTAACTCCCACATTTAGAATCTATATAGAGTGCAGTCTGGTCTCGCTCGGAGGACCGACCGATGAATACTCTCAAAACCACTCTTCTGCTCACCCTGCTAACCCTACTTCTGCTTTTCGCGGGAGCAGCCATCGGCGGGCGAAATGGCATGATCATTGCCTTCATCATGGCCGCTGCTATGAATTTCGTCAGCTACTTCTACTCTGACAAAATCGCCTTGGCCACCTATCGCGCCCAGCCCGTCACCCGCGAGCAGCTTCCCCGCGCCTACCAGGTCGTCGAGCGCATGACCCAGCGGGCCGGCCTTCCCATGCCGTCCATCTACGTCATCCCAACCGACTCACCCAATGCCTTCGCCACCGGCCGTAATCCCAGCCACGCCTCCATCGCGGTGACTCACGGCATCCTCAATCTCCTGAATGATGACGAACTCGAGGGCGTCCTTGCCCATGAACTGGGCCACGTCCGCAACCGTGACATCCTTACCAGCTCCATCGTTGCCACTCTTGCCGGTGCCATCACGCTCATCGCACGCATGGGCTACTGGGCCGCGCTCTTCGGCGGATATGGCGACCGCGACCGCGAAGGTAGTGGTGGCGTCTTCACCGCTCTGCTCATGATGATCGTCGCTCCTATTGCCGCCATGCTCATCCAGCTCGCCATCTCTCGCTCCCGCGAGTTCGAAGCAGATGCCACCGGTGCCCGCATGACTGGCAATCCCTATGCACTGGCCAGCGCTCTGCAAAAAATTGACGCATATTCCCGCCGCGTACCCTTAGCCGCATCCCCCTCCACTGCACATCTCTTTATCGTGCAGCCGCTTCTCAGCCGTGAATTCCTTGCCGGACTCTTTTCTACCCATCCACCCATTGCCCGGCGCATTGAGCGGCTCACTGGCCGCCCGAGCATCTATTGAACGGAGGCTTCCACTTATTATGCGATTTCTGCTGCGCTCTCTCGTCCTGCTCCTGCTCGTCCTCTGGGTGGGTGGCTCCATGTTCTTCCCCATCGTCGCTGCGTCGGCCTTCTCAGTTCTGCCAATCCATCAGGCCGGCCTGGTCGTCGGCAAGAGCCTCCCCATTCTCCAATTCGAAGGACTTGTCGCCGGAGCCTTGCTGATTCTATTTCTCGCTCTCGGGCAGCGCATCCGTGCCTTCTCACGCAACGTGATTGCGCCCATAATTCTCGTCGCCATCATGATGGGCCTCACTGCGTTTTCGCAATTCTCCATCATTCCCCGCATGCAAAACGCCCGCATTGAGGCAGGCGGCAACATCGAGTCCGTCCCCAGGACCAACCCATACCGTGCCGAGTTCGACCGGCTGCATCGTGAAGACGTTAAAGTTTTTGAAATTGTCCTCATTAGCGGAATTGTTGCCACGCTGGCCGTCGCCTGGGCTGCCGCGCCCGGCGCGACAACCAATCCGCGGACCTGATCCTCCCCACGTCCACCGGCTACCGCCCAAATGCTGTTATGATGAGCGATTGTTTAGGCTCGGAAATTGCATCTGCAACTTCGCCCAGTAAACGCAACCCGGATCACTATGCTCGTCTCTCTCATCCTCGGCTGTATTGCAGGCTCGGCAAACCTCTTTGGCGGACTCATCCTCGTCCAGCGCCGATGGAACAACCGCTCCCTGCGCTACTTCATCGCTCTCGGCGCCGGCTTCATGATGTCTGTCGCACTGCTCGACATGCTGCCGGAAAGCATGCACTTCTCCCCTAAGTGGGCACCCCTGCTGGTTCTCGCCGGCTACTGCATCATCCACCTCGTGGAACACACGATTACCCCTCATTTTCATCTCGGCGAAGAAACTCATACCGAGGAGTTCATCCACACTCACACCGGAATCTCTGTTTTGCTTGGCCTGTCTGCTCACGCATTCTTTGACGGCGTCGCCATCGCCTCCGGCTTCGTCATCTCCAGTTGGCTCGGCTGGCTCATCTTCACGGCAATTCTGCTCCATAAGATTCCGGAGGGCTTCACCGTGGCATCCGTCATGCTGGCCTCGGGACGCACCCGCGGCACCGCGGTCCTCGCAGCCTTTATTCTGGCGACCTCAACCGTCGCTGGCGTCCTCATCATCGATCTGCTGCCCCACTGGGTATTTGGCGGGCTCCCGCTCTCCGCCGGTGCAGCCATCTACGTCGCTGCCTCTGACCTGATCCCGGAAGTCAATCGCGAGCACAGCCTCAGCATCGCGCTCGTATTTTTTCTCGGTGTCGTCCTCTTCATTGCTATCCGCACCATTGCCCCCGTATAACCCCATCGTCGCCTCAACCCTGCTCCTCCCGCTCCTTCCACAACCGGTACATGCCCCACGCGGCCACCGTGGACATATCCTGAATCGTCCCATCCAGCAGCATTCCCTCAAACTCCGCAACCCTCACCTGTTTCACCTCCAGATCGTGCTCCTCCTCGTCCCGATCCGTACTCTCCTGCCTCAGATCCGTCGCCAGGTAGATATGTTGCTTCTGCCGCGTAAATCCATATGCCACCCAGTTCATGCCCAGCCGCACCACCCTCCCCGCAACCAGCCCGGTTTCCTCGCGCAACTCGCCCCGAGCCAACTCTTCCGGATCTACATCCGGCGTCTCCCATCCCCCCTGCGGAAACTCCATGCATCTCTTCTGCACCGTGTACCGAAACTGCTCCACCAGATACACTGAGCCCCCCTCGATCGGGACAATCACCGCACAGTCGTCCTTATCCACAACGGAGTAAATCCCCTCCACCCCGTTGCTGCGCTCGATCCGATCCTCCCGCAGACGCATCCAGCGGTTGCGGTATACCTCTCTCGTCGCCAATGTTCTTATGCTCATGCGGCTCCTATTCTCCCACGTCGCGCCCATTCTCCCGTCGTCCACTTCCTGTTTCGGTCCAAAGCAGTTACTCTGTTTTCGGTCCACTACATCGATTTACATCAGGTCATTGCAGAATTTCGCTCCGGCCTGCTTCGGGGGTTCGTTATGTTTCTTGGTCTGGACGTCGGCACTGGCGGCACACGTGTCGTTCTTGTCGACAAATCGGGTGCGCTGGTTGCCTCAGCTTCCTGTGCGCACGAAGACTTCCGCTCGCCCCAGCCCGGCTGGGCCGAGCAGGATCCCCACGACTGGTGGCGCGCCGCCCAGCAGGCCATCCGCGATACCCTCGCCCAGGCGCCCGGCGCAAAAATCCTGGCCGTCGGGCTCACCGGCCAGATGCACGGCGCCGTCATGCTCGACAACGATGGCAATGTCCTCCGTCCATCACTCATCTGGTGCGATCAGCGCACCCAGCCCCAGTGCGATTGGCTCCATGCCCAGTTCGGCCCCGGCAATACCGGCCGCGCAAAGCTCATTGAGCTCACCGCCAATCCCGCGCTGCCCAACTTCACCCTCACCAAACTGCTCTGGGTCCGCGACCACGAGCCAGAAATCTTCGCGCGCATCGCCCACGTCCTCTGCCCCAAGGACTACGTCCGCTTCCGCATGACCGGCTCCTACGCCATCGACATGCAGGAAGCCTCCGGCACGTTGATGCTCGACGTTGCCCGCCGCCGCTGGTCCACCGAAGTGCTGAAAGTTGCCGGTATCCCTGAATCCTGGCTGCCGCAGCTCTTTGAATCACCTGACGTCTGCGCCCATATCTCCGCCGAAGCCGCCGCTGCCACCGGCCTCCCGCAAGGCACACCTGTCGTTGCCGGAGCTGGCGATCAGGGCGCCGGAGCCATCGGCATGGGCATCCTCGAGCCTGGCTCGGTTTCAGCTACCATCGGCACATCCGGCGTCGTCTTCGCCGCCACCGCCGCGCCCACTCGGGATCCCCAGGGCCGCCTTCACACCTTCTGCCATGCCGTCCCCGGCCGCTGGCATGTCATGGGCGTCACCCAGGCCGCGGGGCTTTCCCTGCGCTGGCTCCGTGATACCTTCGCTCCCGGCGTCGACTACGACGAACTCACCGCAGGAGCAGCCAAAGTCCCCCCCGCCAGCGACGGCCTGCTCTGGACGCCCTATCTCCTCGGCGAACGCACTCCGCACCTCGATCCCGAAGCCCGCGCCGCCTTCGTCGGCATCCACGCCGGCCACACCCGCAACCACTTCGTCCGCGCCGTCATGGAAGGCGTAGCCTTCTCCCTGCAAGACACTTTCACGCTCTTCGCCGAACTCGGTATCCCCGTCAAAGGCGTGCGCCTCGGCGGCGGAGGAGCGCGTGGCAAACTCTGGCGCCAGATTCAAGCCGACATCTACAACCACACCGTCGATGTCCTTACCGCGGAGGAAGGCGGAGCCTTTGGAGCCGCGCTCCTCGCCGGTGTCGGCTGTGGTGGCTGGGCCACTCTGGAGGAAGCCTGCGCCACGGCCATCCACGTCGCCGACCAGATTCCACCCCGGCGCGAAGCCGTCGCCCGGTATGAAAAGGCCTACCGTGCCTACCGCGCCGTCTATCCCGCGCTCAAAAATATCCACGCTTGAATCAATAGCCAAACGGGGCGCCAAGCCATCGGCGCCCCACTTCAAAGCTCCACTGCTTGACACCGGCCGCGATGCCACGACAGCCCGTCTGGCCAGTACAAGTCAGCCCCTACTGCACCGGCAACGGCGCCCGGTAGCCAGGCTTCGCAATCACCTCATACTTCAGCGGCCGATGATGCTTCTTATCCACGATCACCAGCGGCTGCCCTTCGTCGTTCACCAGGCGCACCTGGATGTGCCGGTACGTCCCGTCCCGCTTCTGGTCCGTCGGCGTATAGCTCAGCTCATACTTGTTCCGGATTGCGTCATTGATCTGCCGGAAGATATCCGGCATCTCCGTCTCAAACCGAGGCGCAAAATACTCTCCGCCGGTCATCCGCGCAAAAGTTCGCAGCTCATTGTCGCCCTGAAGAAACGTGATGTGCTGCATGGGGCTCATCCCGCCAAAGGGGCCAAACCCTCCTGATTCAGCCATGATCCGCGCATAATGCCCCGTACTGATCGAAAAAATCGTCACATCCGGCGTCTCGCGAATCTTCTCGAGCACTTGATCCAGCGTCAGCTTTGAAAAGCTGTTCAGCCCCGACGAAACCAGAATGATGTACTTTCTGCCCTTCACTCGCGTCAGGCGGTCCAGCGTCATATAGAGCGCGTCGAACATATCTGTCTCGCTCCAGGTGGGCATCACCAGTGAGTTCAAAGCCTCGTACACGCGTTGCTTGTTGCTGGTAAAGTCCGTCAGGATATTCGTTTGCATCGCATACGTCACCACCGCTACCTCATCATGGGGTTGCATCTGTTCGGTAAAGGTATATGCCGCATTCTGCATGTCATAGATAAAGTCGTAGTTTGTCTGTGCAAACTCCAGAAGCAGCACCGCGGTAATCGGGGCCTTGATCTGCGCAAAATGCGTAATGTTCTGCCGAACTCCGTTCTCGAAAACCTCAAAATTATCTTTCTGCAGGTTCGGCACAAACTGGTGCGTCTTCTCCAGAAGCACTCCCACATCCAGATCCACCAGTGGTGCATTTACGCTCAGGGAAAGGTGACTGAGGCCCGGCGGATTCTTGAATCGGTTCACTGGCGGCGGAGGCGGTGCAACTGCCGGTTTCACTACTTTCGGAATCGCAATCGCCCCGCTGTCTGCATTCGGCCCGCCTAGTTCGGGCGCCGCTTGATACCCCGCCGGCTGCTGTGCACCCGATGCCCCTGTGGTACTTTGGCTTGCTGAACCGGAACCTGCTGTTGCGCGAGCAGGGGATGTACTCTCTCCAGCCGCCTTTTTCTGCGTTTTCTTCGCCTTTTCTTTTGCCGGCTTCGTTTGCGCCGCGGGAGCCGTAGCCGGCGCGTCGTATTGGGCTCGCATGGTCAAGGGGAGGAACATCAGCCCCGCAAGCACGGCAAGGTCCAGTGCAGATCCCAGTGCAGAGCGACCCGGATACTCCATCGCGATTCCTCAGCCCCTATTGTCCAGCTGCGTACTTCCTTCTCGCAAGCTCCAGGTCCGCCGCTCAGATCTCGCGTTTTCCTTAACCTGAACGGAGCCCAATATGGAAATCCCCGCCGCGCCGCCACCTGCACCAATCTGTCATCCCTGACACCGCGCCACAGGCCTTTGGCCGCCCGAAAATGCCATAATCATAATTACCGTGTTGCAGTTTTTTCAGAAACTCGCCTTTGTCACTGCCGCTTCTCTCCTGACGTCGCTTGTTCCCTCAACCTTGCTCGCTCAGCCCGCGAGCCCGCCACCGACGCAAAGTGCCAATCAGGCGGCGGCAAATCTGCCGCCGCTGCCGCCTGCACACACCACCTTTTTCCCACTCAGCCAGATTCGCCCCGGCCTGCAGGGCGTCGCCTACACTGTCTTCCAGGGCGACACGCCGCAACCAATGGGCGTCAAGATTCTCGGCCTGTTGCACGATGCCCTCGGCCCCGATCAGGACATGATTCTTGTCCGCCTCGAAGGCACCAAAGCGAACTATGACGGCGTTGTCGCCGGAATGAGCGGCAGCCCCGTCTACATCGACGGCAAACTCGTCGGCGCGCTCGCCTACCGCATCGGCCAGTTCAGTAAGGAACCCATCGGCGGCGTCACTCCCATTCAGGAAATGCTGCAGGTCCGCGATCTCAAGTCGCCCGCTCCGCAAATGCTCCTCGCTGGCCAATCTTCATCTGCTGCGGAAGCTTCCAGCTCCAGCCCAGCTTCGAGCTCCAATATCACGGCGACATCGGCGTACGGCTCCATCCAGCCCATTGCCACGCCCCTCATTTTCAGCGGATTCAGCCCCTCAGCCCTCCACTTCTGGAAGCAGCACGCCGCCGGCATGGGCCTCACGGACATTTCTGCCCTCGGCGGCTCTGACAGCAATGCAAAGCAGCCCGGTCCGCTCCTGCCCGGCGACGCTGTCAGCGCGCTGCTCGTCAGTGGCGACCTCGAAATCTCCGCCACCTGCACAGTCACCTACGTCGACCCGCAGCACATGCTTGCCTGTGGCCATCCGATTACCCAGTTCGGGCCTGTCTCCATGCCCATGACCAAGGCCGAGGTGCTCGCCACGCTGCCCTCGCCGATGAACTCCTTCAAGATTATCAACACCACCCAGACCATCGGCGCCATCACCCAGGACCGCCAGTCCGCCATCATGGGTATCTTCGGCAAGCAGGCCGATACCATCCCCGTCATGGTCCACATCGACGGCATCAGCGGCGAAGCGCCGCGCACCCTCCACCTGCATGTCATCGATCAGCCCTCGGTCACGCCCCTGGCCGTCATGGTCGCCATCTACCAGGGCCTCATGCAGCAGAACACCTACTCTGCTCAAAGCAGCTACCGCGTGACCGGCACCGTGCGCCTTGCCGGCTATCCCACCGTCAAGCTCGATGATCTGGTTGCACCCACGGATGGTGCACCCGCCAACCTTCTCGCCGCTTTGGTCGTCGGGCAGCGCTTCTCTCGCCTCTACGCAAACGCCGCGCGTCGTACCCCCATCGAGGGCGTCGATATCAACGTCCAGCAGATCCCCCAGCGCCTCACCGCGCAGATTATCGCCGCCCATGCCGATAAGACCACCCTCCGGGCTGGACAGCGCGTCACCATTGAGGCCTCCGTCCTGCCCTGGCACGGTGAAATCCACAACCTCCGCATTCCCATAACCTTGCCCCTCAATCTCCCGCTGGGAGCGGTTCGTCTGCTGGTCAGCGACGGAGCCACACTCGACCGCTTGAGCCAGCCGCAAGCCATTGGCGCACGCCCACTGAGCGTCGCCGCCACGATCGCACAGCTGAACAGCGATCACCCCAGCGACCGCCTCTACGTGACTCTGCTCGCTCCCGAGCCACAGGCCACGCTCGACGGCCGTACACTGTCAGCTCTGCCCATCTCCATGGCCAACATACTCCAACCGCTGCGTCAGGACCACGCGCTTTCGCTCCACGGCGAGTCTGCGATGTCCCTTATCTCGATTCCCATCAATGCGATGCTCACGGGGCATCAGGTGATCACGCTGCATATTCGGGACTAACCTCGGCATTCCCCCGCGGCCCAGCGTCATAACCTGAAACTCCCCCAGAACCTTCGCTGGTGCGGCCTGGGTGTGCGAGAGCGTGCTGCGTTTCTGTAGACTAGAGATCAGCATGATGCGCCGTCTGGCTTGCCTGTCTCTCCTTGGCTTCGTTTTCGCCTCGCCGTTGTCTTCCGCCCTGGCTCAGGGCACTCGTCTCTGGACGGAATCCACCTTCCAGCAGCTTGAGCAGGGCACACCCCACGGTGTTGCCATCGCCAGCGATGGTCGCCTCCTGCCCGGCCCGGCATCCACGCTCGTTTACACCACGCCCTCTACCTATGTCTGGGACGTGGCTGCCGACAAGCAAGGCAATGCCTACCTGGCCACTGGCTCGCCTGCCACCGTCATCAAGGTCACGCCCGCAGGCAAGGCAACCACTCTGTTCAAGTCCAAGGACCTCAACGTCCAGACGGTTACGGTTGGCCCGCACGGCAACGTCTATGCGGCAACGTTGCCCTCCGGCAAGGTCTATAAGCTCAATCCGCATACGGCTGACGCCACAGACACCACAGCACAGGTCATCTTCGACCCCGCCCAAACCAAGGAAAAACCCAAATACGTCTGGGCGCTCAAGTTCGGCCCGAATGGCGATCTTTACATCGCCACCGGCGAACCGGCCGCCATCTACCGTGTTGTCCCCGGCGGAAAACCCACGCTCTTCTACCAGAGCGATGAAGTCCACATTCACGCGATCGCCTTTACACCCAACGGCGATCTCATCGCCGGTTCGGTCGGCTCCGGATTGGTATATCGCATCAGCAAGACCGGAAAGGCGTTCGTTCTCTTCGACGCTCCCAAGAAGGAAATCACCTCCGTCGCCGTGGCCCCTGACGGAACCATCTACGCTGCCGGCGTCGGCGAAAAAGGCCAGAACACACTGCCGCCGCTGCCCGTCACCAACAGCAGTTCGGCCACCGTCACTGCCACCATCACGGTCGTTTCTGTTGGGTCCCTGCAGTCCGCAACTCAGAACGCGCTGATTCCCAACGGTAGCCAAATCTACGCCATCGCCCCGTCCGGCGTGCCCCGCGTCCTTTGGAGCAATCAGAACGATGTTGTCTACGATCTGCTCTGGACCCCCCACGGCCTGCTCGCCTCCACCGGGAATAATGGCCGTATCTACCGGATTCGCCCGAATGGCGACTACCAGGACATCGCTCACCTCGAAGCCTCGCAAGCCACCAGCTTCGCCGATACACCCTCCGGCATCTATGTCGGCACCGCCAACGCCGGCAAGCTCTATCGGCTCAGCCATGGCCAGGCGCCAGAGAGCACCTACGTCAGCCCCGTCTTCGATGCCGGCGTCTTCACCCAATGGGGCCGCGCAGAAGTCCAGACCGATACAACCAACGACATTCAGATGTTCGCCCGCTCCGGCAACATAGAAAATCCCGCCCGCGGCTGGACCGACTGGCATCCCGTCACCATGAACCACGGCCAGCTCGGCGTTACCAGTTCCCGCTTCGTACAGTGGAAGGTCGTGCTGCACCCGGGTGCATCTATCAGCTCCGTCGGGATCAACTTCCTCCCTGTGAATATTGCACCGGTCGTCGATGCCGTCGTCGTTGCTCCCGGAGTGCGCGTCAACAAATCCTCTGATGATACGACCACGAAGGCCGTCACCATCAACTTCCAGTCGCAACCGAGTGACAGCGTCGATCTCAGCCAGCAAATCAGCCAGGGACCGCTCGCGGGCGTGAAGGATAAATCAGCCATCACCGTTCGCTGGTCAGCACACGACGACAACGGCGACAAGCTCGTCTACTCGCTCTACTATCGCGGCCTGAGCGAACACAACTGGCTGTTGCTTCGTAAAGGCCTGCACGGCCTGTACTACACCTTTGGAGCCGACCTGCTGCCCGACGGCATTTATCGCATCAAGGTCGTTGCCAGCGACCAGCCTTCGCACAGTCCGGGCAAAGGGCTCACCGGATCTCTGGTCAGCAACAACTTCATCGTCGACACTACGCCACCCTCCATCTCGCAGATGATGGCGACTATCCAGGCCGGCAAGCTCCACGTTTCCTTCACCGCGACTGACCCCATGTCCCCCATCGCCCGTGCGCAGTTCGCCGTCGATGCCGGACACTGGCAATTCATCGCCCCCATCGGCCGCATCTCCGACTCGCTCACCGAACACTACGACTTTACCGTGCCCTTGCCGAAGTCCCGCAATGAACCCGCTGCGGAAGTCCCAGACCCCGGTGAGCATGTCGTCACGGTCCGCGTCTTCGACCGCTATCACAACATGGCGGTCGCCAAATCGGTGGTCCATTAGCCGCCATGCGCTTTGAGCTCTTCGTTGCCGCGCGTTATCTCAGGGCTAAGCGTCGTCAGGCCGTCATTGGCCTCATCACCGTCATCTCCGTGATCGGAGTCGCGGTTGGAGTCGCCTCGCTCATCATTGCGCTGGCAATCACAACCGGTATGCGCCGCGACCTGCAAAACCGGCTCCTCAGCTCCACCGCAGACGTTGACCTGCTTCGCAGCATGAATGACGGCATCCAGAACTGGGAACCGCTGCTCCAGCGCCTGCGCAAGCTGCCGCACGTCACCGCCGCCGCTCCCGGCCTCTACGAGCCCGTCCTCATCTCACGCGGCTCACTCGCCGGCGGAGCCATGCTCAAAGGTATCGTCCCCAGGGACGAGCGCACCATCAGCAATCTGCTCTCTCATTTCACGTCAGGCAGCGCCGCCGAACTCTCCCAACCCACCCCCGTCGGCATCACACCGCCTCTCGTCCTCGGTTACGATCTGGCCGACACTATCGGTGCAAAAGTTGGAGACACCGTGATGGTCACCAGCCCGCAGGGCGATCTCACCCCCTACGGCCTGATCCCCAAATACCAGCGCTTCCGGGTCGTAGGCATCTTCCACTCCGGCTTCTACCAGTACGACTCCAGTTTCGGCTTCATCCGCCTCAAAACCGCTCAGCAACTCTTCGGCGAGCCCGACGTCATCTCCATCATCTCCTTCAAGGTCGACAACCTCTACAACGCCGGCAAAATCGGCAGGGAAATCCAGAAATCCGCCGGACCTGGTTTCACCACAACCAACTGGATGCAGCAGAACCGGCAGCTCTTCGGCGCATTGCAGGAAGAACAGATCGTCACCTTCATCATCATTGGCCTCATCGTCTGCGTCGCAGCCCTCAACATCCTCATCGCCCTCACTATGATGGTCATGGAAAAAACCCGTGACATCGCCGTCCTCATGTCCATGGGCGTAGAACCAGGCCAGATTCGCCGCATCTTCCTGTTCCAGGGCTTCCTCATCAGCGTCGTCGGAACCTTCTTCGGCCTCGTCATCGGCTATACCATCTCGTTATTGGGACAGCATTACCACTTCATCCATCTCAGCGCACAAGTCTATTCGATTGACTACCTTCCCTTTGCACCGCGCATGATGGACGGAGTCCTCGTCACGGCACTTTCGCTCGGCGTCTCTCTGATCGCCACCCTTTACCCATCAAGTTCCGCTGCTCGCGTCCTTCCGGCCGAAGCTCTCCGCTACGAGTAGTCCGCCCTCGTTCCGTTTGCATAACCACCTTCGTCACCGCGAATTACTGATTTAGACTTTTCACAACCGCGACACACAGCAAGCCCAACATGAGGACTTTTCTGTGACGACAACTGCCGAAGTCCAAGCCGCTCCTCCGGGGAGCTCGGGCACCCAGCGAGCCAAATCTCGGAATCAGATGGTGGACATGGTCAAAGGGATCGCCATCATCCTCGTCGTGCTTGGCCACGTCGGCCAGGGGATGAATCATCGGCATCTCCTTGATAGCGCCGGCTACTACCTTACAGAGAATTTCATCTATGCCTTCCACATGCCGGCCTTTTTCTTCGTGGCCGGACTGTTCCTGGATCGCAGCCTGGCCAGACGCGGCCCGCGTGGCTTCGCCGCTGAAAAGCTTCGCACTATCCTCTATCCCTATCTCCTGTGGCCCCTGTTGACCCTCCCACTCCTTCCGTGGATTTCCCGCTACCAGGCAAGCCCGCCACCCCCAATACTCACTTATTTCAAATACCTCCTCCTCGGCCAAATTGGATGGTTCCTTTACACGCTCTTCTTTATCCTGATGCTGGCGATTCTTACCCGCCGTCTGCCCATATGGCTCCGGCTCCTCATCGCCGTGCCACTCAGCTTCTTCTGGCCCAATACCGGCCACCATGGCATCGACGGCATCTTCTGGGAATACATCTTCGTCGTCATCGGTCAGCTCGTCGGCAGCCGGATCAGCAAGCTGGAAGGCGTCAACAAGTGGGCCGCCGGGCTGGCCTGTATCGCGTTGTTTGCCGCAATTGCAGGAGCGACCATTCACTACGGCTCTCTCGGCCTTCCGAAATTCCTTTTCATCCCATTAGGGCTTGCAGGAACCGCTGGCTTATTCCTCTTTGCTGCAGCCAATCCCGTGCCTTTCATCGCCCGCACCCTTGCATGGTTTGGCGAGGCCTCCATCGGCATCTACCTGCTCGCCGCCTACTTTCAGGGAACCGCGCGTCAGATCCTTTTTCAGGCATTTAACACCACCGCAATTCCACCCCATATCATCCTTCAGACCCTCGCAGCCACAATCTTCCCGGCTCTGCTGTATCACAACCGGAAGCGCCTCCACGTTGAGTGGTTCTTCAAGATGCCTATCCCGAAGATTCGTCGCCAGGGCTCTTGAGCAAACACGAATCACCTGAGCACACCTGCCACTTCATCAAAAATTCATTTCCCGCTCCATCACCAGTCTGTCTGGCACGTCTAATCGTCAGGCAGGCGATGACTTTCGTCCCCGATTTTCCACCGCGGCACAAGTGGGACTCACAAACCTGCTTCCCTTTCCCCTGCCAAGGGTGCTACAGGTAGATATGGAATCGGCGCAATCCCCTGAATCCCCTCGCAGCCACGCAGCCGGCGCACAGCCCCTATTGCGTCCTGAGGCGCCCCTCGCGCATCCATTTAGTATCAGGTTGCGAAACCTGCACAAGGCCTACCAGACTGGCCGGGGCCGCTTGGTGCTCTTCGACGGCCTCGACCTTGACGTCGAGGAGGGTGAAATGCTCGCCGTCGTCGGCGAATCAGGCGCCGGAAAAAGTACGCTCCTGCACATCATGGGCGCGCTTGATGAACCGTCCAGCGGTGACGTATACTGCGCCTCAACTCAGGTCAATCAGCTCACCCGCAGGCAGGCAGCCCAGTTTCGCAATCGGCAAATTGGGTATGTGTGGCAGTTTCACTACCTGTTGCCCGAATTTACGGCGATTGAAAACGTCGCCATGCCGCTGCTGGCGAGAGGAGAAACCAAAGCGCGGGCTCTGGAACGCGCGGAGAAGTGGTTGAAGGAAGTCGAACTCAGTGACCGGGCATCCCACCGCGCCGGCGAACTGTCGGGCGGAGAGCAGCAACGTGTCTCGCTCGCACGCGCGCTCGTCACCGAACCCCGCATCCTGCTCGCCGACGAACCAACCGGCGACCTCGACGCCAGAACCTCCGGCGTCGTCTTCGATCTCATCGAGCAGCTTCACCGGGCCCACCGCCTCACCTCTGTCATCGTCACACATAACATGACGCTGGCGCGGCGGTGCTCACGTATCCTGCGGCTGGAATCCGGCCGCCTGACTGTAATCTCGCCAATTGCGGAGAACTAGCCGATCGTCTTTTCCAAGACAGGACTCCAAAGAAGGCGGAAAATAGAAGTAGATTCCGTAATGATGGGCTGTATCCGGTCTCGCCGGAAAACGGCCTTCCGGTTGTCCATCTTTAGCCAGGTTTTAGGCTCGGACGACGAACAGGGATGAAGGGATGAGCGATTCAGGGACCTGAAAGCAACGACTTTCAATATCCCCAAACGCAAAGCCTTTCCCAGGGGGAACATGTTCGAACGTTACACAGAAAAAGCACGGCGCGTAATCTTCTTCGCGCGATATGAAGCCAGCCAGTTCGGCTCGCCCTATATCGAAACCGAGCACCTGCTGCTCGGCCTGCTCCGCGAAGACAAAGCTCTCACCAATCGCTTCTTGCGCTCGCATGCGTCCGTGGAATCGATCCGCAAGCAGATCGAGGGCCACACCACCATTCGCGAAAAGGTTTCGACTTCCGTCGACCTGCCGCTTTCCAATGAATGCAAGCGCGTACTCGCCTACGCCGCCGAAGAAGCCGAGCGCCTTTCGCACAAGCACATCGGCACAGAACACTTGCTGCTCGGCCTGCTTCGCGAAGAAAAATGCTTCGCTGCGGAAATCCTGCAGGAACGCGGCCTTAAGCTGCTCGCCATCCGCGAGGAACTCGCCCGCGCCACCCAGGAAAAAGCCCCGCCCGCCCAGCGCAATCGCGAATCAAGCCTGCTGTCGGAATTCTCCCGCGATCTTACCCAGGCTGCACTCGATAACCAGCTCGATCCGCTCATCGGCCGCGATGCGGAACTCGAACGCGTGATCCAGATCCTCTGCCGCCGCACAAAGAATAACCCCGTGCTCATCGGCGAGCCCGGCGTCGGCAAAACCGCCATCGTCGAGGGCCTGGCCCAGCGCATCTCCGACGGCGATGTGCCCAGCTTCCTTGCCGACAAGCGCATCCTCGCACTCGACCTTTCGCTCATCGTCGCAGGAACCAAGTACCGTGGTCAGTTCGAGGAGCGCCTCAAGACCATCATGAAAGAGCTGATGGAAAATCAGAACTCCATCATCTTCATCGATGAGCTGCACACTCTCGTGGGGGCAGGCTCCGCTGAAGGCTCGCTCGACGCGGCCAATATCCTCAAACCCGCGCTTTCCCGCGGCGAAATCCAGTGCATCGGCGCCACCACCCCCGGCGAATACCGCAAGTCCATCGAGAAAGACCGCTCCCTCGAGCGCCGTTTCCAGGCCGTCAAAGTACCGCCGCCCAACGAAGAAGATGCCGTCAAAATCATCATGGGCATCAAGGACCGCTACGAGAAATTCCACGCGGTCAGCTATACCGACGATGCGATCGAATTCGCGGTCGCGCACTCCAACCGCTATATCCCCGATCGTTTCCTGCCCGACAAGGCCATCGACCTCATCGACGAAGCCGGCGCCCGCGTCAAACTCCGCCAGACTTCGCTCCCTGAGGAGATCACCGAGGTCCACAAGCGCATCAAGTTCATCGTGCATCGCATGGAAAACGCCATCGCGAATCACGAGTTCGAGAAAGCCCGCTTTTACTCTGACGAGGAACGCAAGGAGCGCGAAAACCTCCGCACTCTGCGCGAAAAATATCACCTCGACGACTCCACTGCCGGCATCGTCGGCCGCGAGGACATTGAGGACGTGGTCAGCCGCTGGACTGGCGTGCCCATCACATCCATCAAGGAAGAAGAAACCCAGAAGCTGCTGCGCGTCGAAGGCGAACTGCACAAGCGCGTTATCTCGCAGGAGAAAGCCATCTCCGCCCTCGCCCGCGCCATTCGCCGCTCCCGTGCCGGCCTCAAGTCGCCACACCGGCCCATCGGTTCATTTCTTTTTCTTGGCCCCACCGGCGTCGGAAAAACTGAAGTCGCTCGCACCCTCGCCCAGTTCCTCTTCGGCAGCGAAAAAGCCCTCATCCGCTTCGACATGTCCGAGTTCATGGAGAAGCACTCGGTCTCCAAGCTCATCGGTTCGCCTCCGGGCTATGTCGGCTATGAGGAAGGCGGTCAGCTCACCGAGCGCGTCAAGCGTTCGCCTTACTCCGTCGTCCTGCTCGATGAAATCGAAAAGGCGCACCCGGATGTCTTCAACATCCTGCTGCAGGTCTTCGAGGATGGCCAGCTCACCGACGGTCTCGGCAATACCGTCGACTTCAAGAACACCATCCTCATCATGACCTCCAACATCGGCGCGCGGCACCTGCAGCGCAAGCAGGGCCTTGGTTTCCAGAGCGAGCGCGAAGATATCGTCATCGACAAGGTCGAGGACCTCGTCCGCAATGAGGTCAAGCGCACCTTCAACCCCGAGTTCCTCAACCGCATCGACGAGATCATCATCTTCCAATCGCTGACCGACGCTGACCTCATCCAGATTCTCGAACTGCTCGTGCAGCAGCTCAACGCGAACCTGGCGCAGAAGGCCATCACCATCTCGGTCAACGAGGAAGCCAAGAAATGGATCCTCGAGAAGACGCTGATCGACCGAACCTACGGAGCGCGTCCGCTGCGCCGCGCCCTGCAGCGTTACGTCGAAGATCCCCTCTCGGAAGCACTCATTGCCGGCAACATCCCCGAGCGTCCGGCCTTCCTCGAGGTCTACCTCGACAACAACCAGCTCTTCTATCGCCCGGTCGCCCGCGACGGCGAAGACCAGAAAACCGAGGGCATCCTGCTCTACAGCTAACCGCCCTCCACTTGCACACAAAGGCCCGGCATCCCGCCGGGCCTTTGCTTCTAGTTACAGCCTAAGCTGCTTGAATGACACCGGACCTGAATCAATATGGTCAGCGCCGTTTCACCTACCTAACACCTCAAAATCAATAGAGCGCCAACCTATGTAGAAAAAGCACCAGACGTGCGGGATATTTCGCATGTAGGCTGGGTATCCATAAAATACTCTTGACACTAACTCGAATAAGAGATTTACTCTACATCGGTTCTTCTTTGGGAGGCTGCCACGGACCGAACCCGTCACCGCTCGAAACATACTCAGCTAAGCCCCCTTCTGTTGTCCTGCTTAGTTCTATATCTTCTCTCGTGCCTGGTGCCGCTCTCCGGTTGTGCCTCGGGATCGTCCCCGTCCAGCAAGACATCTTCCTCAACTTCGCAAGTGGCTCCCTGGATTGGAGTGCAACCGTCGGATCAGTCCGTCCCCATGGGTCTCACGGCCACCTTCTCCGTCAACGCAGGTGGATCAAGCATTCATTACCAGTGGAAGAAAAACGGAATCGCCATTCCCGGCGCCACCACCGCCGCTTATACCACTCCGGCTACCCAGTTTTCTGATACCGGTGCCACCTTCACCGTCACCATCAGCAACTCTTTCGGCAGCGTCACCAGCAACGATGCAAAACTGACCATTACAGCGCGGGCGCCTCAGCCCGGCGACCTACGCTTCCAGCAGGTCGACGCCGCATCCACCGTGAACGGCTACGACAACGGGCCTGTCGGCGTAAGTACTGATCTGCCCGGCCGCATGACGATGTATTACTCTCCGAGTATTGGAACTCCACTCTGGCTCACGCCAGGCAATACAGGGGCTTGGTTTCTCTCGCAGTTCTATCTCCCCAACAGTCTCTCCAATTTGGGTCTCTCCGTTGGCTACGGAGCCGACTTCTACAGTAGCTTCCTCACCGATCTGACCAGTACAAAATGGGGTTCAGGCGGAAATCCTGTTGAATCAACGAACTCGGTAGTTACGTCGCTCGACTTCGAACCCCCGTACACCCTCTTCGCCATTTCATGGATACAGAGCTCGCAGTCTTCTGGTTTCCAGATGTACATGGGCACGGCGTCACCATCCAACTTTCCTTCCGTCGCCGCCACCGAGGGTTTATACAGTCATGTCATTACAGCCGTCTCCTACAATGACACCGGTCAGGTTGAATACCTTTCCTACGGGTGGCAGAAAGATACCTCAACCATTTACCAAACTAAGGTCGTCACGACAGGCTCCACCACCATAGCTCAGGCTGCCGGTCAGCTGGCCGCGGAGGGCTACATCATCACAGCCATAGGCGGCTCAAATATAAATGATTCCTACATCCTGGTCGGCACCCGCGTTCAGGGCGATACCATGCCGAGGCCGTTCGTCGATCTGGATACCACCACCGGGACTGAGGCCGCCGACAAACTTATGAACCCTGGCTACGCGATGGTGGGCGTAATCCAAGCATCAAATGGCAACATCATCTATCTCGGCGAGCGCTGAGGGCATCCTGTTCTACAGCTAACCGCCTTCCAGTTGCACACAAAAGGCCCGGCATCCCGCCGGGCCTTTTCTTTTCCTATGCGGTTCTTTCAGGGTCCGATCGCCGCTGAAGCCTCACCGCCTCCACGACTGCAAACCCCGCTATCACAATCGAGAGCCAACCGAACCAATTCCCCAACAGCAGAAACACCGTCTCACTGTGCCCCGTCGGGACCTCGGCGACCAGTGTGGCAAACGGCGCACTGCTACTCGCCGTTTCCGCAACGATTCTTCCGCGATCATCCGCCACGGTCAGCAATCCATCCCGCGCACTCCGCGCCAAGCTGAACCCGTCTTCCACCGCCCGCATCACCGCAATGTGCCCGTGCCACAACCCGTCCACCCGAAAATCCCACGCCGGCACCAGCATCAGCCCCACGCCCGCTCGTCCATAAGAGCGCGACGGATTCGTAAAGTCCATGTCTTTGCAGATCGCCGCGCCCCAGGCTTGCTCGCCAGCGCTGCCCGGCGCGGTAAATTTTGTCTGTTTTTTCCCCGGCGCAAAATGGCTGGTCTCGAACGGCGGCAGCAGATGTTCTTTGTAGTAGGTGCGCACCGCGCCATCCGGCGTATAGATACGCGCCTCATTGTGCCGCCCTGTCGCCCCCATGCGCGCCATACCCACCACCAGTACCGCGCCGGAGTGATCCGCAATCGGCTGAAAAATCGCGCCGACCTTTGCTACATCGGCATCGGGAACGAGTCCCATGTCCTCGGGCATCACTACCGCCCGGGCTCCCCGCGCAATCAGTTCCCGCGCCCGTTCAGCGTAGTGCTCAAATAAGTGCTGCGTCGAGGCTCCCGGCTCGTCGATCGAGGCGCCTCCATTGGCATCTGAGGCAATCAGCCCCACCTTCACGCTGGGCCCCGGCTGCGGAATCTCCATCCGCGCGGCCCCGAAAATCAAAACTGCGGCCACTATGCCCGTGGTCGCCCCCAGCACACACACTGCCTGCCGCCGCGCCGATCCCCAACGATGCATCGCTAGCGCCAGCCCGGCAGGAAACAGCATCAGCACAAATCCCATCCCCCACGGTCCCGCCACGGAGGCGAACTGCAGAAACGGCAAGAAATTCAACTGCGAATACGCAACGCATCCCGCGGAACCGTTGGTCCAAAGCAGATTGCGCACAAATTCGAACGTCACCCACACGGCAGGCAGCGCAATCCACGCACTCCATATCTCCTCGCGCCGCTCCAGTGTCCTCATCAACAGCACGCCTGCGGAAAACGCAACAGCTTCCAGCCCAAAATCTAAAAACCACAGTATCCGCGGCGCGTGAAGAATGTGCAGATAGGACCAAAGGTTCAATGCACCGGCCATCCACACAGCCCCAGCCATCACTCCCGCCTGCCACGCCGGTTTGCTAAGCGCAAACCAAAGCACCGGCACCGGAGCCAGCCACATCAGCGGCCAAAGCGGCATCAGTCCATCGCCGTAAAACAGCATCAACGCCGTCGATGCAAACACCGCCAGCGCCACCAACCCGCGGCGAAACCTATCGACGGATCCCATTGAGATACCTTCCAAATGCCCCATGGCACAAGGCGCGAAATTCCGCTTCCGAAACTCCCACGCGCCCTCCCTGATACAGCATCACCAGCCCCTGCAATAGCGCGCCGACCTCAAACGTGATCTCCCACACGTCGTCGCGTTGAAATATCCCCCGCTTCATGCCCGCTTCCAATGCCGCCGCGGCAAACTTCGCCGTCGGTGACTTCCCCGTACGAAAATCGCCCGGAAACTGCCGCGCCCCAGCCCGTTTGTGCAAAAACATCAGCTCGAAGAGGTGTGGCTGCTCCAGCGCAAAATCCAGAAACACATCCAGAATTCGCCTCAGTTGCTTCTCAGGATCTTCCGGCAAATCAAGCGCGCCCACGCGCCGCGCCAGTTCCTCAAATCCGGCATCCGCCAGCGTATTTAGCAAGGCATCGCGGTCCTCAAAATGGCGATAGAGTGCCATTGGAGTCACGCCCACAGCCGCTGCCACGCGCCGCATCGTCACAGCTTCCGCCCCTTGGCGGTCCAGCAGTCTTTGGGCGGCAGAAACGATCTTCCCGCAAGTGGACAATCTCTTCACGTATACGATGTATACCATATAAAGTATACGGCGTATACATCGGTCCTAAACAACCCGCCGCATCCGCGCAGCCAGACAAACCAAAAGGGGTTGCGAGAAACCCCTCGCAACCCCTTCCTCACGGCAATAATGCTTTAGATCGGCAAAGCGCGGCCGTCTACACCCGCACAACCTTCCGCGCCGAATCCACCAGCTCTTCCACCACATCCCGGCTGCGCTTCACATAGTCCTGCGCGCGGTCCTGGACGTCATCCTTTGTATCCCTCAGGTAATCGCCGGCGTCTTCGATGCTGCGCCGCAATTGCCGGCGCGTCCGCTCGCCGGTTTGCGGCGCATACAAAAGCGCAATGCTGGCGCCCGCCGCCACTCCCACCGTAAACGCCGCCCAGACTTTCAAGGTATCCATAAAGACTGCCTCCTCGTTCGTGAGCCAATAAAGCTCTCCTCTTCTCATTCATTGAGATACAACCGGCTGATCGTGGGTTAGCTGGCGACTTCCAACCCGCCCCGTTTCGGTCGTTCCAAAAATGAAAACCGCCCCCAGGCAACTTCCCTGAGGACGGCTCGAACGGTTGAAATTCATCTAGTTACTGAGTCCTACTGCTTGGCCTGCAACTGCTGCACCTGCAGGGTCACCAGGTCCGTAAGATCCTTCTTCTCGATCCCATGCACTTCCTTGTTGAACTCGTCCACTTTGCTCGACCAGTTCATGGAGCAGAACTTTGGCCCGCACATCGAGCAGAAAGCCGCTTCCTTGTAGTACTCGTCTGGCAGCGTCTCGTCGTGCATGCTTCGCGCCGTCTCCGGATCAATCGACAGCGCAAACTGCTTCTCCCAGTCGAACGTGTAACGCGCATAGCTGATCGCGTCGTCGCGGTCCTGCGCGCCCGGCCGGTGTCGTGCAATATCCGCCGCGTGCGCCGCAATCTTGTACGCAATCATGCCGTCCTTCACGTCCTTCTCGTCCGGCAGTCCAAGATGCTCCTTCGGTGTCACATAGCACAGCATCGAAGCCCCATGCCAGCCGATCATCGCCGCCCCAATCGCTGACGTAATGTGGTCATAGCCCGGCGCAATATCGGTCACCAGCGGACCCAGTGTGTAGAACGGAGCGCCGTCGCAAAGCTCCACTTCCTTGTCCACCTGCTCCTTGATCTTGTCCAGCGGCACGTGCCCCGGACCTTCGATCATCACCTGCACGTCGCTTTCCCACGCCTTTCGCGTCAGCTCACCCAGCGTCTTCAGCTCGGCAAACTGCGCCTCGTCGCTGGCGTCCGCGACGCAACCCGGCCGCAGACCATCGCCCAGCGAGAAGCTCACGTCGTGCTTCGCCATCACCTTCACGATCCGGTCAAAGTGCTCGTACAAAAAGTTCTGCTTGTGATGGTGCGTCATCCACTGCGCCAGCACCGCGCCGCCGCGGCTCACGATACCTGTAATCCGCTTGGCCACCATCGGCACGTACTGGATCAGCAGACCCGCATGGACCGTGAAATAGTCCACACCCTGCTCGGCCTGCTCTTCAATCACTTCCAGGTAAACGTCGATGTTCAAATCCTCGATCCGCTTCACCCGGCTCAGCGCCTCATAAATCGGGACCGTCCCGATCGGCACAGGCGAGTGCCGCAGAATCGCATCCCGAATCTCCGGAATATCACCGCCCGTCGACAAGTCCATCACGGTGTCGGCCCCAAACTGCACTGCAGTGTGCAACTTGCGCAGTTCCTCGTCGATATTCGACGTCACCGCCGAATTCCCGATGTTTGCGTTCACCTTGCACTTCGAAGCCACGCCGATCGCCATCGGTTCTAATTCCGGATGGTTGATGTTCGCCGGAATGATGAGCCGTCCGGCAGCGATCTCGTCTCGCACCAGTTCCGGGGTAAGCTTCTCGCGCTTTGCCACATACGCCATCTCCTCGGTGATCAGGCCTTTACGGGCAAAATGCATCTGCGACACGTTCGTGTCGCCGCTCCGCGCGGCTTCAGCTTTGCGCCGCTCGATCCACTTGGCGCGGGGTTTCAGAATCTCTAACGTCGGATTGGAAGCCATGATCACCTCTCGGAAGGGAGTTTCTCTGCGCTCTCTTCTTGCAATCTCTGCTGGATTATAAATCGCGGACCGCTGACCTACGCCCGGCTCCGCACGGTTCCTGTCGATGCCGCTCTGGCAGCATCCCCTCCTTGTTATTCTCCTCCACAATTGACATAAATCGCACCCCCTGTGACAGCAATCACATGCTCTGCTTTGCCCGTCTGCCGTAAAATGGTTGCGTGATGAAGAGCAACGGACACACCTACAAAATCGCCATCGCCATCTTCATAATCCTCGGCTCCATCGCTTATCTGTCGATCAGCGCGGAGCAGTCGAACAAGAGCTACTACGTCACCATCCAGGAGCTCCAGACGATGGGCAACAAGGCCTACACCCGCCATCTGCGCGTCTCTGGACAAGTTGTGCCAGGCAGCATCGTGCGTCAGGGTCCGAATGCTGACTTCACTCTTTACGAACACGATCGCAAGCTGCGGGTGGAATATGTTGGCCAGGAGCCGCCGCCGGACACCTTCAAGAACAATTCGCCGACCCTTGCCGTCGGCCGGTATGGCCGCGATGGCGTCTTCCATGCCACCGAGCTTCAGTCCAAGTGTGCTTCGCACTACGCACCTGCCAAGCCCGGCGCCCAGCCCGCCATGCAGTCCACCGCAAAGAATTCTTCCACGGCTCCCGCCACTACGGCCATGGCCGACGCACAGCCGAACCTCCACCAGTAACTCGCAAGGTATGAGCCCGAGCCTCATCGACGGCACCGCAGCAAAAGAAAGTCTCACAACCAGGCAGCACGAGCCCAATGCTCCTGCAACCCCTGAATCTATGGCCTCCGTCGCACAGCTCGAATCCGTCTCCAAGCTCTACGGCACCTTCGCCGCACTCCGCAAAATCACGCTCCAGATCGAGCCGGCCCGCTGTTACGTCCTGCTCGGAGAAAACGGCGCCGGCAAATCTACGCTCCTGCGTGTGCTTGGCGGTCTCATACGCCCCACTTACGGCAACATCAAGGTCTTCGAGGGCATCCGCCCTGACGAGGCTCGCGGTCGCATCGGCTACATGAGCCATGCCCCTATGCTTTACGACCAGCTCACCGGGATGGAGAACCTCCACTATTTCGCCAGCCTCTATCAGAAGCGCGAATGCCTCACCCCGGAGCAGGCGCTCACGGCCGTCAGTCTCGACCCCGAGCTCAAGCGCCCCATATCCCAGTATTCACAGGGCATGCGTCAGAGGGCTTCGCTCGCCCGCGTTCTCATCTCGCAGCCTGAGCTGCTCCTGCTGGACGAGCCCTTTTCCAACATGGACATCGCCAGCGCCCACCAGATGCTCGCCCTTGTCCAGAGAATCCGCGAGCAGGGCCGTACCATCGTGCTCACCACCCATCAGCGCGATCTCGCCGAGCCCATCGCCGACTACCTCGTGTTCCTGCGCGCTGGCGCACTCGATTCGCTCCACCTCGGACCTGCATACGCTCCGTATACCGCGGGAGCACCCGCATGAGAACCAACGCCGCCCGCTTCCTGGATACCCTCAAAATCCCCTACAAGCTGCGCGAATATGAGGTCCAGCCCGAAGAATTCTCTGCCGTCATCGTGGCCGAAAAAATCGGCCTTCCCCCAGATCAGGTCTTCAAAACCCTGCTCTGCGTCACGCACGACCGCGAACACATCTTCGCCGTCGTCCCAGGAAACCAGGAGCTCGACTTCAAGAAACTCGCTCAGGCAGCCGGCACGCGCAAGGCCGAAATGGTTTCTCTGAAAGACGTACAGCCGCTCACCGGCTATGTCCGTGGAGGCGTCACGGTCTTCGGCGCCAAAAAGAACTTCCCTGTTTACGCGGACGAAACCATTCAACTTTTCGACACTATCTCTGTCTCCGCTGGCGCGCGCGGCCTGCAGATGCTGCTTTCGCCCGCCGATTACCTCCGGGCGTCCGAGGCCATCCTTGCGCCGCTTACCCGGGAGGCCGCATCATGAGCGCCATCCGCCGTCGCCCCTATGTCCTTGTCCACCTCGCCAAGGATCTCAAGATTGAATGGCGATCCAAAGACTCCGCCAACGCCATGCTTTTCTTTGCATTGCTGGTCGTAGCCATCTTCAGTCTCGCCTTTGATCCCACCAACCCGGACCTGCACAAATTTACCGGCGCGATTCTCTGCGTCGCGGTCATGTTCGCCGCCATGAGCGCACTTAATCAGGTATGGGCGCGCGAGTTGCAGAATCAGGTGCTCGACGCCCAGCGCATGACCAATGCCGGTGCCAATGACCTCTTCATCGGGAAGGTCCTCGCCAACTTCATCCTGCTCACCACCGTCGAACTGATCCTCACCCCGATCTTCGTCATCTTCTACAACCTGAACGTGGTCGGAAATGTCTGGCTTCTGGCTGCCGTCATCCCTCTCGGCACCTGGGCTCTGATCGTCAACGGCGTCTTTTTCGCAGCACTTTCCATCCGCACTCGCAGCCGCGAACTGCTCCTGCCGCTCATCCTGCTGCCCATCTTCATCCCCGCCCTGCTCGCGATGGTCATGTCCACCACGGCGATTCTCACGGGCACCTCCGAGCCAACTCTTTGGATCAAAATGCTCGCCGTCTACGACATCATCTTCACCACCGTCTGCCTGCTGCTCTTTGACACAGTGCTCCACGCCGAAGGCTAGAGCATTTCCCCTATTGGTATAGACCGAAGAGAGAATCTCAATGCAGCTTTTCCGTTAAGAAAAGCTGCGCTTGGTTGAATTCAGAAAGTTCACAGGAATAGGGGAAATGCTCTAGAGCACTTTAACGGCTCCACTCCGTTCCCTGGATCGGGGGAGAAGTGTTTGTTGGGGGGTTATTGCATCGGCGAGGAACCGTCGACGATGGCCACGCCGGCAGGCGCATGAAACTCGAAAGCGGAATCGGGTGCAGGGACGTTGTCGGTCTCACCGGAAAACTGGAATTCGTTGACGACGCCGTCGGTTTCGACGACGCGGATCTGGCGGATGATGCCGTCGGGAGTGACGGTTAGACTCAGGCTGGAGATCTGTTTGCCCATGCGGCGCGGAACGCCCTGAAGGGTATAGGCGCCGTTCTGCTGGGAAATGATGCGGAGGTCGCTGATTTCGCGTTCCAGGTTCGTGTGGCCGAGGAGGAAGCGGAGTGGGGACTGGAGGTCGTCAATCTGCTTAGCGGGGACGCGCTGGGCCTCTGTCTGGCCGGGTGTGTAGAAGTAGCCGTACTTGTGATTGAGGATGTAGAGCTTGCCGTTGGGGTCGGTGTAGGTCCAGCGCATGAGGCCGGGCTTTTTGAGCAGCAGGGCGCCGGATTGGCGCTTATTCATGCCCATGCCTTCGTAAGTCTGGACGAATTGGACCTCAAGTGAGCGGAGTTCGTCATAGTGACGGTCGACGCGGCGAGCCAGTGTGGCGGCATCGAGCGTGGCCGCACGGGCTGACAGGCTGAGCGCGAAGAACGGAAGGAGAACGAAAAGCCGCCAGAGCGCGGAGAACTGGCGGCGGGATGAGAATCTTGTCATTACTGGAGGGGTACCGTGCAGTTGACGCCACCGGCTGGGTCAGCCTTGATGGTGCCCGACATGTCGAGGCAAAAGCCGCGATGGCCGGTCTTGCCGACAGCCTGGGGCACGGCGGTGGCTTCGTAGCTGGTATACATGTCGTGGTTGTTGACGGTGGTCTTGGTGCAATTGGTGATGTTGAAGGTATAGCCGGACTTTTCGCCCGCGGCGAGGTCATTGGGCAGCAGCTGCGCGGCTTGCGCGGTGGGTGGGCCGGACTTACCTTCGCCGCCGAGCGCGGCCAGCGAGCAGGCATAGCCGTCCTGCGGGTAGGTGGCGTTGTATTGAGTCTCCGCTTCCTGAATTGCGCGCAGGGATTCCAACGCCGAAGTCTCGTTCGCCGAGGCCCGGAGATTGAGCATGTTGGGGATGGCGATGAGCATGAGGATAAGCATGATCGAGATGACGATCAGCAGTTCCATCAGCGTAAAGCCTGCTTCAAGGAGCGAATGGCCGCCGGTCGTGCGGCGTACCCGATTTCGGAGAGTCGTGAGCTTCATGGCAGATACCTAACTGGAAATGCTAAAACAACTGGACGCAGAGAGCCAGAAAAGCGCTCACACGCCAGTGCGATGGCCGTCGACGGACGGTCAGAGACTGGAGGCGGCCTCGGCGGCGACGCAGGAGCGGAAATACTCGAGGCTGAGGCGGAGGCCACTTTCAAGATCGACCCTCGGTTCCCAGCCGAGGAGGCGCTTTGCCTTGGAGATATCGGGCTGGCGTTGTGTGGGGTCGTCCTGCGGCAGGGGATGGTAGACGATGCGGCTGGAGGAACCGGTGACTTTGAGGACAGCCTTGGCGCAATCAAGGATGGTCCACTCGACGGGATTGCCGATGTTGGTGGGCAGGTGCTCGTCGGAGCGCGAAAGGCGCAGGATGCCGTCGATTTCGTCCGAGACATAGCAGAAGCTGCGCGTCTGGCCGCCATCGCCGTAGACGGTGAGGTCTTCGCCCCTGAGGGCCTGGACCATGAAATTGGAGATGACGCGACCATCATTTTTCTGGAGGCGGGGCCCGTAGGTGTTGAAGATGCGGACCATGCGCGTGTCTACGTGGTAGTAGCGGTGGTAGGCCATAATGAGCGCCTCAGAGAAGCGCTTGGCCTCGTCGTAAACGGAGCGGGGCCCGATGGGATTCACATTGCCCCAGTAGTCCTCAGTCTGGGGATGAACGGATGGGTCGCCGTAGCACTCCGAAGTGGAAGCGTGCAAAAATCTGGCCTGATAGCGATGCGCGATATCGAGGACGTTACGGGTGCCGTCGGAGCCGACGCGGAGGGTTTCGACGCCGAGGCGGGTATAGTCGACGGGGCTGGCCGGCGAGGCGAAATTGAAGACGTAATCGACGGGGCCAAGATCGAATGGTTCGATGATGTCCTGCTCGACGAGCTCGAAGCGGGATTCACTCTTCAGATGCCTGAGATTGTCGAGTGAGCCGGTGCAAAGGTTGTCGACCCCGATGACGGAGTGCCCCTCGGCGACCAGAGCATCGGTTAGGTGGGAGCCGAGGAAGCCGGCGGCTCCAGTGACGAGTACACGCATGAATCTCTCTCTGTGGGCGAGTGAGCGATCTGATTTATTGCCTAACGCGATGGTAGCGAAGGAGATGAATCGGCGGCAACCGGAAGAGGATCGTGACTCCCATGAATTAATTCTGGGATAGTGGCATAGAGAGATGGCGACGGTGGGACTACAGGGGCGGATATGGGTTCTGGCTGAGGAGGAGGGATTCTCCGGCGCCGGGATGGCTGCGGTTCCCGAGCCAGGGAGCGCGGAAGACTTGCGCGAGCGGGAGCGGTTTGAGGCGTGGGTGGAGGCTGGACGAGCGGGGACGATGGAATATCTGAAACGGCGGAACCCAGCTGGGCAGCTGTTGCGATCGTCGCTGCGTGAAGCCATGCCGTGGGCGCGGTCCGTCATAGTGTGCATGGTCAATTACAACGGCGATGCGCCTTATTCCACGGATCCGGCGCCAGCGGACGCAGGGTGGATTGCACGGTATGCGTGGACGGGGAGCGGCGGCAAACCAACGGATTATCACAAGGTGCTGTTGCGGAGGCTGGAGCGGCTGCGGGCCAGGCTCGCTGGGGAGTTTGGAGAATTTGAAGCGCGGTGCTATGTAGACACGGGTCCGCTGGTGGAACGCGTGTATGCGCAATACGCCGGATTGGGGTGGGTGGGCAAGAATACCTGCCTGTTGAATCAGAAGCTGGGGTCGTGGCTGTTTCTGGGGGTAATTTTGACATCCTTGGAAGTGCCGGCGGGCGAATCGGCCGCGCTGGCAGCCGACCGCTGCGGGATTTGTACCCGGTGCATTGATGCGTGCCCGACGGGTGCGCTGGTGGCGCCGAGGCAGATGGATGCGACCAGGTGCATTTCATACCTGACGATAGAGCACCGGGGAAGCATTCCCGAGGATTTGCGGGAGGGAATCGGAAGGCAGGTGTTCGGCTGCGATATTTGTCAGGATGTGTGCCCGTGGAACTCACGACGAAGGGCGCCGGTGGGGAGTGATGCCGAGTTGGAGACACGCAGGGACCTGGTGAATCCGGCGCTGGAATGGCTGGCGGAGATGGATGAAAGTGCTTTCGGGGAACGATTTTTCGGGTCTCCGGTGAAACGGGCGAAATTTACGGGATTTCGACGGAATCTGGCGATTGCGATGGGCAACAGCGGCAGCAGGGGGTTTCTGCCGCGGCTGCGCGAGTGGGCGCAATCAAGCGAAGACGAGGTCGCGGAGGCGAGCAGGTGGGCTGTCGCCAGACTGGAGGCGAGCCCGAGCCTCGCGGGCAAGCGAGGCCCGGATGCAATAGGTGGCGGAAAGCCTGACTGCGCGACTCCGGAGAAGAGCTGAAATTTTGGATTGGGCTGGACGGTGGACTAAGCGCCGCGCACTACATTGGCTGCGTTCAATCCCTTGGGCCCCTGCTGACACTCGAACTCGACAGCTTCGCCCTCGTTCAATGTCTTGTAGCCCGAGTCCTGGATAGCGGAGAAATGGACGAATACGTCTTCTCCGGTGGACCGCTGAATGAAACCGTAACCTTTAGCTCCGTTAAACCACTTGACTACGCCTTGCTCTTTCACGGCAACTCCTCTTGTTATGGGCGAATGTCCGCCTCTTGTTTCCCTCCATAAACAGCAAAAGCCCCGTTTCCGCGCGGATAGCGCAGATTACGGAAGCTTCACCGCGACCTGGCGGGCACAAAAGGTATTACTAATGCAAAACATCAAAAACGGCCTTCCAAAAACGACTTAGACAAACTGCCATTTCACTAAATCGTGACCTTGTTATGGCAGGAACCGGGCTGTAAATCAAGAAAAAAATGCATAAATTGACAAAATTGTTCCGGGTTAGAGGGAGAAAAGGGCAATTTTGAGACTTTGGGAGGGTTGGGAATCGGGGCGCTAGCAGGTTCTCTTCAAGAAGGCTTGGTTGCGAGTCATGCGGGAATAGTATGAAAGAAGAGCATCCTTATTCGGAACATGCCCACGGAAGAGTCCACGTCTCGATTGCGCCGGCTGCTTCGATTTCCGCGGCCGAAGGAACAGTGGCCACATATCGCGTCGCTGGCCCGGTATCTGAGCCGCACGGAAGTGCATACTTATGCTTTCAGCGTCGCGGCGAATGCGATTCTTTCACTGTTTCCGTTCATCGTGATGCTGTTCACGGTGGCGCGGCAGGTCTTTCACTCGCGGGCCATGACGGAGATGGTGGCGAGCATGGTGGGATATTTTCTGCCGTCGAATCAAAGCTTCGTGATCCGGAATATGTCGCTGCTGGTGCATCCGCGAGGGCAGGTGCAGGTTCTTGCAATAGTGATGCTGCTGATATCGTCGTCGAGCGTGTTTATGCCGTTGGAAGTTGCGCTGAACCAGGTGTGGGGCGTGAAGAAGAGCCGTCCGTACCTGTGGAACCAAGTGCTGTCCCTGGGGCTGGCGATTGGGGTGGGTGTGCTGGCGGTGATCTCGGTGGCACTGGCGGCGGCGCAGAACAGGATATTGGGGTTCGTGTTCCTGGGCCATACGGACAACATGTTCTTTGACTTTCTGGCACACACATTTTTGCGTATCTCGGCCGCGCTTCTCAGCGTATCGATATTCTTTTTGACCTACTGGCTACTGCCAAATCGGAAGGTGCCGGTGCGGGCGGTCTTCCCGGCGGCTATTGTGACGGGGCTGATCTGGGATGCGGCCAAGGCAGTGTACGTGATGGTGCTGCCGTGGCTGGACCTGCGGTCGGCGTACGGGCCGTTCGCGGTATCCGTGACCCTGATGATCTGGGCGTTTTTGACCGGATTGCTGTTGCTTTCGGGGGCTCACTTTTCCGCCACGCGCTATGTGCGGCTCGCGGGGCAGGAGCTTGGTATGGGAGCAGCGGGTTTTGGAGATAAGCTCGAATAGAAAGGTCCTAAGCAGCGCGAAAGGTGAAGTTCGCGCTACACTCGCTAGACAGTGAGCCGGCTAAAGAATTTTGAGACAAGATTTTTTGCCATGCTGCGGCGCCCGGCCCCGAAAGGCTGGGTTCATCGCAGCGCGTTCTGGTTGCTGTTGACCTATGCGGCGTCTGCTCTGCTCGGGTTCTTGCCGGGTCGGTGGGGTGGCGGCTTTCAGGCTATCTCTGACTTGCTGCTGGTGGTACTGCTGCCGCTGGTCGCGGTGCTGCTGTTTCGGTACATCTTCGGGCGCTTTCTGTGGAAGGTTCGCAACCGTCTGATTGTGACGTACGTGCTGATGGGGCTGGCGCCGGTGGTGCTGTTTGTGACGCTGGCCGGGACATCTCTTTACATTTTTTCAGGACAATTCGCGATTTTCGCCAGCGCGGCCGAAGAGCATGCGGAGCTAGTGCAGATTGCGGCGGAGAATCGTGTTTTCGCAAGCCACTTAGCGCGGGAGATAGCTGCAGGCATACCGATGGAAAAGCTTTCGCTGCCGGGCGCGAGGGAACTGGTGACGAGGCGTAATTTCCCGGACATGCACCTGGCGATTTTTGTCGAGGGGAAGCAGGTCCAGGTCAAGGCTGCGGGGCCGAATCCGCAGGACATCGCGAAGCTGCCAAAGTGGGTGGGGAGCAAAGATTTTGAAGGCATTGTTTTTGACCATGGGAGACTTTACCTGCGGGCGATAGACAGTGACGAGGCCAAGGGGCACCGGGTTACTGTGATCAGCAGCCTGCCGCTGGGGCAGAAGAATGTGGATCAGATTGCGGCTGGTCTGGGGACGGTAACGATTCTGCCGAGTGCGGACATTCACGGCACCAAGACGGTCGCGACGGTGCCGGAGGGAAGGTCGAGCGTTAATATCAAAATTCCGCGGGGCGGCGGTAAACCCGGACGGGAGACTCTGGCAACGCTGTACGGCAAGGGAGCAGTGGTGGGCGGGCAACTGCCGAAGGCACGGCATTTTTTCGATGTTCCCGTGACGTTTCCTGCGCCGCTGAGCACCACGGACTGGCAAACGGGGCAACAGCATGAGGCTCTTCTGTATGTGACCTCGCGGCCGTCGCTGTTGTATGAGCGACTCTTTAACACCTCCATCTCCATGGGGTACCTCCTTCGCGACGTGCTGATCGGGCTGGCGATCTTCTTCGGGATGCTGGAGCTGCTGGCGTTTTATGGCGCGATGCGGTTAAACCGGACAATCACGAAATCGATCCGGGACCTGTACAGCGCGACGGAGGCGATCGACCGGGGAGATTTCGAGCACCGGATTGTGGTAAAGCGGCGCGACCAGCTCGCGGCACTGAGCCAATCCTTCAACGATATGACGGCGTCGCTGGCGCGGCTGCTTCAGGAGCAGAAAGAAAAGCAGAAGCTGCAGAGCGAGCTGGCGATCGCACAGGAAGTGCAGGCGAACCTGTTTCCGGGCGCGAACCTGCAATTAGGCGGGCTTGAGGTATACGGCACCTGCCTGCCGGCGCGTACGGTTAGCGGGGATTACTACGACTTCCTGGTGTTGAGCGAAAAGTCCCTGGGGATTGCGCTGGGGGATATCAGCGGGAAGGGAATCTCGGCGGCGCTGCTGATGGCGACGCTGCATTCGGCGGTGCGGGCATACCGCTTTGCCGGACACGAGATGGCGCTGGCAGCGCAAAGTCTACTGACGAAGGCCGGACAGCAAAATCCTGAATTTGAGGTGGAGAGCGGACGGCTGTTCACCGAGCCGGCGAGGATTTTGCGGCTGCTGAACCGGCACCTGTACCGGAGCACGCAGCCGGAGAAGTACGCCACGCTCTTTCTGGCGCACCTGGAGGTGGAGACGCGCCAGCTGACCTATGCGAACGGCGGGCAACTACCGCCCCTGCTGCTGCGGGGCGACGGTTCCGTGGACCGGATGGACCGAGGCGGCGCCGTGGTGGGGCTGATCGACAATCTGGCATACGAGCAGGGCGTGGAACATATGTATCCGGGCGACATTTTGATTGCATACAGCGACGGGGTTACGGAACCGGAGAACGACTTTGGGGATTTTGGCGAGGAACGGTTGGTGGAGGTTGTACAAAGGCACAGGCACCTGCCGCTGGACGTGATTGCAAACCAGGTTCTGCACGCGCTGCGAGGATGGATTGGAGACCAGGAGCAGCCGGATGATATTACGCTTGTCCTGGCCCGCTATGGGCACGCAGAAGGGTGAGCCTCGGGCCGGCTGCTGGCCGGGCACTCGCGATTTGGCCGCATTTCCGCTCGACGAGCCGCAAAAGGGGGTCCTGGGGTTGCGGGCTTATTTGACTGCGAAAGCTTTGACCGCGATGTCATTTGGGTGGGCGCCGGCGGGCAGGATGGTGAAGAGCTGGCCGGCAACGGGTACTCCATGCTGCGTGTAGGAGAGGGTGCGGACGACGGAGACATCCCCTGAGCCCTGATCCGCGGCGAAAAGCCAGAAACCGTCCGAGGAAAAGGCCAATGCGTCGGGCTGGTCGCCGACGTGGACGGTATTGATGAGCTTGCCGAAATCAATCGAATAGACGCCGATGGTGTTGGCGTTGAAGTTGCTAACCCAGAGCGTGGAATCATCCGAACCAACGATTCCGTAGGAGGGGTGTGCGCCGACCAGGTATGCTCCACCGACCTCATTGGTGCTTGTATCGATTTCCGAGATTGTGTTGCTGCCGAAGTTTGAGACAAATATCTCGCCGCCATCTGGTTTGAGGGCGAGATGAACGGGCGTCTGGCCGACATCCAGAAGAGCAAGCTCACGGTCCGGAAGGGTGCGGCGGTTGGGATGATCGTGGTCCGGATGCTGGGCGAGGCCGAGGACCATCACGTGATGGGTTCCGGAACAGGCGATGAATGCCTTGGAGGAGTCGGGCAAAATGACGGCATCCGTGGCCTGGGGACAGCCGGACCAGACGCTTCGTACTTTGAGGGTATGCGGATCAATGACGGTGACGCTGCCGCTCTTGCGATTGGTGACGACGAGACTGTTGCCGTCTGGTGAAAGCATTGCGAATCCGGGGCCATCACCGACGGCGATGACGGCGATCTGCCTGCGCATTTCGAGATTGATGACCGAGACGCTGTTGGACGCGCTGTTGGCGACATAGGCGCGTTGCCCCGTGGGGTCTACGTCAATGAAGTATGGCTGCTGCTGCACGGGGATGGTGGCGACCACGCGGTTGGTTTCCGTGTCGATGACGGAAACCGAGCCGTTGTGCCCCTTGTAGCCGGTGTTGACGACATAGACTTCGTTCCGGGAGGGGCTGATGGCTATGCCGTCGGGGTTATGGCCGACATCGATGGTGCGGTCGACGCGGAGGTATTTCACGTTGATGACCGTGACGGTGTTGCTGCCGCCGTTGGTGACGTAGGCGTACTCACGCAGGTTGGAGGGGTAATGAGGCAGGTGCTTGCGCGTGCATCCGGTGAGCAGCAGTGCACCGGCACATAGGGGCAACAGAAAGGCGCAAGAAAGGCGGCGTGCAAGACGCCGCCCTCCGGGCGTTGAGGTTGCGACGAAGAATTTAGACGGTTGCAGAGCCCGCTGCTCCCACACTTTCGCTGAGATTGATGCCACGGGGAATATTCCTGTGGAGAATTCCGGCAATCTGACTGCACTCGTTGAAGAGATTTTCGTATTGTTCCGGATAAATGGACTGCATGCCATCCGAGAGCGCCTTGTCGGGCTGGTGGTGCACTTCGACAATGAGGCCATCGGCGCCGACAGCAACTGCAGCGCGGGCGAGCGGAGTCACCTTGTTGCGCTTGCCGGTGCCGTGGCTGGGATCGACGATGATGGGCAGGTGGCTGAGGCGCTGGACGGCCGGAACAATGCTGAGATCGAGCGTGTTGCGGGTATGGTCTGTGAAGGTGCGGATGCCCCGCTCACAGAGAATGACTTCGTAATTGCCCTCGCTCATGATGTATTCGGCGGCCATGAGCAGCTCTTCGAGAGTGGCGGAGAGACCGCGCTTGAGGAGGACGGGCTTGCGCTTGCGGCCAGCGGCGCGCAGCAGCGAGTAGTTTTGCATGTTGCGTGCGCCGATCTGAATCACATCGGCGTAGCCGGCGACGAGCTCAAGCGCTTCGGAGTCGATGGCCTCGGTGACGATGCGCATTCCGAAGCGCTCGCGGATTTCGGCCATGATTTGCAGGGCCTGCTCGCCGAGGCCCTGGAAGGCGTAGGGCGAGGTGCGGGGCTTGTAGGCTCCACCGCGGAAGAATTGAGCGCCGGTCTTGGCAATCTGTTCGGCGACGGCAAAGGCCTGCTCGCGCGACTCGATGGAGCAGGGGCCGGCGATCATGGCGAGATTGCGGCCGCCGATGGTGGCGTCCGTGCCGGGGAAGCGGATAATGGTGTCCTCTTCCTTCACATCGCGGCTGACCAGCTTGTAGGGCTTGGATACGCGGATGACTTCGGCGACGCCGGAGAGTTCTTCGATGTTGCCCTGGTCGATTTGGCCCTGGTTGCCGGTGATACCGATGGCCGTGCGCTGCGCTCCGGGCAAAGGATGAGGGCGAAAACCAAGTTGTTGGATGTGGTCGCAGACCGCCTGGATTTCCTCGGGCGTAGCCTGCGGCTTCATGACGACCAGCATGTCAGTGAACCTTCCTTGTCTGTTCAGTGTAGCTTAAGGGCGCGGATGGGCGTGCTTTTTTGCTAGAGCGCGGGCGTGGCACACGATGGGGCTGTGCAGTTGAATGTCCTGCGGCCGGCGTGAAGCGGGACGACGAGGTTGTGTGAGGCAGTCTCGTTGCAGATAGGAGTGTGCCTGGCCTGGCATAGGCTGATGCCAGTGGCTCAGCCCGACTTTCCTTTTGCGATACACCGACCAGATTTGGAAGACACGGCCCTTCGCAAGGAAGGGCCGCGCAAAGTTCAGTCGCTTTGGGGTATGCGTCAGGACGCGGTCTACTCTGCCCTCCGGTTGCGACGCAGGCGGAAGACGACATATGCCGCGTAGGTGAGCTGGATGATCCAGGTGAAAGCATAGGCAATGTGCAGATGACTGCGATCGAGCGAGTTCATGGCATCACCTCAAGAGATTGCTGTGCGGCCTTTTCTTCGGCCAGTTGTTCACGATGGGCGCTCATGTAGCGCAGGGATGCGATGAGGATGCCCCACATGAGCCAGCCGGCGATGTTCCACCAGACGGCCGGCATCATGCTGGCGGCAATACCGGAGTGAGGTCCGCCGAAGAAGACGGGCTTGGGGTGCTGGGTACGCCACCAGCGGGTGGACATGTAGACGATCGGCACATCGACATAGCCGAAGATGGCCATGACGGCGGCGAGGGTACGCATGGGTGGTCCGGCCGCAAGGCGGCGCAGGAGGAGGTATGCGATGTAAATGAGCCAGAGAACGAAGGTCGAAGTCAGGCGGGGATCCCAGGTCCACCAGATACCCCAGACGGCGCGCCCCCAGAGCGAGCCCGTGACCAGCCCGATGGTGCAGTAGACGACGCCGATTTCTGCCGCTGCCAGAGCGAGCGAGTCGGCTTTCATGGCGAGAGCGGGCTTGCTGTTACGAATGGCCAGATAGGTAATCGAGCAGATGAGGTTGATCAGAAAAAACAGCCCCATTCCGCACCACGAAGCGAAGTGATAGTAGAAGATACGTTGAACATTGCCCTGGGAAGCATCGGGCGGGACGACGTACATGGCCACGTAAAAGCCTTCGATGAGTACGCCAAGAGTCACCACAAACCAGAGCCAGCGAAGCAGCTTCATAGAAATGTCCTTTATGGGGTACGTGCGAGATCAGTATAGGAGGGTATGGGGGGAATGTCAGTGATTCTGCTCACTCGTGATTTGGGGAGTAAGTCTGCACGGCCAGGACGGTTGGCACAAGCAGATGCAAAGACACGAAATTGCAGCTTTTCAGGGGCATATTCCGAACCGGGGAGATTTTGCCATAAAACGCTTCTTGAGTTCTGCCCATCTGTAAAGAGACAGGGGGCACGAAAAGGTTATGAGCTGGTTCTTTCTGATTGTCGGCATCGTTCTGTTTGGCATCGGCATTGCTGGCCAGATTTTCGGCCGCTCGAAAGCCGGGCATCTTCACCCGGATGATCTGCGGGCCCGCAAGTGGGTGGTGACGGTTGGGTCCATGGTGGTGGGGGCGTGGCTGCTGGCGATTTCCGCAGCGCATCTGCTCTCGTTGAGCCAGGCCGGACGCTGGTAGCCGGATGCCGTGATTGGCCTGCTCCGGAGGGTTCGGAGCTGATTTTCTGATTCGATGCCCCGCTGAACTCTGGAAAGCGAAGCTCTGGTGGAGGGGAAAGCCCCGTTGGAGCGATTTTCCCGTTGTTATTTCCTGCCTAAATCGCACAGGGACGACCCCACCGGACGTATCATCATCGCCGTGGGCCGTTTCCGCCTCCAATTCAGCTTCTGTCTTCTCGTGGCGATAACAGCCGGCGCTCAACCACTTCGCGCACCGCAGCCCACTGCGCCATCCAGCAGCCCTTGGACCATCCAAACCAGCTACACCACCGCCAGCCTCCGCGGCATCCACGCCGTCAATGCAGAGATCGCATGGGCCAGCGGCACCGGCGGCACCATCCTCCGTACTCTCGACGGCGGTGCGCACTGGCAGCTTTGCACCACTCCGCCAAATGCCGCCAAACTCGACTTCCGCGCCATCTGGGCCTTTGATGCCCGCACCGCCTGGGCCATGTCCAGCGGCCCCGGCAATCTCTCCCGCCTCTACAGAACCACAGACGGCTGCGCCCACTGGAAACTCCTGGCCACTAACGGCAACCCGAAGGGCTTCTGGGACGCCATCACTTTCTGGTCCCCGGAACAGGGCGCCATCCTGGGTGATCCCGTCGATGGAAAGTTCGTCGTCCTCCTGACCGAAGATGGGGGCCGTCACTGGCGTCGCGACCACTCTGCCGATCTCAACATCGCCAACCGTCAACTTTCGGCCTTCGCTGCTAGTAACTCCTCGCTTCTGCAGGTCTCCGGAGCCTCCGGTAATCCCCAAAGCTTCGCTACCGGGGGCCCCGGCGGTCCTGTCGTTTTCCTCAGCTGGACCGACTGCACGGTCACACTCGCCTTGGGCAATCCCCGCGCCTGCCTGGCCTCTCGTTTTTCTCACTACCAGCAGGTGCGCGTACCAATGGCCGGCGGCACACCCTCTTCGGGCATCTTTGCCTGGGCGTCCCATCCACTCGATGTGGCGTCCAAATCCCTTTACGCCCCGATCATCGATATTGATGTCGCCGTCGGCGGCGACTACACCAAACCCAACGACCCCTCCGGCACCGCCGCCTGGTCCACCGATGGTGGCGTCCATTGGACCGCCGCCCGCAAACCACCCCACGGTTATCGCTCCACCGTCGCATGGGACCCAGCCAACCATGCCTGGATCACCGCCGGAACTAACGGCTCCGACATCAGCTACGACGGTGGCAAAGCCTGGCATTCCCTCGGCAACGGCAACTGGAACGCCATCAGCCTGCCCTTCATCGTCGGACCCAACGGCCGCATCGGACACCTCAACCCCGCCGCCCTGCCCAAATGAGCGATAAGTACCGCCTCCGCGTCTATTCAGTACGTAAACTGCTACCCTAAGAGGCATCAGCAGAATCAAGAGCTTATGGCCGAATTCATCATCAAACTGGCCGATGAACGCGGACGCGTCCTGGAGCAGGTTCACTCTGCCGCCACCGCGGACGAGTTGCGTCAGCGCTTTACGCAGTCCGGCTACTACGTCTATTCCGTCCGCCCCCGCGGTCTTCGAGGCGCTGCGCGCAAAATCAAGCTCGAGCCCTTCCTGATCTTCAACCAGCAGTTCCTCACGCTCATTAAGGCCGGCCTGCCCATTCTCAACTCGCTGCAAATGCTCGCTCAGAGCCAGAAAAACGAGCGCTTCGCCGCTCAGATCAGGAACGTCGCCGACCGTGTCAAGACCGGCGAATCCCTCTCCAGTGCGTTTGACGCTCAGGGTGGATTCCCCCCCATCTACACCACCACATTGCTAGCCGGCGAACGCAGCGGCAACCTCGACGAGGTTCTAAACCGCTATCTCGCCTTCCAGCGCATTTCGCTTACCTTCCGCAAAAAACTGCAGGCATCGCTCATTTACCCCTCCCTGCTCATCGTGCTGGTCATTGGCCTTTTCATTTTTCTCATCTCGTTCGTCGTACCCCGCTTTGCGCTTCTCTACAACCAGATGGGCTCTCGCCTGCCGTCCATCACGCTGGCCATGCTCGACTTCGGAAAAGCAGCCCAGCATTACATACTCTTCGTATTGCCGGCTGTCTCCCTCATCATTTTCCTCATCATGCGCTGGAGCCGCACTGAATCCGGCTCCGACCTTATCGACGGCATTCGCATTCGTCTCCCCATCTTCGGCATGATCTGGCTCAAGTACCAGGTCGCGCTCTTCTCCCGAACCCTGTCCACGCTACTCATGGGCGGCCTGCCGCTCGTCCCATCGCTCGAAACCGCCGCACGCTCCATCTCCAGCCGCCGCATCGGCAAAGCCGTGTTTGAATCCGTAGACAGCGTCCGCGAGGGCAAAGGCCTCGCTAACAGTCTCAAAGACACTCGCGTCTTTCCTCCGCTCTCGACCGAAATGATTGAGGTTGGCGAATCCACCGGCGCGCTTCCGCAAATGCTCAATTCCGTCGCCGAATTCTTCGAGGAAGACGTCCAGACCGCGCTCACCGCCGCGCTGTCGCTCATTGAACCGGCCATTCTCATCGTCATGGGAATTGTCGTCACCATCATTCTCATCGCGCTGTACCTCCCCATCTTCTCGATGGGGAGCAGCGGCGCGCTGGGCGGCTAAAGGAATTTCACCCATGGCTGACGCACCCGTCACAACCGCACCACCCGAAGTCGATGAGCTCGAGGTCGCCCAGAATCTCGCCCGCCGCTATCGCTGCGAATTCATCGACCTCCGCAACTTCCGCATCCAGCACGAAGTCATCCGCAGCGTTCCTGTCGAGCTGATGTTCCGCTACAACTTCGTGCCCCTCGAACAGCTCGAAGACCGCCTCATCATCGCCGTCAGCGACCCCAGCCGCCTCATGGTGCTCGATGAAATCTCGAGCCTCCTCGGCCAGCGCATTCTCACCCGCGTCGCCACGCTCTCGCAGATCACCGACCTGCTCAAGAAAACCGAACAGTCCCAGCGCGTCCTCGACGAAGCTTCGGAAGGCCTCACCTTCGACTTCGTCTCCGCTGAAGACAACCCCGACGAGAACATCTCCATCGAAAAGCTGACCTCCGAAGAGGACATCAGCCCCATCATCCGTCTCGTCGACACCACCATCTTCACCGCGCTCGAACGCCGCGCTTCTGATATTCACATCGAAACCTACGACGACTCGGTCCTCATCAAGTACCGTATCGACGGCGTCCTCCAGGCAGCCATGGCGCCCATCGCGCGCGAACATCATCAAACCATCCTCTCCCGCATCAAGGTCATGAGCGAGCTCGACATCGCCGAGCGCCGCGTCCCGCAGGATGGCCGCTTCCGCGTCCGCTACAAAACCCGCCTCATCGACTTCCGCGTCTCCATCATGCCCACTGTGCATGGAGAAAACGCCGTCCTCCGTGTCCTCGACAAGGAATCGATGAGCGAGAAGTTCCAGAAGCTCACCCTCGATGTCGTCGGCTTCCACGAGGACGACCTCCGCCGCTTCCGCCGCTACATTCGCGAGCCTTACGGCATGGTGCTCGTCACCGGGCCCACCGGCTCTGGCAAAACCACCACGCTCTACGCCGCACTCAACGAAATCAAGAGTGAAGAAGACAAGATCATCACCATCGAGGATCCGGTCGAATACCAGATCCGCGGCATCACCCAGATCCCCGTCAACGAGAAAAAAGGCCTCACCTTCGCGCGCGGCCTGCGCTCCATCCTGCGTCACGACCCCGACAAGATCCTCGTCGGCGAAATCCGCGACCAGGAAACCGCCCAGATCGCCATCAACTCCGCGCTCACCGGCCACCTCGTCTTCACCACCGTCCATGCCAACAACGTCGTCGACGTCCTCGGCCGCTTCCTTAACATGGGCGTCGAGGCTTACAACTTCGTCTCCGCGCTCAACTGCATCCTCGCCCAGCGCCTCGTCCGCACCGTCTGCGAACACTGCGTTCGCGAAATCCACTACGACGACGAAACGCTGGTCCTCAGCGGCTTCGACCCCGCTCAGTGGCGGGATTTCCCCTTCCGCGAGGGCGCAGGCTGCATCGAGTGCGGCGGCACCGGCTACCGCGGCCGCACCGCCATTCACGAACTGCTCGATCTCACTGACCCCATTCGCGAAGCCATTCTCGACAAGAAACCCACATCCGAGGTCCGCCGTCTTGCCCAGCAGGAAGGCATGCAGTTCCTGCGCGAAAGCGCCGTCGACCGCGTCAGCCGCGGCCTCACCACACTAAAAGAGATCAACAAAGTTACATTCATCGAGGCAACACGCTAGTGCCGCTCAAATTCTCCATCCTTCCGGCCAACTCGCACCTCCGCCCGCCGCTCGCCTGCGAAATCTTCCCCGGCGGCGTCGTGGCTGCGCGCCGCGAAACGCGAAAGGGAGCACCACGCAATGACGATGACTCCCTCACCTTCAGCCATGCATCGATTCCTGAAGGCGCCGTTGCCCCCGGCCTCAAGAGCACCAATCTCGTCGACGCTCCTGCTGTCTCCACCGCCGTTCGCAAAGCGCTCGAAGATGTCGGAGCGCGCCGCAAAAATGTAACCGTCATTGTTCCCGATGCGGCCGCACGCGTCTTCCTGCTCGACTTCGACTCGCTCCCTCCGCGCGAGCGCGAGGCCCTGCCCATCCTGCGCTTCCGCCTGCGCAAGATGCTCCCGTTCGACGTAGAAGACGCCGCCATCAGCTACCAGCTTCTTCCGCAGGCGGCGCAACAGGTTCGCGTGCTGGTTGTTGCCATTCCGCGCCCCATCCTCGCAGAATACGAGTCTGCCATCCGCGCTGCCGGGTTCGAACCCGGCTCCGTGCTCACCAGCACCATCGCCGCACTCGCAGCACTTCGTGCCAACGGCCCGGCCCTCATTATCAAGCGCAGCCACAGCACTCTCACCACCGCCATCGTCCGTCAGGATGATCTCCTGCTCCATCGCACGCTGGAACTTCCCCAGAATCCCGCCCTCCAACGCGAGGAACTCGCCCAGGCTGTCACCGTTGCACTGGCCTATTTCGAAGACACCTTGCAGTCCCTGCCATCGACCATTTACTACGCCGGTCCGGGAGGGGCTGAAGGATTCAATTCCCTCATCGACACCAATGATCCCCTTGCCCCGCGAGTGCGCGATCTTATCACCACGCCGTCCGCGGCTTCACTTCCGGACGGAATGTCCGCAGGCATCGCAGGAGCGCTCGCAATCTGATGCGTATTACCGTCAATCTCGCTACTCGACCCTATATTGAGCTGCGGCCCCTCTATAACCGCCTGCGCATCTGGACGCTCATCTTGGCTTTGGCCGGCGCATTCCTCGGCTACCAGCTCCACCTGGAGCAGAGTAGCGCCGCCGCCGCCACGGCGCATGTCCAGTCATTGCACGAACAAGTTCGCTCGCTCGAAGAAGAACAGCAGAGCTACCGCAACCTCATGGCCGAGCCGAAAAACGCTGCCACATTGAAGGAATCCGATTTCCTCAACTCACTCTTCCGCCGCAAAGCTTTTTCCTGGACGGCCACAATGGAAGACCTCGAAACCGTTCTCCCCAGCGGCGTACAGGTCGTCAACCTCGAGCCTATCGTCCGCCCGAATGGACACGTGATTATCCGTCTGCGCGTTCTCGGCCCGCGTGATCGCGGCGTCGATCTCATTCGTAATCTTGAGAATTCCCGCTACTTCGCCTCGCCGCGTCTCGCCTCAGAATCCCTCGCGGCTCAGGTCGGCGCTGGCAATGAGTCCAACGCTGTCAACGCAAGCATGCCGTCCTACGTGAACTTTGACATCCTCGCCGATTACCGGCCACTGCCACACCCCGTACCGCCGGCTGACGGTGCACCGCAATCCCCCGCAAGGCCCGCACAGCCCACGCCTCACGCAGCAGCAAAACACACCAAAGCCAGACCGCAAACCCTCCCCGCAAAGAGGTCCCGCCCATGAAAAAACTTCGCGCCCTCTTTACCCTTCTTAATCTGCACATCGCTGGCCTTGTGGCGATCTTCCTGCTCGATATCTTTCTCGGGGCCAAAGTCATCCTGGCCATGCACGCCATCGGCTCCGACGAGAGCCCGGCTTTTGCCTCTGAAGAGATCCAGTTCGGGCAGCTCCAGGCAAAAATGGGCCAGATTCACGACCTTCCATCCAAGGTCAACGATGCTCGCAAGCAGGCGGCGCAGTTCATCGATGCCCGCATCGCGCCAAACTATTCCACCATCGCCGCCGAGCTCGGCAATCTTGCCGCGCAGGATAACGTCCGCCTCGCCAACGCGCAATACACGCCCACCCCGGCCATCAGCGGCATCGCACAGGTGCAGATTGATGCCAGCCTCAGCGGCCAGTATGCGCCCCTCATGCACTTCATCAATGACCTCGAACGCGACAAGCACCACGTCTTGTTCATCATTTCGGGCCTCGCATTCAACGGTCAGCAGGGTGGGCTCGTCAACCTCCGTATCCGCATAGACACATACCTTCGTTCCAGCGCTACTGACCTTCCCGCGTCGTCCACTACGCCCTCCGCATCCGGCTCCGGCGGCAACGCCGATAGCGGAAACACCAGCGCCCGGCTCATCTATCCGCTCACGCCGTATTCTTCTGCGGAGGTGCGCTGATGGCCTTGAAGCTCGGCACAGAGAATAAGAAGAAAGTCATCGCGGCCGCCGTGCTCGGCGTAGTCGTCCTCGGACTCGTCATATGGGACGTCAACCGGTTGTTCTTCGGCTCGCCCTCCGCACCACCTCCGCAGCCCGCCTCTGCGTCGGCGGCCGCTCCACCTTCCTCTGGGTCCGGCACCGCAGCGCGCATCCCGGTTAGTCTGTCCAAGCTCGACCCCACCCTCCATCCGGAGATCATGGCCCAGGCTGAATCCATTCGGTACACCGGCTCCGGACGTAACATCTTCTCCATGAATTCAGCCCCGCCCGCAAAAATCGAGGCCGTCAAGGGCCCCGTCCGGCCCAATCAGCAGCAAATCGCTACCGCCACAGGCCCCGCTGGACCACCCCCCCCACCACCAATTGACCTGCAATTCTTCGGATATGAGGCGTATGGCAACGTGCGCAAGGCCTTTCTCCTTCACGGCAACAACATCTACATCGCCTCGGAGGGCGATGTCGTCGACCATCGCTACAAGATCGTCAAGATTCTACCCTTTTCTATCCAGGTCACTGACCTGCTTTACAACAACACCCAGAGCCTGCCTTTGACACGGAGTTAAGAGTCATAGCCTTCGCCGCCCACGCGCGATTCGCGGCAAAGCCCCACAACAGGAAACACCATGCAGCATCCGTCACAATTCGCGCACCGCCGCCCCCAGGGCGATCCGGAATCCGGCATCGTTCTCCTCGTCGTCATCTTCCTCACCTTCCTGCTGCTCCTTTCGCTTGCCATCGCCGCGCCCCGATGGGCTCATGAACTGAAACGCCAAAGAGACATTGACGCCATCCACTGCGGCGAGGCGTACGAGCGCGCCATCCAGCTCTATTACCGCCAATTTCAGCAGTACCCCGCCACCATCAAACAGCTGGAAGACACCAACAACGTTCGATTTCTCCGGAAACCCTGCAAAGATCCCCTCACCGGCAAGAATGATTGGAAGCTCGTCCTATACGGCCATGCCCATGTTCACCCGCTTGGCCTTTTCGGAAAGCCGCTCTCCGATCTCGGCTCGATCCAGGCCTCCGGCGGTATGTATGCGGTATCGGGTAGTTCCAGTTCCGGCGCATCTGCCCCTGTTGCCAGCAGCACCTCCGGCAACAGCAGCATGGGCTTTGGTGCCGGACCCACCTCCAGCCCACTTTCCTCCTCCGCCCCTGGATCTGCCATGGGCGGATCGCTGGGAGGCTCCGGGCTCGGCTCCAGCCCAACGCTCGGCTCCAGCCCAACGGGTGGCTCCAGCCCAACGGGTGGCCTCAACGGCTCCTCCACCCTCGGATCGCCCACCTCCTCAAGTGATGGCTTCCACACCAGTGCACCTTTTGTCGGCGTCGTACCGCCCATCAAGGGGCACTCCATTGTCGACTACCGCGCCCAGAGTAACTACGACCGCTGGGAGTTCAATTACGATCCCATCGTTGACGAGCTGCGTGCCAAAGTCTCCATCCTCGGCGGAAGCCAGAGCGATCTCAACGGCGCCACCAGCCTGAACGGCTCCAATAGCTCCAACAAATCTTCCAGCAACTCGAACAGTCTCTTCGGCGGCAGCAACGGTTTCGGCAGTTCCAACCCGCTGTCCAACTCCGGCAGTTCCAGCAATTCCGGAAACAGCAATAACTCCGGAAACTCCAGCAACTCTGGAAGCAGCACCAATTCATCCGGCTCCGGCAACTCCGGTTCCAGTTCCTCACAATAGAAAAGGCTCGCCGAAGCGAGCCTTTTGCCTGGAATCTCGTAGTACCGCGTTACACGCTGAACGATGATCCGCAGCCGCAGGTGTTCTTCACATTCGGATTCTCGAACTTGAACCCGGCCGCTTCCAGCGTCTCCACGTAGTCCACCACGCAGCCCTGCAGGTACATCAGCGACGTCGCATCGACATACACCTTTAGCCCGTCGAAATTTAGTACCTTGTCCATCATCCCGGCCTGATTCTCAAACGACATCGAGTACTGGAAACCCGAGCAACCGCCGCCTACCACGCCAATGCGCAGCCCGGTCGGCAAAGGATCCTGCGTTGCCATGATTTCGCGCACCTTCGCGACTGCCGTTCCGGTCAGGGTCAGCGGGGTGGTTAGTTGTGCAGTCTCCGGGGTGCTGGTTGCGGTTGCCATGGGCAAATCTCCTTGGAAGTTCCTCTTTACAGTTTACCTTCGATGTACCGGCAGATGCCACAATTTCCAGCGCACTGCCGGCCTTTACTTGGATGCGCCCACTCTTCCCCGCGATTCCCCCCAACCGGAAACCCGCTGATATCAAACCACTTTCCCGCCCAGCGCCCCCTTCGGCGGCACAGGTCGCCAGACTGTCAACTCATAACTCAAAGACTATGTTGAAAATCACTGTGCAAATCCCCCCCACCGGGGCTAATATGCAGTCGACGGCCCCTCCTGCCCCGAGGCAGTTGCTGGCCTCTGGTATCTGGAGCCGCCTCTGTCAATACACCGGAGGTGTTGTATGGGCGTTAGGCCAATCATTTGGATCGTCTGGGCTGCTGTAGCCACAATTCTCGCCGCGCTCCTGATCTATCGGGGAACACTGCTTCAGAACGAGGAAGATCAGCTGTACCTCGATGCAAATGCCGAACATCAGCAACACGAGCAGGAACTGATACTCAATCGCGCCAAGAAACTCACACCCTATGTCTACGCTGCCACCGCGGTCACATGCCTCATGGGACTCGGAATTCTCGGTTACATCATCATGGAAGCGGTCAAAAACCTAAGCTAAACAGGGCAGCCTGCCAAGGAGGCTGGCAGGCTGTCCATCCCCTCACGATTGTCAGTGGCAGATGCTCGTTTGCGTGCGCTTTGATTGATTGCCCCTGATATTCGCCTCAAATTCGATCGGACCTGAACGCGCCTCTGCCAGCGTTATCTGGCTGGAATCTGATTCCGCCTGAAGCGAACGCAACATTCCTGCCGCAGTCCTTGCTTCCGGTGCTCAGTCATCCCCTTGCGCCACCTGCCCGGAAATACCTCCCCGTCAGATCGCTGACACCTTTTCGAAACCTGCGCAGACGTATCCATGTGACCCATGTCACAGACGGCACACTTGACTCGCCTTGACCATTCTTCCCTGAGTCGGATTCCTGCCTGGCACGAAACGGGACCGGCCGTACGCTTCGTCTCTCGTGAATTTGCGTTTGAATCGCTTCCCCGTCTCAGGGCGAATTGCTGCTGATGCGGTGGATCGTTCCGACAAATCTGTCACCGAATATCTCTTCTGAGGGGTGCCTGAATGCAGCATCTGAATCTTGCTTCCATACAAATTGCTTCTCCCCAGGATTTCCAAACCCGGCAGCCATATCCATGGGTCTCGTTGGAAAATCCACTAACCCCCGACGGATATGAGAACCTGCGCCAGACCATGCCCGATGTTGCCGGCTTCAATCGCCTTGTCGGCGTCAAACGCGCTTATGGACAAGCCCCGCACGACCGCTACCTCCTGCACTACAGGCCCGATCTCGAGCTCGCAGCTCCGTGGAAGGAATTCATCGCCGAATTACAAGGCAGCGAATACCAGGCTTTCCTCCGCCGCATGCTCGGCCCGCACAAGTTCATCCTTACCTTCGAGTGGTATTACGCATGGGAAGGCTGCGCCGTATCCCCGCACTGTGATGCAGTCCGCAAATTGGCCACCCACATCTTCTACTTCAATACTCAAGAGGACTGGAATCCGGCTTGGGGAGGCGAAATCCTCATTCTCGACAGCGGCCGGCGCTTCCGCGCCCATTCCGCTCCCAGCTTTGATGACCTCAACGTCGCCGCCTCGCTCGAACCTTGGGGGAATAGAAGCCTGCTATTCCAGCGAACTCCGCATTCCTGGCACGGCGTCCGCCCGCTCCAATGCCCGCCGGGCAAACTTCGCAAACTCTTCATCGTCACGATCAATGTACCCACCTTTCAGGTCTGGTGGCGCAATGTTCGCGGCAAGGACCCGGACGGCTTCCGCATCCGGTCGCAGCAGGCAGTGGCACGCTGACAGCCAGAACAAACACAACTCTTGAAAAGTGGAAATTTCACAACCGCGCAGCAATGCACCACTGAGTGCCCGACTGCCTGGCTGGGGAAGACCCCGGTCTTCCCCTCCCAAACCGCCATCTCTACTCAGCTCTAAACCCCACATAGCTGTGTGGCAGCACCGTCACCGTAAAGCTCGTTCGTGCGGAAGCACCCGGCATCTGCGCAAGCATGGGATGCTGGATCGTCTCGCCTGTAAGCTGCACGCCTGTCACCAGGTTCTCGAGTTTTTTGCCTTCGCCCAGCACAGAAACCGTCACGGTCACCGGCTTGTTCCGGTAAGACTCCACCACAAAAGTCCCGTTGTTATAAGCAAACAGGCTCACCTGGCTCGGCGCATCCATCGTCACCGGAAAACTCCGCATGATGTAGCTCTTGATCGACGTCAACACCGGCTGTGGCAAATCGTACAAGTCGTTAAAGTTGTCCGGAATAGTCAGCACAAACAAATTCCCGTGCCCGTAGTGATCCATCAGCAACAGAGGCGCGCCATACCCATTCGCAGTGCCCCGCACCACCGGCCACGCATCGTTCGTCTCATACACCACTGCCGGAACCATCACCTCATCCTTGCCCGGCGTCGAACCCATCGCAGTTCCATTGCCCGCGCCAAATGCCGACCAGTACTTATCAATTCGCAACTGCCGGTCCGCCACATGCAACTCGCAAATGCTCCCGAAACCACGCGGCTCCAGCGCCTTCACCAACCCTGATGTCACCACCACATCACCGCCCGCCATCAGGTTGCCCTTGATTTCCTGCACAATATTTGGGTCTGCCGCCGCCGATTTCGTCAGGATCAGCATCTTCGCACCCTTCGGAAACTCCGGCACCATGTTGATCGGTATCCCCATCATCCCCAGATACTCTTCTAGAAACTTCTCACCCGTCGAGTAATACGGCCGATACAAATCAATCCCCATCGGCGTCCCCAGCTTACCCACCAGTGGGTCGATCTCCGCCAGAGCATCTCCGGCTACTGCCGCGAATGTCGGATAGTGGATATGGAAGCCGAACTTGCTCATGCGGAACATCTCTCTCCCGTACAGCTTCTCGTAGTTAAAACTCGTCGGCAGATTCGCCCACTCTCCGCGATCTCCCGGCATCGCCGGCCTCAGCAGCGCCGTATACTCAAACAGCATGATCTGCGGCGCTTTCGCCAGCATCGTGTCCCACAGCTCTTCTGCATAGCGGTCCACATACCGGATGCTGAATGTATCTACCCATCCACCGCCATTCTCGCCCGGCGCTACATTGTCAAAGTAGCGGATGATCTCGTAGCTCTCGTACTGCTGCAGATTCTGGTCCGTAATCACCGGATCTCGCGTTTCCGTACCCGTATAGATCCCGCTGAATATGTGCGGTTCGTTCTTCAGGTCGTAGCCGTTCGCATGAAAATCCGGATACCAGTTCGGAAACTTGATCACAATCTGCACTTTCGGATTCACCGACTTCGCCGCACCCACCACCAGGTCGCGCGAAACCTCATCCATCAGCTTCAAGCGAAACTGCGACCAGCTCTGATTCCCCTTCGCCGCAATGTCCGAAGGCGTCTTCGTATTGTTGAAGAAAAAATCGTCCAGAATAATGTGGTTGAAATGCCGCGCCGTGAGCTCCGCCACGCTCTTCACATACGCGCGATCCGCCGGATTCGTGTAGCAGAAGGACTTGAACTGCCCGTTGTCCCTGTCCGAATACGCAATCCCTCCGGCAACCTCAACGCCCTGGCTCTTGAAGAATTGCTTCACACCGTCGATCGCCGCGCTGCTCGCGATGTTCCGGCTGCGATACGTCTCGATGTAAACCTTGTCCACCTTCACATGGCTCGTAATCTCTTTCCATGAGCTCTCGAGCCATGCATGGTCGCTGTACATCCTTTCCACCACGTTCACCGGGATATACACTGCGACCTTGAAATTCTGGTGCTCCGCAGTCGGCGCGGGAATCGCCAACCCTCCGCTCGCTTCCGTCTGCGCACCCGACGGCAACGCAACGCACCCCATCACCAGAACGCAACCCAGCCAGCGCAGCAAAGAACGCATCCGAAATCTCCTGATAAAACGATTGACCGCAAGATACGCCCGTTGCAGGCCATATGGCAAATCGATTCACCAAGCCTGCGCAAATCGCAGCATCTCAGGAAATCCATCTCGCGCTGGGCGTGTCCTTTCGGACCCATCATTCCGAGCAAAGGCTCATCCACTCCGCGGTCGAGATGATTCAAAGGCGGGCCGTGTCGAGCGAAGTTTTCGCCTCGGCGGAACGCAATCGAGCAATCTGTGGCTCAGACTCCCACACTCGTTCCGCGCCCGCGGCAATCCCGCCTGCCAAACACTGGGAACTGGAGACAAAAGCTGGCTCCTAGCGGCTGGCAGCCGCCAGCCCGTGATATCGCTTCGCCTTCGCCACATCGTGTATGATCTGCTCCTTCAGCGCTTCCGCCGACGGAAACTTCTGTTCTTCGCGCAGCCGTGCTAGAAAACACACTTCCACCGGCGTCTCAGGTTCGATCTCCACAGGCTCAAAATTCAACAGGTAGGACTCGATCGCGTAGCTCTCCACTCCAAATGTAGGCCGCACCCCGCAATTGGTCACCGCCTCAAACCAGCGCTCCCCAACCCGTACCCGCGTCACATAAACGCCATTCGCAGGCGTCAGCTCCGCATACGGTGCAAGATTGATTGTCGGCACCAGCAGCTTGCTCCCCACTCCGCGGCCCCGCTCCTGCGTCGACTCAATCGAAAACGCCCGCCCCAGCAGCGCCCGTGCCAGGCTCGTATTGCCCGCAACAATCCGCTGGCGCACCTCGCTGCTCGACACCGTGATTCCGCGCACCATCAGCGCCCGATGCCCGAAAACCTCAAAGCCCAGTTGCTTGCCAAAACGAATCAGGTCTTCCGTGCCCGCCTCGGCATCGCGCCCAAAGCGAAAGCTTTCGCCTTCATGCACCTCAACGGCACGCAATGCTCGCGCCAGCACCTGATCGGCAAAATCATATGCCGGCGTCTGCGAAAACTCTTCCGTGAATGGCAGAATCAGCGTCGCATCGATGCCCGTCTGCGCCAGCAACTCCAGGCGCTGCGGCATCGGCGTAATCAGCTTTGGAGCCATCTCTGGACGTAGCACTCGCACAGGATGCGGATCGAAAGTCACCGCCACCGAAACCGCTCCTCGCATCTGGCCGCGCTTGCGAACCTCCGCCAGAATCGCCTGGTGCCCGCAATGCACCCCATCGAAATTGCCAATCGCCACCACGGAGCGGCCCGGCATGTCGGGAATATCAGCCAGCGAGCGGAATACTTGCATGTCAGATTTCAATCGGAATTCTCAATCCGTCGTAGGACAGGCGCACATTCGGCGGAAACGCGGCCTCCGTCGTCTCATGGTCCACTTCGTGCGACATGTGCGTCAGCCAGGCGCGCCGCGGCTTTAGCACTTCCACCCATCGCAGTGCTTCCTCAAGATTCGCGTGGCTCGGATGCGCCTGCGGCCTCAGCCCATCCAGAATCATCACGTCCAGATTCTCAAGCAACGGCAAGCTCGACTCGGGGATCGACTTCATGTCCGTCAGATATGCCGCCGAACCGAACCGGAACCCTGAAACCTCCGTGGGGCCGTGCTGCAGCGGCACACGTTGAAACGTCACTCCGTTCACTTCCGTCGTATCGTGTCCTGCAATCGTATGCAACTTCACACGCGCCCGCGTTGGATACTGCGACTCCGGCGAAAATGTGTATTCAAACACGCGCTCCAGAATCGCAGCCGTCTCCGCATCGGCATACAGCGGCAGATGCCCCGGCCTGTGCGGGTAGCTCAACGGCCGCAAATCATCCAGGCCCAGGATGTGATCCGCGTGCGCGTGCGTATAGAAAACCGCATCTACTCGCTGAATCCCCTCGCGCAGCGCCTGCTCGCGAAAATCCGGCCCCGTATCGACCACCACCCGCCGGTTCTGCCACTCAATCGCAATCGAAGGCCGCAGCCGGCGATTCCTGGCATCCGGCGACGTACACACCGCGCAGGTGCAGCCGAGCGTGGGCACGCCCATCGACGTGCCGCTCCCGAGAATGACAATTTCGGCTTTCATCCTGAAGCGTGAACGTTATCCCCGGCCCGTAGGTGGCTTCTGAGCGGCTTGCGCAATGGCGTTGGTGATTTCCAGGAACATCATTCGTAGCTCGAAAAGCGCATTCTGCAGCATGCGCTGCTCGCGCTCGTTCAAATTGCCCTTGGTCTTCTCCTGCAGTACGCCCAGCATGTCTACGCTCTGGCGTGCGCCAAGAATATCCACCCGCGGCTTCTGGCCCGGTTCCGTACCCGCACCCATCGCAATCATCGCCGAAAGATAAATTGACTGAATGACATGCTCAAACGTCACCGGACCGGTAGCTTCCATGCCCGGATTCGCCTGCTTCAGCATCTGGTCGAGACTTTCAGACGATGCCCGATAAGCGGCATGCTGCTCGGCGGACTCTTCGTCCGTAATCGGCCGTCCCTCTTCGGATTCTTCGGCATCTGGCTCACGGCTCGCCTCCGCGGCCGGCTCCGCTGCAGGGGGCTCCCTGCGCGGCATGCTCACCACATTGTCGGCCTGAGCCTTCGCGGCTTCCGGCGCAGATGTTTCACTTGCCTGGCTGCTGGTGCTCTCATCGCGCAAATCACCCTCAGAGGTGAACTTGCGGCGGTCGGTAACTGTAAATCCGGTCTTTTCGTCCATAACTCTCTCCGCGACGATCCTTAACTAACCGCCGCATGCTGACTTGCGTAATCCTGCAAATTTTTGCGAAGACTGGCCACCTCTTCGGCATCCAGAACTCGTACCGTACCCGCCGCACAGGTCAATCCCAGGTTGCGGGCTACCGGCTCGTTGCGCACCATGCCCAGCGCGAGCGTTTTCCGCCCGCCCGGCAGCGCAATGTCGGCTACGCTCGTGATCTCACCCACTGCCTGCCCCTCGGCCATAATCTGCGCCGGCAACTCCGGCTGCGAGCCCTCCAGCTCCAGCAGTCGCATCTGCCGGTGCACCGTCGCGCGCGAGCGAATCCGCTCCACAATCTCCTGCCCAAGGTAGCAGCCCTTCTGGAAGTGCAGCGGCCTCACCGCGTCCACTTCCTGCGACAGATATTTCTCGTCAAAATCCACGCCATAAAGCGGCACGCCTTCGGCTACGCGCAGCATTTCCAGTGCGTCAATCCCTGCCGGCTCCACGCCTGCCTCGCGCAGCTTCTCCCACAGTCGCGCTGCACTCGCTTCCGGGAGCCAGATCGCAAATCTCTGCGTCACCGGAGAGTACTCCCGCGATACCATGACGCGGTGACCCTCCCAGTCGCACTCCACGAAGCTCCACTCGCCCTCCGGCGTCTTCAGCCCCGCGGTGCCAAGCACGGCCTCAGCCCGTGGACCCGCCACACCAAGCGCCGTCTGCCCGTTGACCTTTCCCAGCTCCACATCGTCCATGATGATGAAGTGGTCAAAGTGGGCCATGAGCGCCTCGGCCTGAGACTCGTCCGTAGCCAGCAGGATATGATCGGAGCAACGGTAAGCCGTAGCATCGCCAAGGATTCGTCCCTGCGCATTGAGCACAAAACTGTAATTCGAGCGGCTGGGCTCAAGATCCCTGACTGTATTCGTGATCATCCCGTTGAGCCAGCGCACCTGGTCGCCGCCGCTCACACGCAACAGGCAGCGGTATCCAAGGTCGTAAACCGCCGCCAAACCCAGAATCGAGAGGAGCTCGTGCTGAGGATCGCGCCATTGCCGCACCATTTGCCTTCCCTGGTGCATGCAGAGGGCAATCTCGCCGTCCTTCTCAGTCGAAAACAGTGCCAGCGGAGTGATCGCTCCGGAAATTTCACTCATGTGTAGGCTCACCCTTGATTATAAGCGGGCTCAACGGGGCCCGGCATCTGCCGGAGGTACTGGAATCACCGGCTTCGCGCTCACTGCTCAGGATATTCAGGTATGAAATTCTCCTTTCCTTTTCGTATTACAGCCGCTGCGGCCGTCCTTTCCCTTTGCGCGGCCTTCGGCGCCATGGCTTCGGCGCAGTCCGCGGCCCAATCCACTATCCACCCCGGCAAAACCTCCGCCCCGCGGCCCGAAGCGCCGCCACCCCACACGAAGACCCCGGCAAAAAAGCCGGACTCCGTCATCACGGCCCAGCAGGCGAAAGAGCTCTTCGCTTCTGTCGACCAGATCATGCGGTTCGACTCCCGCGATTCCGGCCTCCCCATCAAGCACCCGGTCAAGCGCAAGCTCACCACGCGCGCCGATGTCGAGAAATACCTCGAGTCCAAACTGAAAAATGGCAAAGACTCCAAACGCATGATGCGCTCCGCCATCATCCTCAAAAAATTCGGACTCCTGCCTCAAAACTTCGACCTCGGCCCGTTCATGGTCAAGCTCCTCAAGGAGCAAATCGCCGGTTACTACGACAGCAAAACCAAAACCGTCTATATGCTCAACTGGATCGCCCCAAAGGAGCAGAAACCCGTCCTTGCCCACGAACTCATGCACGCCTTGCAGGATCAGTACGTAAACCTGCAGAAATGGGGCAATAAGTCCCTCGACGGCATCTCCCGCAACGTCACTCAGGACAACCGCCATATTCGCGTCGACGAAGACGATACGGCACGGCAGGCAGTCCTCGAAGGCCAGGCCATGGTTACCTACATCGATTACGCCCTGGCTCCCCACGGCATCAGCATCGCCCAGAACCCGGACTTTATCCTCAACCACTTGAGCGATCTCACCGACGATACCAAGGGCTCGCCCGTCATGGCCAGCGCTCCGCGCGTGCTCCGTGAATCGCTCATCTTCCCTTACCGCGAAGGCCTTCGCTTCGAAATCGAGCTGCTCCGCGACGAAGGCAAACGGGGCGCCTTTGCCGATACCCTCAACAACCCTCCATCCAGCACCTATCAGGTAATGGACCCCGCGGCCTATGAGAGCCACGCAAAAGTGCCCGTGCTCACTTTGCCCAACGTCCACCCTCTGCTCGACCGCAACTATAGACCTTATGACGTTGGCGTCATGGGCGAGCTCGACGCGCGCATGCTCCTCCAGCTCACCACCAGCGACAGCGCCGCCAATCGGATTGCCTCACATTGGGACGGCGGCATCTACTTCGTCGCCCAAAAGAAGCACGCCGCAAACAAGAACTCAACCGCATCCGTAGCGCTCTTCTACCTCTCGCACTGGAGAAACCGAGGCGCCGCCCGGCTCTTTGCAAAAAACTATGAAGCGGAAGTCTTGAAGAAATACCCGCATTCCGCGCTGCAATCCGGCGCGACAACCGATGATCACGTCTACACGACTGACCAGGGCCCGGTACTCATTACCATCAGCGGGCGATACGTTTTTGTGAGCGAAAGCTTTCCCCTCAACACGGCGCGCAAGCTCAATTTCATGCTTCTCGGTGCGCAGCACGCGCTCGCCGGCGAGGAAACAGCCGCTTACCAACCTGCATACCCTGACCTGACCGGCGCCCTGAGCGACTTCGCGCAGCGGGCTGGCATCCTGCGCACGGCGCTTCCGCCCGCCGGCGCCTTTTCGTACCTGCAAGACCGCCGCTCACGCGGCATTTATACTGACATTTCTGTGGAGTCCCATCCTTGGAGCAACGAATGCAACAGGCAGAAGTAGGAATCATCGGTGGCAGCGGGCTGTATGCCATGCCGGGTTTAACGAACGTGCACGAAGTAGCCGTCGAGACGCCCTTTGGCTCGCCGAGCGATGCCTTCGTGCTGGGCGACCTCGACGGTCTCAAGGTCGCGTTTCTTGCAAGGCATGGACGCGGACACCGCATCCTGCCTTCGGAACTCAACTTCCGCGCCAATATCTTCGCCATGAAGAAGCTCGGCGTGGAGCGAATTCTCTCCGTTTCCTCCGTTGGCTCGCTCAAGGAACCGCACAAACCCACCGATTTCATCATCCCAAATCAGTTCATTGATCGAACCTCCCATCGCGAATCTACCTTCTTCGGCGAAGGACTCGTAGCCCATGTTGCATTCGGCGATCCGGTCTGCGCTCCCACGGCTCATGCCCTCATGGAGGCCTGCCGTAAGGAAAACGTCGTCGGAAAACTCGGCGGAACCTATGTGTGCATGGAAGGCCCCCAATTCTCCACCCGCGCCGAGTCCAATCTCTACCGCAGCTGGAACGCGGACGTCATCGGCATGACAAACCTGCAGGAAGCAAAGCTCGCTCGCGAAGCTGAAATCTGCTACGCCACCCTGGCCATGGTCACCGATTACGACTGCTGGCACGAGAGCTATGAAGCCGTCACCGTTGATCAGATCATCCAGGTCATGCACAAGAACGTCGCCAATGCCAGCCGCGTGCTTCGCACATCTTTGAAGCTGCTGCCCAGGCAGCGCGACTGCGCCTGCAAGGACGCCCTCTCGCATGCCATCCTCACCAGCCGAGAGGCCATCCCTCCGGCCACCCGCGAAAAGCTCGACCTCATCGTCGGACGGGTTCTCAAGTAAAGGAAGTTCATACATGTCGATTCTCGTCGTAGGCAGCGTAGCATTTGACTCCATCGAAACCCCTGCAGGCCGCGCCGAACGCTGCCTCGGCGGCGCAGCCACTCATTTCTCGCTCGCAGCCAGCTATTTCACCGACGTTCGCATCATCGCCGTCGTCGGCGAAGACTTCACCGAAGAAAACGAGGCTGTCCTCAAACGCAGGGGAATCGACACCCGCGGCATCGAGCACGCCCCAGGAAAAAGCTTCTTCTGGAGCGGCGCCTATGGCAGCAATCTCAACGAGGCCCAGACGCGCGCGACGGAACTCAACGTCTTCGAAAGCTTTTCCCCCAAGATTCCTGCTCCATATCAGGATTCCGAGTTTCTCTTCCTCGCAAACATCGATCCCGTCCTGCAGGCTGACGTCCGCGGCAAGATGCCGAATGTCCGCATGGTCTGCGGCGACACCATGAATTACTGGATCAACGGCCACGCAGACAATCTCGCAAAGGTCTTGCCCGGCCTCGACGCGCTGCTCATCAACGACACCGAAGCGAAGATGCTCGGAAAAGATACCAACCTTGTGCGCGCGGCCAGAAACGTTCTCGAAATGGGCCCCAGAACGCTCATCGTGAAGCACGGCGAATACGGCGCAAGCGCATTCTTTAGCGAAAAGTCCTTCTCCTCTCAGGAAAACCATGTCGCCATCCCATTCCGTGCGCCGGCCATGCCGCTCGCGGAAGTTGTCGATCCCACCGGCGCCGGGGACTCCTTTGCCGGCGGCTTCTTCGGCTACATCGCCTCGCAGCCCGATCTGACACCTGCTGTCTTCAAGAAGGCATTGTTCTATGGTGGCGTCATGGGCTCCTTCGCGGTCGAGCGCTTCGGTACCGAACGGCTCGCGCAGCTTGATCCCAAAGAGATCGAGGAACGGTTTGAAACCCTCCGCCAACTCTCGCACCTCGACTGACCAGCTCAACGCGGCAGAACTGCGGCAGGAAACCATCTTCGTAGCTCTGCTCGCGGCGCTGGCCTCCGTGTTGGCCTTCGCCTATTGCTTCCCGCACGGCATGGTCCTGCTCTATGGCGATGCGGTCGCGCACCTCGGCATCGCCCGCCGCCTCACTGACTCGCTCAATCCTGGCATCCGTCAGCTCGGTTCGGTGTGGCTGCCCCTGCCTCACCTCCTCATGGCGCCCTTTGCCATGAAGTTGACCTGGTGGCAAAACGGAATGGCCGGCGCCATCCCGTCTATGGCGTTTTACCTGCTCAGCGTCATTGGGCTTTACCGTCTGGCTCGCATCTGGCTCAACCCCTCCATGTCCGCCGTCGCCGTTGCCTTCTTTGGACTCAACCCCGGCCTGCTTTACATGCAGACCACTGCCATGACTGAACCTCTGTATCTGGCTGAAATTGTCTGGGGTGTCCTCCTCATGGTCGAAACCGGCCGTGCCCTGGCCGCAGGCAACATCTCAGCCGCGTCGCGCCGCATCATTGCCGTCACTTTCATCCTCGTCGCAGCCGTCCTCACCCGTTACGATGGATGGGTATTCGCTTGCATCGGGTGGTTCATCGTCGCCGGCTTCATGTGGCGAACCCGCGCGTGGAACTCTCGCGCTGGCGGCGCGTTCGCTTTCTTTTCCACCGCGCTTCTCGCCGCGCCATGGTCATGGTTCCTCTGGAACGCCCGCCAGTTCGGCGACTGGCTCTATTTCGCCCGCGGACCCTATTCTGCTAAGGCGATTGCTGCGCGCACCACTCCGCCCGGTGCGCCCCACTATCCCGGCTGGCACAGCCCCTGGATCTCGCTGCTCTACTATCTCAAAGCTGCCGAACTCGGCATGGTTTCCATGCCACTCGCCGATACGCTGCTCACCATCAGCATCCTGGGAACTCTCTGCGCCCTCTGGTTCTGGCGCGGAAAACAAATCCTTCCGCTGCTGCTGCTCTGGATGCCTGTGCCGTTCTACGCATTTTCGGTCGCTTACGGTTCGGTCCCCATTTTTCTCCCCGTCTGGCCGCCGCACTCGTACTACAACACCCGCTATGGCATGGAAATGCTGCCCACCTTCGCGCTCTTCGTGGCCTTCTTTTTCGCCGCTGTCCTGCGCTGGATGCAAAGACATCGCCCCGCACTGGCCCCGCTGGTCACCGCAGTGGCCCTTTGCCTTGTGCTCCTTGACTGTGCCGCGCAAGTCCACTCCGGCCCTCTCGTGCTGGCCGAAGCCCGCGCCAACTCGCGCACACGCATCCCGTACGAAAAGGCCTACGCCCGCGCCCTCGATGCCCTTCCGCCTTACGGACAGATCCTGGCCTACACTTCCGCACACGTCGGCGCATTCCAGATGGCAGGAATCCCCCTGCGGCGGACCATCAACGAAACCGACTACCACCGCTGGAATGCGGCCCTCAGGCATCCCTCGCTCGCAGCGCCGTTCATCATCGCGACTGATGGTGATCCGGTCTACAAGGCCATCCAGAAGCACCCAGGCGGCCTGCTAAGCCTCGACGTCATTTGCGCCATGGGCCAGCCCTGCGCGCACTTCTACCGTTCGACGCGCGTCGGCCTGGATGGTAGCATCACCGCAAAGTAACCAGAATTCCCGGCCCTTCGGCATGGAGCCCCTGTTATGGAGAAAGATCGATGAAATTTGTAAAAGCGCATGCCTGCGGCAACGACTTCTTAATCGTCGAGGAAGACTGCGAAATCGATCAGGCCATCGCCCTCTGCCGCCGACACACCGGCATTGGCGCGGATGGCGTCGAGGTGCTGGAAAAGACAGGTGAACGCGCGGGCCGCATCCGGCTCATCAACGCAGACGGCTCCATCGCGGAAATTTCCGGTAACGGTACCCGTTGCGTCGCCGCATGGATGGCCCACACCAGCCACGCCGCCGCCGGCGATCTCATCCATCTTGAAACCGATGCCGGCCCCCGCACCTGTCGCGTTGTTGCCGCCAACAGCCCGCATTTCCAGATGGCTTCCGCCATGGGCATCCCCACCATGCGTCACGCCATGGTCATGCTGCCGCAGGGCCTCGCCGTCGAAGGCTACGTAGTCAACACCGGCAATCCGCACTTCGTGCTCTTTGCCGACGATGACGACTTTGAGGTCCACGGCCTCGACTGGCGCTCGGTCGGCAAGGCAATTTGTTTCCATCCCGACTTTCCCGCGCAAACCAACGTCGAATTTGTACGCGTACTCGCTACAAATACCATCGCAATCCGCATCTTTGAGCGCGGCGTCGGACCCACTACGTCTTCCGGAACCGGCACCTGTGCCAGCGCTGTCGCCAGTATCGCTTCAGGACGCGCCGCTTCGCCCCTCACCGTCATTGCAGAAGGCGGCGAGCAATCCGTCGCCTGGTCCGGCGAAGGATCTGAAATCACACTCACGGGACCGGCGGAAATCATCTGCACCGGAGAGGCGTTCCTTGGCTGAGCGGCGGCCCATTCTCAAGCCACGCGCGCTCGCGCCCGATGCGCGCATCGCCATCATTGCACCTGCCAGCAGCGCCAGGGAAGAACGCCTCACCGCCGGCATCGCCGCCATCCAGAACCGCGGCTTCCGCGTCGCTCTGGCCACGCACGCCAACGGCAAACACGCGCCCTACTTTTCCGCCTCCGTCGAAAATCGCCTCCGCGACCTCACCGAATCCTTCGCCAACCCAGAGGTGGATGCCATATTTTGTATCCGTGGTGGTTACGGAAGCAATTACCTGCTCCCCAATTTACCACTCCATCAGATACAAACTCATCCCAAACCGTTTTTCGGCTATAGCGACCTCACCGCTGTGCAGACCTGGCTCCTCGATCAGACCGGCCTCGTCGCTTTTCACGGCCCCATGGTCGCGGCTGACTTCGACCGTCCTGCTGGCATCGACGACCCCAGCTTCCACGCCGCCATCACTGGCGGTCTCGTGCATGCAGGCCCTGATCAGGGCCTGCGCACATTGCGTCCCGGCGCAGCCCGCGGCGTCGTCTATGGCGGCTGCCTCAGCATCCTCACTGCCTCGCTCGGAACTCCTTACGCGCCGCAGACGGAAGGCAAGCTTCTCTTCCTCGAAGACGTCGCCGCTAAGCCCTACCAGGTCGACCGAATGCTCCGGCAAATGATCCTTGCCGGAAAATTCGAGGGCGTCCAGGGTTTCATCTTCGGCGAAATGCTCGACTGCGTTTCCCCCGGCGCCGAATCCGATCTCATCGAACGCGTCATACTGGATGTGCTGGCGGACTTTCACGTGCCCATTGCATTCGGCTTGCGCTCCGGCCATGTTTCGCGCGGCAACGTCACGCTGCCATTCGGCATCGAGGCCGAGCTGCAACTCGCAGCAGAACCCACACTCCAATATCTCGAACCGGCGGTCTTGGTCTAAGCAGATATGTCTGAAGTCAAACACATCCATCTCATCGGAATCTGTGGAACAGCTATGGCCTCCCTCGCCGGCCTCCTCCAGCAGAAAGGTCATCGCATCACCGGCTCCGACCAGGCGGCCTACCCGCCCATGTCCGAACTGCTGCACAGCCTCGGCATTTCCATCATGGAGCCATTCTCCGAATCGAACCTCCAGCCCCATCCCGATCTCGTCATCGTCGGCAATGCCATTTCGCGCGGCAACGTCGAGGTTGAGTACATGCTCGACCGCAAGCTGCGCTTCACCTCCATGGCCGCCGTCATTCAGGAAGAATTCTTGCGCGGCCGTTCTTCGCTCGTCATCGCCGGCACGCACGGCAAAACCACCACGACCAGTATGCTCGCATGGATCTACGAAGTGGCCTCCCGGCGCGATCCCCGGTGGAAGCCATCCTTCCTCATCGGCGGCGTAGCCGAGAACTTCGGCACCAGCTACCAGTACCAGCCCGGCAACCTCTTTCTCATGGAAGGCGACGAGTATGACACCGCCTTCTTCGACAAGGGCCCCAAGTTCATGCACTACTTCCCCGACGCGTTGATTCTCACGCACGTCGAGTTCGACCACGCAGACATTTACCGCGACCTCCAGGCCGTCAAAATCGCCTTCCAGCGGCTCGTGAACCTCGTGCCCCGGCACGGCCGCATCATCGCCTTTGACGACTCACTCCATCTGCGCGACTGTGTCCAGCGCGCCTTCTGCCCCGTGGAGTTCTACGGGGCAAAGTCGGGCTCGGACTGGCAGGTCACCAACCTGCGCCAGAAGGGCCGCCAAATGCAGTGGTCCGTATTGCGCCATGGCCGACCCTGGGCAGAGCTGGAAATGAACCTCGCAGGCCGGCACAACGCCTTCAACGCAACAGCCGCAGCCGCACTCGCCGCCGGGCAAGACATTCCCGTCGAAGCCATTCAGGAAGCGCTGGCATCCTTCCGCAGCGTGAAACGCCGCCTCGAAGTCCGGGCTGAGGTCAACGGCATCACCATCATCGACGACTTTGCTCACCACCCCACCGCCATCCGCGAAACGCTGCGCGCGCTGCGCGGCGCCTATCCGGAATCACGCCTCTGGGCCGTGCTTGAGCCACGTTCCAACACCCTCCGCCGCAATGTCTTCGAACAGGAACTCATCGAAAGCCTCGCCCTCGCTGACCGTGTCCTCATCGCCGAGGTCTTCAAGAGCCAGGCTGTGCCCGAAGCAGAACGCCTGCAACCCGAGCGCGTCATCGAAGGTCTCATGGCACAACGCAAGCCCGCACAACTCATCCCAAACGTGCCCGCCATTATCGACGCCATCACATCCGAAGCACGTCCCGGCGACGTCATCGCCATCCTATCGAATGGTGGATTCGACGGAATCTACGAAAAGCTGCCGCAGGCGCTTGATCATCGCGGCAATCACGGCTGAGCCATGTTCCTTTCTCTCGGACTCGTCGTCTTCTACACCCTGTTGGGTCTTCCGGCGGCGATCCTCTGCGTCCCGTTCACACTGCTTACCGGGAACATTTCTCCCATGTATCACTGCGGCATGGGCATTGCCCGCCTCGGAATCCGAATCGCCGGCCTCCGCCCCACCATCACCGGCGCCGAAGGCGTCAACCGGAAAGGCAAATACCTCTTTCTTTCCAACCACCTTTCCAATCTCGACCCCGTCATGCTGTTGCCGGAAATCCCTGTGCGCATCGCGGTCTTCATCAAACGCCCCCTGATGAAAATCCCCATCCTCGGCTATTGCATGCGTCTGGCCGGCTTCATTCCTGTTGACCGCAAAGGCGACGTGGAGGCTGCGCGCGCCAGCGTGCGGACCGCCCTGGATGTGCTCCAATCTGGAATCAGCGTCGCCTCCTTCGTCGAAGGTACCCGCTCGCCGGACGGCCGGCTGCTGCCATTCAAGAAGGGCCCGTTCTATCTCGCCTTGGAAGCCGGAGTCCCGATTATCCCCGTGTCGATCTACGGAACCGAAAAGATGATGCGCAAAGGCAGTCTTGCCATTCGCCGTGGCCGCGCGCACATCATCTTTCACGAGGCCATCTCTCCCGCTGACTATCCTGACCGCGACTCACTCATGGCCGCAGTCCGCGCTGCCATCGCATCGGGCCTGCCCGAGTGGATGCGCGCCTGAAAAGAAAACGCACCCCAAATCGGGGTGCGCTCAAAAAAACTTCCTTCAGTGCGAAAAAAACTACTCGTTTCCGCCTTCGGGCTCGCCGCCCTCTTGCTCCTGCTGCTCAGCCAGCGCCTTTTGCATCTCTTCGCGGCGCTTGGCCCGAACTTCAGCGCGCTTCTGGCGCTTCTCGTCCAGTTCGTGCTCGGCGCCAAGCAGCTCGATGAATGCCTTCTCCGCTCCATCACCGCGCTGGAAGCCGCTGCGCACGATGCGCAGATAACCACCGTTGCGGTCGCCGTACCGGGGCGCCACGGTGTCAAAAAGACGCGCCACCGCTTCCCGCGTCTGCAGAAAAGCCAGCGCCTGCCGGCGCGAGTGCACATCGCCCTTCTTGCCGAGGGTAATCATCTTTTCCACGTGAGGCCGCACCGCCTTCGCCTTGGTAACAGTCGTCTCGACGCGATCTTCCATCAGAATGGACGTGACCAGGTTCCGCAGCAGCGCGCGGCGATGGCTGGTGTTGCGCCCAAGTTTGTATCCTGCATTGCGATGACGCATGACAAATCTCTCTTGACTGAATTCTCTGAATCTCAGCCCCAGTTGTCAGTCCCCGCCGTTTTGACTGGCGACTGGCCACTGGCAACTGGGTACTGCCGTTAAAAGTTTTCCGTCTCGTTGTGCATCGGGAAGTCCTCTTCGAGACCTTCCTCGTCGTCCTCATCGTCAAAACGGCTGTAACTCTGTGCCAGCGCCTGTGCCGGCAACACGCTCGTCGGCCCGGGCACTGCATTTCCGTTCTCATCGATTTTCATGCCGAGCGAGAGCCCCATCTGGGCCAGAATTTCCTTGATCTCGTTCAGCGACTTCCGTCCGAAATTCTTCGTCTTCAGCATCTCGGCTTCGGTCTTCTGCACCAATTCGCCAATGGACTGAATATTCGCATTCTTCAGGCAGTTGTAGCTGCGTACGCTCAGCTCCAATTCCTCAACCGAACGGTTCAGGTTCTCATTCTTGAGCTGCACGCGGCCTTCTTCCGCCTGAGCCTCCGCTTCGATCTCCTCCTCGAAGTTGATGAAGATGCTCATGTGATCCTTCAGCAGCTTCGCCGCCAGACCCACGGCATCCGCCGGCAGCACCGTGCCGTTCGTCCACACTTCGAGCGTCAACTTCTCGTAGTCGGTGATCTGACCCAGACGAGCCGCTTCCACCGCGTAATTCACTTTGCGAACCGGCGAATGAACCGAGTCGACCGGGATAAATCCAATCCCAAGATCGCTGTCATAGTTCTTGTCCGCTCCCACATAGCCGCGGCCCCGCTTCAACCGCATCTCCATCTCGAGCTTTCCGCCTTCGCTCACAGTGGCGAGGTAGATACCCTTGTCGAGAATTTCCACGTCCGAGTCCGCCTCGATCATTCCCGAGGTGACCACGCCCGGCTGGTCCACGCGCACATACAGCGCCTTCGGACCGTCTCCGTTCAACTTGAACGGCACCTGCTTCAGATTCAGAATGATATCCGTCGCATCCTCCACGACACCGGGGATCGACTGAAACTCATGCAGAACGCCCTCGATCTTCACCGCGGTCACCGCCGCACCCTCAATCGAGGAGAGCAGCGTACGCCGCAGCGCATTGCCGATCGTGGTGCCGAAGCCGCGCTCGAATGGCTGAGCACTGAACTTGCCGTACTTTTCGGTGAGCGTCTCCGGATCTACCACCAGACGCTTGGGCTTTTGAAATCCTCTCCAAAGCATATCGATTCACTCTCCATGCACAGCAAACGCCGCGAAGCACCCTGCAACGGCTGTGCCTGTTTCCTCTCTGATCATTGAAATTCCGCGCTCTCACGCGGCTCGCGGTTGACGATTGTTGTTGCGGCCCCCAGAAGCCATAAGACCAACTGGGGACCGTGGACTGATAACTGAAAACTTCCAGATTACTTGCTATACAGTTCGACGATCAGCTGCTCGTTGACCGGCAGGTTCACTTCCTCACGCTTCGGCAACGCAATCAGCTTGCCCGTCAGGTTTTGGTGATCCACTTCGAGCCATGCCGGAGTCGGCTGGCCGCTCGCCAGGTCGCGGCCCATCTCGATCACAGGCAGCTTCGCGCTGTTCTCGCGAACCTTGATCACGTCGCCCACTTTCACCTGGTACGAGGGAATGTTCACTTTGCGGCCGTTCACCTCGACGTGACCGTGGCGCACCACCTGCCGCGCCTGCCGGCGCGAAGTCGCAAAACCCAGCCGGAACGCAATGTTGTCCAGGCGGCACTCAAGCTGCTGAATCAGCAATTCGCCGGTCACGCCCTGCTTGCGCGAGGCCTTCTCATAGTAATCCCGGAACTGTCCTTCAAGGGTGAAGTAAATACGCTTCGCCTTCTGCTTTTCACGCAGCTGCAGGCCGTAGCCCACGATCTTGGCCTTGCGGTCGCGGCCATGCTGGCCGGGGGCAAAGTTGCGCTTCTCGATCGGGCACTTGTCCGTAAAACACTTCGTGCCCTTCAGAAAAAGCTTCATGCCGTCACGACGGCAAAGGCGACACACTGCTCCTGTATAACGTGCCAAACTCTTCTCTCCTCAACTTCAGGTGACGACCGGTTTACGCGCAGCACAGCGTTTCTTCCCGGTCCGTTTAGCTTCCAGCCGTTAGCCGGAAGCAGGGGAGCTCGATCACTTCCCATTCTTTAGTTTACAACCTGTTAGCCTCCAGCTCCCAGCGAAAAGCTAAGAGCTGGAGCCCAATAGCTGCTTCTTACACTCTCCTCCGCTTCGGCGGGCGGCAGCCGTTGTGCGGAATCGGCGTGACGTCGCGAATCGAGCGAACTTCGAGCCCCGCCACTGCCAGCGCACGAACCGCCGACTCGCGGCCTGAACCAGGCCCGCTCACGCGCACATCCACGGAGCGCAGGCCATGATCGCGCGCCATATTCGCGGCATTGATCGCGGCCTGCTGGGCGGCAAACGGAGTGCCCTTACGCGACCCGCGGAAGCCCAGAGATCCCGAACTCTTCCACGAAAGCGTGTTGCCCTGCCCGTCGGTGATCGTCACAATCGTGTTGTTGAACGATGCCTGAATGAACACCAGGCCATAAGGAACGTTCTTTCGTTCCCGCTTCTTGAACTTTTTGCTCTTCGCGGCCTTTCCCGCGGTCTGCTTTGCTTTTGCCATTAGGTCTTCGTCGCTTTCTTCTTACCCGCCACGGTGCCACGGCGCGGACCCTTGCGGGTGCGGGCATTGGTGTGAGTACGCTGACCGCGAACCGGCAGGCTCCTGCGATGCCGGAGTCCGCGATACGACTGAATTTCAATCAGGCGCTTGATGTGCATCGTCACGTCCTTGCGCAGGTCGCCTTCCACCTGGCCTTCCGCTTCGATGACCTGACGGATGCGGTTCACCTCATCCTCGCCGAGATCCTGAACCTTCTTGAACGGATCAACGTTCGCAGCTTCCAGAATCTTCAGCGCACGAGGGTTGCCGATCCCGTAAATATACGTAAGCGCGATCCGAGCCTGCTTGTTACGAGGCAGATCGACGCCAGCAACACGTGCCATAGTTTGCCCTTCGTAGGTCCCGGTTTTCTCTCTCCGGAACGGGTTATGCCTCCGCCGGCTTCGGCTTTGGCGGCTTTGAGTCGGGGTTCATCGCAAGCCTTTCCGGCTAACTAGCCCCTGCCTGCGCTAGCAGGCGTGACTCCCTCCACAAGCTCCTCCAGGTCAGCCCTGGCGCTGCTTGTGCTTTGCGTTTTCGCAGATCACCCGCACCACACCACGGCGATGGATCACCTTGCACTTATCGCAAATCTTCTTGACTGATGCACGAACCTTCATAAAACAATCCCAAGTTACCAGTTATCAGTTGTCAGTCCCGATAGGTCCCACTGGGGACTGAGGACTGAAAACTGTTCGCTTATTTATACCGGTAGACAATCCGCCCGCGATTCAAGTCATACGGGCTCAGCTCTACCGCAACCCGGTCACCCGGCAAAATCCGGATGAAATTCTTCCGCATCCGCCCGGAAACATGAGCCAGAACTTCGTGCCCATTCTCCAGCTTCACCCGGAACATGGCATTCGGCAACGTTTCCGATACCGTCGCCATGACCTCAATCGCGTCTTCTTTCGACAAATTGCCTGCCTGTTTCTGCCGGCCCTCAAAGCCGGCAAGCTTACTGCGTCAAAATCAATGCGCCGTCCGCCGTCACGGCTATCGTGTGCTCAAAGTGGGCGCTCATGCTCCCATCCTCGGTCACCGCCGTCCAACCATCGTCCAGCACCTGGACTCCGGGCTTGCCCGCATTCACCATCGGCTCAATGCAAAGCACCATGCCCTCTTTCAATTTCTGCCCCTGGCCGCGCCGGCCGTAATTCGGGACCTGCGGATCTTCATGCAGCCGGGTTCCAATCCCGTGCCCCACAAACTCCCGCACCACACTAAAACCTTCCGCTTCCACTGCCTCCTGTACCGCTGCGCCAATGTCTCCCAGCGTCGCGCCGGCACGTACTGCTTCAATCCCGCACTGCAGCGACTTCTTCGTCACTGCCAGCAGCTTCTGCGTCCGGGGACTCACCTTCTCGCCGACGGCCACAGTCGTCGCCGAATCCCCGTAATACCCATCGATCACCACTCCCGTGTCGATCGAAACGATGTCGCCCTCGCGAAGCACCCGCTCCGCCGAAGGAATCCCGTGCACCACCTCGCTGTTGACTGAGGTGCAAAGCACGGCAGGATATCCGCGGTAACCCTTGAACGCCGGCTTCACGCCCATCTCATGCATCCGGGCCGCCGCCGCGTTCTCCAGATCCATCGTGGTCATGCCCGGCTTCACCAGCCCGCGCACATACTCCAGAATTTCGCGGACCGCCTGCCCGCTGCGCCGCATCTTCTCAATCTCCTGCGGCGACTTGATCATGATGGCCATCCGGCTAACCCCTGAGCCTCGCTATAGCCGTCATAATCCCGGCAGTCACGGCACCCACTTCCAACTCGCCGTCCACTTCTTCAAACCGCCCCAGCTTGCGGTAATGCTCAACCACTGGAGCTGTCAGGGATTCGTACGCACGCATCCGCTCGTCAAACACTTCCTTAGAATCATCGGAGCGGCGCACCAGTTGTGCGCCATCCTTGTCACAAATTCCATCTACCTTGGGGGGCTGCAAATACGTGTTATAGATGGTCTTGCAGACAGGACAGATGCGCCGTCCCGTAATACGGCGCAAGAGTTGATTGTAGCTCACCTGAATACTGATCGCAATCACCGGCAAAGTGCCCGCCTGCGCCCCCAGATGCCCATCCAGCCAGTTCGCCTGCCCCAGTGTCCGCGGAAATCCATCCAGGATATAGCCCCGGGCCGTATCCGGCTCCTTCAACCTCTCCGCCACCATCCGGTTCACCAGCTCGTCCGGCACCAGCTCGCCCCGGTCCATCAGTTCCTTGGCCTGCTTCCCCACTTCCGTCCCCCGCTCCACGTTCGAGCGAAGCAGGTCGCCTGTCGAGATCTGCGGAATCCCCCACGCCTTCACAAGCCCTTTGGCCTGAGTTCCCTTGCCCACTCCCGGAGCTCCCAGCAGCAGAATCGGCCCTGGCGTCAAATGACCGGCCGCCTCCGCCGCGGATCCGGCGCTGGCGTTCGCTGAGGCCACTACCATGCCCGCCGTCCGCGCGTGCGGCTGCGCGGAGAAAAGCCTTCATAGTGCCGCATGATGAGCTGCGACTCGATTTGGTTCACCGTATCCATCGCTACACCCACAACGATCAGAAGCGAGGTGCCGCCAAAGTAGAAGTTGAACCCCAGACCATTGGTCACCCACAACGGCATTCGCTCAAACAGCGAGCCCACCAGCCACAGGTGATTCAGGTGAATACCGCTGATCAGAAACTGCGGAATAATCGCCACCACGCAAAGGTAGATCGCACCCACCAGCGTGATGCGCGTCAGAATGTCGTTAACGAAATCTGAAGTCTTCTTGCCGGGCCGGATACCGGGAATAAAGCCGCCATACTTGCGCATGTTGTCCGCAATGTCGTCTGGACGGAACACGATCGAAATGTAAAAGTACGCAAAGAAAACAATCGCAACGATATACAGAAACTCGTACCAGGGCTCGCCCGGCTGCAGAGCATTCGCAATGCGGCTCAGGAAATCGCTGTTCTTCACAAACGCTGCATTCGCAAACAACAGCGGAGCCGACAACACCGAGGCCGCAAAGATGATCGGCATCACGCCGCCGGAGTTCACGCGCAGCGGAAGATGCGTCGACTGCCCGCCCATCAGCCTCCGGCCTACGATCCGCTTCGCGTACTGCACCGGGATCCGCCGCTCGCTGCGCTCCACGAACACAATAAACGCCACTACGGCGAGCATCCCAATCACCAGCAGAATCAGCGCCGGAATCGTAAATGCGCCAAATTTCGACTGCTGCGCCGTTTGCACCAGGTCCGCGATGCCGCCCGGCAGTCCCACGACGATACCGGCGAAAATCAGCAAGCTCATGCCGTTGCCGATGCCACGGTCGGTGATCTGCTCGCCCAGCCACATCACAAAGGTCGTCCCGGCCGTCAGCGTCAGAATCGTCATCAGGATGAACCCGATGCCAGGATCCAGCACAAGCTTATTGCCCGTCGAGCCGTGCGAAAGCGCAATCGCGATCGCCGCCGACTGCACCACGCCCAGTCCCACCGTGACGTACCGGGTCCATTGCGTGATCTTGCGGCGGCCCAATTCCCCCTGATCCTGCAGCTTCTTCAGCGGCTCATACACCACTGTCAGCAGCTGAAAGATAATCGAGGCGGTGATGTAGGGCATAATGCCCAGCGCAAATACGGTCATGCGGCGAAGGTTGTTGCCGCTGAACAGATTCACCAGCCCCAGCGACGAACCGCCTTGTTGGTTGAAGAACTGTTCCAGCGCATGCGCATTCACGCCGGGCGTCGGAATGAACGCACCCAGCCGGTAAACCGCCATCATGGCCAGCATGAACAGAACCCGCTTGCGCAGGTCCGGAACCTTGAAGATATTCGCGAACTTTTCAAACATGGGAGCTTGGTACCTATCCTAACCGTTCCCGCGGGAAACGGCATGTTCCTTAGTCAAAAGTCGCTCAGGCGACAACGACTGCCTTGCCGCCCGCCTTCTCAATCTTCTCTTGCGCGGACTTCGAAAACTTGTGCGCATGCACGGTGATCGCCTTCGTCACCTCGCCGTTGCCCAGAATCTTCAGCAGCTCACCTCGCTTGGCCAGCAGTCCCTTGGCGATAAACGCATCCAGCGTCAGTTCGCTCTCGTTCAACTCTTCCAGCCGCGACAGGTTCAGCACCGTGTATTCGGTGCGGAAAATGTTCGTGAAGCCGCGCTTCGGCAGACGGCGGTGCAGCGGCATCTGGCCGCCTTCAAAGCCGCGCATCAGGCTCGATCCAGACCTCGATCCCTGGCCCTTGTGTCCACGCGTGGACGTCTTGCCGTGGCCCGACCCCATGCCGCGGCCCACGCGCTTGCGATTCCGATTTGCCTTCTTCGGTGCCCGAAGATTCGAAAGATTCATGATTCCCCTCGCTAACGCCGGCCGGTATCGTCGCGGCCGACTCGCTTTTCTTTAAAAGTCGCCAGTTATCAGTTGTCAGTCATCAGAAACTGGGCGCTGACAAGGTCTACTGTCAACTACTCAACAATGCGTACCAGGTGCGGAACCTTCAGGACCATGCCGCGAATCGACGGCGTATCCTCGCGCTCCACAATCTGATTCAGCCGCGTAAAGCCAAGGCCCTTCACGACCTTCTTGTGCTTCTCCGGCGCCTGAATCACCGACCGGTAATACTGAATGCGGATCTTTGCTTTCTCTGCCATGAATTAAAGCTCCTGCGCTTGCTTGCCGCGCAGCGCCGCAACCTCTTCGCGGTCACGCAGCTGGGTCAGCGCATCAAATGTGGCCTTGATCACGTTGTGCGGATTCGCCGTGCCCAGGCTCTTGGTCAGCACGTTCTGTACGCCCGCCGAAGTCATCACCGCGCGCACTGCGCCGCCGGCAATCACGCCTGTGCCTTCCGGCGCCGGCTTCAGTAGCACCTGCCCGGAACCGAACCGTCCCAGCACGCGATGCGGAATCGTCGTCTCGGTCAGATGCACGCGCACCAGGTTCTTCTTCGCCGACTCAATTCCCTTGCGAATCGCCTGCGGCACTTCCTTCGCCTTGCCCGAACCGTAGCCAACCACCCCGGCAGCCGGGTCGCCCACGACCACCAGCGCGGCAAACGACATGTTCTTGCCGCCCTTCACGACCTTCGTGACGCGGTTGATCGATACAACCTGATCCTTCAGGTTGTACTGCCCGGCGTCCAGCTTCTTTCTGATTGTTGCCATTGCTTCCTGATTCCTTTCGGGCCGGCATTCATGCCGCCCTGCAACCTTTGAAAATCCAGCTTAGAACTCGAGGCCCGCCTCGCGCGCCGCATCGGCCAGTGCCTTCACGCGCCCGTGGTACAAGTAGCCACCACGGTCGTATACCACCTTCGTGATGCCCTTTTCCTTCGCTCGCTCGGCCACCAGCTTGCCCACTTCCTTCGCGGCTGCCAGGTTCCCACCCGTCTTGATCTTGTCGGCAATCGTCGAAGCGGAAACCAGAGTACGGCCCTTGCTGTCGTCGATCACCTGCGCATAGATGTGGTTCAGCGAGCGGTAAACATTGAGGCGCGGACGCTCCGATGTACCCTGAATGCGCTCCCGGATACGGGTGTGAACGCGCTTGCGAATGACATTGCGTTGAATCTGCGGAATCATATTCCCTTCCTATCAGCGGAGCCGCCCCGCGGCCCCGTTCGGTTTACTTCGCGCCGCTCTTGCCGGCCTTCTTCTTCAGCTTCTCATCCACGTAACGCACGCCCTTGTTCTTATATGGATCAGGCTTGCGCAACGCCCGCATATCGGCCGCCACCTGGCCAACCTTCTGCCGGTCGATCCCCGTCACCGTCACGCGGGTCTGCTTCGGATCAATCGCCACCGAAATCCCGCTCGGTATCGGAAACTCAATCGGATGCGAATAACCCAGCGTGAAGACCACCGTGTCCTTGCCCTTCATCTCGGCACGGTATCCAATGCCGACAATGTCGAGTTCCTTCGACCAGCCCTGCGTCACGCCATGCACTGCGTTCGCCACCAGCGCCCGCGTCAGGCCGTGTATAGCCGCCTGCGAGTCGTTCTCGCGCACCGTTTGCAGGTGCCCGTCGCTTGTCTCCAGCTTGATCCCGGCAGGAACTACCTGTTCAATCTTCCCTTTCGGGCCTTCCACCACAACCTTCGTTCCCGTGTGCGTGTACTTCACGCCCGCCGGCAACGGAATCGGCTTGTTTCCAATACGCGACATGCTTTCAATCCTTCATGGCTTGCGAGTCCCGACGCCCTTCTGGGCTTCGTTCCACTGCAGCCGTGGCGGGTTTTTCCCGCCCCTTCCTGCTAACCTTCTACCCCGCCATCAGCGCGGGCTCATCCTGCCCAACCTGCGGCAAATGACGCCATAGGCGCGGTTCGCCCAACGCGTAGTCCTTACCAGACCTCGCAGAGAATCTCTCCGCCGACGCCTTCGCGCCGCGCCTGACGGCCTGTCATCACTCCGCGCGGCGTCGTGATGATGCTGATCCCCAGCCCGCCCTGCACGCGCTTGATCTCATCACGGCCCACGTATACACGGCAACCGGGACGCGATACACGCGAGAGATCCCGAATCGCCGCCTCATTGTTCGAGCCATACTTCAGGTACACGCGGAGCACGGCGCGGCCGTTCTCTTCCGACGTCTTGTAGTTGGCAATGTAGCCCTCTTCCTTCAGAATGCGGGCAATCTCTGTCTTCAGCTTCGAGGCCGGAACATCCAGCTTCTGGTGACGCGCGCGGATCGCGTTGCGAATACGCGTCAGAAAATCTGCTACCGGATCGGTCAAACTCATCGTTTCTCCTTCATCTCCCGTTCGCTCCGCAGCGCAGAGAACCAGCGAAGATGTCTAACGGCGACCCCGCTTCCGGGTACCGCCAAATCTGTCACCCGCGCCTCTTATCTGCGCGGAAATTCCTTACCAGGACGACTTCACAACGCCGGGAATATCTCCCTTGAGCGCCAGCTGGCGGAAGCACAAACGGCAAATGCCGAACTTCCGCAGAAAACCGCGCGGACGCCCGCAAAGCTTGCAACGGTTGTGCTGCCGGCTCTTGAACTTCGGCTTCCGCTCGTCTTTGACTTTCTTTGCAATCGTGGACATAAATCTCTTAGCTCCCTTACGCGGTCTGGCGGAACGGCACGCCGAACTGCCGCAGCAGGGCGCGCGCCGAATTGTCGTCCTTGGCCGACGTCACAATGGTGATGTTCATTCCCTTCAGCTTCTCAACCTTCGAGATATCGATCTCCGGGAAAATCAGCTGATCGCGGACACCCAGCGTGTAGTTGCCGCGGCCGTCAAAGCTCTTCGTCGAAACACCGCGAAAATCGCGTACCCGCGGCAAGCCAACCGAAATCAACCGGTCCAGAAATTCGTACATCGTGTCGCCCCGCAGCGTCACCATGGCGCCGATGGGCATGCCCTCGCGTACCTTGAACGCCGCAACCGACTTCTTCGCCCGCGTCGTTACCGGCTTCTGTCCGGCAATCGCCGCCAGGTCCGCCACCAGCGGATCCAGCAGCTTCGAGTTCTGCGTCGCTTCGCCCAGGCCCATGTTCAGCACAATCTTCTCGATGCGCGGCACGGCCATCACATTCTCCAGCCCAAGCTCCGTCTGGAGCGCGGCACGGATTTCCTTGTAATATCTCTCTCTTAGTCTTGCTGCCATTGCGTTTCTTAACCTCGTCCCCGGTCTCGGATTGGCTTCTCGCCGTCTACCGTTGCGGGTGCAATCTTCGCGGGCCTCCAGGCCCACGGTTTCCGTTTCCTACTTCTTCGTTGACAGCGTCTGCCCGCACTTCTTGCAGACACGCACCTTCTGCTCGCCCTCGAGCTTGTGGCCCACGCGCGTACGCCCGCAGTTCGGGCAAACCAGCATCAGATTCGAAATGTGAATCGGCTGCTCCTGCTCGGCGATTCCACCCTTGATGTTCTGCTGCGGATTCGGACGAACATGCTTCTTCGCTACGCGAATGTTCTCCACCACCACCCGGCTCGCATCCGGGAGCACACGCAGCACGCGGCCACGCTTCCCTTTATCGCTGCCGGCAATGACTTCCACCTGGTCGTTGCGGCGAATATTCAAACTCGGCATCACTCTTCCCTTTACTTCGCGTCCGGATTACAGAACTTCCGGAGCGAGCGAAACAATCTTCAAGAACTTCTTCTCGCGCAACTCACGAGCCACCGGCCCGAAAACGCGCGTCCCTACCGGCTCGCCGGCTTCATTGATCAGCACAGCCGCGTTCGAGTCAAAGCGGATGTAGGTCCCATCGCGGCGGCGCGATTCCTTGCGCGTGCGCACAATCACAGCCTTCACCACCTTGCCCTTCTTCACCTGTCCATCCGGCGACGATTCCTTGACCGCGGCGGTAATCACATCGCCCAGCCCGGCCTTCAGACCGGTCGAGCCACCGAGGGGAAGGATCATCTGCAACTTGCGGGCGCCGGAGTTATCCGCGACCTCGAGCATGGTCCTCATCTGTACTGCCATTGTTCTATCTCCTCTTCCTTCGGCGGATTACTGGCCCGCAACCTCGACATCGGTACCGGCTTCCTGATCGGTCAGCGCCGAGCGCCGGATAATCTCTTCCAGATTCCACCGCTTCAGCTTGCTCAGCGGCCGGGTCTCGCGAATGCGAACCATGTCGCCGACCCGCGCCGAGTTCTCCGCATCGTGCGCGTAGAACTTCTTGCTGTTGCGAACAATCCGCTTGTACTTCGAGTGCGCCTTGCGCATTTCGACCTCGACCACGATCGTCTTCTGCATCTTGGTCGAAACCACCTGCCCAACCTTCTCGTTACGGCGCGACTGGCCCGCGGCCTGCGTCTGCACTTCTTGTTGCGCGTCTGCCATGGCTTAGAGCGCCTCCTTTTTCGATTTCCGCGTCCGCCGCGTCTTCGTGCCGGACTTCGCTTCTACACTCGCCCCCGCCAGAGGAGCAGCACCGCGAACACCCAGGGCCCGCTCACGCGTGATGGTCTGCATCTTGGCCACGTCCTTCTTCAACTCACGCAGCTTCTTCACGCCCTCGGTCTGGCCCAGCTTCATCTGAAAGCGCAGCCGGAAGATCTGCTCCCGCGCCTTGCCCTCCTCGACTCTGAGTTCCTCGTCGCTCAGATTGCGAATCTTCTCGATTTCCATTGCCTCTTCTCATCTCCGGGACTCCGGCCCACCCTGGGCCGGGTATCCACAATCTCTGCTTATTTGGCGACTACCGTCGCCTTCACATCGTGACGCTGCACAAACCGGGTCTTCAGCGGCAGCTTCTGCGCCGCCAGGCGCATCGCCTCCTGCGCTATTTCCGGGCTCACGCCTTCCATCTCAAAAAGCACCTTGCCGGGACGCACCACCGCAACCCAGTGATCCGGTGCGCCCTTGCCCTTGCCCATACGGGTTTCGGCCGGCTTCTTGGTCACTGGCTTGTCAGGAAACAGACGCAGCCAGATCTTGCCGCCACGCTTGATGAAGCGGGTCATCGCCACACGGCTGGCTTCAATCTGCCGGTCGGTAATGTATCCGCACTCCAGGACTTTCAGGCCATAGTCGCCAAATGACAGCTCGCTGCCGCGCCACGCCTTGCCGCGCATGCGACCCCGCTGCTGCTTGCGATACTTGACCTTCTTTGGCATCAACATGATGAAACCCTCAAACCTTCTAGCTAGTTTCCAGTTCTCAGTTATCAGTCCCCAGTCCAATCACTTCTTCCCTCACTGGGGACTGGCGACTGTCCACTGACAACCCTAAAATACCGTCGTTCCCACCGTCGCCTGCGGTTCCCGCCGGCGCTGCTGGTAAATGTCTCCGCGGTACACCCAGGTCTTCACGCCAATCACGCCATAGGTCGTCCGCGCCTCGGCAAAGCCGTAATCAATATCGGCCCGCAACGTGTGCAGCGGCAGACGGCCCTGCAGGTACCACTCCGAACGGGCAATTTCGTTCCCATTCAAACGGCCCGATACGCGCACCTTGATCCCCTTGCAGCCAAAACGCAGCGCCGAATCCACAGCCTTGCGCATCGCCCGCCGGAAGCCCACGCGCTTCTCCAGTTGCAGCGCAATATTCTCGGCAATCAGCTGCGCGTCCAGCTCCGGCTTGTTCACTTCGAGAATGTCGATAAAGACCTCACGGTTCGTCCGCTTCTGCAGATCACCCTTCAGCTTCTCGATCTCGGCGCCCTTGCGGCCAATCACGATGCCCGGACGAGCCGTGCGAATGATCAGCCGAAGCTTGTTGCCCGGCCGCTCCACTTCCACAGAGCTCACGCCGGCAGACTTCAACTTCTCCTTCAGCTCACGCTTCAGGTGCACGTCCTCAACCAGCAGCTTGTCGTAGTCACGCTCCACAAACCAGCGCGAACGCCATGGCTTGTTTACTCCGAGCCGAAATCCGTAAGGATGGACTTTCTGTCCCATAGTCTCCTCGATCCTTTACTTCTTCTCAGCGGACTTCTTTGCCCGCGGTGCCGCCTTCTTCGCGGCCGTCTTCTTGGCTGCTGCCTTCTTCGCAGGAGCCTTCTTCGCCGCCTTCTTGGCAGCCTTCTTTGCCGGCTTGACCGCCGGCTCAGCTTCCACGCGCTCCACTAGCGACTCGCCGCCTGCGCGCTCGGCCACCGAAATCACAATATGCGCCAGCCGGCGCTGATAGCGGTAAGCCCGCCCCATCGGAGCCGGACGGATCCGCTTCATCCGCGGCCCTTCGTTCGCGACGGCCTGCTTCACGTACAGGTTGTCCACATCCAAATCCAGCCCCTGCTCCTGGCTCAGGTAGTTCGCGTTCTCAACCGCAGAACGCAGCACCTTCTCCACCAGCGGAGCCACTGCCTTCTTCGTAAAGGCCACCGTGTGCAACGCCTCTTCGACGCCTCGGCCCTTGATCAGTTCGAGCACCAGACGCGCCTTCTGCGGAGATACCCGCTGGAATCGCGCTTCGGCCCGGAATTCCCGTGTTTCCAGTTGCATTGGCTTACCCTGATTCCTCTTCTCTTATCGAGCCCGCGAGGCCGATTCGGCCTTAGCAGCGTGCCCTTTAAAGGTCCGCGTCGGGGCAAACTCGCCCAGCTTATGACCCACCATGTTTTCCGTCACATAGACGGGAACGAACTTCTTCCCATTGTGGACAGCAATCGTGTGCCCCACCATCTCGGGGTGAATCGTCGAGCGGCGCGACCAGGTGCGAATCACCTTGCGGTCATTCGCCTGATTCATTGCCTCCACTTTCACCATCAGGTGCCCGTCAATGAAAGGACCCTTCTTTGTCGACCGTGCCATTCAAAACCTCGTTAGCTACTAGCTTCTAGCTGTTAGCTCTTAGCTCTTCCTCAGAGCGTGAATAACCAGACTTCATCCGGCTGCTACCTGGCTAGAAGCGAACGGCTAAAAGCTGGTAGCTGCCTTCCTTACTTGCCGCGGCGGTTCACAATAAACGAATCCGTCCGCTTGTTGTTCCGCGTCTTGTAGCCGCGCGTCGGCTGGCCCCACGGAGTCACCGGGTGACGGCCGCCCGAGGTCTTGCCCTCGCCGCCGCCGTGCGGGTGATCCACCGGATTCATCGTTACGCCCCGGTTCGTCGGACGAATGCCCTTCCAGCGGTTGCGTCCAGCCTTGCCGATCGTCACGTTCTCGTGATCTGTGTTGCCCACCTGACCCACCGTCGCCATGCAGTTGATCAACACGCGCCGCGTTTCGCCGGAAGGCAGCTTCAGGAGCGCATAATCGCCTTCCTTCGCCACCAGCTGCGCTGACGCTCCCGCTGAGCGCACCATCTGCGCGCCCTTCCCCGGACGAAGCTCCACGTTATGCACCGTCGTACCGGCCGGAATGTTCTTGAGCGGCAGCGCGTTGCCAACCAGGATGTCCGCTTCCGGACCGCTCATGATCGTCTGCCCCACCTTCAGGCCAACCGGCTGCAGGATGTAGCGCTTCTCGCCATCCACATAGTGAATCAGCGCAATCCGCGACGAGCGGTTCGGATCATACTCAATCGTCGCCACACGGCCCGGAATTCCAAACTTGTCGCGCTTGAAGTCGATCAGGCGCAGCTTCTGCTTGTGCCCGCCGCCGTGATGACGGATGGTCAGGTCGCCCGAATTCCGGCGTCCGCCCGTCCGGACCTTCGCGACCAGAAGCGGCTTGTGCGGCTTATCGGTCGTGATGTCGTCGTTGACCAGCGTCGTCTGAAATCGAAGCGTCGGCGTGATCGGTCGATATGTCTTAATCGGCATAATTAGCTCTTAGCTTCCAGCCTTCCGCAAATGACTCTCTGTCATCCGCCTCCAGCTTGTTCCAATTACTCTTAAACCCAACTCCAACCCTGCAAACCAGCCGGCTAATAGCTGAAAGCTGGTAGCGAAAGACTGCCCTTACAGGCTGTTCACGTACTCCGGCATCTTCTGTCCCGGAGCCAGGCGCACATACGCCTTCTTCCAGTCCGGACGATACCCGGTAAAGCGACCGCGACGGCGTTCCTTGCCCGCGTAATTCGCAGTCCGCACATTGGCAACCTTCACTTTGAAGAGAGCCTCAACCGCCTGCTTCACTTCGGTCTTCGTTGCCTTGCTGGCCACTTCAAATACCAGCGTGTTCTCTACTTCCTTCACCGTCAGTGCGCGCTCGGTAATCAGCGGACGCCGGATCACATCATAAGTCGTCGGCATTAGGCCACCTCAGCCTTTCTGCGTCGGGAGACCGTCTTCATCAGCGACTCCTGCAGCTTCTCCATCGCCGCCCGTGAAAAGATCGCCCGCTCGTAGCGCAACAAATCATACGGATGCACTTCGCTGTTGAGCACCAGTTCCACGTTATCGAGATTCCGTGAGCCAAGAATCAGGTTCTCGCTCAGCGACTGGCTGGTCTCCACCAGCAGCGTGCTGCGGTTGGCTTCCAGCTTGTCCAGCGCCGAGCGGTACAGCTTGGTCTTCGGCTCCTTCAGTTCCAGGCTCTCCACCACGGTCAGCTTGCCGTCGGCCAGCTTCGCGGCCACCGCCGAACGCAGCGCACCGAGCAGCTTCTTCTTCGGGAAAGCATAGTCATAAGACCGCGGCTGCGGTCCATGCACCGTGCCGCCATGCCGCCACAGCGGCGAGCGAACCGAGCCGATACGCGCACGGCCCGTCCCCTTCTGCTTCCAAAGCTTCTTGCCCGAACCGGATACCAGCTTCCGGTTCTTGGTGGCATGCGTCCCCTGGCGCAGCGAAGCGCGGTAGTGCTTCACCGCCTCCCACAGCAGCGCCTCATTCACTTCGCTCGGCGCAAACAGATCGTCGGCCAACTCCAGAGAGCCGACTTTCTTTCCACCGAGATCCAAAACGTCAACGTTTGCCATTGTCTTCTCTTCTTGCAGCGAACCGGCGATCGACGCCTTAGGCTGCTTCCAAATCTTGCATTCCCTGCGCCCCAACGGCGCCCCTGCTCAACTTCGCCGCTTCTACTTCTTTTTGGCGCTGGCCTTCTTCGAAGCCTTCAGCGGATCGACCGTGCCCCCGCCCGAGAATCCACGGCGCTCGCGCGGCGGAGCCTTCGCCTTCGAAATCAGCACATATCCATCCCGCGGTCCCGGAACCGCGCCCTCGACCAGCAGCAGGTTCTCATCCAGATCGATCCCGCGAATCCGAAGGTTGCGCACCGTCACCCGGTCCGTACCGTAGTGGCCCGGCATGCGCTGCCCCGGAAAAACACGCGACGGAAACGATGAAGCGCCAATCGAGCCCTGCACCTGGAACATATGCCCGTGCGACTTCGGACCACCGCCAAAACCGTGACGGCGAACGACGCCCGAAAATCCTCGGCCTTTGCTGGTGCCGATCACATCCACAAACTTCTCATCCGCGAAGATGTCCACCAGAACGCGGTCACCCGGCTTCACGCTCAACGGAGCTTCGCCGTCCCCGCTCACCTTGGAGGGCTCCACTTCGACTTCCTTCGTCAACCGGACCGGCGCGACATCGCTTTTCGCAAAGTGGCCCGCCATCGGCTTGGTCACCTTCGAGGCCTTCACAAACTCCACCAGGCCAATCTGCGCGGCGTCGTAGCCGTCCTTCGCGGCGGTCTTCAGTTGCGTGACGACGCATGGTCCGGCCTGCAGCACTGTCACCGGGTGCACCTCGCCTTTATCGTCAAACACCTGGGTCATGCCGATCTTCTTACCCAGAATTCCTGTAACTGCCATTTCTCATCTCCTCATCATGCACCGCCATGCAGCGCACTGCCGGGCTAGCTTGCAGTTCTCGGTGGCCGGCTATCAACCAGCTGCCGATCACCAACGATCTACTTCTCGAACGCCTTGATCTCCACATCCACACCGGCTGGCAGGTCCAGACGCATCAACGCATCCACTGTCTGCTGGGTCGGCTCGAGAATGTCGATCAGCCGCTTGTGCGTGCGAATCTCAAACGACTCGCGCGATTTCTTGTCCACGTGCGGCGAACGCAGCACGCAATACTTGTTCTTGACCGTGGGTAGCGGGATGGGCCCGGCAACCTGCGCGCCCGTGCGCTTGGCCGTATCCACAATCTCCCCCGTCGAGGTGTCCAGCACCCGATAATCGTAAGCCTTCAACCGGATGCGTATTCTCTGTCCAACCATGTCCGTATCTTCCTGAGTCCCGGAACTTGCCATCCCGGCGACTGGTTCACTCGCTTACTTGCGGCCGGTCTGCTAGCTCGCGCTGCAAACCGGCCTTCACTCTCTTCGCCCTGCTACTCGAGGATCTCGGTGATGGTGCCGGCGCCGACCGTGCGTCCGCCTTCGCGGATTGCAAAGCGCAGGCCCTTTTCCATCGCCACCGGCGTCAGCAGGTCGATCTCCAGCGAAATATTGTCGCCCGGCATCACCATCTCGGTGCCCTCCGGCAGCTTCGCCGTACCCGTCACGTCCGTCGTGCGGAAGTAGAACTGCGGACGATATCCGTTGAAGAACGGCGTATGACGCCCGCCCTCTTCCTTCGACAGCACGTAAACTTCGCCCTTGAACTTCGTGTGCGGCGTGATCGATCCCGGCTTGGCCAGCACCATTCCGCGCTCCACGTCTTCCTTCGCGATGCCGCGCAGCAGAAGACCCGCGTTATCCCCGGCCAGACCCTCATCGAGCTGCTTCTTGAACATCTCGACGCCGGTCACCACCGTCTTGCGCGTCTCCCGGAAGCCCACAATCTCGGCCTCTTCGCCCACCTTCACCTTGCCGCGCTCGATCCGGCCCGTCACCACCGTGCCGCGGCCGGAAATCGAAAAAATGTCCTCGATCGGCATCAGGAACGGCTGGTCCACCGCGCGCGCCGGCAGAGGCACGTTCTTGTCCACCGCCTCCATCAGCTCGTCGATCTTGGCTTCCCATTCCGGCTCGCCGTTCAACCCGCCCAGCGCAGAGCCGCGAACCACAGGCACGTCGTCGCCCGGGAAGTTGTACTTCGACAACAGCTCGCGCACTTCCATCTCGACCAGGTCGATCAGCTCCGGGTCCTCGACCGCGTCGCACTTGTTCAGAAAGACCACGATGTAGGGAACACCCACCTGCCGGGCCAGAAGCACGTGCTCCTTGGTCTGAGGCATCGGTCCGTCGGTCGCCGCCACCACCAGGATCGCGCCGTCCATCTGCGCCGCCCCTGTGATCATGTTCTTGATGTAGTCGGCGTGGCCCGGGCAGTCCACGTGCGCGTAGTGACGGTTCGCCGTCTCGTACTCCACGTGCGCCGTCGCGATCGTGATGCCGCGCTCCCGCTCCTCGGGTGCGTTGTCGATCGTGTCAAACGACCGGAACTTGATGTTCGGGTTGTGCTTCGACAGCACCTTCGTGATCGCCGCCGTCAACGTCGTCTTCCCGTGGTCAATATGTCCTATCGTCCCCACGTTCACGTGCGGCTTCGACCGGTCAAATTTCTCCTTCGCCATGGTTGCTCCATCTCCTCTTGCAAAAACTTATGTTTCACTCAAGGCTCGCGGCATGCCCGCGGGCCCACCAGAATTTTCGGCTCAGTAGTAGGCGTAAATTCTGAGATACTTTGCGCGCAGCGCGGTGGGGACCCGCTCGACCAGCCGGAGATACAACTCACGGATCAGGCCGCGGTCGGAGTCTCCGAGCGCGCCATACTTTGCCGCCATGCCCCGGCCGAGCAGCCCGAGCGCCAGAACCGCCTCGAACTGGCGGATACGCACTCCGGAGCGCTGCACGTCGCGCAGAAAATTGTCCACACGTCCGGAGGCGAAAGCGAGCTCGACCGCGCCCGCGACCTCGGAATATGCCTGCACGTTCTGTACGGGGAGCACCGCCTGTTCAAACATCGTTCGCCGTTCCCTGCCCTCTATGCCTTACTGAATGCACCCAACCACAAATCTCTGGAGCGGGAGACGGGAATCGAACCCGCGACCAACAGCTTGGAAGGCTGTGACTCTACCACTGAGTTACTCCCGCCCTTGCGTCTTCAAGTTGCCAGTCCCCAGCTGCCAGTTCTCAGTCCGGGTGCTTCTGCTGATTTTTCGCAGTAGAAGCGGAACGATCGTGAACTGACGACTGAGAACTCACAACTGACAGCCAAAATCTGGAGCTGATGACCGGGATTGAACCGGTGACCTCTCCCTTACCAAGGGAGTGCTCTACCAACTGAGCTACATCAGCCCTTCATACAAAACCCTACAAGCCCTCGGCACTCTGGAGCTGATGACCGGGATAAAAAAACAGAACCGGTGACAGCTCTCTCTATTGTCGCGGCAACGCGTCTTGCGACGCTGCCGCTCTGCTTACCAAGGGAGTGCTCTACCAACTGAGCACCATCAGCCCTTCTTACAAAACCTCATCGGGCGCATCCGGCTTACGCTCCTGCGTAAGGAGGATGCGGAAGGCAAAGAAGCCGAGGATCAGGCAAACCACATCGCGGATCTTGCCCGGCCCCAGCGTAAACCACGCCAGCCCGACTAACAGCGCGAGGGCCGCCAGCGCAATGTATTTCCGACTTGCGCCCTGGAACCTCATGCCGTCCTTCCCGCTGAACTGCTCGTGCAATGTTCAGCGCTTCCATCTTATGGTGCACAGGGGAGGATTCGAACCTCCGTAGCTCCAAGGAGCGGCAGATTTACAGTCTGCTGCCATTAACCACTCGGCCACCTGTGCCCAATTGCCCGGCCGAGAGATATTCCCTCTGCAACCGCTGCCCCGGCGAATTCCGCCGTGGCTGGCCAATCCTCAAAAACCATCACCACTGCCAGGTCGAAACTGCCCTTTTCCTCCGCCACACGACACCACCCAGCCTTTCGGAGCGAGGCTCCGGCAACAACATCTGCTGGTCTCATGGAGTCTGCTGCGGAAGGTAACCCCGACCCGTGTCCTGTTCGAAGCAGGAGAGTCTGGAGCTGGCGAAGGGATTTGAACCCCCGACCCTCTGATTACAAATCAGATGCTCTACCAGCTGAGCTACGCCAGCCCGAACAGTTCCCAGCCCTCCGGTTCGGGGCGCACCAGTGCGCTCGAAACAGAGGGCTATAAACAGAACAGTAGCACACGCGGAGAGAGTGAGCAACGCGGGTTTCGGCAAAGCCTGGAATCCCGATCGCGAGCGAGCGGGAGCGGGCCGGAATCACGCCTTCCGGCGCGGTTCAGCAGCTCGATCCGCCGCCAGAAAAGACCATGCGGATGCTGCCGTTCTGCATGGCATAGATGCGGAAGAATTGCGCCTCTGGACTGTTGATCGAAGTGACAAGAAACTGCTGGCCGGTCCTGAGCAGGAGGGTGCCGAGCACCTGCTCGTTTTCGTCTTCGGTGTTGTCTTTCCAGAAGAGGATGTGGAAGCGCCTCTGGACGATCTGGCCGATGGCAAAGACCAGCTTCACATCGGGGACGACGGACGGGCTGGCGCTGGCGAAGTCGGTAAAGGATCGCTCGACGACGATGAGGCTGCGGCCACCCCAATGCACCTGGTAAAGCCGGATCCCGGCAAGGGTGTTGAGATGGACCGGCGAAGCGGCAGCAAAGGCGGTAAGGACCTGCGTGTAGGCGATGCCCTCCACCGGCTTGAGAGGCGGGCTGGACAGGAAGGCCGCGGGATCGCTGGCGGCGAGCGTTGTGCGGAGGATGGACGGTCCGGAATAGACGCCTCTGGCGGCGAAGGCGTAGCAGTCGTTGAGCGATGAGGGCGGCGCGTGGATGGTGGCACCGTATCCATCGGCGCTGACCACGGCGTACTGGTGAGACTGGCTGAGGTAGGCGCTGGCAAACTGGCGGCAGCGGGAGATGTCGGCATCGGTGAGCCAGTGGTAGTTGCAGGGCAGATCTTGCCAGGCGCCCGATGGCGTAAGCCAGGCGATGGGCTCGACGTCGGCGATGCCGTCGGGGGTGCGGATGCCCGTACTGATGCCGCCGGAAAGAACGGCGTCATCGCGGGAAACGGCCGCCAGCATGATGCCGGGGCTCTGCATGCCAGCCTGGCCGCGGGGAGCCGCGAAACCCATTGCAGAAGGAAATAGTGCCCACGCCAGCGCAAGGCAGACGTACCAGACGCGGAACCACAACGATTGCCGACTCATGCCGCTGTCACTTTCATCACTCAATTGTTAGTTTTAGGACCGCAACGGGCGTCGTGACAAGCGGTAGTTTCTGCTGCAACATCCCCCAAGGGGCGGAATCAGTATCGCGGGCGACGGCACGGATGAGATGATATTGGGCGATGAGGCACAGGCGCACCCGGATCACCATTGCGGTCGTAGCCGTTGTCCTGCTGCTGCTGGCCGGCGCGATTTACCTGCGGGCGAAGGCCCCGCCAGAAGTGGCACGGCTGCTGCCCGAGTCCGACGGCATTATTTACATCAACCTGCGGCCGCTGCGCGCCGCCACGCATTTTGACAAGATGCCGGTGACCCACAGCCCGAGCTACCAGAAGTTCATCAATGCGACGGGCATTGTCTTTGAGCGCGATCTGGATGAAGTGGCGTTTGCGCTTGAAAAGATGCCGAATCCAAACGGGCCGAATGGGCCTGTGGCGTACTCCGAGGTGTTTGAGGGACATTTCGATGGCGGGCGGCTGAAGAAGTACCTGGCGAGCATTGCCGACGCGAAGGAGATGTATGCGGGGCACACGATTTACGACATCCGCAACGACGGGCGCACGGACCGCGTGGCGCTGCTGGGCTACGACATGGTGGCGGTGAGCAACACGCCGACGCCCGAGCAGATTCACTCGATTGTGGACCGCTATCGCACGGCGGCGCTCTCGTTTACGGGCTCTTCGCTGCTGGCGGCGCACTACCACGATGTGCCACTGCTCTCGATCGCGTGGGGCATCGGGAAGATTGGACTGCCCTTCAGCGGCAGCCAGCAGAAGCAGATCTCGGTGGACGGCGTGCAGTTGCCCATCTCGCCGAATGCAACCTTCATTGCCTCGGTGCGCTGGTCAGGAGCGCTGCGGCTGCGCGTGGAGGAAATTGCGGAGAGCGCGCAGAGCGCGGCTCAGACTGCGCAGTCACTGCGGTCGGTGCTGGACCTGGTGCATGCGGCGGAAAACACGCCTCCGGGCCAGCAGATGGACCCGAACGTGAGATCTGTACTCAACAGCGCGAAGGTGCGGCAGAAGAAAAATCACGTGGTGCTGACGGCGTCGATTCCAGATGCGCTGGTACGCGCGGCGCTGACACCGGTGAAGACGCCGCCGACGGCCACACCTCCTGCGGCGAAGCAGCCTGCGGACAAACCGTAAAAATCTGAGGATTTCAGGACTGTCCGGCCTGGTGAGGAACAGCCCCTTGCGGTTGGATTGATCTGTTCTGGCCGGAAGAAAGCTGCGTCAGTCGCGCGAATTGTGATCGCGGGAGGATGCTTCCAGTTCGATGAGGTGGATCACGCTCAGGAGCGTGTTGCCGAGGGAGAATCCATCGCCAAATGCCTGGGCACTGACGTGAACGAGGTGCGGCTGGCTGTCGAGGCAGGAGCTGGTCTGCGAAGCGATGGTGAATCTGCCGACGCGCAGGACGTCTTCGACCGGCTGCACTTCTTTCAGGCCGAGCGCGAGACTGATATTGACGGTCATGTGCGGGGAGCCGCTGAAGGATGGCAACTGGATGTAGATGGTCTGGCCAATGCCGAGACCCACGGACGCCGGGACATGCGCATGCGGCCGGATGCGATGCTCATCGGGCCGCGGCAGGTGCAAGACCAGAGTATCGAGCAGCTGCTGAACCGTACCTTGCCTGAAGAGCGCGATGAACTGCGGCGGAAGCACGCGGGTCGCATCCATGACAAGGCCGACGCCCGGGGCGGTGACGATGTGGAGTTGCGGGCTATGGATAGCCTGAAGCGCGCGATCGAGCGATGTCGCGATGGCAAGGCCGTCACCGGTGGCTTCAAAGCTGACGCCGATGAGCCTGGGGGACTCTCCCAGGAGCCTACCTGCGATGGCGGTGACGCGGACCACCCGGTTGATGCGCAGCGCGGTCAAGAGCGCGGAGACTTCGCTCTCCAAGGCCGGCAGGGAGCCAACAATGTAGAACTGACCAGCCTCCGTTTCCCTGAAGGCAATGAAGCCACTGGCCAGGGCAGCGAACTCCGAAACAGGGACAGGCTGGCCGTTGACGGCGAGGCTGGTGAGGTCCTGCCGCACAAGCTCAAAGCGAAGAACATTGCCTGGGAAGAGGCTTCCAGATGCGTGCATCGCTTCCCGGATCAGGGTCCAGTCGGTTTCGCGCCCCAGCCCCACAAGATGAGCGAGCGATGCCCGGGCCGCGGTGGCCAGGTCGCGAACACCGGCTAAGCCACTGCGGCGGGATCTCAGGCCGTCAGACATGGGGGAGATGCCTCGCGGATTGGAGACGTACGATCAATGATGACCAGAATACCCCACAAGTAACATTCATGTGCATGACTTTATGTGCGTCGAGGTAATACGATCACGCGATCCGTGGAGTCGTATGAGATTCGGCACTCGGAGATTCGGGGCACAAAGAAGAAGGCCGCCTGCGTGGCGGCCGTGAATTCCTCGGATGCAGTCAGAGTCTTGAAATCGCTAGCGGCTGCTTTCGTCGGTGCCGGGCAGCGCGGAAGTATCAGAGGACGCCAGCTGCTGGTCGGTCTCGTGCAGGAAGGGATGAGGATTGACCGGTGTCCCGTGGATGATGACTTCGTAATGCAGGTGGGCGCCGGTGGACCAGCCGGTATCGCCGACGTAGCCGATGATCTGGCCGAGGTGCACCTGCTCGCCCTGCGTGACCGCAAAGCCGGAAAGATGCGCGAAGAGGGTCTGGATGCCGTGGCCGTTGTTGACGATGATGACGCGTCCATAGCCGGTTTCGTGTCCGGCGGTTTCGACCGTTCCATTCGCGGTGGCGTGTACCGGCGTCCCGGATGGGGCGGCGATATCGATGCCCTCGTGAAATTCCATTTCACCGGTTTCGAGCGGATTTTGACGCTCGCCGAAGGAGCTGGTAACGCGGCCGGCAATGGGCCAGAGCGAGGGAGCGTCGGCGAAGTCTGCCCAGTCACCGCCGTCTTTGCTTTCAAGAATGCTCATTTCGAGCGAATGGGAAATGCCACCGGCCAGCGCGGTGCTGCGGAGCGAGGTCAGTTCGTTGAGTGACTGCACGTAAGCATCTTGCGTGAACGTGGCGCTGGTATCGCCGGCAAGCGGAGCGGTCGCGGTTTCTGCGGCAACTTTGGTGACGTGGGGCTGGCGAAGGCCATAGAGCGCGGCCACTTCGCTGGCCAGTGAGCCGAGCGTGGCGGCCTGCACTTCCTTCTCGTGAGCCACGGTCTGGAGGTGCTGGTAATCCTTGCGGAGAGCGACCTGCTGCGAGCGGACTTCGTTGAAGCGGGCGGTCTTGAGCAACATGCGGGTGTAGGACCCCGCCATGCCGGTGATGGTGAATGCGCCCACCACGGCTGCCGCCACAAAGATGTAGGCGTAATGCATGGGGATGGGAATCTTGCGCAGGCGCCCATCCTGCTCCCGGGCGACAAAAATGATGTAGAAGCGCTTCTTCAACGTCCCGCCTGCCAAAATGACCGGATTAAAACTGACGACGCGGTTGATTCTGCGTGATCCCGCACCTTTTGTGACCCTAACAGCCGAAACGCACGCGGTCAATGCAAGAAATCGCCGGCTTGGCACTGGTAACGCGAAGTGTTTACTGAGAAGAAAAGGGTTAAGGGAAAGTTGAGAAATTTCTCATGGTCCGGGCGATTGGCACGACGGGGACGGTAATCCCGGCGGAAGTATGCTGGTGCTGGCGGAAGAGGTGGACCATGACGGCGGAACGGGAAATAATCGCGGCGATTCGGGCACGTGCGCCGCGGTTTCGCGGAGGGGTGCGGATCGGCATTGGCGACGACTGCGCGGTGCTGCAGCCAAAGCCCGGGCATGAGCTGGTTGTGACCACCGACATGGTGCTGGAGGGCAGGCATTTCCGGCGGGAGTGGCACTCGCCGGAGTCGGTGGGGCACCGGTGCATGGCGCGCGGGCTGAGCGACATTGCGGCCATGGGAGCCACGCCGCTGGCGGTATTCCTGTCGATTGCGGTTCCCGCGGCTCTGGCGGAGCCAGGACGGGGCCAAGGAAGTGGCAAGCCGTCGTGGATTGACCGCTTTACGGATGGACTGCTGGCGCTGGCGATGGAACACAAGGTGACGCTGGCTGGTGGCGACACGGCGGAGTCGCCGGGCGGAGTGCTGACAGACATTGTGGTGCTGGGCGAGGCGCCGAAGGGCGAGGCGCTGCTGCGGTCTGGCGCAAAGGCCGGCGATGTCATCTACGTGACGGGAGCGCTGGGCGGGTCTGCTGCCGAACTGGCGGCGCTGGAGCGTAGCCCGCGCTGGAGGGCCGAGGCGCGCGGGCTGGCGAAGGCGGAGGACGGGATGCATCCGCAGCTTTTTCCGCAGCCGAGGATTGCTGCGGGGCTGACACTGCGGCGGCGCGGGCTGGCGAAGGCGGCGATTGATGTGAGCGACGGGCTTTCCACGGATCTGGACCACCTGTGCGAAGAATCGAAGCTGCGGGCCGAGGTGGATGCCGCGGCGCTGCCGGTGCATCCGCTGGCAATGCAGGCGGAGCAGCGGGGATGGGCGCCTTCGGCGCTGAAACTGGCGCTGAACGGCGGCGAGGATTACGAGCTGCTGTTCACGGCGCGGCCGGAGACGCGGGTGCCGAAGCAGATTGCCGGGGTTCCGGTGCAGGCGATTGGGCGGATGCTGCCGGCGAATGCGCTCAAGCCGCGGATGATGCTGCGGAATGCGGATGGAAGCACGGAGCCGCTGGCGGCCAAGGGCTGGGAGCATTTTCGCAAGGGGTAATGCGAGGAGGGTTTCGCGCGGCAGGGTCGCGCGGCATCCATTACGATCAAGACTGAAATGGCTACTGTTCGCGTACGATTCGCACCTTCTCCGACGGGCCTGCTGCATGTGGGCAACGCCCGCACGGCACTCTACAACTGGCTGTTCGCGCGTCACCACGGCGGCAAGTTCCTTCTGCGAATTGAAGACACGGACGTGGACCGCAGCGAGGCGCGACACGAAGCGCAACTGATGGAAGACCTGCGCTGGATGGGGCTGGACTGGGATGAGGGGCCGGGCGTGTTCGGTCCTCATGCGCCGTACCGGCAGTCAGAACGGCTGGGGATTTATCGCGAGCATACCGAGCAATTGCTGACCGAGGGCAAGGCGTACCGCTGCTTCTGCACGCAGGAGGAACTGGAGGCTGAGCGGAAGCAGGCTATCGCCGAGCACCGGCCGCAGGTGTACTCGGGGCGGTGCCGGGCCGTCGGCGAGGAGGAATCTGCGCGGAGGGCGGCGGCGGGCGAGGCATTTGCCGTGCGGCTGAAGATCCCGGATCATCCGCTGCGCTTTCATGATCTGGTGCGCGGCGTGGTGGAGTTTCCGAATGAAACGGTGAGCGACCCCATTCTGGTGCGGTCTTCTTCCGCGGGTTCGTCGGCTGGCGCCTCAGGCGGCATGCCGGTCTACAACTACGTGGTGACGGTGGACGACGCGCTGATGGAGATTACGCACGTGATTCGCGGCGATGACCACATTTCGAACACGCCCAAGCAGGTAGCGATTTACGAGGCGTTCGGGTGGAAAGTGCCGGAGTTTGCGCACCTGTCGACGATTCTGGGCAGCGACCGCGAGCGGCTCTCGAAGCGGCACGGCGCGACGTCGATTGCGAGCTTCCGGGAGATGGGGATTCTGCCCGAGGCGCTGGTGAACTACCTGGCATTGCTGGGCTGGGGCGCGGAGGGCGGGACGCGGGAGATTTTTCCGCTGGAGGAGTTGATCGCGGCCTTCAAGCTGGAGCGGGTGACGGCGTCGCCGGCCGTGTTTGATTTCGAAAAGCTGAACTGGATGAACCGGCACTACCTGAAGGAATGCGACCGGGAGCGGCTGGCCGATCTGGCATGGCCGTACTTTGCACAGGAGAACTGGCTCCCGCCGCAGGATGTCGCCGGCACGGATGTGCATGCGTGGTTCGACAAGCTACTGGCGATTTTTGTGCCGTCGGTGGACCTGCTGGACCAGTTGCCTGGCCGGGCGCGGTTTGTGTTCGATTTCGATCCGCTGCGGGCGCGCGACGAGGCGGAAAACGCCGCGCTGCTGGAGAGCGAGAGCGCGCAGAAGGTGCTCTCAGCCTTTGCGGAAAAGGTGCGGGCGCATGCGGGCGCTGTGGATCCCGCACAGTTCAAGGCCTGGATGAACGAAGTGAAGACCGAGACCGGAGTGAAGGGCAAGGAGCTGTTTCATCCGGTGCGGATCGCGCTGACGGGCTCGCACTCGGGGCCGGAGTTCGACAAGCTGATTCCGCTGTTTGAGGAAGGCAGCGGGCTGGAGCTGCCGGTGCATGTGATGAGCCTGCGGGAGCGGGTGGAGAAGTTTCTGGCGGAGTAAATGCCCTGCAAGATTCGGGCTTCCGCCGATCTTCGAGCCGCGAGCCCCCGTTGATTCGCCCTGCCTGACATGGGCGGCGGACCGGTCAAAAGTGAATCCGGCAGGAAAGGCACGGCGGAGCTTTCGCAGCCGGTTCAAAGCGACTTCGCCGCAGCGGACAGCTTCGCCATCTCTTGCGCTGCCGACAGGTTTGTCCCCCCGTCTGGATATCCGCATATTCCTTCCAGGATTACTCACTGTGACGCCGATTCGAAACGCCTTACTCCACGCGGTAGAAGCTCAGCGATGCGTCACCCTGGTTCAGGGTGCGGTAGCGGTGGAGATTGCCGTAGGTTTCTGCGAGCGGGTGGCGTTTGGCGTGTTCGGCGATGACGATGGCATCTGCAGCGAGGATGGTGCTGCATGCGCCACCCAGCAGCGTGAGGGTGAGGTCGTATTCGTCGGCTTTTTCGTAGGGAGGGTCGAGGAAGACGAGGTCGACTTCCCTGCCCTGCGTGGCGAGGCGCTTGAGGGCTGCGGCGGCGCTGGAGGATTCGAGCGCGTAGCCGGAGTGAATTTTTAACAGCGAAAGATTGGCTCGGATGGTTTTGAGCGCGGGCGCGGCGTGCTCGACGAAGATGGCCTCGGCTGCTCCGCGGCTGAGGGCCTCGATGCCGGCGGCTCCCGAACCTGCGTAGAGGTCGAGAAAGACGCTGCCGGGGATGCGCGGGGCGAGGACGTTGAAGAGGGTTTCGCGGAGGCGGTCGCTGGTGGGCCGGGTGTGTTGGCCGGGCGGCGCGGAGAGCGGCCGCGAGCGATATTTTCCGGCGATGACGCGCATGTTGCTTTCATGCTACAGCGCTGCGGCGGAATGAGCGGCGTATCGCCATCCGGGATGAGCGCGCGAGGGAGGTGATATTTTCAACGGCGCGCTTCGCGGCCAAGCCTCTACAATACGGACGGATAGAGAACGAGGAGTAAGCATGCGCGGATGGTCGTTTCCCCTGGGTCGCTGGTTTGGAGTGCACATCCGCGTACATGTGCTGTTTGCGCTGCTGCTGCTGATCTGCGTGGTCTCGACGGACCTGCCCGGGCTGCCGCTGTGGCGCGGGCTGATGCTGTGCGGCCTGCTGTTTGTGTGCGTGGTGCTGCGCGAGATTGTGCGGCTGGTTGCGGCCAGCTACTACGGCGTGCATTTGCGCAGCATTCTGCTGCTGCCGATTGGCGGCCTGGTTTCCTACGCGAGCCCTGACAGCGCGGAGCGCGCACAGACGGGACGCGCGCAGACTGTAATTGCCATTTCAGGGCCGGTGGCGAGCCTGGTCTTTGGCGCGATTTTTGCCGGGCTGATCCTTGGCGCTGCGCCGCAGGCGCCCGTATTTGCGCGGCCGTGGGTGACGCCGGAGCATCTGCTGCGCTCGCTCGTCTGGCTCAACGCGGGGCTGTTTGCGGTGCATCTGCTGCCGGCATACCCACTGGACATGGGACGGCTGGTCCGTGCGTATTACATTCGCACGCAGGGCGCGACGCAGGCGGCGAAGTCGGCCTCACAACTGAGCCAGGTGATCGGCGCAACGGCGATGGTGATTGGGCTGGTGCTGCTGGCGGTGCCGAACGTTTCGTTGACCGAGGAGATCAGCCCGTGGCTGATCATGGGCGGATTTTTCATCTTCATCGGCACGCAGCTCGAAGACCAGGGCGTGATGGTGCAGTCGATTGTGGACACGGTGCGGATGAAGGACGTGATGCTGACGGAGTTCAGCACGCTGTCGCCCTCGGACACGCTTTCTGACGCGCTGCACAAGGCAATTCATTCGCTGCAGGATGATTTTCCGGTCGTGCGCGGGCAGAACCTGATTGGCGTGGTGTCGAAGCAGAGCATTGTGCAGGCGCTGCGGCAGGACGGAGACAGCTACGTGCAGTCGATCATGTCGCGGGGGTTTCAACTGGCGCAGCCGGATGACTCGCTGGGGCTGGTGATTCGCAGGATCGACAGCGGGCGAATGCCGCTGATTCCGGTCGCCGAGCATGGGCGCATAGTGGGCATTGTGAGCCTGCAGAACCTGCGCACCGGCATGATGCTGCTGGCTGAGCATCGCCGGCTGCAGCGGGAGCAGTAAGCCGTTGGCTGGGAGATCCTCTCCTCGCACATCTGCCAACGGCGGGCAGATGTGGGACGCCCGCGCAGCTGTGGGGCACCCGCGATGATGGACGAAGGCAAGCTGGCGCCGGGGCTGTACCTGGTGGCGACTCCGATTGGGAATCTCGAAGACATTACGCTGCGCGCGCTGCGGGTGCTGCGCTCCGCCGACCGCATTGCGTGCGAGGACACGCGGCAGACGCAGAAGCTGTTGAATCACTTCAGCATCACGACGCCCACGACCAGCCTGCACGAGCACAACGAAGCGGCGCGCACACCAGAGCTGCTTGCCGCGCTGCAGGCGGGTGAGCGAATTGCCGTGGTTTCAGATGCGGGGATGCCGGGGATTTCCGATCCGGGAATGCATCTGGCCGCGGCTGCATTGAAGGCGGGGATTGCGGTGTATCCCGTGCCGGGCGCGAATGCGGCGCTGACGGCGCTGGTGGCTTCAGGAGCGCCGGCAGAGCGATTTCTCTTCTTTGGATTTCTGCCGTCGAAGGCAGGCGAACGACGGACGGCACTGGAGCGGCTGCGCAAGCAAACCGCGGACCGGCTCACGGTGATTTTTTACGAGGCTCCGCACCGAATTGTGGAGACGCTGGGCGACCTGGCGGCCGTGTGGGGCGAAGAGGCGCAGGTGGTACTGGCGCGCGAACTGACGAAGGTTCACGAGGAGTTTTTGCGCGGCACGGTGGCGGAGGTGCGGGCTGCGCTGGCAGAGCGTGATCGTGTGCGCGGCGAGATGGTGCTGCTGCTGGATGCGGTTCCGGAGGCGAAGGCTGCTGTGGCGGAGAGCGTGAGCGAACGCGTTGCGGCGCTGGCGCGCGAAGAGGGTCTGGACGAGCGCGATGCGCTGAAGAGAATTGCGCGGGAACGCGGAATTTCCAAGAGTGATGCGTACCGGGAGCTGCAGCGGGAGCGCGGGAAGCGATAGCGGGATTGCGCGTTTACGCACCGGGGACTGTGATGCCGGATCTGCGCTCCCAGTGCCCGTTGATCTTCTGAAGAAAGATCCACTGGGCCTGACTGCAGAGCACCCCGCACCAGTCGTTCCTGTACACCAGGGCAGCCTTCTGGTCGTCGCTGAAATAGACGGCACTGAAGAACGTGACGCCGGGATACACCGCGTAGCGGGTTTGCAGCTTGGAGCCGGGATAGGCGGAGGATTTTGCCTGGCGGAGTTCGCGGACCTGGGCGGCGTCGAGCAGATCATAGGGATGGTCAAGCTGGAATCGGCGTTCGAGCCGGAAGGTGACATCCTGGAGGCGTTCGAAATCGCCGACGGCCTGGTGGAAGGCTTTTTCGTCGCCGGGCGGCGGCTTGAGCGCGCCGCGCGGGTCGATGCGTGGGTCCATATCGGCGAAGTTGACGGTCTGGGCGGCGATGGCCCAGCGCGTGGTGTTTCCCGCGGCAGTGCCGCTCAGCAGATTGCCGGGCATCAGCAGGGAGTAAATGGCGTAGGAATCCGCGGCGCGTTCTGGCGGGATGCGATCGCCGTTGGACGTAGATTCGTGCCGGGAAAGGTGAGATGCAGAATGGCCGGGCGCAGCCTGTGGAATTGGCACGGGCAGGGCCGCGGCGGCAGCAGCGGTTGTCATCGCCACGGCAAAGACAATAACGCGCATCACTGTGGAATGTAGACGCAAATGCCGGGCGAAGGGTTCGCCCGGCGCGCAAAAAGCAGAATCAAGCGAGGAAATCCAGGACCTGTTCACTGGCCTTAGTGGCCGGCAGAGAATTTCCACGCGGGAGTGGGGCGCTCGGCCAGAGGCAGATCGCGACCCTTGAGGCGGTCGTAGAGGTGGTCGTCGCTGGTGGTGCCGAGCGATTCGTTGTAGAGGCTGGGTTCGCCGGCAGCTTCCTTCAGCTCCTCGGTGAAACGATGGAGGTTGCGCAGATGGTCGGCGGTGGCCGCAAAATCGCCGCGGGAGGTGTGAAAGTGCTGCTGGTAACCATGGTTGACCAGATGCGTGATCTCCTTGCCGAAGAGCACGCCGGGGCGATGGACGAACTGGTAGACCCCGTCGTCGCCGCCGGGGCCGAGGATGGCGGCGCAGCCGTATTTGGAAACCTGAACCTGATTTGCGACGTTCGGGACCGGGGCGACATCAAATTGAAGACTGCGAAGCCTATCCTGAACTTCACTGTAGGTAATCTGCTTGATTTTCTTGGGCATGATGCCTGCGGACCTGTTCGAATTTGGGGGTTTCAGCGCCGGAAGCTAAACTGAAGGTATAGGCGACCGGCTGTTTTCAATCTCGCACAAGAAAGCCTGGACTGCAATTTACCGATGGCTACGCTGACCAAATCGCAGACGCCTGAAACGCCGGTTTTAGGCACCCCGTTGCTGGAACGGATTGGCAACACGCCCCTGGTGCGCCTGGAGCGGATCACCGAAAAGCTCCCGGGGATCCATATTCTCGGCAAGGCGGAGTGGTCCAACCCCGGCGGATCCGTGAAAGACCGACCGGCATCGGCCATTGTGCAGGACGCGAGGCAGCGCGGGCTGCTGCCGCCGGGCAAGCATCTGCTGGACGCCACCAGCGGCAACACCGGCATCGCCTATGCCATGCTGGGCGCGGCGATGGGCTTCCCTGTGACGCTGTGCATGCCGACCAACGTATCGCTCGAACGCAAGCGGATTCTGGCCGCATATGGTGCGGAGATCGTGTGGACGGATCCGAATGACGGCTCGGATGGAGCGATCCGCAGGGCACGCGAGCTGGCGGCGAACGAGCCCGAAAAGTATTATTACGCCGACCAGTACAACAACGAGAACAACTGGCGGGCTCACTACCGCACCACGGCAAACGAAATCTGGGAGCAGACCGCCGGGCGCGTCACCCACTTCATCACCGGGCTGGGCACGAGCGGCACCTTCATGGGCACGTCACGGCGGCTGCGCGAGCTGAAGCCGGGGATCGAGTGCATTTCGATGCAGCCGGACTCGCCGTTCAACGGCCTGGAAGGGCTGAAGCACATGCCGACGGCGATTGTTCCGGGCATTTACGATGCCGAACTCGCCGACCGGAACATCGAAATAGAAACCGAAGCCGCCTACGCCATGGCCAAGCGGCTGGCCCGCAGCGAAGGGCTGCTGGTGGGCGTTTCGTCAGCGGCCAACGTGGCTGCGGCGCTGCGCGTAGGCGAAGAACTGGCCGTCAGGGGCGAAGAGGCTGTGATTGTGACCATTCTTTGCGACTCGGCCGACAAGTACCTGAGCGAACGCTTCTGGGAGGAACCATGCTGAAAGTAAGCGATCCCGTTTATGAAGCCATCCGCCAACACGGCGAAGAGACCTATCCGCATGAGTGCTGCGGAGTGATGCTGGGCCGTGTCGAAGCAGCAGTGAATGAAGTGGTGGAAGTAGTGCGCGCCGGCAACACGCGCACGGATTCAGCGCATAACCGCTATCACATCGCGCCGCAGGAGCTGATCCGCATTCAGCGGCAGGGCCGCGAAAAAGGCCTGGACATAGTGGGCTTTTACCACTCGCATCCGGATCATCCGGCGCAGTGGTCGCCGACCGATTTTGCCGAGGCGCACTGGCTGGGCTGCAGCTACGTGATTACGGCCATTGAAAAGGGCGCGGCACGGCAGACGAATTCGTTCCGCCTGACCGGGCTGAGCGAGGAAGCCAAAAAATTTGAACCGGAGCCGATTGAGGTGACGGGGCAAAATATTCCGGGATTAGGCCCGGAGATCGAGGCGGCTCCGGTTGGTTCATAAGCCACGGAGCCGATAGCATAGAAGACAGCCAACCAGCGGGTCAGCTAGTCAACAGGTTAGCAACCAGCAAGGCAGCAATTTAGTTCTACGCACGCAACAACACAACTGAATTCGCAAGAAGGAACCGAAACGATGAAAATCTTCATCCCGACACCGCTTCGCGTTTATACGGAGAAGCAGGATGCGGTGGAGGTTTCGGGCAGGACGATTGAAGAGGCGCTCTCGGCGCTGACCTCAAAGTACCCGGACTTCCAGAAGCATCTGTATACGGGCGACGGCAAGCTGCGATCGTTCGTCAACGTTTACCTGAACGACGAGGATGTCCGCTATCTTCCGCAGGGCGAACAGACCCCCGTGCAGGAGCAGGATACGCTCTCGATTATTCCTTCCATCGCCGGCGGTGCTGACCGCACGGGCGAGCCTTGCCATCCAGGCGAACGCGCCTGTTGTTGTCGCGGCTAGCGACCTGAAGCGGACCCTCACCGCTGACTGGCTTCGGCGAAATCCCCTAAAATAGCTGTAAGCCGAAGCTCCCCTGAAGCATAGCAAGAGAAAGCACACGAGGCACTGGAATGGCCACGATCACTGAATCGTCCGCGGCGCTGCCGCAACTTACGAATGAAGACATCGCGCGGTACTCGCGCCACCTGATCCTGCCGGAAGTGGGCATGGAGGGCCAGCAGAAGCTGAAGGCCGCCAAGGTGCTGTGCGTGGGCACGGGTGGGCTGGGTGCGCCCCTGGCGCTGTACCTGGCCGCCGCCGGCATTGGCACGCTGGGGCTGGTGGACTTTGACGTAGTGGATGAGAGCAACCTGCAGCGGCAGGTCATCCACTCGACGCCGGACGTGGGCCGGCCGAAGATTGATTCTGCGGCGGAGAAGCTTCAGGCGTTGAACCCAAGGCTCAACATCGTGAAGCACGAGACGATGCTCACCAGCAAAAATGCTCTGGAAATCATCTCGCAGTACGACATTGTGGCCGACGGAACGGACAACTTCCCTACCCGCTACCTGGTGAACGACGCCTGCGTGCTGACGGGCAAGCCGAATTCGTATGCGTCGATCTTCCGCTTTGAGGGGCAGGCCAGCGTCTTCGCCACCGAGGATGGGCCGTGCTACCGGTGCCTGTATCCAGAGCCGCCGCCGCCGGGGCTGGTGCCCTCGTGCGCGGAGGGCGGTGTGCTCGGGATTCTGCCGGGGCTGCTCGGCGTGATCCAAGCGACGGAAGTGATCAAGCTGATCCTGGGCAAGGGTGAGCCTCTGGTTGGCCGGCTGCTGCTGGTGGATTCGCTGAACATGAAGTTCCGCGAGCTGAAGCTGCGCAAGAACCCGGAGTGCCCGGTTTGCGGGACGAATCCCACGGTGACGGAGCTGATCGACTACCAGCAGTTCTGCGGAATTCAGCCGCCGGCGCCGCCGGCCGCGGTGCAGAACGGGATTCCGCAGATGACGGTGCAGGACCTGAAACGCAAGATGGATGCGGGCGAGGAGTTCTTCCTGCTGGACGTGCGCGAACCGCACGAGTTCCAGATTGCGAACCTGCAGGGCTACCTGATTCCGGTGGGAGAACTGCCGGGCCGCGTGAACGAGCTGGAGGAGGTGCGGCAGGCGGGGCAGGAGATCGTCGTCCACTGCAAGAGCGGAGGGCGCAGCCAGAAAGCTGCGGAGTTCCTGCAGCAGCAGGGCTTCAAGAACGTGGCGAATGTGGCCGGCGGGATTCTTGCCTGGGCCGGGGAGATTGATCCTTCCGTGCCTAAGTATTAGAGCGGCCGGTTAGCTGTAAAACGGCTGGGGAAGAAGCGGCCAGTAAAAGCGGGAACGGCGCGAATGCTTCGCGCCGTTCTTATTTTGTGGCCTCCGCGGCGGGGTATAGCATTTTCGGAAATACTGTAGTCTCCAGACAGCGGACCGGAGCCGCCATTCTTCTCTGGAATGGCGGAGTGTACATGGTACCGCCGGTCTACATCTATTCCGAAAATGCTTTAGCGTCGGACTTACGCAGGGAACTGCGGATTCTTCGACTGCGGCGCCGAAGCGCCTCCGCTCAGGACGACAATTCTCTTTGATTGATCTATTTTGACAGCAGCAAAGGGTGCTCACGACCTGCGGCTCACAACCGCTGGGAGCGTTGGACGTCGCGGACGCCGGGCAGCCGGCGCAGGCCCTGGACGAGGCGGTTGAGGTGGGCTACGTCCTCGGCTTCGACGACGAATTCGACAATGGCGTCGCCGTTCTGGTCCTGGCGGGAGTCGACGGTGCGGATGTTGGTGTTTTCGTCGCTGATCAGAGCCGTCATTTCCTTGAGCATGCCGGTGCGGTCGTCACAGTAGACGGTGAGGCGCACGGGGTAGGTATTCTGGCGGCCGGCTTTTGACTCAACGGCGTGCGCCCACTCGACGGCGATGCGGCGATCGGACTCGTAGAGCAGGTTCTGCACATTGGGGCAGTTGCGGGCATGCACGGCGACACCTTTGCCGCGTGTGACGTAGCCGACGATCTCGTCGCCGCGGATGGGGTTGCAGCAGCGGGCGCGGTAGACAAGCAGCTCGTTTTGCCCTTCGACCTGCAGCGAGTCGCCGCCGGAGGCACGGCGCGAGGCCTCCTGCGCGTTGGGCTTGATGGTGGGTGTTTCGGTTTCCGCCGGCTGCTGCTGCACGAGCGCCGGCGACAGGCGGTGCAGCACCTGCCGCGCCGAGTATTTGCCGAAGCCGATGGCGGCGAACAGGTCGTTGGGCGCGGCCACGCTGTAGTCGTTGGCGACGCGGGCATAGTCGGAGTCATCAAACTTGCCGAGCGAAACCTTGTACTTGCGGGCTTCGCGCTCGAGCAGCTTGTGGCCAATGTCAATGGCGCGTTCGCGCTGGTGCTCGTTGAGCCAGTGCTTGATCTTGTTACGGGCGCGGGAGCTCTTGACGAAGCTGAGCCAGTCGCGGCTGGGGGTATGGCCGTTCTGGGTGATGACTTCGACGATGTCGCCGTTGCGCAGCTTGGAGCGCAGCGGCACGATGCGGCCGTTGACGCGCGCGCCGGTGCAGGAGTGGCCCACCTCGGTGTGGATGGAATAGGCGAAGTCGAGGGGACTGGCATCCTTGGGCAGCACGACGACTTTGCCCTTGGGCGTGAAGGTGTAGACCTCCTCCGGATACAGATCGATCTTGAGGGTGGAGAGGAAGTCGCTCGAATCCTTCATTTCGCGCTGCCACTCGACAAGCTGGCGAACCCAGGCGAGGCGCTGCTCGTCGCGCGGGCTGATGACGCCGCCTGCCTTGTATTTCCAATGCGCGGCGATGCCTTCTTCGGCGACGCGGTGCATCTCCTCAGTGCGGATCTGAACCTCGAACTGGTGGCCGCCTTCGCCCATCACGGTGGTGTGCAGGGACTGGTACATATTGGGCCGCGGCATGGCGATGAAGTCCTTGATGCGCCCGGGCACGGGCCGCCAGATGGAGTGGATGAGGCCGAGCACGGCGTAGCAGTCCTGCTCGCTGGTGGTGATGACGCGGAGGGCCAGAAGGTCGTAGAGCTGGTCGAGCCGGGAGTGCGCCTTCTGCAACTTGTTGTGGATGCTGTAGATGCGCTTGATTCGCCACTGGACGCGCGCCTGAATCTTGTTTTCCTTGAGCTTGTCGACAAGAAGCGATTCGACGCCGGCGAGGAACTGCTCGCCTTCGGATCGGCGCTCTTCGACGGCCTCCTGCAACTGCTTGTAGCTGTAAGGGTCGACATAGCGGAAGGCAAGATCTTCAAGCTCGCCGCGCAGTTTGCCCATGCCGAGGCGGTGCGCGAGCGGCGCGTAAATGTCGAGGGTTTCCTGCGCGATAGCCTGCTGGCGGTTGGGCGGCAGGTGTTCCAGGGTGCGCATGTTGTGGAGGCGGTCGGCCAGTTTGATGACGACCACGCGGACATCGCTGACCATGGCCAGCAGCATCTTGCGAACGTTCTCAGCCTGGCGGTCTTCGCGGTTGGCGAACTGGATTTTGTCGATCTTGGTGACGCCGTCAACGATGTGGGCGACCTGCTCGCCAAACTGGCTGGCGATTTCAGCGGTGGTGACGGGGGTGTCTTCGACCGCGTCGTGGAGCAGGCCGGCGGCGATGGCGGTCGCATCGAGCTTCATCTCCGCCAGAACCAGGGCGACCTCGAGGGGGTGCAGCACGAAGGGTTCGCCGGAGGCACGCAACTGCCCTTCATGATGCTGGAGGCAGAAGGCCCAGGCACGGCGGATGATGTCCAGATCGTCACTGGGGCGATTGGCCCGCACCGTCTCCAGCAGCGCGTCAAACTTGCGCGCCAGCAGGTCTGGCTCGTGGGTTTGGGCCGGCGTGTTTGGCTGGACGGTCGCCATACTTCATTATAGGCGCGTTAGCAGTCAAACATTATTGAGTGAATGCAACCCGCGAGGCCGGGTAGAGGGATTTGTTACGGGATGAAAGGAACTTCGGGGCGTCTAGGAAGCAGGTTTCGCGGGCGACTGGGCGGCTTTTTTGCGGCTGAGGACGAACTCGTTGTCGCGGCCCCGGCTTCCGCTTGAGGCCTTGTCGATACGGCGCCAGAAAGCCACGAAGTAATCCGTGGCGGAGATGACGGAGATAGCGGCCATCCAGTAAATGCTGACGAAGGCGATCAGGTGCACAGGCAGGATGAACCAGCCAAACTGCCACAGGTACCAGCCGTGGGCAAGGATGACGGCCACGACCGAGATGATCTGCATGACGGTCTTGAGCTTGCCGAGGTCGCTGGCCTGGATGGTAAATCCCTCGGTGGAGGCAATGGAGCGCAAGCCGTTGATGAGGAATTCGCGGCCGACGATGATGACGACGATCCAGGGTTTGACGATATTGGGTTCGTACTCGACCAGGGTGATGAAGGCGGCGGTGATGAGGAGCTTGTCGGCCAGGGGATCGAGCAGCATGCCCATGGTGGTGATCTGGCCGCGCCTGCGGGCAAGGTAGCCGTCGATTCCGTCGGAGATGGAGATGAGAATGAAAAACAGAGACGCCACCACCTCCTGCCCGCCGTGCCAGCCCAGGTGCGGGAAATAAGGCGAGAGGATCCAGAGCAGTACCGGAACGGAGAAGATACGGCCCAAGGTGATGGAGTTAGGGAGATTCACAAAACAGCCCGATCGAATTCTGATTGTGACTATGCTAACCCGAAGCAGCTAAGTGCGTCTGTGGGCGCGTTAATGACCGGTACGGGAAGCAATGCGTAAGGGGTGACGGAAACGCCACCCCTTTGCACCGTGCGATGCTGCAATTCCCAGTACTCCGCCGTGCGCATCACGCCGCTTCAGGCGTAGATGCCGCGCTGCTTGATGGTGAAGGCCACGCGGTCAATCGCCAGCATGTAGGCCGCAATGCGGTTGTTGACGCCGTGGGCTTCAGAGTAACGGACGACGTCGTCGAAGGCCTCGGAGAGGATGAGATCGAGCCGCTCGTTGACCATCGCCTCCGGCCAGAAGTAGCCCTGGCGATCCTGCACCCACTCGAAGTAGGAGGCTGTCACGCCGCCGGCGTTGGCAAGAATGTCAGGGATGATGAAGACCTTCTTTTCGCCGAGGATTTCATCGGCAACGGTCGTCGTTGGCCCGTTTGCACCCTCGCAGACAATCTTTGCCTGGATGCGGTCGGCGTTGCGGCTGGTGATGACATTTTCCGTCGCCGCCGGAATCAGGATGTCGCACTCCGAGCAGATGAGCTCGGCGGAGTCAGCGGCCTCGGCGCCGTGGAAGCTGAGGATGGAGCCGTTACGGTCCTTGTATTCAAGGAGGGCTTCAATGTCGATGCCGTCGGCATTGAAAAGACCACCATCGTACTCGGCGATGCCGATGATCTTGTAGCCCTTCTGCCGCATGATCTGGGCCGCGTTGGAGCCCACATTGCCAAAGCCCTGGATGATGACGCGACAGCCGTCCTGCTGCATGCCCAGATGCTTGAGCGCCTGATCGCAGACCACGCTGACGCCGCGCCCGGTCGCCTGCCTGCGTCCGCGAGAGCCGCCGATGTTGATGGGCTTGCCGGTGACGACGCTGGTGACCGTCTGGCGCATGTGCATGGAGAAGGTATCCATGATCCACGCCATCACCTGCTCATTGGTGTTGACGTCGGGCGCGGGCACGTCCTTTTCCGGGCCAAAGAACTCGATGAGCTCCGAAGTATAGCGGCGGGTGAGGCGCTCCAGCTCGCCCATGGACATCTTTTTGGGGTCGCAGATGACGCCGCCCTTGGCGCCGCCGAAGGGAATGTTCACCACCGCGCACTTCCAGGTCATCCAGCTGGCGAGCGCGCGCATTTCATCGAGCGACACGTCTGGGGAGTAGCGAATGCCGCCCTTGGCCGGGCCGCGCGCAAACGAGTGCTGGACGCGGAAGCCGGTATACATCTCAATGCGGCCGTCGTCCATCGCCACGGGGAAGTGAACAATGACTTCTCGTGAGGGGTAGCGCAGCACACGCCATAAACCTTCGTCCAGGTTGAGCTTGCGTGCCGCAAAGTCGAATCGAGCCTCCTGGGCTTCCCAGGGATTGATTTCATGCTCGAGTGTGATCGTCGCCATGTGAATGACTCTCCGTTTCGGACCGACCATTTCCTGCTTCGGGGAACCGTTGTTCCGCCTCCGCTCGCGGTCTGCGCATCGGTCCAGCGCGCGCCGCGTCTCCAGAGCCCACCCGCCTCGGACCACAGCGTGGATCTGGCCAAACCTACCGAGTATAGGCCCGCAATGCGAGGTCGGCAAGGGGGCAGGTACCGCTTCGACCATCTGCCGCCGCGAGCTTGAAAAAACCCTTTTGCGTCTATGGGATATAGCTTGCACGTCTATGAGGTATCTATCGGACAATTGGTCCCATTCAAGAAATAAATTCCCCGGCATCAGGAAAAGATGAAGGGACGAAGAAGAAAAAGATGGATATGGGAGGCGCTTGCCGGGATGGATTGCGGGTATGAGAACAAGGAGGATGGCCTGATCTCAAGTGGTGAACTGGCACACGGGAAGGAATGAGGCCGGCATACGTTATGTTTCGGAACCCGAATAGCAAGAGCCGCATGGTGTCGTCGCTATTTGTAGTTGCGATTTTGTCCCTGGGGATGGGATGCGCGATTCTGGCCACTTCCCTGTTTCGCGCGGTGATTGCGAATCCGCTGCACATCGAGAGGCCGGGCAAGGTGTGCGTGATTCTGGGTGCTGGAGATGTTCCGTTCCATGACCGTGTGGAGTGGTGGGGTCAGGCCCGGGCGCTGCGGTACCTGGCGCTGTTTTCCGCGGGAGGCGCGAATTTCCACTCGGCGCGACTGCATGGCGGCGAGAGGATCGCGGCCAGTGGCGTGACGCGGGATTTCTTCAAGGTATTTGGGGTGCGCCCGATGCGCGGAGACGGCCTGAGCGGAGACGCCGCCGCGCAGGGCGAGACGGAAGCGGTGGTGAGCTACGGCTTCTGGAAAAGCGCCTACGGCGGCAGGGGCGCGATTGGCGACAGAATTGTTGTAAACGGCGTTCCGGCGATGGTGGTGGGGGTTGCGCCGAGGAGTTTTCGTTTTCCTGGCAATACAGAGGTGTGGGTGCACGATGACGCACAGAAACTGGCGATGACGCTGGGGACGGACCACAGGGCGGGCAAGCGGTTTTTTGGCTCGGCGATGATTGGGCGGCTGGCCGCCGGCGCAACCTTGCAGCAGGCGCAGGGGCAACTGCGGCTGCTGCAGCGGAAGGTGGCGAAGGCGTATTCGGCGCGACTGCACCTGAATTTTGGCGAGCCGGTGCGCGTGGAGTCGATGGATCGCGCAGTAGGACAGAGCAGCCGGTCGCGGATGCTGCTGATTGAAGGGATTGCGTATCTGCTGCTGATGATGACCTGCGTGAGCGTGAGCTGCCTTGGGCTGGCGCGCCTGCTGGGGCGGCGCAAGGAGCTTGCGATCCGGCTGGCGCTGGGCTCGAGCCGGGTGCGGATTCTGGCGCGGTATGCGCGGGGGATTCTGCTGCAGGCGGCTATGGCGACGGTGGGCGGGCTGCTCCTGGCGAGGCTGGGATTGAGCTTTATCGAGAACCGGTATGGAGCGATTGCGCCGTCGCTGCTGGGGGCGAAGATTGGCGCGGGAAACGCATTGAGCGCCTTTGCGGCCTGCCTTGCGTGCGTGGGGCTGATGGTAGTGGCGGTGAGCTGGGAGATTCGGCGCTGCCATCCGGTGGATTCCCTGAAGGACCTGCAGCAATCAGGAACGCCGATGCGGCATGGCTACGCACGCACGGTTCTGCTGCTTGCGCAGATTGGCATTACGGTTGCGCTGCTGGAGATTGCACTGGCCGCGGGGCACCACTACCTGACGCTAGCACGGGCGGACACGGGATTTACCGCGAAGCACACGGCGATAGCGACCCTAGCGCTGCCGGTGAATGCAAAGGGAAATCTGCAGCCGCAGAATGTACGGACGGAGATACTGGCGGCACTGCAGGGGAATGAGGAAGTGAGGGCGGTGGGCTTTACCTCACGTGTGCCGCTTGCGCCGGATGAGGAGGATGCCTATCTGTATGTGAACGGAGCGGGGATGGTGCATGAGAGCTCGTATAGCGGCGACTATTTTGAGGCGATGGGGATTCCGATTTTGAAGTGCGACGGCGTGGATGCGACGAGCCCGAGGGTGGTGATTGACGAGTCGCTGGCGCGGAGACCGGGCGCGGCGCCGCTGCACTGCGGCTCGCAGATATTGATTGACGGCGAGAAGGAATACAGGCAGGTGGCGGCGATTGTGGGAGACGTGAAGATGGCGGCGCTGAGCGATGCGTCCGCGCCGCAGATTTACCTGCCTTATTCGCAGCCGTATCGCGGGATGGAGTGGGGTAGCACCTTCACGATGGTGCTGCAGCCTGCGCGCGGGGACGCAACGGAGGGGCAGAGGTTGATTACGCGCGCGGTGAGCGGCGTGAGCGGCACGATTCAACTGACGGACAGGCAAAGCGGGAGCAGACTAGCGGCGAACTCGATTGCCGGAGACAGGACCGAGGCGGAGTTGATTGCGCTTGTGTCCTTGTTTACGGCGCTGCTTGCCTTTACAGGGCTGGCGGCAAGCCTGAGTTATTGGGTGATGTCGCGGTATCACGAACTGGGCATCCGGAGGGCACTGGGCGCTCAAGATGGGCACATTGCGGCTCTGATTGGGCGGGTATCGATGTTGATGCTGTGCGGCGGATTGCTTTCGGGATTGGCGATTTCAGTGGCTCTGGATCGGTTTATCGGGAGTATCTGGCGGGAGTTCGGCGCGATTCCGCTGGCGACCACAGCAGAAGCGGCGGGCATTGCGGCGTTGGCGGTCATTCTGGCGAGCCTGATTCCCTTGCGGCTGGCGCTGCGCGTGGAACCGATGGACCTGATGCGTCAGTAGCGGCGGGAAGCGCATTGAGAAGTACGGAGTGGGCCTGTACCATGATGGGAAACAGGCTCGTCCGCAGGACGCAGCGCGGGCCGTTCCAGCCAAATTATGCCATCGACGTCGTTGCCCTCCAGTTCGGATTTCATGCGCCTGGCGCGCAAGCATACCCTGATTCCTCTGTATCGGACGCTGGACGCCGATCTGGAGACGCCGGTGGGCGCATTCTTGCGCCTGGCGGCGGCTGAGCCGGAGTGTTTCCTGCTCGAATCGGTGGAAGGCGGCGAAAAAATCGGCCGCTATACCTATATTGGCGTGCGACCGTACCGGCGCATTGTTTCGCGCGGACGTTCCATTTCGATGACAGAGGATGGAACAACACAGCAGATCGAGGGAGATATCTTCGAGGTGCTGAAGGAGGCGCTGGCCGGGCACTCGCCCGCCGTTCTGGAGGGACTGCCGCCATTTACCGCCGGAGCCGTGGGCTACTTCAGCTACGACGTGGTGCGGCAGATCGAAAGGCTGCCGGAGCTCGCCGTGGACGAGCTCGAGATGCCGGACGCCTGCCTGATGTTCTTTGACGAGGTGCTGGCCTTCGATCACGTTCGCAAAGAGATGCTGCTGATGGTGACGGCGGACCTGAAGAAGCAGAAGCCGCAAGAGGCCTATGCCGAGGCGCTGCGGCGGCTGGACCGCTTCGAGAAGCGGCTGCGGGCTCCGCTGCCGAAGCTGAAAAAGAAAACCGTAAGCGGCAAGCTGAAGATCGAATACCGCACACGGAAGAAGGATTTCCTCAAGGCCGTGGAGCGCACCAAGGAATATATCGCGGCGGGGGACATCTTTCAGGCCGTGATTTCGCAGCGCTTTGACGTGGAGCCGGGCGTGGAGCCGTTTGCCATTTACCGCGCGCTGCGGATCGTGAATCCGTCGCCGTTCATGTACTTTTTGCGCAGCCTGCAGCCGGCAAACGCCAGGAGCAGGAAGCTGGAGACGGCGCACATCGTGGGCTCTTCGCCGGAGCTGCTGGTGCGCGTGCAAAACGGGCAGGTAGAGTATCGGCCAATTGCCGGGACGCGGCCGCGCGGCGCGGATGAGGCTACGGACCGGGCGATTGAGCAGGAGTTGCTGGCCGACGAAAAGGAACGCGCCGAGCACGTGATGCTGGTGGACCTGGGCCGCAACGACGTGGGCCGCGTGAGCGAGTACGGCACGGTGAAGCTGGGCGAGCTGATGCGCGTGGAGCGCTATTCGCACGTGATGCACCTGGTGAGCGACGTGACCGGCACGCTGCGCAAGGGCATGAATGCCGTGGATGCGCTGCGGTCGTGCTTCCCGGCCGGAACGCTGAGCGGCGCGCCGAAGATTCGCGCGATGGAAATTATCGAGGAGATGGAGCCGGCGCGGCGGGGGATTTACGGAGGCTGCGTGCTGTATGCGGATTTCTCGGGCAATCTGACCTCGTGCATTGCGATTCGGACGCTGCTGATGAAAGGCCGCAAGGGCTACCTGCAGGCCGGCGGCGGGATCGTGGCGGATTCGGTTCCGGAAAAGGAATACGAAGAGAGCGTGAACAAGGCGAAGGCCGTGGTGCGGGCGATCGAGCGGGCGCGGGGGTAAGGGGACGGGGCGGCGAGCAGTCCTTAGCGCCGCTCGCGGGCATGCCAGAGGCGAAGGATCGTCACAGCATCATTCTTCACTTCGTATCGCACTTCATAGGGACCGATAAAGATTCGCCTGACATGCCGAGGATCGTATTTTTCCAGACGCTCCCCCATTTGAGGGAACTGACTGAGGCGTGCAGTTCCTGCGCGAATGCCTTCGAGCATGCCGGCTGCGATGACAGGATTGTCCGAGGCAATGAATTCATAAAGCCGGGCCGCATCTTTGAGAGCCGGCCTGGTCCATTGAATATTCATACGATGGGAGGCGGCAGAGGCTTGTTCGTGCCAAGGCTGCGAATCCATTTTTCGACTTCCTCATGAGGGACGACATGGCCTGCGTCGGCTTCGGCCAACCCCTCCAGCGTCATCTGGTGGCGGAGTTCTTCCTCGTCCATCCAGGCAATGAGGGCCTGCTTCACGATCCAGCCGCGAGGCCTTTCGAGTTGCTCGGCAAGCTGATCCACCTTCAAGGCAAGTTCAGCAGGCACGTGCGCCGTCAGCACACGGGTTTCCGGTTTGCGCCTGGCATTGGATTGATTTTTCATCATTTTGATTATATTTGATTGGAGTTAAATCGAACAGACTGGATGTGCCTGGCAAAGCCACTGCTTCCCTGCATCGCATTACACTAAGACCAGCCGTATGATCCTCGTCCTCGACAACTACGATTCGTTTACCTACAACCTGGTCCAATACATGGGGGAGCTGGGTGCGGAGATGGAGATTCGCCGCAACGACCAGATCACCGTGGAAGAGGCCGAGGCGATGTCGCCGGAGCGGATTCTGATTTCGCCCGGGCCGTGCACGCCGCAGGAGGCGGGCATCAGCATTCCGTTGATTCAGCGGTTTGCGGGCAAGGCGCCGATCCTGGGCGTTTGCCTGGGGCACCAGGCGATTGGCGCGGCCTTTGGCGGCAAGGTGGTGCGGGCGAAAAAGCTGATGCACGGCAAAACAAGCGAAGTGGAGCACGACGGCAGAACCATCTTCACGGGCATTGCCACGCCGATGACCTGCACGCGCTACCACTCGCTGATTGTGCAGGAAAAGGGATTGCCGAAGACGCTGGAGGTTTCCGCGCGGACGGCCGACGGCACCATCATGGGGCTGCGGCATCGGGAGTTTCCCGTGGAGGGCGTGCAGTTTCACCCGGAAAGCGCGCTGACGGCGGACGGCAAGCAACTGATTCGGAATTTTCTGGAGCTGTAACGCAGTGAACCGTCATCGCACCGCAAGCAGCAGAGCGCGTGAGATGAACCCTGTGCGGGTGTGTGCGCTGATCGCGGCGCTGACGTCGTGTCCGGTTTGGGCGCAGGCGCAGCAGAAGCCGATTGCCTATGCGCCAACGGCGGGGGTGACGATTTCGGGGTCGCTCGAAGTGACGAACAACCGCGCGGCAATCGGACCGAATGCAACGATTACGGCGGGGGATAAGACGGCGCGAATCAAGCTGGCGCGGGGCGGCAATATCGAGGTTTGTCAGTCGACAAAGATTCAGCTTTCCGCGGACAAGAGTTTTGGCCCGGGCACGCGGCCGGGCGACGACGCGATCATGGTTGCGCTCGACCACGGCGCCTTTGAGGCGCACGACAAGCCGGGGAAATATTCCGATGTGGTGATGACGCCGGATCTGCAGATTTTGATTTCCGGACCGGGCAAGGCAAACATGAGTTTCCGCGTGGCGGCAAACGGCGACACCTGCATCGACAACCAGGGCAAAAACGCGCCGTATGTGACGGTTTCGAGCCTGTTCAATGGCGGGGCATATCGCGTACAGCCGGACCAGAGGGTGCTGTTTGAGCACGGCGACCTGGGGCAGGTGGTGGACAACGAGCCGGAGCCGTGCGGATGCCCGCCACCCGCGAAGGAGATCGCCAAAGCCGGGCTGGGGCTGGGGCGCAGCAACAGCAAGGAGAACAAGGCCGCGCGGGAGAATCCCTTCCCGCTGGCCGAGAGCGAAGGACTGGCTTCGCCGCCTCCGCCGCCAACCACCCCAGTGGCTCCCGTGGGGCAGGTGGCAACGGAGGTGGAAGCGCCGATCACGTACAACGGAGCGACGGAAAGATCCTCCGTGATGCGGCCAGTCGGCAAAACCCCAACTGCGATTGCGCCGGACAGCAAGACGGCGGCGCCCGAGCCTGCACGGCGGGCGCGGACGCACAAGACGCATCGCCGGGGCTTCTTCGGCAGTATCGGGCACTTCTTCGCGCACCTCTTCGGGCACAAGTAGCTGGAAAACGAGCAGTTGCGTCCAGGCGGCCCCGGCGCGGAAAGGCGGCCCCGGAGACGGGCTGCGGTAAAATGAGAATTCAGGCATTTTCCGAGGCGGCCTTCGCTGCCAAACCAGGTCAAACAGACGTAAGGAGTCAGTTCTATGGCGATTCCCGCCACACAGATGCGCCCCGGCATGATCATCAAGCACAACGGCGAGCTGCATGCCGTTTTCAGCGTGGAGCACCGGACGCCCGGCAACCTGCGCGCCTTTATCCAGGCCAAGCTGCGCAACCTGCGCACCGGCGCGATGTTTGAACACCGCTTTCGCTCGCCTGACCCGATTGACCGCGTGGTGGTGGACGAAGTGCCGATGGAGTTTCTCTACAACGACGGCGACGACTACTACTTTATGAACACCGAGAACTACGAGCAGACGCACCTGAAGCACGACACGCTGGGCGATGCGGTCGAGTACCTGACGCCCAACCTGCAGATTACGGTGTCGTTCTTTGACGGCGTGCCGGTGGGCATTGAGCTGCCGCAGACAGTGGAGCTGACGGTGGTGGAGACGGAGCCGGGTCTGAAGTCGGCGACGGCGTCTTCCGTGACGAAGCCGGCGAAGCTGGAGACGGGCCTGGTGGTGCAGGTGCCTCCGTTCATCAACGAGGGCGAACGCATTCGGGTGGACACGGCAGAAGGCGCTTACCTGAGCCGGGCGTAAGGCTCACTTTAGGAATGAGGCGACGGCGCGGCGGGAGCTGCGCCGTTTCTCTTTGCGGAGGGGCGCTGTTAGTCTAAGAGCGCCGAGAGATTATGGTTCGTCATTTTCTGGTTATCGGGCGCGTGCAGGGCGTCGGTTTCCGCTGGTTTGTGCATCGGGAGGCCGAGCCGCTGGGTCTTCGCGGCTGGGTACGCAATACGGAGGACGGTCACGTGGAAGTGGTGGCCGCGGGCGAAGAGGCGCAACTGGAGTTGCTGGCCGAGGCGCTGCGCCGGGGTTCGCGAGGAAGCCGCGTCGATGATGTGCATATCCACGAGCTGAAGGAGCAGGAAGGCGAAAATCTTGGATCATTCCACATTGAAGGAGCCTGGTAGCAAGAGCATGCAATCTCCCCATCCAGTGAACTGCGAGCCGTTGAAAGCGCTGGTGCGCACAGTGCCCGACTTTCCCAAGCCCGGCATCCTCTTTTACGACATCACGACCCTGCTCAAAGACAAGCAGGGCTTTGCCAAGCTGATTGACGCGATGGCCGAGCACTACATCGACCGCAAGGTGGACCTGGTGCTGGGCATCGAGGCGCGCGGGTTCATTTTTGGTCCGGCGCTGGCCTACCGGCTGAATGCGGGCTTTGTGCCCGTGCGCAAGCCGAAAAAGCTGCCCGCCCAGACCGTGCGCGTGACCTACGATCTGGAATATGGCAGCGATACGCTGGAGATTCACGAGGACGCCATCGAGGCCGGCCAGCGCATCGTGCTGGTCGACGATCTGCTGGCGACCGGCGGCACCATGGAAGCAACCGTGAAGCTGGTGCGGCAACTGGGCGGCGACATTGCCGGCCTGGCGTTTGCCGTGGAGCTGGACTTCCTGAAGGGGCGCGAACGCTTCCCGGATATGGATGTGTTCAGCCTGCTGCACTACGACGAGTAATCCAGCGACAGAAACCTAACGAAGGGCCGGAGCGATCCGGCCCTTTTTTGATCGGCCCGTTTGGTTTTGCGGCGGCGACGGAAGCGCCTCAGGCGGCTTTGCGCTTCGACAGGAAGTGCGCGATGACGAGAATCACCGCGAGGATCAGCACCAGGCGAAGCAAAAATCCCGCGACGTGGAAGACGACAAATGCGCCCACCCAGACAAGAAAGAGCACGAAAGCCAGCACCAGGAATTTGCTCTTGAACATTTGCTTCTGCTCCGGTCCAACTCTGGTTTGGATGCGGCTCCGGCACAGAGAGGCGGCGGATGAGCTACTTTGCCTCGGTGATGATGAGCCGGTCGCCGGGTTTCAGGTAGCTTTTGCGGCGAAACCAATCATCCATGGCGGAT